>VMFU01000003.1 GCA_007376205.1 Candidatus Peregrinibacteria bacterium Gr01-1014_25
AGGAATTGGCGGCGGTGCACTTTCTTTGTCGTCCTTTCTTTGTTGCGGGGAGACAAAGAAAGGACGGGAAGATGTTGAAACTGCCAAGGCAGAACGTGGAGAGGCTGCTATCAGGGGAGGGACGAAGAAGATGTGGAATCAGACACTTTCTTCTTTTCCTCCTTCGCTGCATACTGCCATACCGTGCGCTCCATCGTACGGACGATCCTCGTTTCCGGCCTCTGTGTTTTGACCGCCTGCGGTACGACTGCCGTCGCGCCGCTGCCGCCCGAGGAGGTCTTGCAGCGCGCAACTGACGCCATTCCCTCGCTCGTTTCCGCGGCATTTTCGCTGGATGCGGAGGTGGGCGGCGTGCTCCCGGGAGCGACGGTCAGCATCCGCGCCAAGGGGAGGCTGCAGGACGGCGGCCAGCGCCTGTCCCTCGACGGGGCGCTGCGGGTGAAGGGCGGCGACATGCCGCTGGGGTTGGAGGGTGACATCGTCGTCGTCGGTGAACGCGACGTGTTCGTCCGACTGCGATCGATGGACGAGGGGCCTCTCCGTGACGCCTTTGCGGGGCTTGCGCCGGGCGGGCTGACGGGCGTGTGGTGGCGGGTGCCGTCCACACAGAACGAGGATGCTGCCGCGCCCGAGAGTCCGGATCCGACGCTCCTGCGCCTGCAGGCATCCGTTCTGCGCGTCACGGAAGACCACGGCACTGCGACGATCGACGGTGCTCCGACCTACCACTACGCGGTCGATGTCGACGTCGACAAGCTCCGCACGTATCTCTCCGAAGTCGCGCGCAGCCGCGGAGAGGCGTTCGATGCGGAGGCGTACGAAAAGCAGTGGGCATCTACGCACATCGCCGGTGAAGTCTGGATCGATGCCGAAACGTTCTACCTGCGCAAAATCGCCTGGACTGCCACCCCGCGCGAGAGCAAGGCATCAGGATTATCCGGCACACTGACAGCGACGTTCAGCGAGCACAACGCCGCAGACCCCATCCTTGTACCGGAGGATGCGCGCGATCTGCCGCTCTCCCTGCCTTCCGCATTCCCCGCGACCTGATCACATGGAGCAACCGCCCGTTCCCGTCGACGGCATCGTCTCTTCCGCGCCACCGCCTGCGGCCGCTGCTCCCGCGCCGGAGACCAAGAAGCGCGAGGCCGCGGTGAAGCGGTGGAAGATGCTCCTCCCGACGATCGGCGGCGGCGCGACGGTGCTCTATCTGCTCTGGGCATTCTTTCTCGTTGCGGTCCTGCCGGACGCCACGGGAAAGCTCAATGCCCTTGTGCCCATCGGCGTGATGAGCGCGGTGATCGCCGCGGTGCTGGCCATCGGCGTCGGCGTGCTGGGATTGCAGCGTATCGCCTCGTCGCCCCTGCCGACGGAGAAGCGACAGCGTTCGCTGATTTTCCTCATTCTGCCGCTCCTGCCCACGCTCGTCGCGAGCGCGGGCATGCCGTTCCTCATCCTCCGCGAACCCGTTCTGTCGATGGAGATCATCCGGCCCACGCTCGCCGATGATTTCGTCGCGCCGGTCAACGTCACCTACAGCGTCCGCTCGGCGACCGAGACGCTGACCGCGCAGGGACTGCGCGTCGTGAATTACCTGTGGGATCTGAACGGGGACGGCAAAGCCGATGAAGAGACGGTCGTGCCGGAATTGACCGTCACGTACGACCGCGAGGACGCCTACGCCGCAGCCGTACGCATCGTTCTCGCCGATGGATCATTTCGTCGGGCGTCCAGGCGCATCGTCATCCGCAGGTCGGTCTTCACGCTTCAGCCCCGCACGCCTCTCATCGAGCGTCCGGTGTTCTTCGACGTGAGCAACGTCGTGACGGACCAGCAGAGCCTGAAGGAAGTTCAGTGGGATTTCACCGGAGACGGCCAGGTCGACGAAACGACCAAGGAGCCGCGGGCGACGTTCACATACTTCAAATTGGGCCCTGTGACCGTCTCCGCGACCGTGCTCCTCGCGAACAACACGCAGACGACGTACCAACGGACCATCGAAGTCGTAGTGCCTCCACCCCTCGCGTTCTCCTCCGCGCTGCTCACCGAGCCGAGGCTACTCATCAGCCCTCCGCCGTTCGGCGTGCGCTTCCGCATCGCCACGGAGGAGCCCTTGGCGCAGGTCGCCTGGACGTTCGGTGATGGCGCCCAAGGCGAGGGCCAGCAGATCGCCCACACGTACGATGGCAAGGGCGTGTTCCCCGTGCTCGCGCGCGTCCGCAGCAAGACGGGATCGCTCGTCGAACTCTCGACGCTTGTGCGCGTGTCCGAGTCATTGAGCTTGCCGGACCTGCGGTTTGACGGAACGCCGGAAGTGTCCGGAGACACGATCAAAGGCGAGGTGCCTCTGACGCTCTCGCTGCGCCCCCGCACGGCGGTGCCGTTCGTCACGTTCTCCTGGGAGGCGCCGGAGGCCACGGAGGTCGGTTCCACGGAGGACACGCTGCAGGCGATCTACCGCCGCGACGGCACCTACTCGCTCCACCTCGTCGCGCAGGACGCGGAAGATCATGTCTACCGCAAGGTCTATACGATCGAGGTGCAGCCGCGGTCGCGCGATGTTCTCTTCGTCATGCGCCCGGAGAGCGGCGTTGCTCCGTTGCGGGTCCAATTCGATGCGTCAGAATCGTTCATTCCCGGCCAGGAAATCACGGGGTACGAATGGTCGTTCGGTGATCGGACGCCGTCGCGCACGGGCAGTGCCCGTGCGGAGCACATGTATCAACAGCCGGGAACGTACGTCGTGGACCTCATCGTGCGGACGGTGAAGGGCGAGGAGTATCGCACGAGCAAGACGATCGTCGTCCGCCCGCCCATCCTGACGCCATGCATCAGCGCGAGCCGCACCACGCTCAAGGCCGGCGGCGGCGTGCAGTTGAGCAGCGACTGCTCGACGGGTACGTGGGACAGCCTCGTGTGGGACTTCGGCGACGGGTCGCAGACGGACGAGAAGAATCCCATCCACATCTTTGAACGGCCGGGTGAGTACACCGTGACGTTGACGCTGCGCGAGGCGCAGGCGCGCGAAGCGGCGACGACCACGACCATTACCGTTACCGAATAACCTATGTCGCAGCAGAAAGTCTTCCGCACTCTGGCGATCCTCGGCATTATCGGCATCCTCCTCACGGCGATTCTGCCGATGTTTGCCTAGCCGAAAAGCTATACTCAACGCATGCGTCACGGGTTCCTCCTCCTCCGGAAGCCCAAGGGGCCGACGAGCCATGATGTCGTGGCCATTGTCCGCCGTGCCCTTGGCGAGAAGGACATCGGCCACCTGGGAACGCTCGATCCCGCGGCAACGGGCTTGTTGGTCCTTGCGGTGGGGGCGAAGGCGCTCAAGGTCGTCGAGCTCTTCAACGACCTCCCGAAGGAATACGTCGCCGGCGTGCGGTTCGGTGCCGTCAGTTCGACGTACGATGGCGAAGGCGTGATCGAGAATGTCCCTCCCCGTGCGGGGTGGATTCCGCCGGACCCGGTTGAGTTGCGACGCCGTATCGAGGAGCGCTTCCTCGGAAGCGTGCAGCAGGTGCCTCCGGCCTTCTCGGCGATCAAGGTGGCTGGCCAGACGGCCCATCGCGCCGCGCGCAGGGGCAAGCCGCTCGACCTGCCGCCACGGCACGTGGAGATCGCCCGCTGCGACATCGAAGCCTATGCCTACCCCGACCTCACGTTGCGCGTCGCCTGCAGCTCCGGGACGTACATCCGCTCCCTCGCGCACGACCTGGGCCAGGTGCTCCGGTGCGGCGCGTACCTCTCATCGTTGGACCGCACGCGTGTGGGGCAATGGTCCGTCGACGCGGCGTATGCGCCGGACGGCGTCGCATGGGCGAACGTTCTGCCGCTCAAGGACGTCTTGGCCGGTTTCCCCCGCATCGACCTGTCCGATGCCGAGGCGGAGGACATCCGCCATGGCCGCGTGATCAGCCGCGAACTGAAGGGCGACGTGATCGCATGGCACGAGGAATTGCCTTTTGCGATTATTGTCCCTGCGAGAGACGGCTCGCGCGCGGCGCGGCCAAGGAAGGTATTTTGAAAATGCGCGGCCCCCTGGGGGGCCGCGCATGACTACCGGAGCTTCGCGTGCTCCGCGAGCGCAATGAGCAAAATCCATACGCCCCCGAGGAGAAGACATCCTACAATCGATACGGTCCATTTTGCGTCGACGTCTAGCGTCTTCCACCATCGGCGAACCATACGTAGTCCTCCAAGGATCAACGGTCCGGCGTCACGAGCGTGACAATCTCCGGTACGTGTATCATACCATGATCTCTCTCCCATTGCACGGCCTGCATGATGATCCATGAATAAGCCAGTTAGCGCTTGTCCGCGTCAGCAAGCATTGTTACGCTTCGTTGTACCGGGTCGGTAGCTCAGCTGGTAGAGCAGTTGGCTCTTAACCAATTGGTCGTGGGTTCAAGTCCCACCCGACCCACCATTACCCTCTCACATCTCTTCCTCCGCCGAGTGTGCGGCGAAGAGGCTGAATTGCACCAATGCCTCGTTGGTCGGGTTTGCGGGAAGCTGGTGCACGTCGAAAGTCTCCCATCCGTCGCCGAAGATTTCCAATTCGAGGAGGGTTTCGCAGTCGCCGAGCTCGAAATCGAAGGCCTCCGGCGTCCCCACAATGAGCTGCACGCGGTCGATGGGCATGTGCAGCAGGCACGCGCTGATGCGCTCGGCGTGGATCTCGCAGAATGCCAGAACCCGTCCGACGACTTCCAGCTCAAACTGCTCCATCGTCTTCCCCGCGTTCCTCAAAAAATCTGCGAATACGCTGCTATCGCGCTCGACGAGATCGGACAGCGGGGCTCCGTACTCGTTCATGAGGGGATTCTACACCTTCACTGTACGACTGGTGCGGCGCTGTGGAAGACCTCCATGCCGTGATCGCCGGTCGGGAATTCGCTCACCAGTTTCTTCGGATACGGCTTCACGTACTGCGACACGATCGTGTTCACGGTCTCGGAACTGTCCGCGTGGCGGATACGCTGGATCCAGGCGATTTCGCTCCCCTTGAGCGGACGAACCGTGCCGGCCTTCGTGTGCACGATGAGATCGGCCGGCGCGGTCTGCGGGAAGTATGGCCCTTCGAGCGTCACAGTGCGCCCGTCGTCGATACCGTAGATGTCGACGATGCCGTCATTGTTGATGGTGCGTGATGCGATCAGCAACGGGCCCGGTGTGTCGTTGGTGAACGTCAGGTCCTGGTGACCGGGGAATACCGTCGCATCCAGGCCGACGCCGTACGCCTTGTAGTACGTGACGTAGAGGCTGTGGTTCTTGCGTTTGTCGATGGGCAGGCCGGCGGCGAGTGCCGCGCGGTACACGGTCGTTGCAACTTGGCACAGGCCGCCCCCGACGATGGGACGCAGATCCGTTCCGTTGAAGATCGCCAGCGCCTCAAGCCAGCCTCGACCCTGGGATACCGGCCCGATCGTTTCATTGAAGGAGAAGGACGTGCCGCTCGGCACGACCGTTCCATCCACGCGTTCATCCAGGCCCTTGCGGATGTTTACGATCCGTCCGTATGGGGAGTTTTTGAAGTTGGAGAGCCCCGTGGCGATGCGCGTCAACGTGATGGCACGTCCTTCCTGCATGATCTGAACCGTGCCGCGCTCCAGCGTGACATGAATGTTTGCCTCCGGCTCGCCCGTCTGCAATGCGGTGGCGATGATCGCCGCGGCTTGGGGGATGTCGATGTGCAGTCCGTCTTGCGGCTGACCGTCCAGCATCGCCCGCAGGAGAGCATCGTTGCTGTCGTGCGAGGAGAGAACGGCCGTCGCATGGACGGCGGGGCGCACGATGTCCGCGAGCATGCCCTCGAGCGTCCGCTGTATCTTCGCTTGGTCGACGATGTACCGTGCCCCGCTTCCGTCGCTGACCAGCGTCAGCCACGAGTGCTCAAGCGTCATGGCCTGGGGCGCGGGCAGAGGAACGGAGAGGGGAACGGCGGTCTCGGCGCGGAAGGCGACGGTCACCGTGCGTCCCAAAAGAGACGCGCGCTGTTCCAGGGCGCTGGCGAGCGCGCCTGCCTGCGGAGCGTAGCCCGAGCGATGCAAGAGGTGGCGCCGCAGAGCCTCGGCCTGGCTGCGGAGGAGCACAGACGCACTCCGCGGTCCGTTTTCGTCCAGGCTGCTTGCGCGCAGATTCGCGGAGACAGAGGTGTACGGCGCGGTGGCTGCGATGGCAAATGCGGCAACGACGAACAATCCGAATGTTGCGAGCGGCAGTGTGTGTATGGTCAATCGGCGCATGTGATTGTGTGAGTGTTCGATGAATATTATACAATATTTGTTAATAAATGCAATACACTCCCATCCTTCCGCAATGAGATGAGGAGCCATCGAGAGGCTGGGCAGCGATAGGTTGGGGAGAGGTGCTGTCATAGATGTCTGCACCTATTGAGACGTACCGCCGCACTTTTTGTGACAGAAAGCCGTAGCGCACAGTAAAAACCATGGGGCGGCACGTGAGGTGCCCCATGGAGTGTGCTATGCAATCGATCATTACTGGGCCATGGCCTTGCGCTGCCTGCGGACGGCGAATGCCGCCAGTCCCGCAATGGCGATCAGCGCGACGACGTCCAGCGCCATGCCGGTCTGCGGCAGCTGGCGCATCACGCCGATGTTCACGCTGTCCGAACGCTTGTGCATGTCGAGGCCGGCGACATCCGCGCCGCTGACCTGGGCGCTGACGCCCAGCGACGAGCCATGTGCCGCGCCCGGTTTCACGGCGAGAACGAAGGAGCCCTGCCACGTGTCGCCCGCCGAGAGGCCGGCGATGCGCCAAACCACTTCGCCCGCCGCGATCTCGTCGGCGTTCATGCCGTCGCTGACCGTGGCGAGGGAGGGATCGGACTGGGCGGTCACGATGAGGTTCTCCAGCGTCTTCCCCGAGGTGTTGCGCAGGGCGACCGTCATGTTCACCGTGCCTCCCGCCAGGACCTCGGAGCGATCCGAGGACATGCGGAAGATGAGGGAGTTGATATCGGGTTCCGGTGACGGAGCCGGAGCGGGCGGCGTCGTGCGCGCAACGATCGTGGTTGCGTCCGTGTCCTCCGAGTCGCCTACGGCGACACTGGCGAGCAGCGTCCTGCCGACCGGCGCGCCGTCGCGGACACCGATGATGTAGACGAATTCCTTGGAGTCATTCGCGGCGATGATGACCTTGCGCCAGCGGACGTTGCGGCCGTCCCACGTTCCGCCGTCCGTCGCGGAGAGGAAATCACCGTAGATGGGCATGGAAGCAGACACCTGGACGTTCGTCGCAGCGTGCGCCGACGCGTTGCGGACGACGATGTGGTACGTCAGCATCCCGCCGGGGGCGACCTCCGTCTCGCCGTCCGTGATCGTCGCCGTCAGCGCGGGCGGAGGATTGCCGCCGCTGGAGACGATGCTCATGTCGGTCGTCGACAGGTTCGACGCCGTCAGGCGCGCGATGACCGCGGCGCCGTTGGGCGTGTGGTCGACCACACGGGCGGTGAAGGTGATAACCTTCTCCTCGCCGGCCTTGAAATCCATGGTCTTCCACCGCAGGTTGCGGCTGTCGAGCACTTCGGCGGAGGCGGGAGGATCGACGAGGTACGTCAGGTTCGAGAGCGACACGCGCACGGACGACACGAAGGCTTCCGTGAGGTTGTTCTTGATGCGCATCGTGTACGTCATGAGCTCCCCGCGTGCGACGTATTGGTTGCCGTCGGTCAGGCTCAAGGAGAGATCGACGCGCGTCGGACGCTCAAGGTCGTCGATGCGCGAATCGCAATCCGGATCGGCCGGATAGTCGACGAAACCGTCGCGGTCGTTGTCCATGGCATCGGCGCACTCGGTGGCGCGGGCAAATGCTGCGGACGTCCACAGCGAGGCATTCGGCGCCATGAGGAGCGCCAGGACGAGGAGGGGAACCAGACGACGTGTCGCCATAGAAGAGGAGGGGAGAGACAAAAAGGAGATGTTTATACAATAAAGCATAGGTAGTTGTAAAGTATTGCGTCTATGTGACGCATTCTTGGCCAAAATGGGCTATTTTGCCGGAAGAACGCATCAAACTCGCACTCTGAATCTATTCCTCACGGTAGAGCAGCATTCAATCTGTTGTAGATTGTCTTCGGGGACAAACCCAATATGGTTGCAGCCGCCGCCTTGTCGCCCCCCACAAAATCCAGCACTTCTTCCAAAAGAAGCATCTTTACGCTCTCCTCTATTCCCTTGGACTGTCGGCCGATCACGACATCGATACAAATATGTCGCGTTTCATTGTCTGGAGAATCAACGGCGGGAAGAAGACGCACCCCTTCACTCATAATCGGAATTTTCCATATATTTCGTAGAACGTCAATGGTGGCCCAGGCCGGGATCGAACCGGCGACACCTCGCTCTTCAGGCGAGTGCTCTACCAGCTGAGCTACCGGGCCACGAGACGCGAAGATTCTACCATGCTCATTTGTGCAGGAGCCAGAGGCGTGCGTTTCCCTGTTAAGGAAATGCAAGGGGGAGCGTCTCCACAGGCATCTCTATTTCTTTCCCTCTTGTTCTATGGTTCCGAAGTTCTCCGTATGGCTGGTCGCGGGGAGCATGCTGCTCTCCCCCCTCTCGGCAGCCGCGGCGGATGTCACAGCGAAGGACATCCTCCGGGCGATCCGTTCCGCGCAGCAACCGATCGGTGAGAGTGTCACCCTGACTGCCTCGACGTGGCGGGAGGTACGCCCGGACTACGCCGAGGTTCAGGGCGCATGTGTCATCGTCGGCAACACGCGCCGGGAGGCGCGCAATGCCCTCAAGCAGGCGTTCCGTAGCCTCAAGAAAGCGGTAGCTGAAGTGAGCGCGGAAACTCGGGGCGCACGCGTGATCCGCAAGGAGTGGTGGGCCACCCCGGCGGGAGACGGCACGTTCTACGGCCAGATGAACATACACGTCCAATTGAATGGTGAAAGCGCCGTGGCATTGATCGAAGACGTTACCGACGCCTTCGAGGATCTCGAAGAAGCCGATTGCACGCAGTCGATCGCCCGGAGCCTGCACAGGATCGACACGAAGAAAGTGACGAAGGAAGCGTTGCCCGACCTCATCGAGGCATTGAAGCAGGAGAAGGCGGAGTACGAGGAAGATACCGATGTCCGCCTCGGAGCGCTCCTGAACACGTCCGTGAGTGTGGCATTCAATGCGGAAGACTACGATCCGGAAGACGGCTTCGCCGCGACGGAGATCGTACTCTCGGCAACGTTTGCCGTTGAGCAGTCGGGAGAACCCGCGCCCACGGAGCAACCCGCGACGGAGTGATCACTCCTGCGCAGACGACGCGGCGCTGAAGACAGCGCCGCGTTCGTCATGCTCGGGTGGTTCCGGCGTCGTATCCGTCGCAGTGCCCCCCTCCTCGGACAGCGGCTCTTCCTCCGTCATAGGCTCTGTCGGCTCTTGTTGTTCGGGATGGGTGGACTCTCCCGTCGTCTCCTCGGCGGGGGGTGAAGGAACTGGCGGCTCTTCGGGAGCGGATGGCGCCTCTTCCGACTGTTCCTGCAGTTGCTCCTGGATCATCAAGAGTGTTTCCGTTTCCTGTGCCAACCGGTGGACTTCCTCCGCCGAGAGCAAGGCCTCGGCGAAATCGCCGGCTTCCTTGTGCTCCTGTATTTCCTCCATGACCTCCTCCGTTTGCTCAAGGCGCTCGCTTACAGCCGATGAAACGTCCCCGGGAACGTGCTGCCGGGCCGTTGTCCAAGCCTCTCGCACATCCTCGGCAGCGGTGAGGGCCTCCTGCTCGTGTTCGATGAATTCTGTGGCGAGTTCCTCTGCTGGAAGCTCGGTGAGTGCATCCACGGCTTCTTCACGGGCAGCCCCGGCTTCCTCCGCGGCGAGCTCCAGCTCGCGGAGAAGGGAACCGTCGTCAGTCGACGCCGCGGCCGTCGTCAGAGCATCGCGGTAGGCGGTGAACGTTGCTTCGAGCGTCGATTGCAGCCGAAGCGTCTCGGCGGAGGTGTGTTCCGGAGCGATCGCGATGATCTGTGCTTGCGCCTCCTTCCGATGCTGCCGCAGGTACTGCAGCAGCATGCGCTCGCGGGAGGGCGTCCGGCGTCGCTGCACGCGGAGAGCGACGGCCTCCCGGAGGCGCCGCTCGACGCGCTCGACGGCCCACGCGGCTTTGGCGGTTGGGGTGCTCTGACGGAGGGATTGCACCGATTCATTGACGTAGATTTTCACCGGGTACAGCACGTCTCCCGGCAGCGCCGACTCCGCTGCGAAAGAGACGGTCACGCCCGTGGTCATGAGGAGGATGACACACGCCATTGTTGCCACGAGACGATAGGGCAGGTGCCAGTCGAGGACATGGATCAGAGAGAACCGCGGCGAGGACCGCCTGCGGGGGAGTTCCGCGAGAATCCGCCGGAAGAGATACCGCTCGTCCTTCGGTGTGAAGGGGAACAGCGTTGCCGATGCAGCGAGGAAGCGCGATGGTGTTGGGTGGGTCATGCTCTTGCGAGGACGCGCGGCAGCCCCTTCTCTTAACGCAGAAGTCGCCCATTTCCGGAGGGCGACACGGAGCCGGACGAACTCGCGGTCCGTCATGTTGGCGGCCTTTGCTGCTCTGTCGAAGAATTTGCAGATATCGTTATCCATGGCGGAGGAGGACGCGAAGGCGGCGGACGCCGCGGTTGAGCTGGACGGAGACGACGGCGGGGGACCTCCGCGTGATTGTCGCGATTTCTCGAGGAGAGAGCCCATCAATATACCGCATCACGAGGAGGTCACGGTAGAGGGGCGGAAGCTTGCCGAGGATGGCGATGATGCGGGCGGAATCGATGGTTTCCTGCGTGGCGCTCGTAGGATCGTGAGAAAGATGGAACCCTTCCTCCTCGAGTGATTCGAGAGAGACGGTGGGTCGCCGCTTGCGTCGGCGTACCTCGTCGACGATGAGGTTATTCGCGATGCGGTAGAGGAGGGCGCGGACATTCTCGATGGCGTGGCCTTTCTCCATGTATTCCCAGAGACGTATGAACGTCTCCTGGACGATGTCCATGGCCGTATCCCGGTCGAGGATCCGCAGTGAGCAGTGACGGAAGATCGCCTTGGCGTGGGCATCGTAGGAAGCCGTGAATGTCGCGAGACGCTGCTCTTCTGGCACCGGAGGACGATACCGACTCTTGCAAACCGTGTCATCGGTGGGGTCCTGTGGATTTCCGCAGGAACGCTTTGTAGAATGCCGCGCACCGGGGCTGTAGCTCAGCTGATAGAGCGCCGCATTCGCATTGCGGAGGTCGTGGGTTTAAATCCCATCAGCTCCACCACACTTCGCTCGCTTCGGCAAGCTTCGCGTGGCAGCCATCAGCTTGTCATTGTTTTCGATGCGAAGTGTGCCCCGCGAAGCGCGCAGCCGCGGAATCGAACTAACGATGAGGACAACCCGGCCAGCAGCAAGGCCTTCGCATTCCGCTTTTGAGTTTAGAGAGCGCTTTCTGAATGCGGATGACCCGCGTCTGCTCTTTTTTTCCGGACGTTACCCAGCAAATCCATTCATTGCGCGCGAGGGGCGTAATGTCCTCCCATACCGCCCGCGCCGCCGGCGTTGAACGAATAGCCTTTCGTAAATCTGCGGGCATCACATGTACCACATGACAAGCATAGACTAGGATTGAACTCCTATGAAACGAGCTTCCACGATTTTTCTTCAGGCGGCCATCGTTCTCATCGGCGCCGCGGTGCTTGCGGGCCTGCTGTGGGAACCTCACCTCGAGGGAGTGAACGCGAACGCCACCACGCTCTTGGAGATTTATTTCGATGATCCGTTCCTGGCGTACGTGTATCTGGGGT
The DNA here is from genome assembly GCA_007376205.1 of Candidatus Peregrinibacteria bacterium Gr01-1014_25. Taxonomy (GTDB): domain Bacteria; phylum Patescibacteriota; class Gracilibacteria; order Peribacterales; family Peribacteraceae; genus VMFU01. The sequence continues at coordinate 11,802 of VMFU01000003.1, forward strand.
CCGTTCCCTTTTTCGTAGGACTCTACCAGACAATCAAGATTTTGTCGTATGTACGACAAAATAAAGCATTCTCACAGGCGTCCGTGAATGCTTTGCGGACGATACAATATTGCGCCCTAATCACGGCGGGTTTGATCGTCGCGGGAGTGGCCTACATATTCATAGCGCATCGCGGACAGGATGATATTGCAGGCGGTGTTGCTATGGGCGTCGTTACAACGTTCGCTTGCATCGTCATCGCAACCGCCGCGGCCGTGTTCACAAGACTGACAAATAAGGACGCAACTACGAAGCTATCTTAAATCAGGACGCAGCTTCCGATCCCGTTCGCTTGGTGTGCAACGTTGAACATTCAGAGCACGAATGTCTATCATTCGGGACTACATTCAAGCTTGAAGGTACAGAATGCCACCGCGCCTTGCATCCGCACCTTAGAAATCGTTATAGGTTGTTTCGTGAAATACTCTCGCAGGGCATCACGAAGTGCACACGCTGCCTTTTTGTCCTGTGCATAAGCCGAAAAGCATCCGCGGCCGAAACCGGTTGACGCCGGCGGGTGCTGCCTGTTGAATATCGCCAATTTACCCTCCTGCAACCATGATGAAGCCTCCAGAGGACGGGATGAACGACCGGGTTCCAGTATCGAATGGGAGTGGCAATGGAAGGGAGGCCCAGGCGCATCTCGAAGGGGCATTTACCTTCAGCGCGCAGTCGCCGCAGGTCGCAAGCATGCTTCAGCGACGGCAGGAGTACGTCGACGCGACGAGCGAGCGCATAGAACTGCAATTGACGCCGGAGCACGAGCGCCTCATTCACGACAAGACGTTGTACCTGATCCCCGCGCGCAACGAAGAGCGGCGCATCGGGAGCGTACTGAAGTACCTGATCGACATGCACCGCATCCCCCTCGATCGCATTCTCGTGATGAGCGCGTCGACGGACAGGACGGACGACATCGCCCGCTCCGCTGGTGTCGATGTCCGTCAGCAGGGTGATGTTCTCGACGATGCACTCCACATGGATCGTTTCCTGGAATTCCAGCAGGCAAACAGCCTTAAGCAGCTGGCAGGAAAGGGGATAACGCTGACGGCGGGTCTTCTGCATCTTATGGCGTCGGGCAAGCTCAACCGGCGCAATGCCAAGGATCTGCACGTCACCATGCTCGATTCCGATCCCCGCTACGGCGCGGACAACGGATACGACCCCGTGGGACACTTCGCCGAGTTGCGCATGCACGGCGGAGAATCGATGAAGCCGGCGAAGAACGGCCGCGCGCGGAACAATCAGCCCGTGTACGTCGCGGCGAACGCCCTCGCATCGTACGACACGGACTACGCCCGCAGTATCGGGACGTACATGGGCGCGGAACAGTGGCTGCTCTCCGGCGAGATGTCGCGTGCGGGCAGAGCCAGCCAGGACCTCGTCATGAGTACGGGATACCCCGTCGAGACGACGATGAACATCAGCGATCACGATTTGATGCTGGATTTCAAGCAGTATGCGGATCACCAGCGGCGTGGCGACGTCGACAACGACTTGGAGAAGGAGACGGTGATGTACACCTACATTCTCCGCACCATTCTGGCGGTGCTGCGCCAGGAAGAGCAGACGCGGCGCAAGCTGGTGGAGTGCGGTTTGGTCGACCTGCGGGCGATCAACCGCCGCATCCAGGGGGCGGATGGCAGCGGCATGCCGATGCCGATCTACGTTCGCGACGAACGCAGCGACGTGCCGAATCCCGTTCGCGTGGTTCTCCCCGAGTATCCCCGCGTTATCGGATCCATCGCCCTCCTCGCGCGCAACGGCATCGCGCGGGTGGAGACGTGGTGAGCGTTAGAGGCGGATCATGAACGGATTCCTCCGCTCCTGCACTTCCTCCGCCAGATTCATGAGGAGCAGGTTCCAGCTGATGAAATCGGGCGCGGCGAGCGGCTGACCCGTTTCGGCGTCGTAGTTCTCGTGCATGCCGCCGCTCTTCTCGATGTCATTGAGGCACAGGCGCATGGCATCAGCGGCGACGTCCAGCGCGGCATCCGTCCGTCCGTAGTTCGCCAGGCTCTGCGCGTAGAGAACCATCGCGATCGGCCAGACCGGGCCCTGCCAGTTGCTGTGGGGCTTGATGATGTTCGCGTTGTTGTAGCGGGGGTGATCTTTGGAGAGCGTGCGGATGCCGTGAGGCGAGCGCAGTTTGTCCGGATGCAGGAGCCAGCGGTCGATGAACGCGTCCGCCTGCTCCTGCGGCGCGATGCCGGCCCACAGCGGATGCACCGACGAGTAGCCGACCACGCGGATGAACTCGCCCGTGCGGGTGTCGATGTTCTCGTACGCGCCGTCCTCTCTGTTCCACAGCCGCGCGATGATCGCCTCGCGCAGGTGCTCCGCCTTGGCGCGGAACATCAGGGAGTCCTTCTCCTGCCCGGCATTGCGCGCGATCAGAGCCGTCGCCGCGTACTCCGCGTAGACGAAGCAGCTGCAGTCGACCGCGGCGACGGAGCCGTCGGGATACTCGAGAGCGGCGAGGTTGTTGTCCGCTCCGGATTCCATGCTGTCCGTCCATGCGAAGAGCCCCAAGCCGACGTGGAACAGCCCGTGCTCCTCGCGGTACAGGACGATTCGCTTGAGCCGCGCGTACAGGTCGCCTGTGAGCCAGGCGCTGTCATTCAGGAATCGCGACGCATGCAGGCAGCCCTGCGCGAGGAACGGCTTCATGTGCTTCAGGCGCCAGTCTGGGCCCTTCGGCGTCAGGAGTCCCGGGCAGAAGCCGTCGTCGCGCGCGTTCTCGATGTAGTTCAGCCCCCAGTTGCGCAGGTAGACGGCGTCCGCGCGATCCCGCGACGCGATCGCCATGCCGATGAAGAACGCGTCCCAGTCCCACTGCTCGGGGTACGGTCCGCCGGGGACGAGATAGTCGTGGCGCAGCGCGCCTTCCGCGGGGCGCTTCACCCGTGCGATGCGCGCTTCAAGCAGCGGCCGAAGCCGGGCCGACAGCTGGAGGGCGTCATGGGGAGGCATGGCAAACGCGGGGGAGATCGCCCCGAGTATGCCAGATTGTCAGAGTGACTGCTTCTCCACGGCGAAGCGCGCGAGCACCTCGGCCTTGATCAGCCTGTGGCTACGGCGCTCGACGACGGGCCGCCCGTTGCGCCAGACGATGCCGCCGGGGGTTGGGGCAACCACGGAGTCTTCCGCGGACACCATTGTGGCGTCGGACGCGAGCGGCAACAGCCGGAGCCATGTGCGCGGCGCGACGATCAGGCCTTTCTCCAGGAAGAGCCGGTGCGCGTGGTTGCGGTGTTGCATCCAGGTGCGGTTGGCCTCCGCGAAGAGCGGATCGCGTTTGTCCGCCTGCATGAACCACGCGATGTAGGCGCTGTCCCATGTCTCACGGAAAGCGCGGTGCTCCGGCGAATCGAATTCCCGGAGATTCTCCTCGCGCCACTGAATGTCCGGTCCGCGGACGAATCCGTGCATCGGCTCATCGGGGGGCATCGGTGCGGCGAACGCGGGAATCGATGCCGCAAGGGCGATCGCTGCGACTACTGCTGTGGTCATGCGCATGAGCGTGGTGGGAAAAAGGGGGCGAGTGTATACCAGCTTTTCGGATCAGGGCAATGGGGCGTCGTCCTCGGCGTCCTCCTCCGCGAGGTACGCATCCACGCGAATGTCACCGATGTACACGGGGCGACCGCCGCGCTTCTGCCGGAGACGCGACACGGCGCGCAGAACGCCGACGCGCGAGAGCACGTCGCGGAACCTGCTCAATGCACCGCTGCTGTCGAAGTTCGTCATGATCGTCATCTGCTCCAGACGCTTGCCGCGGATGACGATGGCGTCGTCCGTTTCCTCGATGCGGTACGCGCCCATGCGGATGTCGTCGATGTGCGGACGCAGAACGGGGAGCGCCGCCGCATCCGCCTCTTCCTCGGGCTGGTCGCGGCGCGTGCGTTCCTCCAGGACGATGGGCAGCAGAGCGCGGACCAGCTCCTGCGTCCCTGCATGCGTCGCCGCGGAAATCGCCCGGAATACGGAAACGCCGTGCCTGCCCAGGTCGCGCACGATGCCGTCGACGTCGCCTCCGGCAAGGTCGGTCTTGTTCAGAACGACGAGTTCCTTCTTGGCGGCGAGAATGGGGGAGTAGGACTCCAATTCGCGGCGGATCGTGCGGTGGTCGTCCGCGAGGCTCTCCACGTCGATGCCGCCCCCCTCGCGCAGCGCGCGCGCCAGGTCGAGCATGTGCACCACGATGCCCGTGCGTTCGATGTGCCGCAGGAACGTGTGGCCCAGCCCTTTCCCCTTGCTCGCGCCCTCGATCAGTCCGGGAACGTCGCAGACGACGAACCGCCGGTCATCCACCGCCGCGACGCCGAGGTTGGGTACGAGGGTTGTGAAAGGGTAGTCGGCGATCTTGGGGCGCGCGGAGCTGATGACGGAGATGAGCGTCGACTTGCCCGCGTTCGGGTAGCCGACGAGGCCGACGTCGGCCACGAGCTTGAGTTCCAGATGCAGGACGCGATGGTCGCCGGGCTCGCCCAGTTCCGCGAAGTCGGGGCGCTGCCGTACCGAGCTGACGAAGTGCGCGTTGCCGTAGCCGCCCCTGCCGCCGCGGGCGACGACGACGCGATCGCCGTGGTGCGCGAGGTCGGCGAGGACGGTTCCCGGGGTGCCGCCGGTGACGTCGTGGACGAGCGTGCCGGGCGGAACGGTGAGGAGCAGATCCTCGCCGCTCTTCCCGCGGCACTTCTGCCCGCGTCCGCCGTCGCCGCGCTGCGCATCAAATTCCTTTGTCGACGCATAGTCGCTCAATGTGTCCGTATTCTCGTCGGCGATGATCACGACGTCCGCGCCGCGTCCGCCGTCGCCGCCGTCCGGTCCGCCCTTCGGGACGTACTTCTCACGCCGCCAGCTGACGCACCCGTGTCCGCCGTGCCCGCCCGTGACGGTGATGGTGGCTTCGTCGAGGAACATGGGGGGAGTATAGTGAGAGGAAGAAGAGGAGATAGAGGGAAGAGAGGAAATAGAAGAGATAAAGGGGTTTTGGCGGGCGCGAGGTGTTGACCGCGGGAAATTGGCACTCTATAATTTCGAGTGCCAATGGTTCGTCAGGCTCACCATGACAATGACTGATGGATGAAGCGAACTTTCCCCGCATTCTCTATGTCAAAGATCATCGGAATAGACCTGGGCACGACGAATTCCTGCGTCGCCGTCATCGAGGGCGGTGAGCCCGTCGTGATTCCAAGCAGCGAGGGGAACCGGACCACGCCATCGGTCGTCGCGTTCAAGGACAGCGACGTTCTCGTCGGCGTCAGCGCGAAGCGTCAGGCGGTCACGAATCCGAAGAACACGATCTTCTCGGCGAAGCGCTTCATCGGTCACCGCTTCACTGAAGTGCGCGGCGAGGCGGGGCATATGCCTTTCCCCGTGAAAGAGGGAAAAGAGGGTCGCGCCGTGATCGTCGTCGAGGGAAAGGAAATGCTCCCGCAGGAGGTGTCGGCCAAAGTTTTGCAGAAGCTCAAGAAGGATTCCGAGGCGTACCTGGGGTCGCCGGTGACCAAGGCGGTCATCACCGTGCCGGCGTACTTCGACGATTCCCAGCGTCAGGCGACGAAGGAAGCCGGGGAGATCGCGGGGCTGGAAGTCGTCCGCATCATCAACGAACCGACGGCTGCTGCGCTCGCGTACGGGTTGGACAAGGGCAAAGAACAAAAAATCGCAGTCTACGACCTGGGCGGCGGCACCTTCGACGTGTCGATCCTGGAGATGGGCGACGGCGTCTTTGAGGTGCTGGCGACGAACGGCGATACGCACCTGGGCGGCGATGATTTCGATCAAGTGGTGATCGACTGGATTCTGGCGGAATTCAAGAAGGAGCAGGGCATCGACTTGGGCAAGGATGTGATCGCGTTGCAACGTTTGAAGGAAGCGGCGGAGAAGGCGAAGATCGAGCTGTCGTCCGCGACGGAGACGGAGATCAGCCTGCCGTTCATCACGGCGGATGCCTCCGGCCCGAAGCATCTGCAGATGAAGCTGTCCCGCGCGAAGCTGGAAGCGCTTGTCGCCGCGTTGATCGAGCGTACGGCGGAACCGTGCCGCAAGGCATTGAAGGACGCGGGGCTCTCCGCGAAGGATGTGCAGGAAGTGGTTCTTGTCGGTGGAATGACCCGCATGCCATCGGTCATCGCTAAGGCGCGCGAACTCTTCGGCAAGGAACCGCACAAGGGCGTGAACCCCGACGAAGTGGTTGCGGTTGGCGCGGCGATCCAGGCCGGCGTGCTGGGAGGCGACATCGACAAGGACATCGTGCTCGTCGACGTGACGCCGCTCTCGCTCGGCGTCGAGACGCTCGGGGGCGTCGCCACACGCCTCATCGAACGCAACACGAAGATTCCGACGAGCAAGAGCGAGGTGTTCTCCACGGCCGCGGACAATCAGCCGTCGGTCGAGATTCACGTTCTGCAGGGCGAGCGCGAGATGGCGGCCGATAACAAGTCGCTTGGACGGTTCATCCTGGACGGCATCGCGCCTGCGCCGCGTGGCTTGCCGCAGGTCGAGGTGACGTTCGATATCGATTCGAACGGCATCTTGAGCGTGAAGGCGAAGGACAAGGGCACCGGCAAAGAGCAGCACATTACGATCCAGGGATCGACAGGCTTGAGCAAGGAGGAGGTGGAGAAGATGAAGAAGGACGCGGAGTTGCACGCGGAGGAGGACAAAAAGAAGCGCGCGCTCGTCGATGCGCGCAACGGCGCGGAGGCGCTCGTCTTCAATATCGAGAAGCAGATGCGCGAGCATGACGCGAAGATTCCCGATCCGACGAAGAAGACGGTGAACGAGAAGATGAACGCGCTGCGCGACGTGCTGAAGAAAGACTCGGCGTCGGTCGACGACATCGAAAAGGCGACACGGGAGTTGGGCGAATCGGCGCAGGAAATCGGGAAGATCGTGTATGAGGCGACGCAGAAAGAGAAGGAGGCCAAAGAGTCCAAAGACACCAAGGAGAAAGTCGTGGATGCCGAAGTCGTCGACGATGCGAAGAAGGACGGCGAGAAATAGCGAAGTTTCGCTCCTAGAGCAACTTCCCGACGAACGCCGCGAGCTCCACGAGGCGGTTACTGTACCCCCACTCGTTGTCGTACCAGCCGAGGACTTTGACCATCGTTCCGCCGCCCTGTGGTGAGCCCGTCGAACCAATGACTTCCGTCAGCGCGGCGTCGAAGATGCAGCTGGCGCCGTCGCCGACGATATCGTGGGAGACGATGGGCTTTTCTTCGTAGCGCAGGAGGCCCTTGAGCGGGCCCTTCGTCGCGGCCTTCTGGAAAGCGGCATTCACGGATTCCACGGTCACCGATTTCCCGACGACAACGGTGAGATCGTTAAGACTGCCCGTCGGCGTCGGCACGCGGACGGCCATGCCGTGAAGCTTGCCGCTCACCTCCGGAATCACGAGACCGATGGCCTTCGCCGCGCCCGTGCTGGTGGGCACGATGTTCACCGCCGCTGCGCGCGCGCGGCGCAGGTCCTTGTGCGGCAAGTCCAGGAGGTTCTGGTCGTTCGTGTAGCTGTGAATGGTCGTCATGAGGCCGTGCTCGATGCCGAACGCCTCGTGGAGGACTTTGACCATGGGGGCGAGACAGTTGGTCGTGCAGGAGGCGTTGCTGATGATGTGGTGCGCCGTGCCGTCGTACGTTTCGTGGTTCACGCCCATACAGAGCGTCGCGTCGGCCTTGTCCTTGCAGGGTGCGGAGATGATGACCTTCTTCGCACCGGCCTTCAGGTGCAGGGCCGCGTCATCGCGCTTCGTGAACCGGCCCGTGCACTCCAGGACGACATCGGCAGCGTACTGCTTGTGCGGCAGTTTCTCGGGTTCCTTGATCGCCGTGACGGGGATCGCTGTGCCATTGACGACGATGGCGCTGTCCGTGTGCGACACCTCCCCGGCGAAGCGCCCGTAGCTGGAGTCGAATTCGAAGAGATGGGCGAGAGTGGCGACGTCGGTCAGGTCATTGATGGCGACGACCTGCAAATTCGGATGCTTCTCGACGATGATGCGCAGTGCCTGGCGTCCGATCCGTCCGAATCCGTTGATGGCGATGTTCATGGGAGAGGGGAATGTCGGAGGAGAGCATACCACGTACGAAAAGAAAGGGCTGCCATCCAGGCAGCCCGGTGTGCTCACTTTTTCCGCCGCACTGCTTCCATGATGCGAAAGGAACGCATCCATTTTTTTGCGAACTCAACGGCACCCCATTCGACCGTACTGAGTAGTTCGTTGAGATCGTCCGATAGCTCTTCGTCTGTTTTCTGCTTGCGGGCGTTGCGCGTCATGTAACTGATGAGCTTCACGATATCCTCATCGTCAAGCGCGTCGAGTTCAAGACAGGCGTGCATGCCGAGGCCGGTTTGCCATGCCTCGATTCGCGCGCGACGCATGAAAGATTTGAAGCTGGGAAAGCCCAGCCGCGACACTTTCGGCCCCTGTCCCTGGGGCTTTCTTCGCGCCCAAAGGACAACGATGACGATCAGCAAGACCACGAGGAGCACGATGCTCACGACGAACGCGAGTATCGCTGCGATACATGCGAGGAACACTTCCCAGAACACGTTTTTCTCCTTATCTGTGAAGGGGCGGGGAGAAGGGTGAACTCGGGGAGTGTAGCAGCAAGCAGCTAGGTTGTCGCCTCCCGGACGCGTTTGATGCGTGGATCAACCTCCAACCCGACTGCGGTGGCGATCGTCGGGAAAACTTCGCTGTTCAGCACCTTGTCTTTGCAAATGTGGCCACGCTTACAGTAGTCGCCGATCACCGTGCCTTCAGCGAATTTTCCGCCGCACCCGAGAACGAAGTGTACGGGATCGTGATCGCGGCTTGCGTTGTCGTTCAGTTTCGGCGTTCTCCCCATTTCACTCATGCAGACGACCGCATAACCGTCCGTCCTGGCGCGGCGCATCAGTTCGGCGAGGGCATGGTTGAGGTGACCGCCGAGAATTTGCATTTCCTGTTCGAGATTACTGTGCATGTCCCATCCATCGCGTTCGCAATGGTGGATCGTCACGACGCCGGCACCTCCCTTCGTCACCATGAAATGTGCTGTGGCAGCCGCGTACGCGAGTGGGTTGGGAATCGTTTCGGTCTTGCCCGCGAATTGTCGCACCTCCTTCAACGGTCCGAATTGCCGGATCGTGTCCTCGGGAAGCTCTAGTGCATCGAAGTATTGCGAGTCACCGGTCACGAGACCGAAGGCCGTATCATAGGACTGGTCGCGCTGAGCCATCGCTTTCGACGTGCTTGGCATCCGATCGAGCTGTTGCAACAAACCCACGCGTTCATGGATGCGAGGATCCTTCCGCAGGTCCGGCTTTGGAAACTTCTTCAGAATCGCGTCGAAATCAAAGCGAAAATTGCGCTGCATGTGGTGATCGCGAATCGTTGGCGGATCATTTTGATAATGGCCGGGCATGTTCAAAACGGAATAGGGCACTCCTCCCAGCGCAGACTTCTGCCCGAGCACCTCGCCGAGTGTTTTCCCATGCTCGTTATTCTCTTCCATCAGAAGGCTCTGCGTACTGATGAAGTGGTCGGACGTCTGTGCATCAACAGAGCGAATGAGCGTTGCCCTGGGGATGAGTTTTGCGACATCGGGGAGAACGCCCCCGAGTTTGATTCCGGGAATACCCGTGTCGACCGTTGCGAATTTCTTGCCCTTGTACTGCTCGGTTGCGTCGGATTTCGATGGTGCGAACGTTTCCCATGGCGATGCGGCGCCCTCCAGCCATACGAGAATGAGCGGATGAATGCGCCTGCGCGTGTCGGCGCCAATATTGGAAACGTTCAAGAGTGCGCTTGCAATCGCGAGTCCGGAGACGGAGAGGAATGTTCGGCGCGATGGGCGATAACCGACTGCTTGCTGCCACTCGGGGGCAGAGCACTCTCGCGGGATGGCCGGGAGAAGCGGTGAGCGATGCATGGATTGTGGGTGGTTTACGCTTCGTTATTCCTGGCGTCAATGTCTGCGGAAGCATCGAGAGTTGCGAAGTCCATGGCGATGGTTTTTCTGGCTTTCAGAAGGCATTTTTCGAGCATGTAAATCTACCGTAGCTATGCGTTTTCTACGATCGCTGCGAACGTGCTCTGCAGGAGAACCGTGTCCTGTTCCATCAGCGGGGATTCGCAGACGAGGACACCGCCGACATTGCGCTTCTTTAGGACGTCGAGGAAGTCCTTCCACCGCGCGTCGCTCTCGCGAAGGGGAAGGTGGTGTTTTTCGCCCTTGGGTCCGTAGGCGATGCCGGAGAAATGCATATGCATGGACCGGAGCGATTGTGCGCCCAGCGCTTCTTCGTACGCATCGAGCATCGCATTCCACTCCTCCGCGGTGTTCCATGCGCCGCCGCTGCGCGCGTGCATGTGTGCGGGGTCGACGCAGGGATAGAGTCCGAACTCTTTGCTGACGGCGAGCACTTCGTCGAGCGTGCCCCACTGTGTCGGCTTGCCCATCGTCTCGTAGGCCAGATTCACGTCGGGAAAGAACCGGTCTTTGCGCTTAAGGATGTCCTCGGTCGCTCGACGGACGTTGTCGGTCGCCTTCTGCGACGTCGATCCCTGGTAGAACGCCGCATGGACGCAGACCGACCGTACGCCGGCGATTTGCCCCATGGTCAACGCTGCGAGGATGCGTTTCTTGCTCGCGACGAGCTTAACGGCGTCGGACGCGTTGAGATTCACGAAGTACGGTGCGTGGACGGTGAGCGCCATCCCCAGGCCCGCCGCTGTCTCGCGGATCGCCTCCATGCGCTCGACGTTGCCCGGAACGCTCTGTACCCATTCGATCTCCATTGCGCCGATGTCCAGGCTGTGCGCGTGTTTCAGCCCTTCGACCGTTCCGCCCGGCGCGGGCGTGGATCGTGGAACGCCGGGGCAGGCGAAGAGGAGCATGCGATGAGAAGTATGAGGGAAGATGTAAGATAGAAGCGTACAGTCATCCGTCCGCGATCGTTCGTCTTATGTCTTACATCGTATGATGCCTCTAGCCAAACACATCGTCGATCAAACGCTTGCGACTCCCCACGGTGAAGCCGCCTACAAAGTTGTCGAGCAATTGACCGATGCCGGGCATGACACCTGGTGGGTAGGCGGGTGCGTGCGGGACATGCTCCTGGGCATCGTGCCCGCGGACATCGACATCGGCACCGCGGCGCTTCCGGAGGAGATCGCACGCGTGTTCCCCGATGCGAGGGAAGTGACGGCGGGTTTGGGCAGCGTTCTCGTGCACTACCGTGCCGTAGACATCGAGGTGACGACCTTTCGCGAAGACGACGAGACGAGTGACGGTCGCCATCCGGAATCGGTCGTGTTCGGCACGCGCGAACAGGATGCCCGCAGACGGGACTTCACGGTGAACGCGTTGTACTACAATCCGATCAACCGGGAGCTCTATGACCCCTTCGGCGGAGAGCGCGATCTGCAGGAGCGATTGGTCCGCTTCATCGGCGACGGCGCCGTCCGCATCAAGCACGATGTCCTGCGGATGCTCCGCGCCGTCCGCCTGCGTGCCGTGTTGGACGGTCAGTACCACCCCGAAACGTACCGCGCGCTGCAGGAGCTCGCTCACCTCCTCCCGTCCCTTTCCGGAACGCGGCAGTTGGAGGAGTTGGAGAAGATGCTCGCGGGACCGCGCCCCGCGCGGGCGCTGGAGGACCTCTGGGAACTCCGCATCCTGCACGAGATGCTCCCCGAACTCGCCGTGTGCAAGGGCGTTCCCCAACCCAAGGACTACCATCATGAGGGGGACGTGTGGGAACACTTGCTCAAGTGCGCCAGTGCCTTCGCGTCAGACGACGGTCCGGACATCCGCCTAGCGGCCTTGTTCCATGACTGCGGGAAAGCACAGACGTTCTCGCAGGCCGAGCGCATCCGCTTCGACCACCATGCCGAGGTATCCGCGTCGCTGGTGTCGGCGGCGCTCGATCGCCTCCGATGTCCTGCGCGCCGCCGCGACAAAATCGCGTGGCTGATCGGGCATCATATGATGATGGGGGCGTTCACGGACATGCCCGAAACACGGAAGGGGCACTGGTACTACCATCCGTGGTTCCCCGAGTTGCTTCGCCTCTTCCAGCTGGACATCGCCGGCACCGATCCACCGGTGTATGACCTGTACGACGAGATCGTGCGGGACTACCATGCGTTCCTCGATTCCCATCCGCGTCCGGAGAAGGCGCTGCTTTCGGGAGCAGATGTCATGGAGATTCTCGGAATCCGGCCGGGCGAGGAGGTGGGCCGTGTGCTCCAGCAGCTGCATGGGGAGCAGGTGGAGCGGCGCATCACGACGAAGAAGGAGGCGCGATCGTTTGTCGAGCGCATGAAGGAGGAAGGGCGGTGAACGGCTACTTCGTACGCTTCGTTTTCTTGCCCTTTGGAGGCTTCGAGGAGACTTTCTTTGCGAGAGGTGTCTTCTTCTTTGGAACGGGCAGTGTCAGTTTCGCCTTTGGTTTGGGCAAAGGCCCGGGCTTGCGAGCGCGTTTTGCCGGAGGTGTTTTGAGCGGAGCGATGGTTTTGATCGGCGAGCGCTGCGCGGCGGGGAGGGGAGCGGCGGGAATCAATGATAGGGGAGCGGTGGAAGCAGCCGACTGTGGAGTGGGGCGGGGGGCAGAAGGCTGCCGAAGCGGCGCAGAAGTGGCAGGCGGGGGGAGGGGAATCGCCAGCTCATGCTCGAGGAGTAGGAGAAGCAGCAACGCCAACACACCGAAAGCAAGGAGGATCCAGATGGAGAAGACGAATGACAGGAGCGCGACCGAAGCCGCGTACAGGAGCAGCGCCACCGGCAGGCAGGCGAAGCGTTGGAGGCACGGGTGGAAGCGCTGAAGCGACGGGAGGAGCATGGGGAAGGGGAGCAGCAGCAGGAGCGCCGCAAGCCACAGCAGAGCGACGGCGGCCGCTCGAGACAGCCAGAGAGCGGCGTCTGTGCCGCCGATGCGACGGAGCGCGTCCTCGCGGTATCCGTAGTAGAGGTGGTAGATGCTGGTTCCGCCCGGATGCACGTACGGGCGCAGCGACGTCCCTTCGGCAACCCCGAAGAGTGTCGCGGGAACGCTTTGCGGCACGACGGAGTAGCGGATGCGGATGTCGCCGATATTCGGATCGTCGGGAGTGCCGCTGCCGCGGTAGAGCGCGTTGCCTTTGAGCGTGTATCCGGCGGCAAGCACGCTCTCGGGCGAGAGCTGCAGCGGGCGGAACGACGGGAGCGTCAGCGATGCGACATCAACGGCGAGGACGCCGACGCGGGCGGAGCCGACACGCCTCACCATGCTCGCTTGGCTCTTCGGCGGATTTTCGTGGCCAGCCGGTTCGAGGAAGCCGGAGGCTTCCGGCGGCGTCTCGGTCCAGTCCAGGCGGTAGAGCGGCTCGTCGGTCGAGGAATCGACATCTTCCATCCAGGAGAACATCTCCACCGTGCGCTTCAGCGCGATGAAGGGTCCCGGCGGCAGGAGGGATTCGTCGCCGACGTCGACGGAGGCGTTGAGCAGTCCCGTGGCGGCGACGAGGCGCGGCTGGTCGATGGGCAGCGGCGCATTGGCGTCGACGATCTCCGCGCGCGAAGCAAAACGGCGTACGTCCATGTGCCGCTCGGCGCACCAGGCGAGGAGCAGCGCGAGCAGGAGTAGCGCGGCGCCGATCCAACGGATCTGTGAGCGCGACAAGCCTCCCGCGCGAATGCGCGAGACGACTCCTGCGACGAAACCGAACGGTGGAAACCGCACGGAGAGCGATTGTACGGTTCGGCGGTGCGTATCGGCAATGCCCTTCGTCCGAGAGCACTTGCGTGATTTGGAAAAGTCATTTGTTTACGGCATCATATGTTCATGCTCACACCCGAAGAACTGGCGGGAGAATTGGATAAGGCGATAGAGCATGCAATCACCATTGCGGATAAGCCGCATGGCAAAGGATGGCAGGGTTTTCGGAATGCCATCAGTGATCCAAATCATCGGGAAGCCTCGCAACACGTTCAAGCACTCCTTCGTTTCCCACAGGCTGCAAATGCCATTCGGCACATCACACAGGGCAGTCGGGAGTTTTTGCAAGGATTTTTGCCGGGAAATTCCGAGTTCAAACATATTCTTGACCTCGTCGATGGACGCGGGGACAACGAGCCTTTGTCGTAGAGTTTTCTGTCCACTGCACCTGGGCCGTGGTTTACCACGCGAAGCTCGCAGCAGCGAGCGAAGTGTGGTGGGCCAGGGGGGATTTGAACCACCGACCGCCGGTTTATAAGTCCGGTGCTCTAACCAACTGAGCTACTGGCCCACGGAATTACCTGGATGCTGTTTCATTTTCCTCGTTTTGCACGGGGAATGCCAGAACGATGCCTTCAAAAAAAACCCCGCAACGAATGCGGGGCTGGACTTGAAGGATGTTTCAGACGAGCGTGAGAATTGCCTTCTCGCAGTCGATCACGACGCCGGTGGCCGGGCATACCCAGAATATTGGCACTTCTATCTTCAGTCCCTGTTCGCGCGAGAAGCGCGTGGGCAGGTGATCGACGATGGGCTTATGCGTGACGAGGATCAAGGTGTCGCATCGCTCCCGCACATTCGACACAAGTCGCATCGGCAAACCCATGTCATCGACATCGCCGACATCGCTGCTCTCAACGCACTCCGTGATCGCCAGTTCAGCAGCGATGATGTTTGCGGTTTGCCGGGTTCTCGGCGCGAGTGAGCTGACAATCAAGCTCGTGCCGACAATATGCGTACGCAGTCTTTCTGCGAGTTCGCGAGCCTGCTGCTCGCCCACGGTCGACAGATTGTGCGTCATTTCATCATAGGAACCGTGCCTGACAATGATCAGTTTTTTCATGGGCATCTCTCCTTCAAGAGTGCCGATCAACGTTGATCGGTATGCTCATAAAACATGAATCCCGAGCGTATGGCAAGCGTTTCGCATCTTCTGTCTTCCTTCTCACATCTTCTTCGTTTTCGCCTTCGTCTCGGCTTTCTCCGCCTCGACGACAACGGTGATGGGCACCTTCTGGCCGGCGATGTCCGCGCGGACGGTGACCGTGCCGGTGGACTTGATCGGTTCCTGCACGATGATGAGCGCCGGCGCGATGTCGATCGCGTACTGCTCCTTGAGCGCCTGGACGATGTTCTCTTCGCTGATCGCGCCGTAGAGCTTGCCGGTCTTCGTCACCTTGCGGACGAACCGGACCGCCTTGCCTGCCAAAGCCGTAGCGGCGCCGAGCTGCGCCTGCCGCTCCTTCTCGCGCTGCTCCGCCCGCGCCTTGATCGCTTCGCCGAAGCGGCGGCGGACGACGGGCGTGGCCACGATCGCGAGTCTGCGGGGGAGCAGGTAATTGAGGGCGAAGCCGTCGCCGACGACCAGGAGGTCGTCTTTCTTGCCGACGTTCGTCACGTCTTGGAGGAGGAGAATTTCCATGTCGTATCAAAAAGCCGAAACATCCTACCGAATGACCCGTAAAAGGTCAATACGAAGGAATCGTAGGCACCGGAGGCGTCAAGAAGCTTTTCTCCTATGGGGCGACGGTCGCGCAGCTTCCCGTTTGGCAAACGCCGCTATCGCTCATGCCCAGAAGCCAGGGGAAGAAGGTCAGCCAGCCTTTGTTCTCCGGGAATGTCCGCTCCTCCCGCAGGTACCAATCCTGCAACGTCAGGAAGCGGTCGGAATGGAGAGACAGATCGTTTAAGGCGATGCCCTTGATCTCGTCGGTGTGGGCGAAGGTGTAGAGCGGCGAGTAGAGCACCACCGCGGGGACGTCCTTCTTGAAGATCTCCTCCAACTTCGCCAGCGCCTTGCCGCGCTCGCCATCGCTCGTCGTCTCGCGGACGGTTTCCAGCAGCGCATCGGCCTCGAACGAGGCGTACTGCGACAGGTTGTAAGCGTCGAGCCGCAGGTCCGACCGCTTGCCGGTGAGCCGTTGCATGCCGCTGGAGTGCCAGTACGGGTAGCTGTCGAGGTTGTCGAGGAGGGATTGGCCGAAGAGCAGTACGTCGTAATCGCGTTTGAGCAGTCGCTCCTCGAAGGCAGCGCGATCTTCCGGAATCTGCACCTGCACGTCGACGCCGAGCAGACGCCACTGATCCCGCGCCAGTTCGGCGATGGCACGGTAGTGGGGCGGAGAGGGACTCGTCAGGAGCACGAGAGACAGGAGCCGCCCGCGGTCGTTCGCGCGGATGCCGACGGGGTCGGCGGCGATGCGCTTGCGCAGAAATCCCTGATCGAGCGTCAGGTCGGTGACGGTGATGCGTTCGCCCTCGGGGATCTCCCCGTTCTTGGATGCGGTGAAACGGTCCACCAGTCGCTGCTCCTCTGCCGCGCGGCGGAACGCCTTGGAGTCGGTTGTCCGCCAGAGGTAGAACGAATCCAGAACCGCCCCCTTGTCGCCCGTCAGACGCACGAGGTTGTCGCCGGGGAGGAGACTGCCACTGGAGCCGTCGGTCGGCAGGCGGACGATCCACGATCCCGAGAGCGTCGGGTGGATCTGCAGGCGCACGCCGTTGATCGATTTCTTCAGCGACTCGGGCGTCAGGGAACCGGTCAGCGTGAGGAGGGCGCCCGTGTCGAGCAGGGCGATGGGGGTGATGCGCAGGTGGCCGGTGCGATTCGCCTCGCGCTGCTCAAGAACCCGTTGCAGGCGGAGCTTCTCGGGGAAGTACCACTGCGAAGCGAAGAGCGCGCCCTGCGCCGCCTGCGGATCGAAAGCGTAGCGCCAGTCGTCGCGCGTGAGTTGGAGCAGGGGCGTGTCGACGATGACGGATTCGTTGATCGCGTCGACGATCGCCTGCTTGTTCGTGCCCAGCTGGAGGCCCAGGCGCAGTTGCGGGTCCTGCAGGATACTGCGATCGAGGTTGAAGAACAGCGCGACGTACTGCGGCAGCGTGTATTGACGAGCGACGAAGCGCCGCGGCACGGCGGGCTCGCCCTGATCGTTCTTCGGCACGGTGCGGATGGCGTGCAGGTTGCGCAGGTCGGAGAGCAGGCTGAAGTAGTCCGGGAAGATCCGCAGGACGATCCGCAGGATATGCGGATGCGGCGCGATCGGCCGGTCAAAACGCTCGAGCGTCACCTCCGTGCTCAACTCCGTCTGCAGGACGGTGTGGAGGCGGTAGGGGCCGCAACCGATCGGACCGAAGCCGAAGTCCAACGCCTGGTCGAGACGCTCAACCGGAATGCCATCGAACGCGCTCTTGGGAAGGAGCCCGAGCGTCAAATTGCTGGGGAAGAAGCTGTACGGTTTCTCCAGCCGGAACTGCACCGTCATATCGTTGATCTTCTCCACGGTGACGCCCTGCAGGTTTTGTCGCAGGAGGGGATTGGGGAACGCGGGATCCTGGATTGCGGCATACGTGAAGAGGACATCGTCGGCCGTGACGGGATGCGGTTTTTCGGGCGTGCTGTCGTGCCACAGCAATCCCGGCGTCAGCGCGAGCGTGTATGTCTGGCCGCCGTTCTTCACCGTGAGCGTCGCGGCGTCGTTCTCGATCAGGCGGGTTTTCGGGTTGTACCGTTGCAGCCCGCAGAAGACGAGCGAGACGATGTCGCGGTTGACGTCGTTCTGGATTGTGAACCACGGATTGAGCGGCAGGAGCGTTCCGACGGACCCTTCGATGTACGTGCCGCCGTTGGCCGGGACGAGGACCGTGACGTTCCTGTAGAAACTGACGAGCAGCGCGACGAAGCTGCCGAGCGCAAGCACGATCAGGCCCGCGACGACCAAGCGTTCCCAGCGCCGGACCCACGTTACGATGCGAAAGACGATCGAAAGCACCGGGACAGTGTACAGGAGACAAAGGAGACCAAAGGCACCGAAGAGACCGAGGAGTTCCGCACGCGAATGGAACGCAGTATTCCCTTTGCGAAAGCCAAGAAATTCATCATGAATAAATCATCAAAAATGCAGCATCCAAAATTCACCTAGGATGCGATCATGCATCAGCGACCTCATGAACGCTTAGTTGTTTGGCAGGAGGCATATCAGTTATGCCTTTCCATGTACCGCCTGACGGATAGCTTTCCGGCAAGAGAGCGCTTTGCCCTAGTCAATCAGCAGCGTCGCTCCGCATACAGCGTCCCGATGAACATCGCGGAAGGAAACGCAAAATCTTCACCCAAGGAAAGGGCGCATTTCTTCGAAATTGCACACGGATCTTTGGAAGAATTGCATTGCCAATGCATGCTTGCCCGTGACCTGTTGTATTTGTCTGGCAAAGATTATTTAAAAATTGACGAGCACATCCATCGCGTGAGCTATCTGCTTTTTCGCATTCGACAATCTTTACAATAAACAAGTCATCCTTGGCGCCCTTGGTCTCTTTGGCTTCCTTGGTCTCTTTTTTAATACACGAACCACAGCACGATGCTCAAGCCGAAGAAGATCGCGCTCAAGACGATGCCCGCCTGGTACAGCACCTTCTCCGCCCCGCGCCGTTGCACGTAGACCGACCCGCTGCCGCCGAACGTGCTGGAGAGGCCGCTGATGCGGTGCTGCACGAGGATGCAGAGGATCAGCAGGATGCTGTCGATCACGAGGATGGCGGTGAGGAGGGTATGCATCGGCGATAGTGTACGGGTTTGGAGCGCTAGTGCAAGCCCTTATCCTGCGCGCGACGGCGTTCTTTCATCGTGCACGCGAGCAAGGGCGAGGAGGCCCAGTACGATGAATCCCGTCATGGCGATCGTGGTGATTCTGTATCGCCCGCTCCCAAGGGAAATAAGATTCGTCACGAGCAATCCCCACGCGATAGGTCCGATGAATGACGACGCGCGTTCCGCAAGGCCGAAGTACGCAAAGGCCAGATTATGTCTTCCCGCGGGGGCAATGTGCGACATGACGGAGCGCGACACCGTCCAGCTGGCGCCGAACCAGAAGCCCATGATCGTCGTGGAGATGACGAAGAGGGTAAAGTCTGTCAGCAGGCCAAGCAGCGGGAGAAGGCCGAGCCATCCCAGCAAGATAACGACGAGTGTCCGCTTGTGGCCGAAGCGATCCGCGAGGAAGCCCGAGAGCACCCCGCCAGCGGCGCATGTCGGCAGGATGCCGAGCAGGATGAAGGTCTTGGTCGTGTCCCCGACGGCCCACACGTTCTCCAGGAAAATGGGGAAATTATTCGAAACCGTAAGGATGGCGTCGTTGAAGAGGAAGTAGGCGGCCAAAAAATATGCGACGCTCGGAGAATTCAGCAGCGATCTCGTCTGGCGAAACGTCTGCTTCCATGTCTGCGCGAGCGGCGTTGTCGCCGCAGCGTGCTTCGGTTCATCGAGCAGCAGCAAGGCCGGGAGCGACAGCAGCGCGAAGAGAAGAATGGCGGGCAGCAGCGTCTCGGCGCGCGGCGTGGCGTGGAACAAACTCACGGTTCCTTTGGAGAACGGTAAGGCGATAAGAAGCCCGACGATTTGACCGAGGTAATTGGCGGCGATGCCAAAGCCGGAAACTCGTCCGCGCTTGCCCGCAGCAGCGATGTCGTTGAGCAGCGGCGTGTAGAACGTGAAGGAGAGCAAATACATATACAAGCCCAGAGCAAACAGGATCAGCGCGGCATATTCCTTGCCCCACAGCGCCGACAGCGCGCAGAGGCTGTACAGAGTGATGACGCACGCGGTCGTGACGCGAAGCCCGACGATGCGCCTGATGTGCGTGTCGAGCAGCATGCCGGTCGTGGGCACCGTCAGGAGCAGAAGCACTGCGGACGCTGTGAAAGCGAGGTTGAAATGAAAATCAGATACCCCGCGGTCGATAACGATCCACTGCGCGAAATAGAGGAAGAAGACGATGGAAACGATCGAATTCGCAAAATCGTAGAGCACCCACAACACAATGTTTTTCCGTGTTTGCATGAACGGCATCGTAACACGTGCGTCGCCATCGGGCGAAGCCGGATGGTGGGCGCCGAGGGATTCGAACCCCCGACCTACTCGGTGTAAGCGAGCCGCTCTAACCAGCTGAGCTAGGCGCCCATAATCGCAGAATGGTGATGGAAAGGAAGAAGGAACGAGCAGCGGTTTTTACAGTACGCCCTCGCAAGCGAGGGCTGGGCGAGCTGAGCTAGGCGCCCCCGTGTCGCATTGTATCGCAAAAAAGGGGCGATTGCCCCTTTTTGCGTATCGACGGAAGAGTCCTACTGCAATGCCGCGAAGATGTCCTGCATCAGGCTGACGATCGTCGAGAAGTTCAGCTCGAACGGAATGTCGAGCAGCTTGGACAGCCATGCGACCGCGAAGAACGCCACGAAGGTGACGATGAGTCCGATGATCGCGAAGCGGATCGTGTGGACGGCCTTCTTGATCTTCTCCTCGTTGCCCGCCGAGAGGATGAAGGTGATGCCTCCGACGATGATGAAAATGAGACAGAGAATGGAGGCGGCGATCAGTGCGAGCGCGATGAACGTCGCGACGATGTCGATGACGCTGCCTTCTTCGAGAAGTTGCCGGAGCATGGGAGGAGGGGGGAAGGGAAGGGAATAGGGATTCGGACAGAGGGATTAGGGGTCCGGACAGAGGGATTAGGGAATCTGCGGCTCCAGGATCTTCATATTGATGCGCTGACGCGCGTTGCCGCCGAGGAGACGCAACAGGGTGCGCAGAGCCTTTACGGTCTGGCCGCCCTTGCCGATGAGCTTTCCCATATCCTTCTCGCTGACCTGCACGGTGAGCAGGATGCCGAGATCGTCCGTCGTGCCTGTGATCTGCACGGCGGCGGGCTCGTCGACGATCGCTTCCAGGACGAAGCGGAGAAAGTCGAGACCGGGCACCTGCTGGGCGTCTGCAGCGTTGCTCATAGAGGGATCTTAGCTTGCCGCGGCCTGCGTGTCAGCAGGCGGCGGAGCGGGCTCCTCCGCTGGAGCGGGAGTGGGTGCGGGCTGTGCTTCTGTGGGAGCCGGCGCCGGAGCTGCTGAAGCTGCGGGAGCCTCCGGCTCCTCGCCCTTGGGCTTGCGCTTGGGGTACCTGCGGATGAAGCGCTCCATGCCGTCGAATCCCGTGCGCTTGAGCAATCGCGCGACCGTGTCCGTCGGCGTCGCGCCGTTTTTGACCCAGTGCTCGATGCGCGCTTTCTCCACCGTGAAGGATTCCAACGCATCCTGCGGGCGATAGTGACCCACGATTTCCTGGAACTTCCCTTTGACGGGAGCGGATTTTTCCGCGATGACGACACGGTACGTCGCCACGTTCTCGCGGCCGGTGCGCTGGAGGCGGATCATCAGCATGTGAGCGCGCACTGTAGAGACCCTACATGCCTTTGGCAAGCCCCTCCCGGCGTGTCCGCAGAACGCGAACGGCCGTGGGGGCGGCTTCCTTCCCGCAGGATCGCAGCTCCGCCAGCAGCTCGTCCGCGCCGGAAGACACCTCCTGCGCCACCACGGAACGGTCGCAGGCGATGATCAAGGTTTTACCGTCGACCTTCTCGACGCGGGCGGCGCCGCCGAGGGGCCCCAGCCGTCGCTTAAGCCATGCGTCAGCCAGATGGGCGATGCGCGCGGCCCGGGCGTGCTCGTAGAGCCCGTGCTTGCGGAGCGTTCTGGGGAGGAGGGAATCCAAGCGGTCCATCGCCGTCCAGCATACATGCTCGCCGTCTTCCCTTGCATCGTGCGGCTCTCTGTCCTCTGGCAATCTTGCATTGTGGGGGACGGTTGCCCAATACTAGCGTGTCCATTCCTTCCTCTTTTTTCTATGCGCCCATCGCTCCGTTCGTTGCGTCTTTCGGTGATCTTTCTCACGGTCTTCAGCGTCGGTGTTGCCTTTGGCACGGCGGGGACGGTTGTCGGGCGCACCCTCCTCGGTTCGTCCGTGTTCTCCGACGTCGCGCAGGGAACGTTCTTCGATGAGGCGGTCGGCGAGCTGTATACCAGCGGCATCATGGTCGGCTCCAACGGACGCTTCCGTCCGGGCGATCCCCTGACGCGCGGTGAATTCGCCGTTGCATTGCAACGTCTGCGCGCAGATCTCCTAGGCGAGGACTTGTCAGACGATTCTAGTGCCGATGAAGAAGAGGAGGAACAGGAGGAACAGGAGGAAACGGAGGCGTCATCGTCGCGATCGCGCCCGTCGTCGACGAAAAGTGCAACTTCCTCTTCCTCGTCCAGCAGCGTGAAGGCCGGCCCCGAAGGCGCGTTCCGCTTCGCCACCGAGACCTTTACCATTCCCGAGACAGCCAAGGGTCTGACGATCGGCATCGTGCGCGCGATCGGCAGCAAGGGGAACGTCGGCGTGTCCGTCGAGCTTACCGGGGAATCTGCGATCGAGGGGGAGGATTACACCAAGAATAACGCGACGCTGGCGTTCAAGGACGGAGAGACCACCAAGACGTTCACGATCCTGCTCAAGAACGACACCCTCGCCGAGGGGCAGGAGACCGTGCATGTTCGTCTGATGAATCCGACGGGGGGTGCTGTGCTTGGCAATCCCAACGAGGCGACGATGGTGATTCTCGACGACGAGCGCGGTGGAAACACCGGTCCCGCCCAGGCGTCGTCGGCGTCGTCGGTCGCCGCGTCCAACGCCGCCGCTGGAACGTTCGCACTGTCCGCTGTCGGTTACGGGATCAAGGAGAACGGAGGCAACCTGACGGTCACGGTGAACCGCACGGGCGGCAGCACGGGGGAAGTCGGCGTCACGTACACAACGGAAGACGGCACCGGAAAGAACGCCCAGCACTACTCAAAGGCAACGGGCACGCTGGCGTTCGCCGCCGGAGAAACATCGAAGACGTTTACGGTTCCGATCATCGACAACGGCGACATCGGTGGGAACAAGACGTTCTCCATTCGCTTGAGCGCGCCGACGGGCGGCGCGGGCTTGAGTAAGTACAGCCTGGCGACGGCGACGATTTACGACAACGAAACGGCCGATACCGGTTCGGGATCCTTCCGTTTGAGCAAATCCGATTACGCCGGTGCGGAGGGCGAAAGCCTTGTGGTGCTGGTGCAGCGCGTCGGAGGCACGACGGGCGCGGCGACGGTCACGTACGCGACGATCAGCGGCAGCGCCAGCGGAAACGACTTTACGCCCGCGAACGGAACGCTCTCCTTCGCAGCGGGTGAGGCATCGAAGGAAATGCTCGTGCCGCTGCTCACGGACGGCGTGAGCGACGGCGGAGAGACGTTCAGCTTCGTCCTCTCGAACGCCGTCGGCGCGGGACTCTCGACACCGTCATCGGCGGTGATCAGGATCGACGAATAGACAGGCACGACCGGAAGACGCTTGCCGTGCGGACGGCGGCGTTTTCCCATGTGCCGGTGCGCATGGGCGCCGCGTGAAGGGGAGGGGAGCGCATCGCGGCGGCGAATGAGGCCGCGTCCGGTTCGAGCAGTATGACGCCGTCGCGGGCGAGTTCGGGAATGGCGGCGCGGCGCGTCGCGAGCACGGGGCAGCCGCATGCGAGCGCCTCCGCGACCGGCAGGCAGAATCCTTCGTACAGCGACGCGGTGACGCAAGCCGTCGCCGCGCTGTAGAGGGCGGGAAGATCGGCATCGGGGACGCCCTGGAGAAGAACGGCGCGTGGGGGAAGGCGCAGTGCGGCCGCTTCGCGGCCGCCGGTGACCAGCGCCAGCGTGCAGTCCGTCCGTCCCGATTGCGTGAATGCGGTGAGAAGCAGAGGAACGTTCTTGTGTTCCTTGGCGTTTCCGACGTAGAGGAAGAACGGCCGGCGCAGTCCGTGCCGCGCGAGGATCTCCTTCTGCTCCGTGTTCGAACGCGGATGAAATTCCGTGTCGACGCCCTCGGGTACGACGGTGATCCGCAATCGGAGGTCCTCGCCGTAGACCGATGTGAGTTCGTCGCCGACGAATTTGCTGACGGCGATCAATGAGGCGGCGCACTGCACCGTGTGTTTGAGGAGCATCCGGTACGCGGCTTGAGCGAGAAGCGAACGGCGGTTCGGGTAGCGGTGGAGAATCAAGTCGTGGATGGTGGCGACGAAGGGGAGGGGACAGCGCCACGGGACAGTGAAATGCGGGCTGAAGTGCAATGCGGCGCCCGATCTGCGCAGGAGCGGCGGCAGAGTGACGTGTTCGCGTAGGGAGTACGAAGGCAAAGCAATGCGCTGCGTATCCCACGTTCCTGCAGGGAGGCTGCGCAGCCACTCCTCGGCGCTATCGGGGGCAAGGAGCACGTACCGCAGGTTGCCGCTATGACGGACGAGCTCTCTGACAAGACAGCGGGTGTAACGCCCAAGTCCCGTGTGTCCGCCCGCGAAACGGCAATCGATCGTCACGGTCTGCATGCGGCTATCATAGCGGCGTGCGGGTGAATCAACTGCTGTCATCGGCGGGTATCGAAGCGGCGGATGCGCAGGTCCTGCTCGCGTCTGTGCTCGGAGTCGATCGTTCCTGGCTCCTTGCGCACGCGACGGACAACGTGGCGAGGGATCGCGCCCTGGCATTCGAGGAAACTTGCCTTCGCAGAGCGGGCGGCGAGCCGGTCGCGTACATCCTCGGTGAGCGCTCGTTCTACGGCAGAAGTTTCTCCGTCACGCCGGATGTGCTCGTGCCGCGCCCGGCAACGGAGGGGTTGGTGGAGGCTGTCATGCGATTGTATAAAAAAATTGTTCAATATGAGCCGCTGCGCTGGCACACGGAGGAGGTCGATAGCGGCATCGTCGCTGCGGTGCTGCTCCGGGAGCGTGGAACTCTGCCGCCGCTGCTTGTCGACATCGGTACGGGAAGCGGCTGCATTGCCGTGACGCTTGCGTGCGAGCTACCGGAGACAGACGTGATCGCGACCGATGTTTCATCCGCGGCTCTAGACGTCGCCCGTGGCAACGTCGAGCGATTCGGCGTCGGCGCGCGCGTCAATCTGCGCCGCGGCAGCCTGCTGCAGCCCCTTGCCGGAGAGCGTCGTCCATTCATCCTTGTCAGCAATCCGCCCTACGTGCCCGAGAAGGTGGACCTTCCCGCGGATGTGCGACGCGAGCCGGCCTCGGCGATCGTCGCGGGAGCGGACGGAATGGATGTCCTGCACCCCCTCATTCGTGAAGCATGGAACCATCCTTCCTGCTACGGAATCGCCGTGGAGTGCCGTGCGGAACAGGTTGCGCGATTCCCTGTTGTCAGTGCGTAGGCGATTCGGTATACGTTGATCATGCAGCGCCTGAACACCTGCGTGACGACGATCCTGAAGCCCTACCCGACGTCGCACGAGGCTTTTTTTGCACAGCTTGCCGGTGAAGATCGGTACGATGAAGTGCTGGATGAATGGGCCGAGGATGTGCGCGGATGTCTGGAGGAAACCGCGGAGCGCCTGCGCGTGCTCCTCCGTGTCGATGAGGTGGAGCTTCGTCGCCTGCCGTCAGAAGGCGGGGAGCGGAATGGCGCGGATGTTCTCTCCAGAAAACGGAGCGCCGATGTGCAGAATTCCGATGTCGTCATCGCCGTCGATCCTCCGCCCATCGTGCTCACGTTCGTCAACGCATGTCTGGATCGCAATCCCATCATGCGCGGCGTGGTGGCCGCGGCAAAGGGCGAACGCATCGATCGCATTGCGAGTGTCCTGAAATCGCGCCTCGTCCCCGACATCCTCCGACCCGACCGTGCCTTGCCACGTCTCTACGCCATCGCAGGCGACCGCAGGGAGATGCTCCAATCAGTGATCGAACGCGTGTTGCGCTTTCCCCACGGCAGCCAGGTGAACTACAAACCGCGGAAAAACGTCATCCATGAACTGACAGAAATGGAGCGTGATCCGGAGGTCATCGAGGAAGAATTCCGTTCATAGACTGAATATATATGCGCGAAAGGGCGGGTCTTGTGGGCCCCGACCTTGAGCGCACCTTTTGAGGAAGGGTGGGTTCATGGGAGGGACACCAGGGGTGGCCCTCCCATGTCTAAGGCCTCTCCCCCCACTTCAATTTGCGCCGCAGCGTCGCGAAGAAGGTGTCTTCGGCGCGGCGGAGGAAGCGCGCCTTTCCGGCTGCCGCCGCAACGTGCACACGGTCTCCCCATTGGAGAGGGATGTACTCCTGCCCGTCCAACGTCAACCCCACGGACATGTCCGACGAGCGTTGTTCGCGTGCGAGGATGGCGATCGTGACGCGGTGATGTTCGGGGATGACGATGGGCTTCTGGCTGAAGGTGTGGGGATTGAGCGGGGTGAGGATGATGGCCTGCATGCGCGGGTGCACGATCGGGCCGCCCGCCGAGAGCGAGTAGGCTGTGGATCCCGTCGGGGTCGCGATGATGAGGCCGTCCGCGCGGTAGGTCGTGAGCGGCTCTCCCTGGACGCTCGTTTCCAGATCGAGCAAGCGGGCGAGGGCGCCCTGGGCGATGACCGCCTCATTGAGCGCGTGCCCCTGGAACACGATCGCTCCTGCACGCTCGGCGCGAATCTCCAGTAGGCTGCGTTCCTCAACGATGCCCTGGCCGCCGAGCAATCGCGGAAGGATGTCCTGCGCATCGTCTGCATCGATCTCCGCAAGGAAGCCGACGCCGCCGCGGTTGATGCCAAGAATTGGAATGGAGAGATCGCCGAGGCGCCGCACGGTGCGGAAGATCGTGCCGTCGCCGCCAAGCACGAGGAGAGTGTCGACGTTCGGCGCGGCGAGGGAGAAGCGCGGGGCGCCGGACGGGCCGATGCCGCGCGGACACGACTCCTCTACGTGCACGGACAAGCCTAGCGAGTCGAGGACCGCGCAGGTGCTCTGCACTGCGGCATCGTCTGCCGTCAGGGTCGGCTTCACGACCAGGCCGATGCGGTGCTGCATTTTCATGGCTGCAGTGGCATACCTGCCCGCGGGGCCGGAGTGCAAGCAGGAGAGGAGGAAATATCACGGAGGAATGCGAGGAAGCGGTCGACGGTGCCCTCCCAGGTGAACTGCTGCGCGCGCTGCAAGCCGCGCCGGCGCAGATCGTCCCGCAGGGTGGAGTCCGTCAGCAGCCGCAACAGGCCATCGCGCACTGACCAGACGCTTTCGGGATCGACGAAGACCGCGGCGTCACCGGCGACCTCGGCGAGGCTGCCGCGGCGGGAACAGAGGACGGGAATGCCCCGCTGCAGTGCCGTCAGGACGGGCAGGCCGAATCCCTCGTACAGCGACGGGCAGGCCACGACGGCTGCATCGCGGTACAGCTCTTCCATAGCGCTGTCGCTCGAGTAGCCGGCCCAGCGGACGCCCGCCGTCGATCGCGCAGCGCGGACGATGTTGCGGTCCTGCCAGCCGCGCCCACCCGCGAGCATCAGCGGGAAGCGGCTTCGCAGCGACTGCGGGAGCGCGTCGTAGGCGCGGATCAGCGTCAGTTGGTTTTTGCGCGGGCACAGTGTTGCTGCGCAGAGAATGTGCGATGGATTTCCCTGCGCCGCCGCGTCCGGAGCAGCGTGCACGGGGCCCGCGCCAATCGTGCGGACACGTTCCGGAGGAATGTCCGGATACCGTGAGAGCACATCACTGCGCGTCGCGTCGCTCAACGTGCACAGACCGGCCGCCCGGGATGCTGCTCTGTAGAGCGTCAGCCTCTCGATGCACCGCGCGCGCAGCTCATGCGGCTCCGGGCGGAAGGCGATGAGATCATGGACGACGGGGATGCACGGCACGCTGCCGGAGAGCAACGCGGGAACGATGTAACTGGTGGGGCTGACGTAGATGCTTCCCGCATGCCGCCTTGCGTACCGAGCGGCATGGACGTGCCACAGCAGGCCGCGGTACGGCAGAACGTGCGTGCGCACGGACGATGGGAAGGGCGAGCTGTCGCCGCGGCCGAGGAGCAGCGTCGCGTCGGAGCAGCGGGTGAGGAGCGTGCTGACGAAATGGAGTGTCCAGTGTCCTTTGCCGGTTTTCCGCTCGCCGCAGGCGTCGCGGACATCAATCAGGAGATGCACGGGGACGAGGATACCAGTCCCGCGGCCCATTTGAGGAAAAAGGTCAAAAGCGGTATCGTGGGACGGTGAGCGCGCGTTTCCTCCGTGCTGTGCAGCGGCTCGACCTCGAAGAGCGCATCCTCAATGTTGCGTGTCTGGCCGGTACCATCGGCGTTTTCCTGCCTTGGCTCTCCCGCGAATTGGAGGGGCAGATCGTGGTCTTTGCGGGGTATCAGTACCTGACGGGACTGCTCGGGCTTGCCGTGCTGCTCCTCACGCTCTTCGTCCTTGCGGTGACGATCGTCCCGCTCTGCGGAGGACCGGAGCTGCTGCGTCACCGTTACCTTCACATTACGCGTTTCATCATCACGGCCGAGGCGAGCGTCCTGTCCCTGTCGGCACTTGCCGTGCTTCTGCGCACGAGTTTCGAGTTCTACCGGACGGAAGTGCGTTTCGGTGCATACGTGACGCTCGCGGGGTGCGCCGTCGCGACGCTGTACGCATTCTTGCTCTGGCAGCAGCAACGGAAGAGCGAAGCGCAGAGCGTTTTCCATCATCCCGAGAGCGACGTCCCGCTGCCGGAACGTAAAGAGGCCCGCTTCGCCTCGCCGCCACCGCCACCGCCCCCTCCGCCGCTGCCACCGGAGGAGCATCATGTGCATCGCCAACCGCTTTTCCCGAATGTGTAATGACAACCGATACGCCAGCACCGCCGGCAGCCTACCGCGATGAAGATCTTGTGTACGTCGACCCCGAGAAGCGGATCGTCGTCGGCATCGTCCAGTGGAGCAACAGCGGGCGGCCGAAGTCGCTGCAAATAGAGGGGCAAGCGGACGACGAGCGCGCGGAAAAGCGCGGCCGGCGCCCAAGGCGCCAGCGAGCCTATCCCTGGGGCACCTACCGCTCCATGAAACGCATTTATAAGATTGAGGGAAAAGTGATTGATACGCGGCCGATGCTCTCACTCGACGAGGCGATCGAACGCTGCCTGCAGGAGCCGTTTTGGGATTGAAAAATCGTGGGAGGGCCACCCCTGGTGTCCCTCCCGCGAACCCACCCTTCCTCACAAGGAGCGCTCAGCACCGGGACCCACAAGGCCCTGCTCTTCGCGCAAATTCTTTTGTTATCCCAGCATTTCCTCGGCGCGTCGCACTTCCTCCTTTGATCCGAGGAGGATGGGTGTGCGCTGCGTGATGGACGTGATGGGTTTGGCGGTGAGCGGCTGCGTTCCATCCGAGGCTGCACCGCCCGCCTGCTCGGCGAGGTAGGCGAACGGGCCGCATTCGAAAACGAGTCGCAGCTTCCCCTCGGGGTATTCGCCGCCGCCGACGTTTGCGAAGACGCCCTGCCCCTTGCTGAAAATGTGATGCACGTCGGCGACCATGCATCCGGAGTAGCGCATCGTCAGGTGCTCCATCCAGTGTTCTACCAGGGCGCGGTAGCCTTCGTTCTCCCCGACGGCCTTCAGATTGCCGGCGCTGAAGTTCTTCGCGCTGTCGCCGATGCCAACGTAACCGCGCAGCAGAATGAATTCGCCGACATCGTTGAGGAGGAATGAATGGACACCCTTGCCGGCGGAGTAGGTCAGGATCGTGCGTGGGCCGTAGAAGACGTAGAGGGCCGCGACCTGCTGCGACGGCTTCCTGCCGAGGATCTCGCTGCCGGCGTAGATGCCGAAAATCGAGCCGATGGCCAGGTTCGTCTCCACCAGCGAGGATCCGTCGAGCGGGTCATAGACGACGCTGTAGGGAGCAGAGGGAGAGAGCTCAACGATCTCGTCGTGCTCTTCGGATGCCAAGCTGGCGACGAGGCGGCTCTCGGTGAGGTGCTGCCGGATAATCTTGTCGCTCAAGACGTCCAGCTTCACCTGCTCCTCCCCGAATTGATTCGTGGTGCCGGCCAGTCCCGCCTCCGTGGTGCGCAAGGCGAACTGGATGTACTTGGCTGCCGTCGCGATGTGGATGATGAGATGGCGCAGGTCGTCGGGCGCCTTGCTCTCGGCGCGCAAGTGCTCGTTGAGGGAGATGCCCGTCGATGGAGGTTGAGGGGTTTTCATCGTGCGGGGAGGAGGCGGCCGACGTCGAGGACCATTTCGGTCACGCGCATCGCGTAGCCCCACTCGTTATCGTACCAACTCAACAGCTGAATCGCGCGCTTGGCGACGACTTTCGTCGACGGGGCATCGACGATACTGGAATGCGGGTCTGTCTGGAAATCGATGGAGACGCACTGATCATGCGAGATGTCGAGGATGCCCTTGAAGCGCTTTTCCTCGCTCGCGGCGCTGATCGCGGCGTGCACAGCGTCGACGGTCGCATCCTTCTTCACGGTGAATGCCATGTACGCGCAGCTCACCGTGGGGACCGGCACACGGAACGCCATGCCGTCGATTTTGCCTTTGAGGTGCGGGAAGATGTCAGCGCAGGCTTTGACCGCGCCAGTCTTCGTCGGAATCATCGATAGCGTCGCGGCGCGCGACCGCCGCAGCTCGCCGCCTTCTCTCGATTTGTTATCGAGGAGATTTTGCGACGCGGTGAAGGCGTGCACGGAGGAAACGAGGAGGTGCTCGATGCCGAACGCGGCATCGATGACCTTGATGACGGGAGCGATGCAGTTCGTCGTGCAGGAGGCATTGCTGACGATCGTCAGGTCGGAGGTCAGACGGTCGTCGTTCACCCCTTTCACGAAGGTCGGCGTGTCGTCCTTCATCGGCGCCGTAACGACGACGCGGCGAGCACCGGCGTTAAGGTGCTCCGCAACCTCCTCGCGCGTGTCGAAATTGCCGGTGGATTCGACAACAACATCCACGTCCAAATCCTTCCATGGGCATTTGCCGGGCTGCTTCTCGCTGATGACGCGGACGACCTTTCCGTTCACGACCATATCGTCGTCTTCGACGGCGATGGAACCGTCGAAGCGGCCGTGGAGGGAGTCGTACTTGAGGAGGTAGGCGCGCATCTCGGCGTCCGACGAGGCGTTGACCGCGACGACCTCGACCTCGTCTGGAAACCGCTGCAAAAACTGGCGATGGACGTTCCGCCCGATGCGCCCGTAGCCGTTAATGGCGACCCGCAGCATGTCGACGGACATCGTACGGGGTCTTTGGATTGAAGCCAATACTTTATCACAGCGCTTTGCGCAGTTCCTGCAGTTTGTCGCGGTGCAGGAGGTAGAGTTTCCAGTGTTCGATCACGGGCATCTGCCGCAGGAGTTCCAGATACGCCGCCTCTCGGCGCTCGCGGTCAGTGACGCTCTCCTGTGTAGAGCCCGCCGGCGGACGCGGGGCCTCCGTGAGCACGAGCACGCGCTCCCCGGGATTGATGCGGCCGAGGTTCTCCTTGGCGAATTTGTCCTTGAACTGCTCCGATCGCACGTACGCGAGATCGGCGTACTGGGTCTCGATGTCCTGCGCGACCAAACGATTGCGTTCCGAAAGGTGTGCCAGCGTCTGCTCGAAGAGGATGTTGCGGTAGAAAGAGAGTGTCAGCCCGAACGCCATGAAGCCCACGACGGTGAGACCGATAATGATCGTCACCTGCTTGCTTAAGGGCGGAAGTTCCCGGGCGGGCATGTGCAGAGTATGACGAGGGATTCGGGAATCGGGAATAGGACCGAGGTATACTCCTTCCGTGAAGATTTTCTGTTCGGGCATCGGCGGCATCGGCCTTTCCGCGTACGCCTCGCTCCAGAGGCAGGCCGGCCATGACGTTTCCGGCAGCGATCGCCAGGTGTCGCCCCTGCTCCATGATCTTCAGGCGCAGGGCATCGTTGTCTCTCTCATGCAAGACGGGGGCGCGGTACCAGCCGATGCGGATCTCTTTGTCTATTCGGAGGCGATCCCTCCCGAGAACCCCGAGCGCGTGGCAGCTGGCCGCTACGGCATCCGCACTGCGACGTATTTTGAGGCGCTCGGTGAGTTCTCCCGGGCGTACCGCGTCGTTGCCGTTGCGGGCGCACACGGCAAATCCTCGACAACGGCGATGACGGCGCAGGTGCTCGTCGATGCGGACCTCGATCCCACCGTCGTCGTCGGCACGAAGGTGCCGTTTTTGGATGGACGGAACTGGCGCCAGGGGAAGAGCGATCTGTTCCTCGTGGAGGCCTGCGAGTATCGGCGATCGTTCCTGCATCTCCATCCCTCCATCGCGCTCGTCACGACGGTCGATGGCGATCACTTCGATGCCTTCACGTCACTGGAGGATTATCAGCAGGCGTTTGTTGAATTCCTCCGTCTCCTCCCGCAGGACGGCATTGCGCTCTTCCACGGCGGCGATGCGGATGCGCGGCGCATTGTCGACGCCTCGGGAAAGAGCGGCATCGACGTCGACGTTCTTGCACCGCCACGGCTCGGCATCCCGGGGGCGCACATGCGGGAGAATGCCAAACTGGTTCTCGGGCTGGCGGATGTCCTCGGCATTCCGCGGACGCAGGCAGCATCGTCGCTCGCGCGGTTCACCGGCACGTGGCGACGTATGGAAGTGAAGGGAACGCGGCCCGACGGCGTGACGGTGGTCGACGATTACGGCCACCACCCGGCGGAGATCCGCGCGACGCTGGCGGCGATGCGCGAGGCGTATCCCGGCCGGAGAATCGTGTGTGTTTTCCAGCCGCACACGCACGATCGCACGCTCGTCCTCTATGACGATTTCACCCGAGCATTCAAAGGCGGGGCAGACATCGTCATCATTCCGAACATCTACGACGCGCGCGCCTTCCGCGACCGCGCGCAGGCGGATCCGGAGAAACTTGCGAAGGATATCGCCGCGGCCAGCGGCATTTCGGCCCTCTATGGCACATCGCTCGAATCAACGCGCACGCTGCTGGAGCGCGAGATTCTCCGCAGCGGCGACGTGCTCGTCTGCATGGGCGCGGGCGACGTCACGACGCTGGCAGCGGCGATGATGCCTGCGTAAGCTACTTCCGATACATATCCGCGGCTTTCACGAGGATTTTCGCAATTTCGGCGCGGTTGATCGGCGCGTCGGGTTCGACCAGCCCCGTCGGATTTCCCTGCGCATCGGTGCGACCCGAGACGACGCCGTCAGCCGCCGCGGTCTCTATCGCTCCTGCGAAGCGCGTGCGCCACGTGATGTCCGTGAAGATGCCGCCCTTGGGCCAGCGCACCGGAACATCCAGCGCCTGCAGCAGCGTGACGATCACTTCGCCGCGCGTGGCTGGACGCGTCGGATCGACCGAGGCGTCCGCGAAAATCGTCCATCCGCGATGCTCGGCCGATGCGATGTACGGGGCAAACCATTGTCCTTTGACATGCTTGTTCTCGGAGGGCTTTCCAATGTCGGACTCGATGATGCCGCCGACGCGATGAGCCATCTTCGCCAGTTCGGCGACGGTGACAAGATTTTCGGGCCCAAACGATCCGGTGTACTTGCCCGCTGCGTCGCGATAGCCGGAAATCATGCCGCCCTTCGCCGCATCGAACACGAAGGTCGCGTACCACGCGTCTTGGGGAACGTCGAACAGCGTCACTTCGGTGTTGTCGACGACGATCGTGACGAACTTCTCCTTATCTTCCTCGTTGCGCTCGCGCATCGTATCCGCCGTTGAACATGCGATTTTCACGTGGAAGCTGACGCGCGCGTTCTGTTCCAGCAGCAGGGATTTGATGGGCGTCAGCGGGCAGCCGGGAATCTGTTCATACGTCACGGCGTACTGGCCGACGGGCATGCTAAGGAACGCCCCCGGCGTCTTGCCGGTGATCGTTGTTTTATTCGGACCCTCCAACGTATATCCAATGCCAGCGGGGTCGCTCGAAATGCTCACTTCGCCGACGCGCTTGAAGGTGTAATGAATGCTGATGCGCAGGGATTCCCCGGCTTCCAGGGTGAACGTCATCTGCGGTCTGTCTACGGTTTGCAGCTGCTTGGTGCCTCGATAGAGACGCAGCGTCGCGCTCGCACCCTCGGGTGGCTCGACGATCATGGTGTAACTTCCCGGCCATCCGGCGATGGTTTTCTCCGTTTGACTGCTGACGTGCTGCAACTGGTATGGCTGAAGGAGCGTCCACCGGCCCGTCTTTTCACGCAGCAACTCCTGCACGATGGTGACGCTGCCGCCCGTCGCGGTCGCCGTCACCTGCGCGTGGCCGGAAACGGGAAAGAAGAGACCGGCGGCGACGAGAGGCGACGCGATGGAGAGAAGGCGGATGGTGCGCATGCGGGAGAGGGGAATGCGGGCAGTGTAGCAGAGAATGGGGGGAGGGAACTTCAGGGATGTTCGCGGACATGCTAGAATTCGTTCGTGCGGCTGCTCCGCTCCCTCTTCCACGAACGCCGCGTCCTGGGCGGTACGGCGATCCTCGCACTCACGCAGGTTGCGGCCTCCGTCGCGGGGCTCCTGCGCGACCGGCTCTTGAACCAGACGTTCCCCCGCGAGGTGACCGACGCGTACTTCGCCGCGTTCCGCCCCAGCGACTTCCTCTTTCAGGCGTGCATCCTCTCCGCTCTCGGGACGGTGTTCGTTCCCGTTCTGGCGTCGCGGCGCGCACACGGATCCCAAGGGGGCATGGATCGCCTCCTATCCGCCGTGCTCCACGTCGCCGCCGTCGTCTTCGGTGTGATCGCGGGTGCTCTGGCGCTTTTGCTGCCATTCCTCGCGCCGACGCTCGTGCAGTTTGAGGGCGAGCAGCTCTCGCTGTACGTGACCTTTGCGCGGCTGGCACTCCTTTCGAATCTGCTGTTCGTGTTCGGAACGACGTTCGGCCAGTACCTCATCACGACGCAGCGTTTCTGGATCTACGGCCTGACCCCGATTCTCTACACCGCCGGCACGATCGCGGGAACGATCGTTCTTACGCCATCGCTCGGTCCACTCGGACCCATGGCGGGAACTCTGGCGGGCGCGGCGGTGTACGCGTTGCTTCGCTGGTGGGACGTGTTGCGCGCGGGTGGCAGACTGGTGGCGAATGTGTGGTGGGACGCGGAGTTCCGCAGCATGGGCATTCTGATGCTACCCCGCGCGCTGGCGCTCGGCGCCATCCAGCTCCAACTCCTTGTCTTCGATGCCGTCGGCTCGGGACTGGGATCGGGTGTCGTCACGGTGAACGCCGCGGCGCGGAATTTCCAATCCGTCGTGGTGGGAGCGATCGGGATTGCCCTTGCGCAGGCGGTGTATGCGCCATTGAGCGAGGCGAGTGCGCGCGGCGAGATGGGCCGGTACCGTCGCTATCTCTCCCTCTCCCTCTTGTGGATTGCGCTGCTGACGATTCCCGCGGGTGTCATCCTCGTCCTGCTATCACCCGTCGCCGCATCCCTCGTCGGACTCCATTCCTCCCTCGCAATTTTCACTCCCATGCTCGCGCTCTACGCGTTGAGCATCCCCCTCGAGAGCGCGAATCACGTCCTGCTCCGGGCATTCTATGCGCGCAGGGCGACGCTGATCCCCGCCATTGCGGCCGCGGCGAACGGCATCGTCGCGATCGCCGTCAGCGTGCTTGGCGTAGCATCCATCGGCATTCTCGCGCTCCCCGCGGCATTCATCGCGGGACACGCCACGCAAGCCGCCCTGCTCGGCTGGGCGGTGCGTAGGAAGGGGAGCGGAAATGGCTAGAGCTCGAACTGCGGCGCGCGGGCGTTGATCACAATCGCGAAATCCTCCGCAGTCAGCATTTCCGATCGCTCGATCGCCTTCAATTCTTCATTGGCTGCGCGGCGAAGTTCATCTCGAACCGCATCGATCCTGGCGCGTTCCTCCGGCGTCATGGCATCCAACTTCCTCTGAAACTCGGACTTCGCCCGGACAGTGCCGTGGGACTCGGGGGCATCACCCATCATGCAGAGTCTACTACCGCTTCCTCTTCCTTCGTCGAGTTCAAGATGACAAAAAGGGAATTTACTTCTTTTTTACCTGCGTGAAGTCGAGCTCGACGGGGGTTTCGCGGTCGAAGATGAGCACCAGGACCGTCAGCTTGCCCTTGTTCACATCGACGCTGTCGACCGACCCTTCGTAGTTCTTGAATGGCCCGTCGACGATGACGACGAGGTCGCCGACCTGGAAGTCGCTCTTGTACTTCGCCTGCTGCTCGCCGATGCGGCGTTGGATCACGCCGAACTCCTCCGGCGTTACGGGGACGGGAATGTTGCCCGACCCGACGAAACCCGTGACGTTCGGTGTGTTGCGGACCAGATACCACGATTCGTCCGTAACGATCATGTCGACCAGGACGTAGCCCGGAAACAGCTTGCGCTCCTCTTCGACGGGGTCGCCCTTTTTGAAGACGAGCTGCTTCTCCTTGGGCACCTGCACATCGAAGATGTAGTTCTGCATGCCCATCGATTCGACGCGCTGATGGAGCGACTGCCGCACGGCATCCTCGTACCCGGCGTACGTATGCACGACGTACCAGTTACGTCCGGCTTTGGGGTCCTGTTTTGCCATGGGCTATGTGGGAAGTTAGATGGCGAGGGAGACGATCGCGCGAATGAACTGGGACAAGCCGAAGTCCAGGATACCGAACGCGACGGCGGCGACGAGCGTGAAGGCGAGCACGATGGCCGCGAGTCGGACGGCCTGCTGGCGTGTGGGCCAGCGGACCTGATGCAGTTCTTCAATGGCGCCGTTGATGAATGCGACGAATCGATCCATGCGATGAAAAGGCCCCGGGGGCGATTTGAAGACTACCGGAGATGTGGGGCTTGTACAAGAGAAGCCCGCAAAACCCTAATCCCTAAGTCCGAATCCCTAATCCCTAGAGTCCGTACTCCGGAGGCGCGAGCGCGTGGATCTTGGAGACGGGCAGCGCGACGAGCCAGACCTTGCCCTTGATGTTGCGCTCGGGGACGAAGGGGAGTGATTGGTTGCGGTCGGTGGCGAAGGAGCGGGAATCCAGACTGCCCTGGCGGTTGTCGCCCAGGACGAAGTAGTGGCCGCCCGGGATTGTGTACGAGACGGTCCTGTCCCCGCCGCCGTGGGGGCTGGCGAAGGTTTTTCCGCGGTTCGTGTCGTCGAGGTACCCTTCGTCGAGCCGCTTGAGATTCTGGCTCCCCGCCTCGCGCAGGAATACGTAACCGTCGCGCAGAACAACGTCGTCTCCTGGCAGTCCGATGACGCGCTTCACGTAGTACTTGCGCTGTTGCTCATGCGGAGGCGTGAACACGACGATGTCCCCGCGCTTCGGCTCGCGCAGGTAGTATTCCAGCTTGTTGATGATGATGTACTCTCCGTCTTCCAGCGTGCTCGTCATCGAACTGCCCTCCACCTGGAACGGCGACACGAGGAACGTCCTAACGCCGACGATCACCGCAACGATGACCACGATGTTCAGGAAGACATCGAGAGCCTGCAAGAGGAGGCCAGTCGGTCTCTGGCGCATGCGGAAAATCATCCCATCCATTCTACAGGATGACCATATTCGCGTCGAGGCGAATCGATGTGCTTTCCTCTATGCCTATTGCTTGTTTCGCTGCAGGAATTCCTGCCGCAGCGCGCGGGTGATGTCGTTCTCCTGCGGACCGGGCGAAAGGGGATTTTCGAGGAAGCTGTTGATCGATCCCATGTGCGTGACGATCTCGCGGAGCTTCTGGTCATCGTCCCCGCTGCCGCCGTTGTCCCCCTCGCGAATGTCGAGCCAATCGCGGTCATCATTCCCCTTCGGCCGGACGACCCAGCGACCGCGTCCTTCATCAAAACGAACGTAACGATCGGACGTCGTCGACCAGTTGGAGGTATCGAACCGGAACCCCCGCCAGCCGCCTGAACGGACGTACGACGTGGCGACATAGCCGCGGGACGTCACCTTCTCCTGTTTCACGAAGCGGGGAATCTCTTCCTCGAC
Source organism: Candidatus Peregrinibacteria bacterium Gr01-1014_25 (assembly GCA_007376205.1). Taxonomy (GTDB): domain Bacteria; phylum Patescibacteriota; class Gracilibacteria; order Peribacterales; family Peribacteraceae; genus VMFU01. Next base: position 49,391 of record VMFU01000003.1, read on the forward strand.
GATGTCGCCTCGAGAGCGCAGGTACTCATTGCCTTTCTCCACGCAGAACTCGGCGGCCTTCGCATGCAGTCGGGTCTCGGAGAGCTTCGAATGGCCGGCGATGTATTCCGGCATCAGCGCCTTGATGCTGTTTTGCAGCGGGAGCCTCGCCGCGTACGTGTACGGCTGGAGTTCCTTCCCTCCCAGCTTCACCGCGTTGTTGTAGGTCTGGAGGAGTCCGCGGATGGATGCCACGGCGTGCTCGTATCTCTTGGCGTCGACGCTCTGTGAGCCGTATTTCCCCGTGAGCAGAGCGGCGCGCGACGGCATGGACACCGCGCGTTGCGTGGCGGTTCCCAGCAGCAACTGTTCCTGCCCGGTGAGGACTTCCTGGAAACGCGTGAACATGGTCGCGCGGATGGAGGCCTTCTGGTCGTCGCTGCGATCCAATGCCTCGATGAGTCCGTTGAGAATATGCAGATCGTCCTTCACGTGCGAAAGGAGCAGCGACTGCACCGAGCTCCGCGCGGCGTACTCCGCATGTGTCCGCTTATCGGCGGGAGTATTCACGAGCAGTTTGCGCCAGGACTCCGTTTCCAATGCTCCACGCTCCATCGTGACGCCCTCGTACCACTGGAGCACCGTCATCTGTTTGTGCGGAGGCAATCGTTCGTACTCCGCGATGTCGGTCATGATGTCTCCCGGGATGTCGTCTATCGGGTCACTTGACCCGCTCGCTTTGAGCCTGCGTGCATACGCAAGGAGGTCTGCATGAAGTCGTGAATAGCGGAACATGAGCGGAGTCGGTGCATTATGTTGGTTGCGTTTGTACAAAAACCAACGCTGGTCCTCCAGATACTGCCTGACGCGCTCCCCGTATACTTGATCGCTTTCGCCGTCCTGTTGCGGTAGGGAGCTAGTGTTGGCGAGGTAGGCCTTCAGCAGTTCGTCACGCTGGTTCTCATCGGCGCCGAGGATGTTGGAAGCCTTCTTTTCCGCCTCTCTGTCGAAGGTCTCCTGCGATTTCGTAGCGCTGTCCCAGAGGTACTCGGCATTCGTATTCTCCGCCCACGACTTCCAGAACGACGGGTCGTGACTCTTGAAGAGCTCGCCCATGAGGCTGGCGGAATCCTTCGTTTTCCAATCGTCGACCTTCTTCACCCAATTCTCCGTCACTTCCTGCGCCTTGCCGCGCAGATACATTCCCGCGCCGGTCGCCAGAGCCAGCGGTAAAACAATGGTTCCCGCGCTCGTGCCGAGAGCCATCAGAATACCCTCGCCGGCGATGTACGCCTGTACGATGGCGACGCCGGAGACGATCAGACCCGTCGCTGCCACGCCGCCTTCGACGATGTTCGCGTTCTGGGCGTCCTTGTAGAGTTCCTGCAGCGCGACGTTCCCCGTCTTCTTCGCCTCCTCGATCTTGCGACCGTTCTCCAAGTAGTCGCAGTACGCCATGTAGATGACGAAGACGTCGACCGCGGCACCGAGAGTGTTGATGCCGATGCGCAAATTCCGCGCGTTGCGGGCCATCGTGAGCGCGCGAGTCACCTCCGCCGGATTGCCGGAATGCGCAGCGCCGATGAGGATTTTCTGCGCTCCCGGGCTCTGGCGGATCGCGGCGAGCGTGCCGCTGTTGAGCCTGCCGGCCTTGATCGATTCGGCGATGAACTCCTCCATGCGCGCGGCGGTCATGCCCTCGGCCTTCATGCCTTTGATCGCCTTCTCCCAGTTGATCTGCTTGGCGATCTTCTCGGCGCGCGCGGTGTTCGCCGCAGCCTTCTCCGGCGTCGCTGGTTTGGCTGCGGGTGCTTTCGGTTCAGGTGCGGCTTTGCTTGCGGGTGTTTTCGACGTCGTCGGAGGTGCGGTTTTCGCCGGCGGCGCGCTCGGCGGCCTCGGCACGCCACCACTGCCGCGCACGAACCTCGTGATTTTCCTTGCGATGAGCGCACCCGCCACGAGTGTGACGATGCCCAGGCCGATGTTGAGCTGTTGTCGGAAGAACGCGTCGATGGCCGCTTCCCAGCGCATGTGCATTCCGAGCACCTCGTGCACACCCTTCAAGAACCGGCGGTAGGCGCCGTGGTACGCTTTGATATCCTCCATGAGCTGCACCATGCAGCGCGCGACGACGGCGGACTTCGGTACGCCATGCCGCTCGGCAATGGCGGGAATATCCTCCATCCGGTCGACGCGCACGCCGGACAATTTCTCAATGTCGCTGTCCTGCGGCTCTTTCTCGCTCATCCATCCCTGAATGGTTGTTACCGCTGTCGGGGCACTCATCTGCTGCGCGAGCGTCGTCGACGTGCGCATATTCGCCAGATGACTCTTGCCGTTGATGCTCTTCTCTTGCCCCTCCGTTCCGTCCTTCTCGAAGGCCGCGATGCAGTCCAGGACGGATTTCTGCTTTTTGTTGAATGCCTCCCTTTCCGCGGGTGTCAGATCGGCGCGTTCCTTGAATTGTCCTTTCTTCGGACCGTCTGTGTACTTCGGCCAGCCGATGAGCTCGTAGAATTCGCCGATGAGCGCCTCGCGCGCCGCTCCCTGCAAGCCAAAGGTTTTCGGCACGAGCGCGGTTTCGATCGAGACGACCGTGTCGGCGAGGTAGGCAATGAAGTTGCGACCGTTGTGATTCCAGGCGTGCTCCAGTTTCTCGCGCGTTCCCGTCTGGAGAAGTTGCTGGTCGACGAACGTAAGGTGCTGTTGCATGCGCGCGGCTCCGTCGCGGTTCTGCGCGCGCAGGAACACGTCGTACTCCCGTGCCAGGGATTCGTCGTTGTCCGCCCAGACCGCCCTTCCCGTTCCCGTTGCGTCGGGGCCTTTCGCTCCGCGATGGCGGATCGTCGCCAGAGCGATGCGGCTCGCCTGGAAGCGCGCCATCTGCTCCTGCAACGTGACGAGCGTGTCGACGTGCGATGCGCCGCGCTCCTCAAATCGTTCGATGAGCTCCTTCTGGCTTTGCGTGCCTTCCATCAAAAACGGCTTGGCCAGTTCGCGGTACTGCTCGTAGGCGTTCTCGGGCGTGATGCCGTACGTTTCGGTTCCCTGTACGGTCTTCGCGTCGGCGGAGAACGCCTCGCGGAACAGCTCGCGCAGCGCTTCTTCTTTCAGTCCGATGGTGGTCGCGCTCGTGGATTTGGGAAACCACCAATCCGTCTTGCCGAGTTTGGGGTTGCGGATATCGGGGAACTTGAGGAAGTCCCATTTCTGCCTGCCGGCGAGATCCTGCCAGCGCGAGGCGCCGCTTGGATCGGGAGCGAGGAAGACGCGCGAGTTGCGCAGTTTCTTTGCGACCGGAGACTGGTTGTTCTTCTCCAGGTGATCGGCGACGACCGTGTTCATGAACGAGAGCACGGTGTGGTTGTTGCGCAGTTCGGGCGGCACCTCTTTATTGACGATCGCGACCATGCGATCGTAGCGGGCCTGCAGGAGACCGGTGGTCGCGCGCACGACGCCGAGCGCCTTCGTCGGGTCATCCCCCTGGACGCGCAGCGTCTCCCAGAGCGTCCGCTCCGCCGCCTCCATCGCCTCGGGACTTTTGCTGCCCTTGCCAAACCCGGCGGTGAGGCGATTGCGCGCCGCCGCCGCGACGGCGAGGAATTCCCCGCGCGCGACGCTGTCCACGGACGGATTAGGGGAGAGGCCGTCGGTTTTGCATTCAACTTTGACCTTCTCGTAGCGCAGCCACATGCTCGCGTACTCGGCGAGCGCGGCGGCGAGGCTGTCGCAGTACGCCGCACGGAGCCTTGCCGCCTTTGCCGCCTTCAATGCTTCGGGCGTTCCCACGCTTTCCATCCTCTCCGCTGCCTGCAGTTCTTCGAGCGCTTGCAGACGGTAGGCATCGACGAGCGTGAATGTTCCGGGCCTGTTCACCCCCTCGCGCAGGCGCTTGTTGAGCGCTGCAAGGCGCTGCGTCGGATCAGTCGGAGCGTCGGCGTCGGTGCCGATAACGCTGCGCGCGAGCGTCGCAGGATCGTCAGCGGCGACTGCGGGCAGTTTCGCCGTGTCGATGTTCGTGTGCGCGAAAGATGGATTGCGTTCGCTGCTGTGTCCCGCAGCCGTTTGTCCCGCGGCAACGCTGCCGAAGGCTTCTGTGCCCTCGGGCGCCTTGTGCATCCGGTCCCTGCTGGGCTTCTGCAGCCAGCGTTCGACGAGCTTTGCGCCGAAGAACACGCTCAACATTGCGATGAAGCCTTTGCCGATCGTGTGGAGCGGATGGCGCACGACGTTCGTCACTGCTTTCGCTGGGCGCGTCACAAGATTGCGCAGGCCTTTGATGAGCCAAAAGCCGGTAAGGGTCAGGCCGGCCGCGCCCGCGTACTCCCGCCACGACCACGGCTCGCGGGCCATGGGCTGCGCATGCGCGGCGTCGCGCTGTTGCTTTGCCCTGTCCAGCACGATCTGGGAGATGTCTTTGCGCGCGGCGATCACGGCATCGGTTTCCTGCCGGAGCCGCAGCAGGCCCGCGTCAATTTCCTCCTTGCTCTGCTGGGGTTCCTTCTCACCGCGCAGCGAAGCCGCGTGCGTGTCGATTTCGCTCTGCAGCGTGGTGAGCGACGTCTGCGTTTCCTGCACGACCAGCAGCCACTGCTGCTCTGTCAGGCGCATGGCCGATGCATGGCGCACCACGTCGCTTGCGCGGCGTGCTTTCGCCGACCGGTCGAAACGGCTCTCCGGAGTGCCGCCGATCAGCGCCCGGAGCCCTTCGGGACCTCCGGCGATTGCGGAAGAAATCCTCTCGGGACTCACGATGTCGGGACTCGGAACCATAACCCGTTATTGTAGCATATTTTCGCCATTTGGGCAAAATGCGGGGCTCTCCGCTCCTGCTACACTCCGTCCGTGCTCAACCGCCTGCTGTTCCGCCGCCACGTTGAGGAAGACGAGGAGATGGTACGCATCATCCACAAGCATTGGCTTTTGGGCCTAAAGGCATTGCTATGGCCGACCGTGATCCTCACGCTCTGCATCGTCCTGCTCGCCCTGCAACCCGCCCGCCCGCTGTTCATCATTCTGTCCCTCATGACGATCTGGTGCATGGTCTGGTGGCTGCGCTGCTTCTTCGATTACTACCTGGATGCGTGGATCATCACGTCGAGCGGCATCATCGACGTCGCCTGGCACGGGTGGTTCCACCGCGAATCGACGCGCGTGCTCTACAGCGACATCCAGGGCGTCAGTTACGAGATCAGCGGCGTCTGGGGGACGCTGTTGCGATTCGGCATGGTGAGCGTCGAGAAAATTTCCACGGGCACGGCGATCTCGCTCGAATCGGTGCGCAATCCGCGCCGCGTCGAGGCGACGATTTTGAAGTGCATGGAGACGTACGTGCACGCCAAGAATCTGAAGAACGCCAAGCACGTGCAGGAATTGCTCGCCGATCTCGTGGCGGGGAAAATGCAGGAAGAAGAGATGGAAGACCCCGCATAGCCATGGAATTCTCGCTGATCCTCGTCGGCGCCGTCCTCGTTGCATGCCTCGTTCCGCTGCTCGTGTGGTGGAGGATGCGCAGCCGCTGGCGCGTCGCTGCGGCCGATGTTCGCCGGATGCGGAGAGCGTGGCAGGAGGCGAGCGCTATCACCGATGTGCATCGCCGCGTCCTGGAAGCGGAGAAAGTGTTCGAGATGCTTCTGCAAACGTGGGGGCTGGAGGGCACGTTCGCGCAGAAGTTCACCAAGGTGGAATGGCGTTTCCCCGAGCGGGAGATCGTCTGGCAGGCCCACCGCCTGCGCAACCGCATCGCGCACGACGTCGGCATGCGCTTGAGCGACGCCGAGGCCCGCCGCGCCGTCGACGCCTTCGGCAAAGCTCTCTCCCGCCATCTCCCCCTGTCCTAATCCCTAATCCCTACCTATTCCCTATTCCCGAGCGCACGTGAAGCCCTCTCTCGTCATCATCGGTCTCGGCAACCCGGGTGACGCGTACCGGCGCACGCGGCACAATGTCGGCTTCTTCGCCGTGGACACGCTCGCCGATGCGTTCGGAACGGGCGAATGGAAGCCCGCGGACAAATTCCGCGCGATGAGGTGCGAGGGCAGAATCGTCACGGTGCCGATTCTGCTTGTGAGGCCGCAGACCTTCATGAACGACAGCGGCGACTGCATCCGCCGTCTGCGCGATTTCTACAAGCTGGACCCCGCGGCGTTCGTCGTCCTCTGCGACGACATCGACCTGCCCCTCGGTACCGTCCGCATGCGCAAGACGGGAGGTCCGGGCACGCACAACGGGCTCAAGTCCGTCGTCGATGTGCTCGGCGAAGGATTCCCCCGCATCCGCATCGGCATCGGTCCCAAGCCCGACGGCGCCGATCTCGCCGCGTGGGTGTTGAGCGTCTGCACGAAGGAAGAATCAGCGGCGCTCGACGACGCCGTGAAAACGCTGCCCGTGCTCGTGCGCGAGCTCGTCGTGAACGATAAGGCTTAGGCGATGAACCTGCGTATGCTCACGATACCCGCGAGCGCTCCGGTGATCACCGTGGCCGCCAGCGGCAGCATCGGCGAGCCGGACGGCCCGGCATCGCGGCGCGTGATCGGCCGGACGAACGACGATGTACCGCCCGCAAATCCGTCAAAGAATCCCGTTTGCGGCAAGCGCTGCAGGATCATGACCTGCGCCGTGTCCGACACCACAAGGCCGCGCGTCTCACGTACGCTCGCCGTGTTCGTGACGACGTCGCCGTGGCGCAAGTTTGCGGAGAGCCGCGCGTCGTACGCCAGCGTCTTCTGCTCGCCGCGGCGGATGGTGCCCAGCGGCCAGCGGACGCCGTGCGTCGTCGCCGTGCCCATCGGTGCGATGTTGAGGATTTTCAGCTCACCGCTCTGGTAGGTGTCGTCGAGGATCGCGTTCACGAGGTCGCGCGCGCCGGTGTTGGTGACGCGAATCGTGTAACGCACCAGGTCGCCCGGCTGGGCTTCGCGGCGGTCGACGTCCTTCTGCACGCGGAGGATGTCGTCCTGTGTGCCGCTCGACGTGCTGTCGTACTCTTCGTTGTCGTCCCGAGACGTGCAGCCGGGATCATCGGGGTAGTCCACGTAGCCGTCCTTGTCGTTGTCCTTGCCGTCGCGGCAAGCCGTGCGGCGCGTCAAGCGCTCGGAGTCCTCCGTGCGGTCCGTCCGGTTCGCGCAGCCCAAGTCATCGGGGTAGTCGATGTGGCTGTCGCCGTCGTTGTCGCGTCCGTCGTAGCACTGGAATTGCCGCTCCTTCGGATCCGTGTCCTCGGTGTCGTCGGTGCGAGAGTCGCATCCTTCGTCATCGGGGAAGTCCGTGTCGCCGTCGCGGTCGTTGTCGAAGTCATCGTCGCACTCGAAGCGATCGCCCACGTCGGGATCCTCGGAATCGTCGCTGCGCGAGGTGCATCCGGCGTCCTCGGGATAGTCGATGTCGCCGTCGCGGTCGTTGTCGCGACCGTCGCTGCACTCGCGGTCATCGTCTACGCGGACACGCGTCGTGTCCTCGGCGATAGTGCCCGTGCTGTCGATGCGCGCGGTGTTGCGGATGATCGTGTTGTCGCGCAGGTCGGTTCGCACGCGCACCCAGAGCAGAAGCTCGCGGCTGTTGTTGCGGGCGACGGTGATGTTGCGCCACAGGACTTCGTTTCCGCTGCGGCTGCCGCCGTCCGAGGCCGATACGTAATCCGTGCTCGTCGGGATGAAGTCCCGCACCGTGACCGTTTGCGCGGTGTCCGAAGTGTTCTGGATGCGGATGATGTAGCGCAGCGTGTCTCCCTCGGCCGTCTCAGACGTGTTGTCCGTCTTGCTGATCCGCAGCGAGGAGCTTTGCGCAGAGGCGGAGGGAGATGTCGCGAGGGACAGTGCCGCCGCGGTGGCGATCAGCAGGCCGGCGAGAGAGAGGCGGAGGTGTCGCACCGTGAGGAGGGAGGAGTGGTGGGGGCAACGGTCGATTGTACCGAATGTTATGACGACCGCGGAACCGCTTCCTTACAGCAACAGTCTGCGACGCAGAAATCCCGCGCCGGCGATGCCCGTGCCCGTTCCCAGGAGGGACGTCAGGGCCATGGCGATCAATCCCGCGGGGGCGCCGGTCGTCGGCATTTGGCGCATGACGCCGACGGAGGTCGTGTACATGCGGTCGCCTGCCGCAATGTTCACCGTGTCGCCGCCGCTGATGACAGCGATGTTTGACGTGCGCAGGCCATGGGGCGCTCCGTCGCGGACGAGCAGCGTGTAGTGAGTCGTCCATTGCTGCCCGGGACCGATGCGCGGCAGACTCCAGACGATGTTGCCTTCCGTGCGCAACGCGCCGTCGTCGCTGGAGACGTAGCGGAGCGCGGAAGCGTCGTAGCGCACGGAGACCGTGGCGCCGCCGACGTTGCTATTCGACCGGTTCGTCACCGTGACGGTGTAGCGGATGCGTGTTCCCGGAATGGCTTCGCTGCGGTCGGCTTCCTGCGTGATGACGAGGCCGTGGCCGGAGACGCCGATGCGCGGCATCGGAGCCTTGGGGGCGACGGAGGACGTCTGGCGGACGCTGCGGACGGGCTGATACGTTTCATCGCTGTGAGCGACGATCGCCGTGGTGTCCATGTCCGTCGGGCCGCGGACGCTCTCCACGCGGACGCCGCCGAGCATCTGGCCTCCGATGTCCGCGTCGCGTCGGACGCGAACGGTGTAGGAGAACGTGCGGACGCCGTAGGCGGCGATTTCCTGGCCTTCCCAGCGGATGTTCGTGCCGTCCCAGTACCCGCCCTGATCCGCGGAGAGGAATTCGGCGAATGTCGAGACGGAGGCAGAAATCACGGGGTCGACCGCCGCGTAGGGCGAGCGGTTGCGGACGTGGATCGAGTACGTGAGCTCCTGGCCGCGCTCCGCGGTCGTGCGGTAGTCCGTAATCGAAACGCTGTACTCGTTCGGCGGCGTGCCGTGAGCGATCGTCGTGCGGTCGGTGGCGGACGCCGGTCCGGCCTGCACGCGGGTGAAGATGCTGACGTTCTCATGCGTGCGGCGCAGCGTGCGCAACTTGAAGTGGTACGTCTTGCGCTCGTTGGGCGAGAACGTCTGGTCCTGCCAGATGATGTGCTCGCGGTTGATCGTCGGGCCGCCCTCGGCCGATTCGAACGCGGTTGCGGTCGGCAGCGTGACGCGGACGGGGATCGTGTGCGAGACGTCGTCGAGGTTGCGGACGGTCACGGTGTAGCTCAAGACCTGATCCGGCTGGGCGAACGTCTGCTCGTCGGTGATGCGCGCGGAGAAGCGCATGATGAGCTGCTCCGGCGTGACCGGTCCGCTGATCATCGTCGTGTCGGTCGCACTGACGCCCTCGGAGACCACGCGGGCCACCATCAGCTTGTCGGCGTCGGCCGTGGGATTCACGTGCACTTGCACGGTCAGACGCGTGACCTGGCCTCGCTCAACGCTGATCCTGCGCCACGTCACCGTGCCATCGCGATAGCTCCCGCCCTGATCCGCTCCGACCATACTGGTCTGGGAGGGCAGGTGGAAATAGACGTCGACATCGCGGCGCTCCTCGCGCTGCTGGCGCAGGCGGATCACGTAGATCACGCTGTCGCCGCGGCGCACCCGCTCCTTCCCGTCGGTGATACTGACGAACAGCGCCTGGCTCTCCGGCCCTTCTGCGACATCATCCAGCGATGCGCAATCGGCATCCTCCGGATAGTCGAATTTGCCGTCATCATCGTTATCGCGGCCGTCGGAGCACTGCGTGTGCATCGCGATGCCGGGAGCAACGGAGAGGAGGCCGTTGGCCAATCCGCTCGCTGCGAGCAGCCCGATGCTCACGATGCCTGCCAGGACCTTGGGAGAAATGGCGATTCTGCTCACAGGAAGAGGGGGGATAGATAAAAAGGAGACAGTTATACCGGATAAAATGATACTTGTCCAGTGTTTTTTTCTCTGTCAAGTATTGGTGCTATTCTTCCTTTGTATGGAAAATGTATCCCTCCGTATCCTGCGGAACCGAAAAGCATCAACGCAAGCCTTTCGCAGGGCGGCAACGGACGTCTGTGCATCCATGATCCGCCAGCTCCAGCGTGCGGTGCGGAAAGAGGGGATTGCCCCCCATTCCATCGTCTTCGTCGTCATCCTCCGCTCGGGCGTTGCGTTCCTGCCCCCCGCGTTGAAAGCTTTTCCCACCGCGCGCGTCGCCGTGCTCGGACTGAAGCGCGACGAGAAAACCGCCGTTGCCCACTGGTACTACGCGAACGTGCCCAAGCTCGCGTCAAAGGACACCGTCATCATCCTGGACCCCATGCTTGCGACGGGCGGATCGGCAAAGGAGGCGGTGCTGAAATTGAAGAAGTGTGGCGCCAATCTGCGCCGAATGATGTTCGTGGGAGTGATCGCCGCTCCGGAGGGCGTTCGCGTATTGCAGCAGTTCATCCCGCGCAAGCGCATGATTCTGGGATCCGTCGACCGCGGGCTGGATGCAAGGAAGTACATCGTTCCGGGACTGGGCGATTTCGGCGACCGGTACTTCGGGTATGAAAGTTGAATGAGCATGAAATCCGAATTTCGAAATCCGAACAATATAGAAAATTCGATCAGCTCCTCTCATTGACACGGATTGTATTTTCTCTAGCCTGTCCCCGCGTTCATTGACACACATCGTGTCACGCATGGCTTCATAGGAGACCGACTCGTGAATGTGTACCTGCACGAAAGCGTAGGAGTGAAGATCATTCCCGCGCTCAAGCGAACGTTGCAAGCCCGCAACGGCAGCATTCGCTTCACCGAGGGCAGCGACAGCGCGAACGTGATCGTGTTCGGCGGCAAGAGGGCTTTGCAACAGCACATGCCCTGGAGTCGCGGCGTTCATGCCGTTGTCTTGTTGCAACCCAATGAGGATCGACCGAAGAACTCGACCCTTGTCGCCTATGCGGGGATCTCCACGATTGTGGACACGATCCTCGCCTTCAGCCAGGACGACGCGAACAGTGTCGTCCCCACGTGCCACGCGGAAGGTGTCGCCTCCGTGTGACCCCGACGCCCGATGCTCCTGCATCGGATGAGCAGGACTGACCCCGCGTCAGTCCTGTTTTTTGATGAGCCAGCTCGTGTCGCGCGGCTCGATGGGCTGCGAACGATCCGACGACGCCAGCCGCTCGATCACCCCCTGCAATCGCAGGATCTTCTGCTGCGCGGCGTGCCCTCCTTCGAGGAGCCCGGGGAAATCCGTGGCCGTCCACCTTCCTTCATCGTTCTGTTGCCCCACGTTCCAATCCCTAAGGAGGCTTGCGGAGATGCTCGCGTAGTCGCGCGTCGTGTAGACCCCCGTCTGTTGCGCAACATTCGAGAAGTACGCGTACGTTTGGCCGGGCTGCAGCACGTTGCCGCTCGGATCAACCTCGCGCATGTTGTGCGCGGGCATCACGATGCCGCGTCGCAGCATCTCCTGCAGCGCCTGCATCATGTTGTCGGGGTCGCGCTGGAAGAACGTCCGCACGAACGCGATGTACGCCCGCGCGTGGTACGCCTCGTCGGCCGCGATCTGGCCGCAGATTCTCGCAAGCAGGGGATTGCCGTGCGCGTGAGCAAGGCGCGCGACGTTCGCATGCGAGCGCTGCGTCGCCAGTTCCTGGAATGACGTGTAGACGAATCCCTTGTAGGGGTCGCCATCCGCATGCACATCGAGTCCGTCTTCCAAAAAGAGCTGCACCGACCGCTCGAACGCCCCCATGTCCACCCGTCCAGTGAGCCGCAAGTACGCGTCCAGCAGCGCGCCGTGACGGTGCTCCTCCGCTGTCCAGCGGCGGAACCATTGCTTCAGGTTATCGCCCGGACCGTGCCCTCCTTCTTGTTTCTTCCCAGACGGCATCCCGCGCACGGTGAACAGGTCCGACGTGAACAGCGGCAAACCGTCCTCCGTGATCGCGTCGCCGACGAGGACGACAAGGAGTTCGGGTGGCAGCGAGCGCGCCTGACGCTGGATCGCGCGGATGTCTTCGAAGGCGACCTCGGCGTTCGTGAGGTTTGGGAGGAAGTCGTCCGGCTGCCACGTCTTGGCGATGCCGTTGATCTGCGTGCGCGTCTTCTCGGCGAGCGTCGGAATATTCGCATCGAGCAGCGCAAGCGATTCGCGCCGCCCGGGGAGCTCGACGGTGTCAGGCGGAGCACTGGTTACTTTGTGCATGATGCAAAAATAACATACATGAGAAAATATGCAATTTTGGGATTGAGAGCTGGGACAACCTCGGCTGGCTGCGCCATGAATCATGCGCCGCATTGCGCCACAGAGCAAAACCGCCGAGCATCGCTATGCGAGGCCTGCGGCGCTCTGGTTCATGGCTGGGCATGCTGGACAGTATCCGGACTTTTTGGCTTCCTTTAAAGAAAAATCACTGCCTTTCAGCACTACGCTTGAGTACCAGTTCGTTGCGTAGGGATTGGGAAATCGACGCGTCCAGCATGAACGGGGCGGAGATGGGAGGCAAGAAAGATGATCGCCAGGTGGTAACATTAATGAAAACAACCCATGTAGTATTTCCCAAATAGTGAATCAAACGCATCCTGTATCGTTGAGTCAGTATTAGGCGATATGAATACAGAGTGATTCATACACTGCATCCAAGGCAGTCCATCTTCATCTAGCGTAACCGGGCCATCTAACATCCAGCGATTTTGCATTCGTAACATAAACTCTGCAGGCACCCGACCAGGACCATAACCAGGAGTTTCAAGTAAGAAGCTCCGGCCATGTATACCAGAGTTCTGCTGAACCAGCAGTTTTATAGATCCGACAAAATAGTCTGCTGCCTGCAAGCCAATACTGCTGGAGGAGTTCGCAAAGGTCCATGGCACCTTTCGGCACATCTTCTGCAGGCATTGCGGATCCTCAATTAGATCTTCATCAAATACATATCTACATCGCTTTCGTAATTTTTGCTGACGCAGTAGTAAGAGAAGAGCATCATTCTTTGATTCTTGAGATACCCCGATGTATCCCAAGAAGTGCTCAATCACAATCCCCAAGAAGTCGCTCTTGTATTCATTGTAAGCATCGGCACCAATTCGCTCTCGTATAGAGGAATCGAGGTTCCATTTGATTTCAACACCTTCAGGAAGACCCAGCCTACTGCGAAGCTCCTGCTCTTTTCGGGCAACAGCGGCTTCATCACTCGAAAATACTCCACCAATCATATTCACATCATCTCTGTCCCTTGCTATTTGGAATGTGGTGTCATCGAAATAGCCAACAGTGAGGGGCTGTAATGTCATTCTTGTCGCCGGCAACTGATCGTTACGGCATTCCGAAGTTTTTTCATATCGATTCGAACCGATTGCTGGTCAATCCGCCCAAGAATCGACCCGACTGGATACAGAAGCGGCCAGATAGTTATCATAATAGCTAACTTTGTGGTGTTTTGCTTTAGTCCTCTGCCTTGCGTGGTGAATCATGAATTTGGATGAGACGATGACCCTTGGGTTGTTGGAAAGCACGAATTTCATGCACCAGTCCTTTTTCACGCGCCTGCTCTGGTGTGAAAATAGTGTCACCAATGAGCTGGCGAACCTCCTCGAATTTCATGCTGCTAAATTCGGCGATAGTCCGTGCAATTCTGTTGTGATCTATTTGTACGGCCGCTAGTGCCTCAGTCAAATCCTTTTCATTTGCCCAGACTATTCCATTTTCGTCTGCACTGCCCATGGATCGTGCAACGCCATGCATCAAAAACCGGGCATTGTTGTTCGAATATCGTTTGCTGCCAGCCAGATAAATTACGTTTGCGATTGAATCGATATCTCCGACGTTGTGTGTTGTCACTTCCAGAGGTGCTGCCTTCAGAAAGTTAAATAGTTCGAAGCCGCGCGTAACGTTGCCGCCGGTAGAAGAGATCGCAAAATAAAGCTTTTCCACCCCTTCTTCGATCATGTCATCGATGTTATCGAGTACCCGATTTACCGTCTCGGCTCTCACGCCGGCATTGAACAGCATGTAGGCCTGTTGGTTGGGAAATTCGGATGAGGGAATCATAAAAAGGGAGCATAAATTGCCATGCATTGTTAAATTAGTCAATTGTGAGGAAGTGCAAAAAGCGATGGACGCCATCTGGCGGTGCCCTTGCTTGCGTCACCCTCCGCTACGCGGAGAATGAGGGCGGATCATGCGGGGTTTGTTTATCGTTTCGTTTGGCTGGGGAGGTTGGATTCGAACCAACGAATGGCGGCTCCAAAGGCCGCTGCCTTACCACTTGGCGACTCCCCAACAGGGCACCATCAGACTACCACATGCTACGATCTTCGAAATCCTGTACTCTGTTCCCATGCACCTCCGAAGCGTGATCGCCGGAGCATTCGCCGTCCACGCGGTTGTCGGCGGTCTCTGCACGATGCCGATGGTCGTTCTGGCGGAGGAGATTCCTGTCCCGCACGACGAGCAGATGGAATTGGCGATGACGCCGGTCGTGCCGATGTCGCCCGTGCGCAGCAAAGGGTATACGGCGGTGGAACTGCGACGCTCGAGCGTCGCTATGACGCAGACGAGCTGCACGGAACACTGCATCTTCAAGTCGCGCGGCCTGGCGGTTTCGTCCATTCCCTCGCCATTCCACCCAATCGCGCCATCGCCCGCTCTTCCGCTTCTCCTCGCCTGGTCCCCGACGGATCACGACGTTTCAATATCATCGCAAGCGCCACCGGGAACGCCGACTATCGACACCATCGTCTTGCGATTGTGAAAAGGGAGGCATGATGACGCGCCGGCTCTATGGCCGGCGGAATCCTGTATTCTTTTCTCCCTTTCATGCGTATGGCGAAATTGTCATCGAAATCCGGCAAAGCAGAATGCCAGGCGACCGTCTGCATCGCGGGCATGACCTGCGCCAGCTGCGAAATTCTCCTGGAACGGAAATTAAAGGCCGTGCCAGGCGTTACGGCCGTCGCCGTTGATCATAAGAAGGGAACGGCCAACATCACGGCGGACGGCAGCCGACTGCCAAGCCGCAGCCGCATCGCCGCTACCATCCGCGAGGCAGGCTACTCGCTCCTCGACGACGCCCCGACGGCGTCCAGCGTCGCCCCCGGCAAGCGCAAGTGGATGGAGATCGGCGCATCGCTCATCGTCATCGTCGCGATCTACAAGCTGCTCCAGGCATTCGACCTCGTCTCCCTCGCGCCCTCGACCTCTGGCGCGCTGTCCGTCGGCGGGATTTTCGTCATCGGCCTCGTCGCTGGCACATCGAGCTGTCTCGCCGTCACGGGCGGTCTGCTCCTCGCACTCGCCGCCAAGCACACGGAGCTCCGGCATGCGGAAAACGCATGGCAGAAGTTCCAGCCCCTCCTGCATTTCAACGTCGGACGGCTCGTCTCGTACGCCGTCCTCGGTGGCGTGATCGGCGTCATCGGGCAATCCATCACGCTCTCGACGGCGCTGTCGGGGTACATGAGCATCGCCGTGGCGTTCATCATGCTCTGGCTCGCGCTCACGATTCTGCAGATCGTCCCCAAGGGGAGCTTCCCGATCCGCCCGCCCAAGCGGCTCTCTCATTGGATTCACGACCTGTCCGAGAGCGACCACCCCGCAGCGCCCTTCGCCCTCGGCGCGTTCACGTTCTTCCTGCCCTGCGGCTTTACGCAGTCGCTCCAGCTCGTCGCCCTCGCATCCGGAAATTTCGCGTCGGGCGCGGTCATCATGGGCACGTTCGCCCTGGGGACGCTGCCATCCCTCCTCGGTTTGAGCGCCATTTCGTCGACGGCGACAGGCGCGTTCTCACGCCTTTTCCTGCGTTTCTCGGGATCGCTCGTCCTGCTCCTCGCGCTCTTCAACCTGCAGAGCGGCCTGGCGCTGGCGGGTGTCAATCTCCCCGCTGTCTTTAGCGACGCTCCAACGGCCGTCGGCGACGCACCCGCGGTGCGCGGCGGCGTGCAGACCGTGGCGATGAAGGTGACACCCCGCGGCTATGAACCGAAGAACCTCACGATCAAGGCGGGCGTTCCCGTCCGATGGGTTGTCGACGGAACGGGCGCGGCGGGATGCACGAGCGTCATGACGATTCCGGACCTCCGCATTTCCCAGGTTCTGCAAAGCGGAACGAACGTCATCGAATTCACCGCGCCGAAGCCTGGCCAACTCGCCTTCATGTGCTCGATGGGCATGGTGCGCGGATCCTTCACCGTTATTTGACCATCGTCTCCTCTATTTTCTTCCCCTCCTTCCTTGCAAACGACCGTCTCCATCCCCGGCATTCATTGCGCGAGCTGCGCGGAACTGATCAAGGATGTCAGCGCGGATTTCCCGCAGATCACCGGCGTCGCCGTCGACATCGACGGCAAGCGCGTGACGCTGGAGCACGCCCCCGACTTGTCGATGGACGAATGGCGAAAGGCCGTCGAGGGCTTGGGCGATCAGTACACGGTTCATTCTCTCCCATAGCATGCCGCAAACGCGCACCACCCTCTCCATCGACGGCATGCACTGCGCGAGTTGCGCGGCCATCATCACGCGCAAGCTTGCGAAAACGCCCGGCGTCGCGGAAGCCAACGTGAACTACGCCGCGGCAAAGGGACATATCCTTTTCGATCCCGCGCAGGCGAGCGTCGACAATCTCATCGAGGCGGTCCGCAAAGCGGGCTATGACGCGCATGTCGCAAGCGAAGCAGATCGAGAAGGAGAGAAGGCACGGCGCGAGGCGGAGATCCTCCGCTACCGCGGCAAGTTTTTCTGGGGGCTGCTCTTGAGCGCTCCGATGGTGTATTTCATGGCAGGGTCGTTCTTCCCGTCATTGCCCTTCGTCGCGGCACTCGCCCCGTGGATGGGCATCGCGTCGCTTCTCCTCGCAACGCCCGTCCAATTCTGGCTGGGCGGAGGATTCTACCATAGCGCGTGGTCCGCCCTGCGCATGGGGACATTCAATATGGACAGCCTCATCGCCATCGGCACCTCGACCGCGTACGTCTACAGCCTCTTCAATGTCGCCGATCACCTGCGCACCGAAGGGACCGTCATCGGGAAAATGCACGAGCTCTATTTCGAGGTGGCGGCTCTCCTCATCACGTTCGTCCTGCTTGGGAAGTGGCTGGAGGCGAGGGCGAAGGGAGCGACGTCCGCGGCGATGCAGAAACTCATGGGACTGCAGGCCAAGACCGCGCGCGTGGAACGCGAGGGACAGACCATCGACATCGCCATCGAGGATGTGCGCATCGGCGACACCGTCGTTGTGAGGCCTGGTGAAAAGATTCCCGTCGACGGAACCGTGATCCGCGGCCTCTCCTCCGTCGATGAATCGATGCTGACCGGCGAGAGCATCCCCGTGGAGAAGAAGGAGGGGGACAAGGTCTTCGGCGCGACGATGAACGGGAACGGCAGCCTCACCTTCCGCGCCGAGAAGATCGGCAAGGACACCGTTCTCGCCCAGATCATCCGTTTCGTGGAAGAAGCACAGGGCAGCAAGGCGCCGATCCAGGACTTCGCGGACTGGGTGTCGTCATGGTTCGTGCCGGCTGTGCTCGCGGCCGCCGTCATCACACTCGCGGTGTGGTTAGTTCTCGGCGCGACGCCGACATTCGCGCTCCTCGCGTTCGTCTCCGTGGTCGTCATCGCCTGCCCGTGCGCGCTGGGGCTGGCGACGCCGACGGCGATCATGGTCGCCACCGGCAAGGGTGCGGAGCTCGGTATTCTGATCCGCGGCGGCGAGCCGCTAGAGGCAGCGAAGCATATCGATGCCGTCGTGTTCGATAAGACGGGAACGTTGAGCAAGGGGAAGCCCGAAGTGACGGACGTCATCGTGCTCACTGGCGGAACGCAGGAGGAAATCCTCCGCATCGCCGCGTCCCTCGAGCAGGGTTCCGAGCACCCGCTCGCGGAGAGCATCGTCGCTCATGCCAAAGCAAAGGGCACCGCTTTGAGCGCTGCCGAGGGGTTCGCGGCGATCCCCGGCCACGGGGTTGAGGGGAGCGTCGGCGGCGAGCGCTACTACCTCGGAAACCGAAAGCTCATGGCCAAGATCGCCATCCCCATGCTGGACGCCGAAGAGCGGATGCACAGGCTCGAGGACGACGGCAAGACCGCCATGCTCCTTGCGGACTCCAACCGCATCCTTGGAATCATCGCCGTCGCCGACACGCTCAAGGAAACGTCCGCTCAAGCCGTTGAGCAGCTGAAGAAAATGCACATCGACGTGTGGATGATCACCGGTGACAACGCGCGCACGGCCCGGGCTCTCGCGAAGCAAGCAGGCATCACCAACGTGCTCGCGGAAGTCCTGCCGGAGGACAAGGCAAACGAGGTGAAAAAACTGCAGGCCGCGGGCAGGCGCGTGGCCATGGTCGGCGACGGCATCAACGACAGCCCCGCCCTGGCGCAGGCCGACTTGGGCATCGCCATGGGCAGCGGAACGGACACCGCCATGGAAACGGGCGGCATCGTCCTGGTGAAGAGCGACCTGCGCGACGTCGCGACGGCCATCACGCTAAGCCGCGCCGCCGTCGGTAAGATCAAGCAGAACATGTTCTTCGCGCTTTTCTTCAATGTCATCGGTATTCCCATCGCCGCTCGGGCCTTCGCGTTCGCCGGACTCGTGCTGCGGCCCGAGCTCGCCGGCCTTGCGATGGCCTTCAGTTCCGTGTCGGTCGTCACGAACTCGCTGCTCCTCAAGGGCTTCCATCCGTCCAGGCGCAACTGGGCATCGGACATCGCTCCTGTCATCATGACCGTCGGCTTCACGGTCCTGTTCTTCCTCTTCGCACGCATCAGCACATGATCACCGCTCGCTCTCTCATCGCGCTATCCTGTCTTCTTCTCGTCTCCTGCTCCACAAGGACGGGCATGCATGGCGGCACGATGAATGACGCTCAATCGCCGCAACAAAGCATTGCTGCGGATCTCTCCGCGCTGTCCGAAGCACAGGCAACGCAAATCGTCGACGTAGACAACGGAGCAACGATCGACCTCAACCCGCAGATCGTGAAGAAATCGTTGGATGGCAAGCCGTTTGCGCTCTATGCCTACAACGGTCAATTCCCCGGGCCTCTCCTGAAAGTAAAGCAGGGTTCGACCTTCACCGTGCGCGTACGCAACGACATCGACCAGCCGACGACCGTGCACTGGCACGGCGTGCGCCTGCAGAACAAGTTCGACGGCGCGGCGGGTATCACCCAAAAGCCCATCGAACCCGGCGGGAGCTTCACCTACACGGTGACGGTGCCGGACAGCGGCATGTTCTGGTACCACCCGCACGTCCGCGAGGACATGCAGCAGGACATGGGGCTCTACGGCAATCTCTGGGTCACGCCGAGGGACGCTGCTCCCACACCCGTCAATCGCGAGGAGGCATTGATGCTTGACGATCTGCTCATGCGCAGAGGTCTGCCCGTGCCCTACGGCGAGACGGAGGCCGATTTCGCGCTCATGGGGCGCTTCGGGAACACGATGCTCGTCAACGGCTCTGCCGCCTACGCCTTAAACGTGAGGCGCGGTGACGTCGTGCGCTTTTCTCTGACGAATGCGGCGAACACGCGCACGTTCAATATTCACTTCGGCGGCGCGCGCATGAAACTCATCGGTAGCGATGCGGGAAGGAGCGAACGGGAGGAGTTCGTCGATGCCGTCCGGCTCTCGCCCTCCGAGCGCGCGACGGTGGACGTCCTCTTCGACAAATCCGGAACGTACAAGTTCGTCCACGAAAGTCCCGAGACCAGGATCACACTGGGGTCCGTCACCGTGAGTGATGAAGCGGCTTCGCCGAGTTACGCCTCTGCGTTCGATGAGGAGAGCCGAAACACAGACGTCGTCGCGGACATCGACGCGTACCGTGCGTTCTTCGATGCGCCGGTTGACGAGATGATCCACCTCACCGTCAAGCAGGACATGATGGGGGGCATGGGACATGGCGGTATGGCGATGGATCACGGCGTCGGCGAGGACGGCATCGAGTGGGAGGATTCCATGCCGATGATGAACGCGATGGCGACGAAGGCGAACACGCAGTGGAAGCTGGTCGATGAACGGTCGGGAAAGGAGAACATGGATATCCGCTACGCGTTTACGAGAGGGGACAAGGTGAAGATCCGGCTGGTGAACGATCGCGCCGAGGACGGGTCCGACCATCCGATGCAGCACCCGATCCACTTCCACGGACAGCGGTTCCTCGTCCTCGCCTTCAATGGAAAGCGCAACGAGAACCTCGTCTGGAAGGACACGGTGCTCGTTCCCAAGGACGCGACCGTCGACATCCTCCTCGACGTCACGAATCCCGGTGATTGGATGATCCACTGCCACATCGCGGAGCACTTGAGTAACGGAATGATGGGGTCGATGCGCGTGAAGTAGCGAGTGATCGCGTTGCTAAAGCTGCATCGTTGCACATACAGTACGGCTCGTGCCCGTGACCTTCTTCATATTCGGCAGCGTCCTCCTCGTCAGCGCCGTTTCGCTGACCGGGGTATTCCTCCTCTCGCTGCGGCACGAGATGCTGCAGAGAATTCTCCTCAATCTCGTCAGCTTTTCAACGGGTGCGCTCCTAGGGAACACCTTCATCCACCTGCTGCCCGAAGTCATTGAGCACAGCGATCCGTCGCAGGGGATGCTCCTTGTCCTCGCAGGAATCGTTGTTTCTTTCGTGATCGAGAAAGTTATCCACTGGCGTCATTGCCACACCACGGACTGTCATGACCACACGCGTCCGGTCGGCACGCTCGTGCTGGTGGGCGACGCCGCCCACAACATTTTGGATGGCATCCTCATTGCGGCGACGTACTTGGTCAGCATTCCTCTCGGCATCGCGGCGACGATCGCGGTGATCCTGCACGAAGTGCCGCAGGAAATCGGCGACTTCGCGATCATGCTGCACAGCGGCTTTTCGCGCGCCAGGGCGCTGCTGATGAATTTTCTGACTGCGCTGACGGCGCTCATAGGCGCGGGACTCGTCCTGCTCCTCGCGGGGAAAGTGGAGGGGTTGGAATCAATCCTCCTGCCGATCACCGCCGGGAACTTCCTCTACATCGCCGGCGCCGACCTGCTTCCAGAGCTGCACCGCGAAACGCGCATCGCCAAAACCATCCAGCAACTCGTCCTCCTACTCGCGGGCATCGCGCTGATGTACGCACTCTCCGTCGTCGCCGAGCCGCACACAGCGGAGGCAACGCTAGTTCCTTGAGGGTTCCGCCCGAACATAATTCTGTTGGGCGAGCCGTTGGTGCACGCGCTCAATATCGCTTCCCAGACCATGTGCAAGGTCTGTGTCGGGAAAACAGCGGAATTCATCGCCCTCGGCGATGACGCCGGGTCCGCCCCCCGGATCCTCGTATGCCATTGTGAGCATCTGATCCAGCACCGCCTGGATTTCCGCGATGCGCCTGCGGATTCTTTTGCTTGTCCGTACATCGGCATTTTCCAATGCACGTTTTGCCTCTGCGCTAAGCCCATAGAGACGCTCGTAGAGATCGCCCAAGCTGATCGGTTCGTTCATAGCGTTCGAGAAACTACCCAGATTCACGGGTAAGTCAAGCACTGGCGTTGTTTTCCGTAATTGCTTGTTTCCGTTCCGTCATCTGCTACCATCTGCGGGCTTCGTCAAAAGCAGATGTTCGCCGTTGTCGACATGGTCGGCTTTCAGGAGATCGCCCGTGAGGGCGAAAAGCTCCACATTCCGCACCTCTCCGCAAAGGAGGGGGCAACGGTCGTGTTCGACAAGGTGTACCTCATCGCCAAGGACGAAACGGTCCGGGTCGGCGATCCGCTCATTGTGGGCGCGGCCGTCGAGGTGACGGTCCTGGGCCACGGCAAGGATGACAAGGTCCGCACGGTGAAATTCCGCCGACGCAAGCGGCGCCTGAAAATGCAGGGGCACCGCCAGCAGTACACGGAGGTGGAGGTAAAGAAAATCAGGGCGTGAGCTGTTCTCGCAATGTCCTCATCATCTCTAACGTCACCCCCAAGTTCTGGAGGCACGCGAGGGTTTCGCCGTAGCGCTCGTCGGCGCGCAGGAGGTAGTTCAGGTAGCTCCTTGCGTGCGTGCGACTAGACGGCACGGGGGAATCGGGATCAATGGGGGAGTGGTCGCGCATGTACGGATTGCTCGTGATGCGGATACGCTCACCCGAGGAGAGGTAGATCGTACCGTGGCGCGCCTCGCGCATGGGTAGCACACAATCGAACATATCAACGCCGCGTTTGACGGCCTGCCGCATCTGCTCCAGCCTGCCGACGCCCATCAGGTAGCGCGGCTTCTGCGCCGGGAGCAGAGGGCAGACGACGTCGAGAATGTCCATCATCTCCGCCTCGGTCTCGCCCACGGCGAGTCCACCGATCGCGTAGCCGTCGAAATCCATGGCGACGAGTTCCTGAACGCAGCGTTCGCGCAGATCCCGCTCCAAGCCGCCTTGGACGATGGCGAAGAGGGACGGCGGCGACGGGGATGTTGCTTTCAGTTCGTCATGGACTTCCTTGCATCGCTTCGCCCAGCGGAGGGTGCGCTCGACGGCCGCGATTTGGACTTCCCTCGGCGCCGTCGACGGCGGGCATTCGTCGAAGCAGAGGATGATGTCCGCGCCGAGCGTGTGCTGAATGCGGATCGATTCCTCCGGCCCGAGGAAGAGCGCAGTACCGTCGAGGTGCGACTGGAAATGCACGCCCGCGTCGGTCACGTCCCGCAGGTCCGTGAGCGAAAACACTTGAAAACCGCCCGAATCCGTGATGATCGGCTTGCGCCACCCCGTGAAGGCGTGCAGACCTCCGGCGTCTCGCACGACCGTCTCGCCGGGACGGATGTGCAGGTGATAGGTATTGCAGAGCAGGATGTCCGCGCCGAGGGATTCCAAGTCCTCCAGTGTGATCCCGCGCATCGCTCCGCCGGTGCCGACGGGCATGAAGCACGGCGTTGGAATGTCGCCGTGAGCGGTGCGGATGATTCCGCGCCGGCCAAGAGGGGAGGATGCGAGGAGGGAGAACATGCGACGAGACGATACCTTGTATCCCGCATCTTGTATCTTGTATCGTCGTGGCCATGCTTCTCAAACTCCCCCAGGAACCCTCGCAGATCGCTACGACGATCGTGCGCATTTCGTTCGGCGTTTCGCTGATGTTCGTCGCGCTCGCGCATTTCAGCGATCTGCAGTCCTTCTCCCTCGTCGTGAGCGACGGATTGGAATTCCTCGGACCCCTGCCGCGACTGTGGGCCTATATCCAGCCGAGCCTCATGCTCTTCGGCGGCGCCCTGCTCGCCATCAACCGCTTTCCGATTCTCGCGACGTGGTGCGCGGGCGTCGCGCTCGCCGTCATTCCCGTGGGCATGCTCTCGAAAACCATCTTCGGTCTGGACTTGGCCGACATGATGGCATCGGCGATCAACGCGTGGATCTGGCTGCTCATCTTCCTGGCGATCGTGAAGATGACAGCGCCGGCGAAGAGCTAAACGTCACTTCGCCTTCTTCTCCGTGCCGTCGTGCTTGAGCACGATCCGGTCGATGAGACCGTAGTCGAGCGCCTCCTTCGCGGTCATGAACTTGTCGCGCTCGGTGTCGTTGATGACCTTGTCCAGCGGCTTGCCCGTGTGCTTCGCGATGAGCTGGTTGAGCAACTGCTTCGTTTTGATGATGTGATCCGCGTGGATGGCGATATCCGTCGCTTGACCCTCCGTTCCACCGAGCGGTTGGTGAATCATGATCTCGGCGTGTTCGAGCGCGAACCGCTTACCCTTGGCGCCCCCCATCAGGATGATCGCCCCACCGCTCGCCGCCATGCCGAGACACACCGTCGAGATGTCGGGCTGCACATACTGCATCGTGTCGTACATCGCGAGCGTGGAACTGACCTGCCCGCCCGGCGAATTCACGTAGAGCGTGATGTCCTGCTTGGCGTCTTCTTTCTCCAGGAAGAGGAGTTGCGCGATGATGGAATTCGCGATGTCGTCGTTGATCGGCGTTCCGAGGAACACGATCCGTTCTTCGAGCAGACGGGAGTAGATGTCGTAGACGCGCTCGCCGAATTGCGTCTTTTCGATGACCGTCGGAATCAGCGTGCTGTGCGGCGTCAGCCGTCCGAGGGAGATCTGCTTGGCGACGGACTGGATGGTGGGATGCATAATGAGGGATTCGGGAAGAGGGAATCGGACGGGGAGACCTAACTGTAGTGAGTCGCATCTATTCTACACCAACAGCATGGTCCGCAGCAGTAGGCATGACGAAAGAATGTTGTCGTGTAGACATGTAGACTTCCCCCGACATGACGGTGGAATCCTGGCAACGGCTCGTCGAGCGGCACCTTGTGTCCTCACGCAATCCGCTCATCGTGATCCTAGGGCCAACCGCGAGCGGGAAGACCGCCTTCTCATTGCGGGTTTGCGAACAGATACGGAACGGCAGCCACGGATGGTGCGGTGCGGAGGTGGTGAACGCCGATTCACGCCAGCTCTTCCGCCACCTCGATATCGGCACGGCGAAAATTGCCGCATCCGAGATGCAGGGCATCCCCCACCATCTCATCGACGTCCGCGATCCGCGCGAGCCAGTATCGGTCGGCTGGTACCAGGAGCAGGCGACTGCGGCCATTGACGATATCCTTAAGCGCCAGAGCGTCCCCGTGCTCGTCGGCGGTTCCATGCTGTACATCAGCGCGATCGTTGACGGCCTCAAGCCCCTGCCGCCCGCCGATCCCGCTCTGCGAAAGCGCTTGAGCGGGGAATATGACCGCGACGGCGGCGCTTCACTTCTACGGCGGCTCGCCTCACTCGATCCCGAATCGGCCCGCGCGATCGACCAGCGCAACAAGGTGTACCTCGTTCGCGCGATGGAGCTGTGCGAATCCGCTGGTATGCCGGCTTCCCGCCAGAAAGTGACTGCACAAGCACCGTACGACTTGTTGATGCTTGGCATGGATTGGCCGCGTGCAGAGCTGCATCACAGGATCAACGAACGGACGCACCAGCTCTTTGCTGCGGGATGGGTGGAAGAAGTCGAAGGATTGCTGCGCAGGGGATACGGCGCGGACGATCCGGGCATGATCAGTCATGGGTACCGGGAGATAGCGAATGCGATGGTGGATGGTAGATGGCAGATGACGGCAGAAGACGCCAATGCACTGGCCTCCGCTGTCGCGGCAAAAACTCGACAGTACGCCAAGCGGCAGATGACGTGGTGGAGGAACGATGCGAGAATCTCTTGGGTCAAAGGATAAATCCGAATTTCGAAAATCGAACAATGCTGAAATTCGAATATTCGAATTTGTTCGGATTTCGAGCTTGGATTTTCACCCTTGCATCCCTGCCTTCAGTGATTCCAGCCTGCTGCGCGTCGGATCGATGACAAGGCGCTCCTCGATGCTGGCGACCGTCGCGGCAGCCTGCTCCGTCGCGCTTGCGATCGTCGCGGCGTCCCTCGACTTCAGGGCGTCATTGAGGATCTGCACCTGCTGATCGGCCCGTGCCTCGGTCGCGGCCAGTTCGGCTCCCTGGCGCTGTGAAGCCAGAATTTCCGCGCGCAGCGCATCGAGTTGCCTTTGCGCGTCCAGAACGTTCTGCGGCAGGGATTCCTTCTGCGTGAGGCCGCGTTCAATGGGAGGAGTTGGCATGAGGGATTCGGGAATGGGGAATCGGACAGGAGGGACGGAAGAAGCTGTTTAGAACTTGAAGACGTCGTAGCCGTTGGATTCGATGCGCTCTTTCATGTTCCAGAGCTGCTCGATCATGGTTTCCAGATGGGGGGAGGAATTCGGGGTCTTCGTGCTGCGGTAGAATTCTTCGATGAGGCGGAGCTGGTCCGCGAGGTTGATGAGAGCGAGGTTCGTCTTGTCCTTCCACTCCTGCGGTAATGCGTCGTATACGCTCGCGTTCAGAAGGCTTTCGGGCTTGGACGAGTCGATCTCCTTGCTGTCCAGAAGCTCCATGACACGCTTGAGAAAGGTTGCATGCTCGTCGCGCATCCCTCCAGCGATCGCCTGCCCGGCCTTGACCTGCTTGGCCTCGGAGAGGTCCTGATGCTGCGCGATGGACTGGGAGAACGTCGGCATGTCGTCAGTGTAGCACCGTTGCCGGTACCAAAGAGCGGGTGGGAAGCGGAATTACCGAACACGGTTCTCTTTGACTTCCTTCTCGCTCTCCCGCACGCGCTCCAACTGGCGTTCCATGCGCTCGCGCTTGGCGGTCTTGCTCACCGTGCGGCGGCTCGGGTGCATCATGTTGCGCACCCAGGCCTGCCTCGTCGTCGATTCGAGCAGGGCGGCCGTCTGCTCCGCGGCCTCAATCGTGACCGTGTGCGTCTGGTACGCAAGAGCAAGGAACCCTGCGACGGCGACGCCGAAGAGGGCAAGGGCACGCCGATGTTTCTTGGCGGTGTTCATACCGGGAAGGGGAATGGGTGTTATGCAATAAGTATAGCATAAAACGTCGAGAAAGCCAAAGAGAGCGGAGAAATGGGACTTCCAAGGCCTCCGACTCCGGTTGCCTTGGCTGCCGTGTTTGCCTCATCCTCTCCGTGTGGTCGCGTTGGATACCCCCGTCGGCAAAGTTCTGCGGACGACGACGGCTTTCCTGCAGGCGCTGGAGGCCATGGAGATCCGGACCGTGAAAGAGCTGCTTCTCTACCTGCCGCGCGCGCACGAGGATTTGAGTGATCTGCAGACCCTCGCCAACGCTCCGCTCGGCGAAAAAGTCGTCATCCGCGGAACGATATCACGCCTGAAGGCCGTGCGGATTCGCGGTCGCAGAACCCTCGTGACGGCGCTGTTCACCGACGAGGAGGGCGGCCAGGCCGAGGCGGTATGGTTCAACCAGCCGCACGTCAAACGCATGCTCGCGGACGATGAACCCGTCGTGCTCACGGGCAAGCTGCGCGAGGAGCGGGCGAAGCTGCAGTTCATGAGTCCGCAATTCGAGCGAGCGGGGACCAGGCCGCTCGTGCACTCCGGGCGGCTCGTTCCCGTCTATCCGCAACACGACGTCATCACGAGCCGCTGGCTCCGCGAAAAGATGGTTCTGGTCCGCGACGCCATTCCGCTCCTGCCCGAAACGCTGCCGGAGGATGTTCTGCGCGACGAAAACCTGCCGTCGAGGGCGGTGGCCATCGATGCGTTGCATTTTCCGGACGATGTCGATGCCGTGGAGCGCGCCCGCGGGCGCATGGCGTTTGAGGAGCTCTTCATGTTCCAGCGCGCCGCCCTTGAACGCAAGCGCGACTGGCAGGGGGTTTCGCAGGAGCGGCTGCGCATTCCGATGGAGCCGCAGTTCGTCCGGCAGTTTTTCGCCTCGCTGAAGTTCACGCCGACCGCCAGCCAGAAGATCGCCATCTACGAAATTCTCAAGGACATGGAGAAGGACGTGCCGATGTCGCGACTCCTCGAAGGGGATGTCGGATCCGGCAAGACGCTCGTTGCCGTCGTCGTTATGGCGAGCGCCCTGCGGGCTGGCGGCCAATGCGCGCTCATGGTGCCGACGGAGGTCCTCGCCCGGCAGCATGCGGAGACTGTCACGCGTCTCCTCGTGACGTTCCATGCGCACATGCAGCGGGAGGGCGTGACGTCGTTCCTCCTGCCTCGCGTGCAGCTGCTCACCGGCTCGACGCCGGCATCGGAAGCCACGGGTATTCGCACGGCAGCCGCTGCGGGGACGATCGATATTCTCATCGGAACCCATGCACTCATCGAAGACGGCGTGCGCTTCCGGGACCTAAAGCTCGCCATCGTCGACGAGCAGCACCGCTTCGGCGTCGTTCAGCGGGCAAGACTCAAGGACAAGGGATCGCCGCACTTCCTGGCGATGACGGCGACGCCGATTCCCCGCACGTTGGCTCTCACCGCATTCGGCGATCACGACCTCTCCGTACTCCTCGAGAAACCCGGGAATCGCCGCGCGATCGCGACGCGTGTCGTCCCGCCCGCCGATCGCGCAACCGTTGAGCGTTTCATCGACCGCGAGATCACCTCCGGCAGGCAGGCGTTCGTCATCTGCCCGCTGATCGACGCATCGTCGGCGGACGAACTTCAGGAAGTGACGAACGTCGCGCAGGAGGTGGAACGCCTTCGCACCGCGTTTCCGCGCCGGCGCATCACCAGTCTGCACGGGCGCATGCGGCCGCAGGAGAAAGAGGAGACGATGCGGCAATTCAAGGCGGGCGCATTCGACATCCTCGTCTCCACGGCGGTCATCGAAGTCGGCATCGACGTGCCCAACAGCACGGTCATCGTCATCGAAGGGGCCGAACGCTTCGGCCTGGCGCAGCTGCATCAATTCCGCGGTCGCGTCGGACGTGCGGAACACAAGAGCCACTGCTTCCTCTTCACGACGACACCGGCGCAGGCGCTGTCGCCACGGCTCAAGGCGATGGAGGAATACGACTCCGGATTCCATCTGGCGGAGATCGATCTGAAGCTGCGCGGCCCGGGGGATATGTTCGGCATCCGCCAGAGCGGCATTCCCGAAGGCCTCGCCCCCCTGCTGCTCTCGCCCGAACTCGTCATGCGTGCCCGGCGCGCTGCGGAGCGCACGATGGGGATGGCATCGGAACGAGGCGCGTGAGCCCGTCTGATCGCGCCACGAACCACACTTTGCACTTTGCATTCTTCTTTTTTGATCTACAATCTCCTCACTATGGCCGATCCGCAGCCACCGGCAGGAGGAACCCAGCCCCCGCGTCCCGGCGATCCCGTCCCCACAGGGGGACTTGACCCCACGCAGGTCTTCTCGGCTCCGCCTCCGCCGCCTCCCCAGTCCGGTCAGACCGGAGGGCGGGGCGACGATGATGCCATTCCACAAGATTCCGGCCCGCCACCGCCACCTCCGGGTGTCACGGCGACGAAGGAGATGGGATATGACGACGAGGACCTGCGGGTGCTCGGCGAGGTGGGCAATTATCGCTTCGGCTCCATTACCTCCGGGCTCACAAACGAGAACATCCGCGTCCCCGCGCACGAGGGGGCGACGTTTAATGAGCAGCAGTTCCTCACATTGCTCCGCGGAAGCATTTCCCTCACGCGCGACGAAAAGTGGCGCATCATCCAGGCCGTGCCGAAATTGAGCCAGTTTCAGGTCGACGAGCTGCAGAAGATTCTCGAGGAGGAAAAGCGCAAGTTCGGCGAACTGTCGCCCAAGCACCTGTCGCAGCTCATGAAACTGGAGCAGAAGCATGCGGAGGATTGGAAGGATCTGCAGACCATCTCGGTCCAGGAGGGTGTCCGGTCCAAGGAGCAGGGCGAAGCCGAGCAGATTCGCAAACAGCTGGGGTTGTCGTAAGTGACGAGCAGAATGGCGGTGGGAGTGGGATTCGAACCCACGAGACCCTTGAGGGGCCTACCTGATTTCAAGTCAGGCGCCTTCAACCACTCGGCCATCCCACCGTGAAAAGTATACCACGCGTTTCTTGCCACTCTCTCGACGCCTGCTAGACTCCCGGCACATGCGAAACCTCCTCCAACATCTTCCAGCACTCCTCTGTGTCATGGTGTTGAGCGGTTGCTCCTGGCTCACGCAGAGCACGAGTGATTTTGTCGTTGAAACATCCTCCTCCGCAGCCTCCATTCCCGCATCAGCCATGGAGACGCGGCACGTTTCCTTCCGCGGCGTCGTGGAGGAGGCGGGCATCAGCGTATACATGGAGGGAACACACCGCCTGAAGGTGTCCGATGGGCAGTTCATCCTCCTGCAAAGCGAGGAAATCGATCTCGATGCGTACGTCGGCAAGACCGTCGAAGTGTTCGGCGCCGTCCGTCCGACCGTTGAAGCGGGCGGATCCATCATGCGCGTCGATCAGATCGCCGAGGTGGGCGTGGCGGTATCGAGCGTCTCAAGCACGGAGCCGTCGACATCATCGTTGGCCCTCTCTTCGTCTTCCAGTATCCCGCCGGTCGTGCCGCCCAAGAGCGCGCCCGCTCCCGTGCCTCAAACGAGTAAACAACCTGCCCAACCGCCCGCACCCGCTACGACGTCCAGCGCCTCGGCGATCCGTGATGAGCTCTCCTTGAGCGAAGAGCAGCGGCGACAGCTGACCGTCATGGCACGCGAGGACATCAGCGCGCACCGCTGGACGCAACAGTACTGCTCCTCCCACATCAGCTTCTGCGTCCCCGTGCACAAGAACTGGTGGTTCAAATCCTTCAGCGCCGGAACGGACGCCCTTTGGTACGTCGAAATCGGGTCGGCGCCGATCGAATCCATCGGCACGGGGCCCATCACCGTCCGCCTGCTCTCCGGAAGCGTCGAGAGCCGCAAGGCGACGGACGGCCAAGTGCGCGTGCAGGGCGAGCTCGTTGTCGGATTCCGCAGCTGGACGGATAACCGCCACTTCGAGATCAGTGCGCCCAAGGAGCTCGAAGCAGCCGTCCGCTTCATGATCCAGGGATTGAGCGTGCCGAACACCCCCGCATGACCATCCCATCAACGCCGCCGTCCCCCTACACTCCGCTCATCGCGACGGCCCGCCTGTACGCCGGCTGGCTCCTCGCTTGGTACGCGCTCGTCTTCGTCTTGGGAGGCTATCAGGCAACGGGCCTTCTTCCGCTCGACGTGTCGTGGCTGGAGGGGATCTACCGCTCGCCACTCGTCCTCCTCTGCGCGGCCGGAACGTTCCTGTTCCTCCTCTTAAGTGACCTGCGAAAGTTGGTCGGGCCGGGGAGCCTGCGGTCCGTCATGTTCGTCGCAATCTGGATCGGCCTCGTCTTGAGCTTTGCGCGGATGACGTAACATCGAGTGTCATGGTGAGGTGCGAGCGATGACAAAGCTGGAAAGCTGTGAGCCATGAACCATCACGCGATAGAACGTTACTTCTTCTCCAACGCCGCACGCGCTTGATCCGCCATCGTCTTCGCGATCTGCTGCATTTGCGAAGCGAGCGTTCCCAGTGCCGAGGAAAATTCCTTGGCTTTCTCCGCAAGATGCCATGCATCCGATGCGCGCGCGAGGACCGTCTGCAGGTCGCCCTTCGCCCCCGCTTCGTAGGCGTCGACGAGAGCGACGAATCCTTCCGATGTCTTCACGGCACCCTTGATGATCCCTTCCTCATCCGCATCGTGCTTGCTCGCCAGAGCTCCGCGTGATGCGATGTAGGCGCGGTTACTGGCGAAATCCGCCTCGGCGATGCTTGAGGCGTCCAGGAGGCGAAGAATATTCACGATTTCACTTTCCGCGAGTGACAGGAGCGCCTGCTTGCGGACACCCTGCCTGTACATGAGGAAGCGGTAGTGAAGGACGGCGACTTCCCCGCGCGACAGGTCCTTCCCGGGAACGAGCTTGCCCTGACTGTCCGCCATCGTCATGGACGAAGCCAGCGCGTAGCGCATGTACGGATAGAACCAGGCATTCGGATCCGCGACGTCGGAAGAAAGTGGCATGCGAATTTCGCTGAACATCGAGAGCGGATCGACGGGATCCGTCTGCACGCTCCTGTAGGCAAGCTCAAGCATCTTCAGGAATTCCGCCTTTTTGACGGGATCCCCGGGACGAAATTTGTCCGTCTTTGGGGGTCCATCGATGATGGCGAGCGGCCCGCGGGCGACCTCGAGGTACGGAGCTGCCCAATCGGCAACCCCGCGGACATCGGCGAATCCCGTTCCGTCAATCTTCACGAGCGCCTCCGCCTGGACGAGCGGGGCAACGATGATTTTCACCGCCTCGGCGCGTGTCACGGTCTTGCTCGGCTTGAACGTCCCATCCGCATATCCCTGAACGATGTTGTTCTGTTTGAGAAATTCTACCGCCGAAAATGCGAAGTGATCGGAGGGGACATCCGTAAACGATGGCGTCTGCGCAGAAGCGGCGAAGGGGGAGAAGGCGCCGGCGATTGCAAGGAGGGACAGCGTCGTGCGGCGCGCGGGCGTCATGGAGAAGGGGAGGGAATCGGACGAAGCCTAACAAGAACAATCCTTGTGTTCAAGCCCTTGCGGAAAGTTCAGAGAGATCCTCGACAGAAACTGGCCTAAGCCTCATGGACATTTGATGAGTCCTGATCGTAATATCAGGAGGTTTCATTGCACAGGCGCCTCAATGCATCCCCCGGGGCAAAGCTCATATCCGCCGAGCACAGTGAAACATGACAGCATGCTTGAGTATTGTATGCATAAACATGCAGGAGGTTCCGATACGTACGCACCATGGTTCTCATGCACGGGTTCTCTCAGGAAGAACCCGGCTTGCATCTGCAAAAAGTTCGAAAAGATCACGACATACATGGGCCAATCTACCGACCGAAAGGACTGGTAAGCATCATGGACCGACGCGATAAGCTCACGGAGATCCAGCCAACCTAGTCAGACATTTTTCGAGCGTGCGTGCGATCGAATCACAGAGCAAAGCTCACAGGCATACGCGACAGGAGATAGACAGAAAGACCATTCTCTGATACAATACAGAGAAATACACACCCCAATCCATGTCGTCGCTCCGCGCGACACTCCAGGAATGCAGGCGTCTTCTCGCACGCGCGCACGCGCTGGAGTTGAGTGATGGCGCGCGACAACGACTGAAGTGGTTCATCTACGCGCTGGAGCACGGAGGCAACGTGAGCAGGACATGCCGTCACTTCGGCATCTCGCGTTCGACGTATCTGCGATGGGCGCAGCGCTTCAATTCCCAGCATCCCTCGACGCTCGAGGAAGCTTCCCGTCGCCCGCATACCGTCCGGAAGCCGGAGACGGATGCGCACACGATCGCAATGATCAAGGCCTGCCGTGAGCATGACCCGCGCTGCCCCAAGGAGGCCATCGCTCGTCAGCTTCATGACGAGCATGGCATCGCCATTTCCGCGTCCACCATCGGTCGCATCATTCGTCGCGAGAACTTCTTCTTCGCCGATACGCCGGCACACCGGAGCAAGCGGGGAGTTGATGCCGAAGCCTCGGTAGCACAACTCGAGCTCTTTCCTGAGACAGCATCTGCGCCCGCTCCGGCACCATCGCCACAATCCAAGTCCGGTGAGGAGAGCGCAGGCGGACTGGCAGCCTTGCCGCTCGCGGTCATTCTGCTTCTGGGACTGGGCGGACTATGCATGCCGGTCCGCGTCGATGCCGTCGGCACGAGCACTTCCTACCGACTGGTGGATGACATGCCGAATGATGGCGAGGGGGATGTCGCCACGTCGACGACCTATCGCTTGCGTGGAATGATGACCTGGGGACAGCAGCCTGTCGCCAGTGGCACGTATCAAATCCAGTTTGCGCCGCCTGTTGCCGAAGGCGGGAGTTCCGGAGGGACGACCGGAGGTGGAACAACGGGCGGCGGCTCGACAGCTGCGGCGGCGAGCGGCGGAGGCGGAGGTAGGGGGTCGGGCGGAAGAGCAAAGGGGAATGCAGCAAAAGCCCCCAAGCAAAGCGCCAAGCCTGCAGCGCCGAAGGCGCCAAAGAACGTGCAGCCAAAAACAGGGGTGCCTGCGGCGGGAACAGCAAAGCCCGGCACCGCCGGTCCCGCGGGGGCTACGATCACCCGAAAGCCGCTGCAGAAAGTCGCAAGACCCGGGCCGCTGGCGGGCAGACCCCGCCCATCGAACAGACACCACCTGATAGGTTCGGCGACGTATCAGCGACTTGTCAGCATGTGGCGTCCAAGCAGTGCATGCCTCACGGCCCTCCGCTGCAGCAGTGAGATGGTTCCTCTTGAGACGTCGCGGCCCATGCGTTTCGTCGCGTCACTCGTCACCGAAAACGGCGTTGCGGCCGAGCAGAGTCACATGGCCCTGCTCCTGCTTTTCGCCGCTGTCGCCCTGCTGCTGTGGGTTTGCTATCGAAAAGAGCACTTCAAGGCTGTCTTCGTTGGAGCATGGACCTTCGCTCATCCGCGGAACGAACAGCGCGGTTCTGCTCGAGAACGGAGCCGGCATTTCCGCAGGTACACGCTCTACCTCATTGCGGCCTTCCTCGTGATGACGGCATCACTTTCAACAAGGAGCGTTCTTGCCGCTACATCCGCGCCTCTCCAGCACGCCTACAACGGGCACCTGCTCGACAGCTCGGGGAACGCCGTGACGTCGAACGTCAGCATCCGCTTCAGCTACTGGAAGAGCACCGATTACCAATCCGGCGATGTGAGCGGCGCCGGTGCCATCAACACTTCCGCGACGAATTATGCGGGATGGTACGAGGTGCACAGCGTCACACCGAATAGCAAAGGAGCGTTCTCGGTCCGCCTTGGCAGCGGCACCAGCCTCCCGAGCATGAGCGGGTACAGCCTCGCTGATCTCATCAACCTCCATCTGCAAGTTGAGGTAAAGCCTGCATCGTCTGCGGACACCGCGTACGAGCTGCTCGATCCGAATAGCAGCAGCGCAGTCATCGACCGCTCGCCTCTGCTCTCCGTGCCGTTCGCGCTGAACGCGGACATGCTCGACCAGCACGATACCGGTTCCGCAAGCGGCAACATCCTCATCATCGGCAGCGGCGGCACAATCGCCAAGAGCCAGGTGCCGTCGGGCATGACGCGCGATACATTCACCATCGACAGCGACAACACCGCGGCATCCTCCATCGCTCTGCAGTTCGGTCAGAACCTTGCCGAGCAATTGAGTTTCGATGTCAGTGGCGGATTCTTCAACTTCAGCGACGACCTGCGCGTGCAGGGAGATCTGACGGTGACGGGTCTCGTGAACGGCGTGGACATTACCAACCTTACAAGCTCGACGGGCGCCCTGAAGGCGTTCTCGGGAGGTGGCCTGACCATCAAGGTTTCCGGCGGCAGCTATCGCCTGAACGGCACTACCACCAACTACGCCGGGGCCAGTGGCATCGCCGTGGCAGCGAGTGCCACGAACTACGTCTTCTTCGGCTCTGGAGGACTGACGGTGCGGACACTCGCATTCCCGACGGATGAATCGTACATCCCCGTCGCCGTCGTCACGACGAGCGCCGGCTCCGTGACGAACGTTGCCGATCGGCGCGTGCTGAATGCCGACGACCGAGAACAGACGGTGAAGGACGTCCTGCATCCGGAGTATCCGGGCGCAAGCTACGTCGAGGACGGCAGCGACAACATCGGCCAGCTCTCCGTCGAAAAAGATGGCACGACCCTCTACAACTACTACGAATGGACGTCGACACGATCGTCTTTGCAGGACTACCAGATCTCCGCGCGCGTCACCCTGTCGCCGGACTTCGTCCGGTGGGGCACGGGCATCACCATTGCGTACCGTACTTCCTCCGGAAGCGCGACGGCCAACAAGCTCAATGTGAGCGTCTACGATACCGCGGGCAACGCGGTGACACTGGCAGGGACGGCGACGGAGCTGACGTCAACGAGCTGGAAAACCCTGTCCCTCGGTTTCAGCGGTTCGCCGACATGGACACCCGGCCAGGAAATCGTCGTCGTTCTGAAGGCCTATGCTAAAGACGGCGCGAGCGTCGACATCGGCGATCTCGAATTGCGCTACGTGACCCTTAGCAGTGAATAACCCTTGTACATTTTTCCCCATTATGGTATGATGTCCCGATACCCACACACATTCATGCGATCCCGCAGACTCCACCGGACGCTCGTTCGCGGCATTGCGGTCGTGACGGGCATTGCCCTGTTCGTCCCGAATGCGGCGGCATCGAGCTGGGATCCCACCCTCCTCGTGAACACGGAGTCTTTCCAGACGATCGACTCCGGCGACGGGACATCGGATCGCGAATTGCGCTTCGGCGACGCCTCGGGAACGGAGCGCCTCCTCTACGAAGTGAGCAATTTGCGCTTCCGCCTGACACGCAGCCTGCAAGTCGGCGGGAACATTACGGCCACGGGATCCATTTTCGCTACGACGACGCTTGCCTCCTCTGGCACCCTCGTCTTTGAAGGGGCCGCATCAGGATCCTCGCTCTTCCTCGGGACGTCGCTCAAAGGAGCCGGTCTTACGGATTGTGATACCGAGGCGACATCGAAACTCATGTGGGATGCCACGACGGGCCGATTCAGCTGCGGAGCGGATCAAACAGGCGGAGCCGCGACCCCCGAAGTCGGCACCTCCTCCTTCTCCGGAGGCGTTCTCCGGTTGGGCGACTCGCGCTACGTCAACACCTCCGGCGACAGCATGACCGGAGCGCTCACGATCAACCTGACGAGCGGCAACCTTGGCATCGACGTAAAGCAGACCGCTTCGGCATCGATTCTTCGCGTGAGCAAGGGGGCGGACATCCAGGGACCCCTGGCCCTCTCCGGCGCGCTTCGCACGGATGCCAACACCCTGACGATCAACGACGACATCGACTCTTCGGACGTGACGCTTACGTTCGGCAGCGACTCGGCGAGCGAGACGCTGAAGTGGCTCAACACTGCGGATAAATTCCAGTTCTCCGATGACGTCAGCGTTGTCGGTCACCTCTCCGGCTCCACCCTGCGCATCGACGGCCTCGCGGAAGTCCAGGGCGCGCTTTCGGCGTCGGGCACGATCCGCACCGAGGGTTCGCTCTCCGGCAATACCTTGAGCGTCGATGGCAACGTCACATTGCGCGGTGAAACGTACACCTTCCCGGCGAACCAGCCCTCCACCGGCGGAATTCTCAAAACTGACGGTGCCGGTAACCTGACGTGGGCAACGTCCGCCGGCGACGGCAGCGGCGAGATTCTGTCACTCCATCCGGAATACCCGAATGCCATCTACTTCGGCAGCGGTTCGGCGCAGGTCGGCCAGCTGACGATGTCCGGTGGAACGACGGACGTGGAGAACGCGTACGTCTGGACGTCGACGAAGAGCGCAATCCAGGATTATTGGATGTCCGTCCGCGTGCGCATCCCCGACAACTTCCTGCGCTGGGATCCCACGAGGCCGATTCAGTTCCGTTACAAGACCGCCGTCAACGGCGTGACGAACAACCATCTGACATTGCGGATGAAGGACACAGCCAATGGGAACGTGACCTTGAGCAGCACGGGCGGACTGATGAGCAATGCCTGGACGACGAAGACGATCACCGGTCCCGAGTCCTCGGGGACGTGGACGCCGAAGGGCTACGCGACGGTCTACATCAAGACCGCCGCGAATAACACGGGCAACGCCGCGGCGGGGTTCCTGAACCTGAACTTCGAGACGGCGAAGTAAGTCCGTCATCACTGCGACGACATATGCGGCGGCCCGAGGCCGCCGCATTGTTATTCGGCCTTCGAGCGGGCGTCAACCTCCGCGTACACCATCGACGAAATCCTGCGGATGATGGCCGACAGCTCCTGCGCATCCTTTCCCTTCGTCATGACGCAGAGGATGTAGTGGCCACCCGGGTGGTACACGATGCCACAGTCGTGAAGTTGCAGGGAGCCTGGTTGCTCGCGGATGCCGAACTTGTGCGCCACGGGTGTGCCTGCCGGCACGCCATCATCGATTCCCTGGGGGGACTCCGTCTGTGTGAGAAGGTCCAAGGCCCGCTGGGACATCTCCTTACTCAAGAAGGACGCGTTGTAGAGCATGCGGTAAATGGATGCATAGCGCTTCACGGTGAGAAAATCGCCCTCGCTGCCCTCGCTCGCGGCAAGACCCATCGCTGTAATCGTTTCGCTGAAGACATCCTCTTCGGGGTAGAACTTCTGGAGGTACGAGAAGAGAATGGGGAGTGCATCGTTGCTTGAATCGATGATCGTGCTCCGGAGCAGGTCGTCGATAACATATGCGCCGCTTGGCAGCGTCGAACCCTGAACGCCAACCCTCTGCTTCAACACATCAGGGTCAACTTCCGCACGTTTGTAGTAGGCAACGAGGAGAGGCAGCTTGATCATGCTCGCCGGCGAGAAGAGCGCTTGCTCGTCGATGCCGAACCACGGACCGTTCTCCAGATCTCGGAAGTACACGGAAACGGATTTTGCGTTGCCGCTGGCGATGCTCGTCTGGATGAAGGACTCCAACTCCTTCTTGAATGCGACGAATTCCTGCTTCTGTGGCACGTCGGAATCGCATCGCAGGAATGGGTTGAGGAATGAGTAACGCGCATCGCAGGAAATGCGAAAGGGAACGGACACCCAAGAATGGGCGACATATCCTAGACCGAATGCCAGTAGCGCAACACAGGCGATGAGGCTCCAGCGCACGTAACTGCCAAAAGAAAACTGCACAATGTTCATAGACATTCCGTTAGGGGCGATATTACGCATCCCACAGCACGCGAGCAAGCACGACGCACAAGTGCTGCTACACTTCTAGCATGCTTCAGCGTCTGTGGCTGTATTGCCAGAAACTTCCGGCTGCCGCACTTCTCGGCCTTCTTGTCTTTATGCTCTACAGCCGTGTTCTCTGGTTCCCTTTCGTCTCTTGGGATGATCCTCAATACCTCGTGCTCAATCCAACAATCATTGAGTTTTCACCTGCATCACTCTGGAACATTTTTACCTCCCTCGATCCTTTCCATGAGCTCTACGCCCCACTTGCATTCCTGACGTACCAATTTGAGTATCAGATTGCAGGATTGCAGCCTTTTCTCTATCACTTCGATAACATCCTCCTGCACGCGGCGAACGCCTATCTTGTCTTCGTATTCCTCGCCCGTATGAGCCGGTCCAAGGCAGTGGGCTTCGTTTCTGCTGTGATGTTTGCCGTCCATCCGCTCAACGTTGAGGCGGTAGCGTGGGTGAGCGCTCGAAAAGACCTCCTCTCGGCTGCATGCGCACTGGGTTCTCTCCTATTCTACAAGCAATACCTCGACCATCGGAGGAGATGGACGTTCCTGGGAAGTCTCCTCCTGTTTGCTCTCTCACTGTTTTCAAAAATTTCTGCGGTCCTGCTTCCCCTTGTCCTGCTATTGCTGGATTGGATGGGAGGACGACGTCTCAACAAGCGGTGTTTGCTTGAGAAGATGCCGTTTTTCCTCATCAGTCTGGCATTCGGTATCGTCGCACTTTTTGGAAAATCCGACGTGCAGGTTGCGCTCTCTCTCGGTGAACGATCCCTGCTCACTTTCAAGGGAATCTTCTTCGCAATTGCGAAAATTCTGTGGCCGCACCCTCTCTCCATCGTTTACCCCGTATCCGACGTTTCTCTTTTGAAGCCGTCGATCCTCGCCCCGATCATTTTGCTGGGTAGCGTCTACCTGTGGGCCTGGCGGAAAAAACACCTCACCCGGGCAGCAATCACAGGACTCCTGATGGCTTTGTTCCTCCTGTTCCCCAGCGTCCTCGTACCAAAGCTCGCTGGCGTGTACGCGTTCCCCTCTGATAAATACCTCTACCTCCCGATGATCGGGGTGTTCTTCAGCCTCGGTGCCATTTACCGGTCATGGGTAACGCATACTCAACCACTCTTTCGACGCACCGCAGTGGCATCCGTCACGCTGATTTGCAGCATCCTGTTCCTCCTCACATTTCTGCGGTTGCCGGTCTGGAGCGTCAACACACTCCTCTACAGAAATGCACTGGAGCATTTTCCGAATGTCGCACGCATACACTACAACCTCGGCGTAGAGCTCTCCGGAATTCGGCAGGAGCAACATCAGGTGGAGGAAGCATTCCGGCACGCCATCGCACTGCAACCGGACTATATCAACGCGTATGTGAATCTGGGCGTTGCACTCATGAAACAGGGGAGAAAGGAGGAGGGAATCACAGCCCTGCGCCAAGCTCTTCTTTTAGATCCCGGCCATGTGACCGCACATGACGTTCTCGGTTCTGCCTATCTCGACCGCGGTGAGATTGATAAGGCTATTGAGGAGTTCAAGGCCGCTATTTCAACCGATTCCGGTTTCGTTCGCGCGCATTACAACCTCATCTCCGCCTACATGAAGAAAGGCATGTTTCAGGAAGCACAGGAGGAAACACGGATGCTGCTAAAGCTGGAAAACAAATGAGGCGAAGTGCGATCACTCGATCTTCATAAGCTCCAGCGTCGAATCGGCCATAATGCGGACGGCACTGGTAGCGACCTCGGACGCAAGCTTGAGTTGCATATCTCCAGTCGCAGTCACGACAATGATGCCCTCCAGGACCGCCATGATATCAGTGTTTGCAGCATCAACGCCTACCGAGTACGAACCGATCAGCGTGTTGTCAACGCCCTCGTGCTTGCCTTCCACGATCTGTCCATCCGCCGTTGACGTATCGCTGTCACCAACGCCGGTATCCTGCGTACCGCCGGTCGTTACGTTGTACCACATATGCTGCACTTGCCCGATGGTGCCCGTGTGATCGATGCCGAAACCGATGCCGGTCGTTGTTGCCGCTGTCTGGTATATGAGCGTGTATTTGTACTTCCACGTCCCCGGCCCGACGCCGGTTGTCGTCATAGCAGCGGTGCAAAGTGCAGTAGTGGTGCAGTCAGCAGAGTTGGCAGTCAGGTTCTGCCAGGTCATGTACGATCCGGCCGCGCCGGAACTCCCCGTGATGCGCTTGATCATCGGCGTCCAGCTCAATTTGTTCGTAGATGAGCCGCTCAACGTGAGAACAAGGCCGGACCCGTTCGTGCCGTTCGTCGGCCAGGTGTATCCGACATTGTTGAATGCAGTCTGGCCGGTTTCCACACTCAAGGAGCCCGAACTCGCGAAGCTCTTCGCCGCTTTGACGATCGCTCCGGAAACGGTATTGGCCACGTTCAAGCCCAGAGTGCCGTTCGCGCCGCCCGTTATACGCACCTGCAGTGCGCCGGTCATCGTGTCGCCGCCTTGATTGACAAACATACCCTCCGCCGCTGCGTACGAGATCCCTCCGCCCGCTCCGCCTTGGTCTGATCCACAACTGAACTTCCCCGAGGCAGAGTCCCAGAGCAGTTTGTCATTCGTCGCATTGCTGCAACCGGCCGATGGCAGACCGAAGCCGAACAGCGTCGCTCCCGTGAGGCTGCTTTCCAGCTTCACGGCACCGGAGGCAGAAATGCCGTTTGACGTGGCAAGCGTTGTTCCGGAAATCGTGCCAACCACCGCGAGCTTGGTCTTCGGCGCATTCGTGCCGATTCCTACACGGTCGGTGGAAGCGTCGAAGAAGACGAGGTTGGCGTCGGTGTCACCCTCGAAGCGAGCGTCGACGTCGATGCCATTCTCGTTGAACACGAGGGCGCCGAGATTGGAGAAGGTGATGTTGCCGCCGGCGAGATTCAACGCGCGGCCGGAACCCGTGCCCTCGAAGACGAGGGAGCCCGAGGACGAGAGTCCCTGCTCCGCGTGAACGTGGGAACCGGATGCAGTATTGCTCACACGAAGGCCAAGGGTTCCCTGCGATCCGCCCGTGACGCTGATGGAGAGAGCGCCGGTCATGCTGTCGCCGGAGGTGTTGACGTAGCGGGAATCGCCCAACCGAAGAACGCCTCCGGAGAAGGAGGAGGTGCCGACTTCGGGGGTCGATGCACCGCCTGTTTGATCCGCTCCGCAGCTGAATCGACCCTTCGTGGCATCCCACATGAGTTTCGATGTCGCCTCGGTATCGCAATCGGTAAGCCCCACACCCTGCAGCGATGTTCCCAGGTACAGAGACGCGCCCGAGCCCGCCCCTTCGAAGACGAGGGTGCCGGAGGAGGCGAGCGTCGACCGCGCAAAGAGCAGTGCCCCCGAGAGCGTGCCATTCACCCACACGTCGTCATCGAAGCGGAACACCGTCGCCGTGCGGTCGTACGTCAGGCTCTTGTTGATCGTCGAGCCGAACTTGAGAGCAAGGTTCGCCGTCGAGTCCGCGTCGTCGATAATCTGAATCGCCTCGGTGTTCACGAGGAGCGTCGGCGACCATGAGGACACGGCGTACGCGGTACCGATGCGCAGGAGCACAACACCCGCAATCAGCGCTGGGAGAAGGCGCAAAATTCGGCTTTTGCCGACATGGAATGTGTGTGGGCGCAAAATCTAGTTATTATAGCAGAAAAAGCCCATCACGAGAAGCGGTTACCAGCGCTCACAACTCGCTGGAATCCCCGTCAGCCTACCCCGTCGGAACGTCCTCCAGACCGCGCAGCAGCTGTTCTGTCGACGGCAATTTTTCCGGTGGGCAGGACGAGGCGCGCCAGAACTTGCGGAGAGCATCGATTTGCTCCGGATGCTCACGCAAAATCCCGATATAGGGCGCAACGGACGCTCCGAACCGCGACAGTCGGACCATGTCCGGCATGCGATGGAGCGTCGTGACCAGGACGTCCTCTCCGCCACAGACCTCGGCGCGCAGTTCGTCCTGAATCGAATCGGCAATGCCTGCTGCATCGATGCCTGCCATGATTTTAAGATCGCCCGCGCTCGCCGACGGGAAGAACTGCGTCAGGCCCAAGCGCCGCAGGGAGCAGGGAAGTTGGAAATCGGCGATGATATCAGCGACCTGGGTCGCAAGCCCGCCGTCGACATTGTGATCCTCGACGACGATCAGATGCCGCGTTTCCAATGCTGCTTTGACGATCGCGCCGGCATCGATGGGACGAACGGAACCGATGGCGAGAATACGGATTTCGGATTTCGGATTTCGGATTTCGAGCGACAGAGAATCTGCCGCCTCAATCGCATCGTGCACCGACGCCCCCAACGCAATGACCGTCAATGCGTCCCGCGTGTCGCCGTGTCCGCGCACCATGTCTGCGGCACCGGTGAAGCGGTAATCGGCGCCGAAGTACGGCGTGCCATCGGGCTTTAGGACCTGCGGATGATTGTCACGTCCACTGAAGAGATACACGCTCTCATGCCCCTCGGCGACAATCTCCAATGCGCGTTCGACCATCGCCGCCGCCTGGTTGGAATCGACAGGCGCCCACACCCGCGTGTGACGGTAGGGGAGAGCGAGGTAATTCTGCTCCTGATGCGTTTCACCGTCTTCGCCGACGCCGATGCCCGCATGCGTGCAGTTATGGAGGACGCCGCACCGCGTGTGTCCGCAGTTGATGTCGATGAGGCGCGCGTTTGCGCGCGCCTCGTTCGTCCCGAACGCGGCGAAGGTGTACGTCACGGGAAGCAATCCCGTCTGTCGCATCCCCGCGGCCATCATGACCATATTCGCCTCGGCGACGCCGACGTTGATGACGCGGTCCGGAAACGCCTTGTGCACGGCGTCGAACCCGCCGCTTCCGGCGAGATCCGCGTGGAGCACGATGATGTGCTGATCCATTTGCATGAGCGCCTTCAGATGGATCGCGCCGATGTCTTTGCGCGCGGCGCCCTTCTCGGCCGTCACCGCCCGCTTGTACCCCTTGGGACTCCACGGTAGCTGCACATCCGTGGCCACCCGCTTTTCTGCTCTGGCCGCTTCGCTCTTGCGAATGGGCTCGTACGCCTTGATGAGACCGTCGAGCGGCGGCAGATCCGCGATGATACGCTCGGCGACATCTTTCTTGAGAGGCGCCCCGTGGTAGTTGGCCGCCCCGGTGTTGGACCCCTCCTCCATCAGCGCAACGCCGTGCCCCATCGTCGTGTAGTAGCAAACGAAAACGGGGCGACCATTGCCGCGATGTTGCGCTGCGCTATCGAGGGCCGCGACAACCTGGGCCGGATCGTTGCCGTTCTGCACTTCGATGACCTGCCATCCGCACGCTGCGGCGATCGCCGCGAGGTCGGCCGCGACGGTTCTCGACGGCATGTCGGAGAGCTGGATGTCATTCAGGTCGACGTGAGCAACGAGGTTGTCGAGCCGCAGGCGCGACGCAAGCCGCAGGGCCTCGGCGACCTGTCCTTCCTGCGCATCACCGTCGGCTAGGAGGACATCGACCATGCCTGGTTTTTTTTGATACTTCAGCGCAAAGGCAGCGCCGAGCGCATGCGAGAGCCCCTTGCCGAGCGGCCCAGTTCCGAAAGGAATATCCCCGATGCCGGCTTCGACGTGACCGGGCAACCCGCTCGCCGTCCGGAAATGCTCGATGATCGCCTGCGGCGACGCAAGGCGCGGATCATCGCCGCTCTTGCCGAAGAGCCACTGCAACC
The DNA here is from genome assembly GCA_007376205.1 of Candidatus Peregrinibacteria bacterium Gr01-1014_25. GTDB lineage: Bacteria > Patescibacteriota > Gracilibacteria > Peribacterales > Peribacteraceae > VMFU01. The sequence continues at coordinate 93,014 of VMFU01000003.1, forward strand.
CGTAGGCGAGGACGGAGAGATGGCCCGCGCTATACCGCAGCGGCTGATCCACGCTCGGATCGCGTCGCTTGGTCACCCAATACGCAAATGTGAACGCGGAGAGCGGCCCACCGGGGTGACCTGATGCATGGGCGGTCGGCGCCTGGACCGCGAGGTGGCAGAGAATCTTGTGCGCGCAGTCGTATACCTTCCGATCAGTATCATCCAGCGTCACCGCCTGCGTCGGCCCGATCCAGATGGGTTCGACGTGGCTGGCGGACGACGCGACGCGTTGAAGGGACATCGGAACGTCTCCGGGATTCCTGCCGACGAGTGTCGATGCGTCAGGGCGAGACACGCGGAGAGTGTAACACCATCATCGCCCTCTCGCCCTCCCGAATCGTCTCCTTGTCTCCTGTCCAATCGTGGATCGCATCCATCACCGTCGCGTGGGGGTAGCGGTACTCCTCGCCGCGACGCGTTCCCGGATCGTTCGTGATGATGTGTGTCGCATCGAATCCCGTGAGAACGAGCATGTGGTACGGCGGGCCCTCACCGGAGAAGTACGGATTGCCGAGCATCTGCCCCGCGGCGGGAACGATGACGGGGGAGCCGTCAGCGATGAGTCGGCGAATGTTCTTGAGTGTCACGTCCCCCCCGCGATAGACGGTCGCATCGTAGCCGTAGTAGTCCTTGGCAATCCGTGCGAGTTCGTCGATCGTGACATCGACCGCGTACCCGTTGCGCATCTCCCATGCGACCATCGCGAGCAGTTCGCCCTCCGCATCCTCGCGCGTGAGCGGCGCTCCCGTGAGGAAATGATGCACCATGATCAAGCTCATTTCCTCGCACGTTTCCTCATGCAGCGGATCCCACACGGCGAAGGGTGCCTGGGGGGAGAAGGGGACGGGGAGAGGGGGGAACGAGGAAATCGAGGGAACTGAAGAGATTGGGGAAGGAGATGATGAGGGTACGGTAGGTAAGGTAGGTACGGTGGGTGAGTATGGCTGCGGATTGCATGCAGTCAATTCGAGAAGAATGCCGACAGCGATCAGAAAGCGCTTCATAAAGAAAATCTCACCTACCGTACACACTGTACCTACCATACCTACAATACATTCGCAGCATTATTTCCCCGCGATCAACCTCCTGCTCTTCATCGGTTGGTTGCGCTTCTGCACAGTGGCCCAATCGTCTAGGAATTTCTTGAGTCCGGTGTCCGTCAGGGGGTGCTTCGGCAGTTTCTGGAAAACGTCGTAGGGAATGGTGCAGATGTGTGCGCCGATGGCGGCGGCATCGACGACGTGCCGCGGATGGCGAACGGACGCGACGAGCACCTCCGTCGTGAATCCGTAGTGCGGCCAGATCGCCATGATTTCACCGATCAACGCCATACCGTCCTCCCCGGCGTCGTCCAGGCGTCCGATGAATGGGCTGATGATGGACGCGCCGGCCTTCGCGGCGAGGATCGCCTGCGGTGCAGAGAACACAAGGGTGGTGTTCGTGCGGATGCCCTTGCGCTTGCACCATGCAAGCACCTGCAGACCATCGGTCGTCATGGGGACCTTCACGACGACATTGCGGTGCCATCGCGCGTACTCCTTCGCCTGCGCCTTCATGCCTTCCACGTCCGTCGCCGTCACCTGTGCGGAGACGCACGGAACGAGTTTGCACATTGCAAGAACGGTCTGGCGGAAATCTTTCCCCTCCTTCGCAACGAGTGACGGATTCGTCGTCACGCCATCGAGCACTCCCCATGCCGCGACCTCGGCGACGTGCGCAACGTTCGCGGTGTCCATGAAGAGTTTCATGGATTCAGCGTACGCCGGAAGGAAAAAAAACGGAAATGCAAAACCGAAATCCGAACAGGCAGTCAAAAACGAATCATCGAAACACTGGTACGATAATTTTGCCTCTTGGATCATTGGAGTTTGTTCGAGTTTCGGATTTCAAATTTTTAGCAGGCAAACTGCTATGATCGTTGCATGGTCAATCTCGGCGTTATCGGCCTCGGCACGATGGGAGCGAATCTGGCGCGCAACGCCGCGCGTAACGGAGCGACGGTTGCCGTCTACAACCGGACGACCGAGACGATGTCCGCGTTCATCAGCGCGCACGGTGGCGAAGAATCGTTCGTCGCGTGCAAAACCCTCAAGGAACTCGTTGCGGCGCTCAAGCCTCCGCGCGCGATTCTCCTCATGGTGAAAGCCGGAGAGGCCGTCGACGCGATGATCGCCGATCTCCTGCCGCTCCTGGCAAAAAACGACATCCTCATCGATGCCGGCAACAGCCACTACCGCGACACGGAGCGCCGGCAGCGGGAGCTCGAAAAAAAGGGAATCCGCTTCATCGGCATGGGCGTCAGCGGCGGCGAGGAGGGGGCGCTCAAGGGTCCGAGCATGATGCCCGGCGGGGACCGGAGCGCGTACGACGTTCTCGAGCCGCTTCTCACAAACATGGCCGCCGATGACGGCGCCCAAGGGAAGTGCGTCGCCTACATCGGCCCGGGCGGCAGTGGGCATTTCGTGAAGATGGTCCACAACGGCATCGAGTACGGCATCATGCAGCTCATTGCCGAAAGCTACGACCTGCTCAAGAACGCGGGTATGACGAATGCGCAGCTTGCCGACGCGTTCGCGTCCTGGAACTCGAACGGAGAGCAGCGGTCTTTCCTCCTCGAGATCACGGCGCAGATTTTCCGCACGAAGGATCCCGAGACGGGCAAGGATCTCCTCGATGTCATCCGCGACAGAGCCGGGCAAAAAGGGACGGGGAAGTGGACGACGGAAGCCGCGATGAACTACGGATTCTGTATTCCAACCATCAATGCCGCGGTTGACGCGCGCATTCTGTCGGGTTGCGCCGGCTGCCGCGAGGGCTGGAAGGGTGTTCCCGCCGAGCTTTCGAATGATTCCGCGCCGGCGGACTGGACCGAGCACGTGCGACACGCGCTTTCGCTCTCAACGATCACGGCGTACATGCAGGGGCTGACGCTCCTCGGTTACGCGAGCGAAGCAGAGAAATGGGATTTGCAGCTGGGGGAGATCGCGCGCATATGGCGCGGGGGATGCATCATCCGATCGGCGCTTCTCCCGATCCTGCAGGATGCCTACGGAAAGAATCCGGAGAAGGGGACGACGGCCATCCGCAAGCGCTTTGCGGCCGAGGCTCAACGGCAATGGCGATCGGCAGTTGCGCACGGCGTCGGGCGCGGCGTGCCGCTGCCCGCGATGCTCGCCAGTCTGGCGTTCTACGATGGCATGCGACGCGAACGTCTTCCGCAGAATCTCATCCAGGCCCAGCGCGACTTCTTCGGCGCCCACGGCGTCGGGCGTACCGACCGCGAGGGGACATTCCATTATTCGTGGAACGGGTAGCTTCACATTTGCCACGCAAAGGGTACTCTGACGGCATGCTTTCCACATGCTCCCTCGACAGTTTCTGCGGCCTCTGCGAGAAGCGCCGCAGCATTCGCTACTTCGACACGACCCCCGTCTCGCGTGAGGACATCAACGAAGTCATCGAAGCCGCCCGCCTCGCGCCGAGCGTGGAGAACACCCAGCCATGGCGGTTCCATGTCGTACTGCACAAGGGTCTTCTTGAGCAGCTGACGCGCACCGCGTGCTACGGAAACTTCATCGCGGGAGCGAGTGCGTTCATCCTCGTCACCTGCGATCAGCGCATGACCCCTTCCACCGGCGAAACCCTATGGAACCCGCGCGAATTGGAGTTTTCCTGCGTCGCTGCCATGGAGCACCTCGTTCTGGCCGCAACCGCGAAGGGCCTCGGTTCCTGCTGGGTTTCGCTGCATCACGGTCCAGCGCATGACATCCTCAAACTGCCCACACATGAGACCGTCATCGGAGGGATCATGCTGGGTCATCCCCGCAAGGGCGAGGAGGAGCCAAGCGGACCCCACGAGCGCCGCCCGCTCTCCGGCGTGGTCACGTTTCACGAGTAGTTTTACCGTTCACACGTCAGCAGCGCCGCGCCGAGCGTCGCTGCGTGCTGCGTCCTTTCGATGGCCAGTTCGGGGAGGGGCGTCCCGGGCAAAGCCCACTGACGCAGTTCGTGCTCGATGGCGGAGAGATGGGGCTTGAGCGCCTTGCCCGCGCTGCCGCCGAACACGATGATGGACGGATCGATGACATGCAGAAGCGAGACGCACATCCACGCGATCTCGCGGAACACCTGGGGCTGGAGGAACGAACAGACCTCGCCCTCGAGATAATCCTCCGGTCTCTTGGCCGCGCTGCAGCGCTTTCCGAATGCCGTCCCCGAGAGGAATTGCTCGACGTCGCCGCGCTTGTCGTCCGTGGCGAACGGCGGCTGCCCCGGCTGCAGGAGCATGTGTCCGATTTCGCCCGCGAATCCGTGTGCCCCGCGAAAGACGCGCCCCTCTGCAACGATGCCGCCGCCGACACCGGTTCCCATGGTGATGCCGATGACCACGCTGTGTCCCTTGCCCGCGCCCCGCTGCGCCTCGGCCAGAGTGAAGCAGTTCGCATCGTTATCGACCGATACCGGCAGGCCGATCCTCTTCTCGAAAATCGCCTTGAGCGGCACATCGTCGGCTCCGGGAATGTTCGGCATTCGCACGACGCTGCCTTCGGGCTGGCGAACCAGCCCCGGAATGCCGATGCCGATGGCAATGGTATCGGGTCGGCGCACCTTTTCGATGAGCGCCAGGACATCCTCCAGAACGACGTCCCACCCGCGATGTGCCTGGGTCGGAAGCCGCTCGTGCACGTGCAGTTCCCACGTCTCCGCATCATACCGCGAAACGGAACTCTTCGTGCCGCCGAGATCGAACCCGAGAATGGTTCCCGCAGGCATGACGTGACGAGTGTAGCAGAAGCAAGATACTGCCTTGACCGGCACCGGCGAAAGCGCGAAACTTTTGGCATGTCGCGCGGCCTCCATCCCGATACGGCGCAGAAAATCCGGGCATCGATCATCGTCATCATTCCACTCGTCGCGACACTGCTCGCGATCGTCCTGCTCTGGGGCAGCTACGTTTTCACGCGGGACATCGTGATCCTCATCGTCATGAATTTCTTCACCTCGATCGGGGTGACCGTCGGCTACCACCGGCTGCTCACGCACGAGGGGTTCCACTGTCCGGACTGGTTCCGCGCGATCCTCGTGACACTCGGGTGCATGGCATGGGAGGGCACCCCGCTCCAGTGGGCATCGACGCACGTGAAGCATCACGCGCACTCCGATGAAGAAGAGGATCCCCACACGCCGCTGCACGGCTTCTGGCATGCGCACATGGGCTGGCTGTATCAGAGGAAGAACTTTCCGGACCCGCAGGTGTATGTCCCGCACCTGGTCAGCGATCCCGTCATTCGCTGGGTCGACCAGTGGGCTCTGCTCTGGATGGCCATCGCCCTGCTCATCCCGTACCTTGCGGGCGGCTGGACGGGGCTGCTCTGGGGCGGATTCGTGCGCATTTTCCTGACGACGCACGTGACGTGGAGCGTCAATTCCGTCTGCCATACGTTCGGCAAGCGGGCGTTTGAGACGACGGATGAAAGCCGCAACCACTGGGTCATCGGGCTGCTGGGATTCGGCGAGGGGTGGCACAATAACCACCACGCTTTCCCCCGCAGCGCCTTTCACGGTTTGCACTGGTGGCAGTTCGACCTCTCGGGGTTGCTCATCCGCCTGTGGGAGCGCACCGGCCTGGTCTGGGATGTGCAGCGGGTCGCCCCCGAGATTCTCGCGCTCCAGCGCGCGCAGCTCCGCAGCACGAGGGAATCTCTTGTCATGATGCGCTCGCAGATCGCCACGGCCGTCATGAACGCGGACGTCGAACTGCAGCGGATCTTTTCCGCGTCGGTCGATCGCACGTTGTCCGATGGCGATCGCGCGCGGCTGTCGTCGGTCCACCATTCGGCCCGCCAGCGCTTGAGCGCCATCCGCGACTCCGTCTCCCAGCGGACGCACGTGAAGAAGGCGAAGCTCCTCGTCCATGCCCGGGAAGTCCACGACGTTGTCCTGCACGCAAAGCAGCAGGCTGCCGCACTGCTGCGGTCGAAGGGGTTGGCGGCCTGAATATTCTCTAGTCCCGTTTCCCGAAGCGCTGCTCCGGCGGTTCAGCCATGCGTGAGACCGGCACGGCAATGGGGATTGGTGGCGTCGATGTGCCGAACGCTTCCAGAATCTCACGATTGATCGCCGATATCACCACGCGGCGTTCGCGGAGCGGAACGAAGGAGCGAAGGCTGAACTGCACGCCCGCCGGCGTCAGATCGACGTACACCATCGGACCGGGAAGATCTTCGCTGATGTAGAGATGGCGGAGTCGCACCCGCTGCTGGTGCCGCGCCATCTCGCTCGTCGCAGCCGTACGCTCCTCCAGGATTTTCCGGAGCAACGATTCTGCCTTCCGCCAATCGCTGTCATACGGAACGGTCAGCACGATCTCCATCCGGACAAAGTCGGACACCGCGCTGTAGTTCAGGAGCGGTTGGGTCAAAAACAGCGCGTTGGGCACCGAGAGGGTTTTGCCGACTCTCGCAACCTCGATGGAACCTCCGGGAACGGGAGGCTGGCCCTGCGCATCGAGCAGAACGGTGCGTAGGAGGCCGATGTCGACGATATCACCGGACCACGGACCAACGGCGACACGATCGCCGATCTTGCAATGCCGTCCTTGCACGACAAGGCTCCAGCCGACGATGTCCTTTACGACGTCCTGCAGTGCGACCGCAAGACCGGCGCCGATGATGGCGAACGACGTGACGATCCCCGGAAAATCATCCGAGAGCTGGTGCAGCACCCACAGAACCAGCACTGCGTAGATCACCCCGCCGGTGACCTTCCGCACGGTATAGCGCCGCGACGCGTCGGGAATACGGATGAGGACGCGGGCGCGGATGAACCGCTCCAGGGCGATAACGGCGATGATGACCAGCGCGATCGTGAGCAGCGAGAAGGTAAGCGAGAATTGCGTCCAACGTTCCTGCGCCTCCAGCTTCTGCAGGCGCTCGCGCTGTGGGATCAGGAAGAACTCCAAAGATGCGACGCGCTCTTCAAGGAACGCGGAACGCGCGAGGAGCTCCTGATGGCTGCCTGTCAGCACTGTATCCCGCTGCGCGGGGACGCCGCCTCTCGTGTACACGTCCTCTTCCTCGCGCAGGAGCGACAGGTCGACTTTCGCCTCATTCAACTGGGATTCGAGAGCGTCAACCAGCGTGCGCTGGCGCGTGATTGCCTGGGCGACGTCGGCGGGATCGCCGCCGGATCGCAGGGACTCGTTGATGAACACGTTCAGTTCGTCGTCGATGAGCGTGCGGACGCGCGCCCGCTCCTTGGCGATGCGCTGCTCGATAGACGCGGACGGATGGGCGAGCTGTTCCGTGTACAGCTGTTGCAGGCGCGCGATGCTGATGGGACGCTCCGCCGTCTGCGCAGCGGCGCGGCCCGCGGGGAACAGCGCGATGCAGAGGACGATGCTGGCAAGGATTCTGCGCATGGCGAATCGTTACGGTAGCCGTTGTACGCCCCGGCGCAAGAGCGAAGCCTTGCCGATTTTTCTCCTTCCTGCCATCGTCCGATGCCGTGCACGCCTCTTCTCCGCCGACCGTCATCAGCCGCAGCAAGCTGCAGCTCTTCCTGGACTGCCCCCGCTGCTTCTACCTGGACCGCCGCTTGGGGATCGGCCGGCCGGACGGCCCGCCCTTCACGCTCAATAACGCCGTGGATGCTCTCCTCAAGCGTGAGTTCGACGCGTACCGCGCCAGTGGCAAGCCGCATCCGATCATGGTGCGTTTCGGCGTCGATGCCATTCCCTTCGCGCACCCCGACATCGATCGATGGCGCGAACCGCTCCGCGGAGGGCTGCAGGCTCTGCACCGTCCTACCGGCATGCAACTCCGCGGCGCCCCCGATGACCTATGGCTCCATCCCGACGGTTCCATCAGCGTGGTCGATTACAAGGCGACCGGCAGCCAAAAACCCTGGTCACTCGATGATGCCTCGCGCGATGCGTACAAGCGGCAGATCGAGGTATATCAATGGCTGCTCAAACAAATGGGCTTCCCCGTCCATCCGACGGGATACTTCGTGGTGACGCAGGCGCGACGCGATGAACCCGCGCTGAATGGCAGTCTCAACTTCACGCTGGTCGTTGTGCCGTATGCGGGAAATGACGACTGGGTCGATGACGCGCTCACCGAAGCGTGCGCCTGCCTGCAGAGCGACCTGCCGCCGCCATCAACGAATGGCTGTCCCTGGTGCGAGTACCGAAGGGAGGCGGCGATGGCGGAGAAGACGTTATGATACCTGGCGATTCTGCGCAGCTTGCATAGCAGAATGGCGGAGAGGGAGGGATTCGAACCCTCGATACGGTTTTACCCGTATACCACATTAGCAGTGTGGTGCTTTCGGCCACTCAGCCACCTCTCCGTGGCGCGGCGATTGTACCGCGCTCCTCACTGCGTCGTCGACCCTCTTGCTAGGCCGTCGCCAAGGAAGGAGATCCAGCTGGGCGCGCGGCCTGAATCGAACGCCAGAGGATCAACGCCCGCAACGGTCTGCACGTGGAGCATGCCATTGAGCTTCCATGTTTCCTCGATGAGCGTCAGATCCTCTTCGCTCACGAGAATGCACCCCATGCTCCGGTGTCCCGTTCCCGTCCTGTCCCAGGCGTTCTTCTCGCGTTTGTCCGCCTGCATGCGCGCGAACGATCTGTGGCTGTGGAAGCCATATGGCGTACGGCCATCCGGGCCATTGATAGAATATTCATGACCGTCATACAGGCGCAGGAAGCGACCATCGCCGAACGTCACGGATGGCCCCTTCATTTCGCTGCTTCGCATCTCCCAATCCTGCGCGGGCGTACCCGCGAAGTAGTAGCGCCCGATGTATGACACCATGCGGCGCTGTCCGGTGAGGCCATCCACCGCACGGTACGACCCGTCCGGATGCACGAGGTAGACCATGCTGACATTCGTATCGACGACGATGCGATCGCCGATTTCCGGAATCCAGTCATCGCGCTCCGCCCCTGCGGCGCTCGCGGAGAACGGCAGGAGCAAGACGGCGCCGGAGAAAAGCGCCAGCCGAAGTGGACGGGGGATAAAGCGCAGAGCGAAACATAATACGCATTTTGTCATCTTGGTCAATCCTTCGGAGCGTCCGTCTGCTGTAAATGAGTGAGAAATCCATATTCTCGCAGGTATTTGTTGTATAAAAAATTAGTTCAAAGCACCCCTGTAACTAGGTCTTGTACACTTCAACCATGTCCGAGCCCTCTCTATTGCACGAGCCTGTCCTGCTGGGCGAAAGCCTGCGCCTGCTTGCCCCAATCGCCGGCGACACCGTTTTGGACGCGACGGTCGGACTTGGCGGCCACGCGGAGGCGTTTCTAAAGGCCATCGGGCCCTCGGGAACGCTGATCGGCCTCGATGCCGACGCGCGACACCTCGCACTCGCGAAGGAGCGACTTGTCCCGTTGCCGGGCACGCTCATCCTACATCATACGAACTTCCGCGACATCGCCGCGCTGTCACTGCCCCACTGTAACATCGTGTTCGCCGATCTCGGTCTTTGCTCGGCGCACATCGATGATGGTGAACGCGGTTTCTCTTTTCGCACGGATGCTCCCCTGGACTTGCGCTTCGATGTCTCAACGGGGCAATCCGCGGCATCGCTCATCGCATCCTCGACCGAGCAACAGCTCATGGACATCCTCCGTCGCTACGGCGAACTGCAGCATGTCCGCCGCCTTGCCGCGCTCCTCGCGAAGAACACGCCCGCAACGACGGCGCAGCTGCGTGTCTGCGTTGAAGAATCGTACGGATGGCGTGCGCCGAGCTTCCTGCCGCAGGTGTTCCAGGCGTTTCGCATCGCCGTCAACGACGAACTCGGAGCGCTCGAAACGTTCTTGAACGCCGTGCCGTTCCTGCTGGCAGCCGGCGGCCGGTGGGGGATGATCAGTTTCCATTCTCTCGAAGATCGCCTTGTGAAACGACGCTTCCGCGACCTCACGGCGCACGATCGCGACACCATCACCGGCAAGCGCATCGGCACCCCGCCATTCACGGCCGTCACGATGAAGCCTGTCCGCGCTTCGCCGGAGGAAGTAGCACGCAATCCCCGGAGCCGCAGTGCTCTGCTGCGCGTGGTGCAGAGGGTATAATCGCTGGCAATGACGACGGAACAGACGCCGACGCGTCGGCGCGGCTCATCCCTTGGGCATGTGATCGAACAGAGCACGATGCTGCTGATGATCTGCATCGGCGCGTTGATTCTGCTCCTCGCGGTCCTCATCCTCTTCCACCAGAACGCGAACGCCACGAAGGGCTACCGCCTGCGTACGCTGGAGCGCGAACGGTCCGAACTCTTGCTGGAAGAAGAGGTCCTGCGCATGCGCATCGCCCATGAGCAGTCCCTCGAGTACCTGCAGGAAGACGAGCACATCAAAAGCATGATTCCGCAGACGAAGCCCATCTACGCGCGTCCGAAGTGATCAGTCGACCGTGCGCACTTGCACACTGCCGATGCGCCCGGACTGGGTCTTCGTATCGGACACCAGAACGATGCGATCGCCAGACTTCAGGAGGTTCTTTGCGCGGAACGCCCGGAACGCCTCCTGGACCGTTTGCTCGGGATCCGTGTGGAATTCGACGGCGACGGACTGCACGCCGTACAGGATCTGCATCCGGCGGCGGACATCGTCGGCAGGGGCCGCCGTGAGGATCGGCATCAGGGGCCGGAGCCGACTCACCGCCGCTGCGGTTTTGCCGCTGCGCGTCAGCACGGCGATGGCCGGAATGCGCAGGGCGTTCGCCATGCTCACAGCCGCGCGTGCGCGTGCATCATGCTCGTCGACGCTCATGCCCGTGGGATCGAGAGGGGAGAGATGCGACTCGGTTTCCCGCAGAATCCTGTCCATCGCCTCAAGCGCGAGGAAGGGGTGCTTGCCTCCCGCGGTCTCGCCGGAGAGCATCGTGCAATCCGTCCGCCCCATCGCCGCATGCGCGACGTCGGTCACCTCGGCGCGCGTCGGCATGGGATGCTGCGTCATGCTCTCGAGCATGTGCGTCGCCACGATCACCGGTTTGCCCAGCGCGGTGCAGCGCTCGATGATGAAGTGCTGGATGGCCGGAATGCGCTCGAAGGGAATTTCCGCGCCCAGGTCGCCGCGCGCGATCATGACGCCGTCGGATGCGTCGATAATCGCGTCGAGGTTGTCGACTGCCAGTTGCGTTTCGATCTTCGCGATTGCGAGCATGTGACTGCCGCGGTTGCGGATGAATTCCTTCACCTCCGCCATTTCCTTCGCGGTGCGGATGAAGGACAACGCGACGTAATCCATTCCCTGATCGATGCCGAACGCGATGTCGTCCCAGTCCTTCGCCGTGACGGACGGAAGATCGATGTCGACGCCCGGCAGGTTGATGTGGCGGCGCGAACCGATGGAACCGTCGTCGTTCGCCCGTGCGACGACGAAGCCCTTCGGGTCGACGCTCACGACTTCGAACACCATTTCGCCGTTGTCGACGAGGATGCGCGGCGTGTTGCGCACGTCGCTTGCAAAGCCGTCGTAGTTGACGTGGACGACGGGACGCTTCTCTTCGGGCATATCGAACGGCGAGAACACCAGTTCATCGCCCGCGTGCACTGCCAGGGGAACTTTGCGATCGCCGGTACGGATCTCGGCCCCCTTCGTATCCAGCAGGATGCCGACGGGAATGCCAAGCGCCTTTCCCGCCTCCTGCACCGCGGCAATCATGGCTGTGTGCTGCTCCCTGCTGCCGTGTGAAAAATTGATGCGCGCGACGTTCATCCCGCGCTCCAGAAGGCCGCGGATACTCTCCGGACTCGCGGTCGCCGGACCAAGCGTGCAGATGATCTTCGTGAGACGCATGTCTGTGAGAATTCCTTTATAGTATAGCGGAAAAATCCTGTTTCCGAAATACGGACTATGTTCCGCCCCCGTCTTCCGCACGTTGCCGCCATCCTCGCAGCTCTCATTGCCGCCGTGTACGGGCCGGCGATCCTGCATAACGAATTCGTGCTGTTCGACGACACCGTGTTGATTCTCGACAACGACACGATCCGCGAAATTTCCTGGCGGTCGATCCGTCACATCTTCACCTCGTACGATCCCGAGCTCTACATTCCGCTGACGCTGTTCAGTTTCCAGATCAACCACGCGCTCTCCGGCATGAGCCCCCAGGCGTTCCACGCGACGAACGCCCTTTTGCATCTGCTCAACACCATGCTGATTTTCCTTCTCGTCCGCCGCATCACCCGCGACGGATGGGTCGCCGCCGCGGTCGCGTCGCTCTTCGCCGTGCATCCTCTTCATGCGGAGACCGTCCTCTGGGCATCTGCGCGCAAAGACACGCTCTCGACCGCATTTCTTCTCGGCTCGTGGCTGGCGTACTTGCGGTTTCGGGACGCCGCGTCGCGCCGGTGGCTGCTTGGCAGCGTCGCGCTTCTGCTCTGCGCGCTCCTCGCGAAGGTCACCGCGGTCGTGCTTCTCCCGCTGCTCTTGCTGATGGATTGGTACGAAGGCCGCCTGCCGCGGGGAAGGGGACTGCTCATCTATCTTCCGCATGCCGTCCTCGCGGTCATCTTCATCCTCATCGCGCTTCCCGGAAAAACGCTGGCGCTGCCGATACTGGGGCCGCTGGAAACCGCGCTGCTCGCGATGAAGGGATGGGTATTCTACGCCCGCGCGCTCGTCTGGCCTTCCGGCCTCGCCGTCACGTATTCGCAGCTCACGCCCATCGACATTCTGCGCGTCGAATTCCTGCTGCCGGCTGCAGCGGCCGTTCTCGCCGTCGCGGCTCTTGTCATCGCCGCCATGCGCGGCCGCGCCAAAGCGATCGTGTTTTGGTCTGCAGCATTCTTTCTTCCTCTCGTGCCGAACGCGCTGAACAACGCGAAGAATGGTTTCATATTCTTCGCTTCGGACCGGTACGCCTACCTCGCCTCCGTCGGTGTTCTGACGCTCGCCGCACTGGGCGTCGCCCGCCTTCTCCGGACGATGCCGTACCGATCCGCCATCGCCGGCATTCTGCTCGCCACGAGCGTCGGCATTCTGGGCTGGCGCGCCAAGGTCCAAGCGAACACCTGGCGCAACACGGGGACGCTCTTTGAAAACGCCGCACGGCAGTACCCAGACTTCGCTCTCGCATACAACAACATCGGCGGGTACCGGAAGACCATCAAAGACATCGATGGAGCGTTAGAGATGTTCCTCCGCGCGACGGAGTTGGAACCCGGTTTCTCTCGCCCGTTCCTCAACATCGCCAATATCGAGCGCGAGCGAGGCAACACCGCGGCGGCTCTGGAGTGGTACGCTCGCGCGGTCGCAGCGATCGGCACGACGATGCCCGTCACGCCGGACGCGCTGACGGCGTACTACGAGTACGGCCAGATGCTCGACGGCCTCGGACGCGTGGACGACGCGCTGGCGCAGTTCCGCGCGGCCGCGGCTCGTGACCTGCCGCATCCCGAAGCCTTCTACAACCTGGGCGTCATGGCCCACAAGTACGGGAAGGCGGATGAAGCGATCGTCGCCCTCGAACGCGCCGTCGACCTCGCTCCGGAATTCACCCCCGCGCGCTACCGTCTCGCGTCGCTCTACGCGGAGAAGGGGAGGCTGCGGGAGGCGTACGAAGCGTTGCTCGACGTGCAGAGTCGCACCCCGGGGTACGAGCAAACGGAGGAGCACCTGCGACAGCTAGAGGGGATTCTTGGAAACGATGCCGCGCCCGCACGATGAAAAACCGGTAGCCACAAGGGCTGGCTACCGGTTTCTCGCTCGCATCGCTGCTGGAGGGGTTGTTAGGCTTTCGCGGTTTCGAGTTCGAGAATGCGCCGGGTAATCCCCCGGCCTGTGGAAGAACGCAGATGCGATTCTTCCTGTTGTGTGACAGGGACCACCCGGACGGATTCCGGGTCGATGGTCAATTCTACGTGCCCGTTGGTGAACACGGTGCCGCTCATGAGGGCAACACCGTTCCGACCTCCGAGCTTCTGCGCGACTTCGTCCGCATTGGTGAAGACGATGTCCCCACCAATGCGCTTCAGGTGGTTCAGAATGGATCCACGCTTGAGAACCTTACCGGCGCGAATCGTCGCGGAGCAGAAAGCGACATGGGAGCCGCTCTTCGCTCCACCGAATGACGGCATGGTGCCGACGGCGATCTTCACTTCCTGCGTGTCGCCGTGGCGAATTTCCGCATCCCGCAGTGCATCGTGCGCGGAATTCGGTTGTTCGGACGTGAGACTCACGAGATGGCTCCTTATTCCAGCGTTGATGCGAACGAGCTGCGGCCAGACTAGGACGCTCAAAGACAAAGTCAATGTGGCTGTGTATAGAGAAATTGACCTTCCCCGGAGCAGGGGTGGTCATTCCGCGATATACTCATAACCGCTCACGGATTATTTCTTTCCCCGGCAGCTCGGCTGGCCCAGCCATCGCTTGCGATGGCGTGATACAAGAGCAGCCAGCTCGGTCCGTCCCGTGTTCCTTCCACCACAATCATTCTTGCCCCGGTAGCTCAGTTGGATAGAGCGGCAGTCTTCTAAGCTGCATGTCGTAGGTTCGAATCCTACCCGGGGCACCATCGCCATTTCTGCTATACTGGCGAAGATGGACGCGCCGCAGAGCACCGCCGAAACGCCCGACCACGACATCGAACGCAATAAGGATGTCGCCGCGCTTTCGTACGCATGGGTGCTCTCGGTCATCATGCTGGTGCTGCGCTGGAAGTCGCCGTTCGTCCGGTTCCACGCGCGACAGGGGATTGTCCTCTTCGTCATCAGCCTGCTGCTGTGGCCCATTCCGGTCATCGGGCAGATCGCCGAAGTGCCCGTGCTCTTCCTCGCGATCTTCGGCTTCGTGATGGCCGCGCAGGGGAAGCGCGTCGACGTTCCGCTCATTGGTCCGCTCTGCCGCGGGGAATGGTCGATGGTCCGCCAGAGCTGGCGCGCGTTCGTCGAGCAGGTCGCCGCACTCTTCAGCAAAGAATCCACTCCTTCCGCTCCTCCGCCATCTGCTCCTACCATACCCACTGTACCTTCCGTACCCACAGTGCCCTCCGCTCCTCCCTCACCCCCCTCTCCTCCTTCCTCCCCGCAGCTATGACGTACAAACGCATCATGCTCAAACTCTCCGGCGAAGCGCTCTCGAAGGACGGCAAGGGCCAGGGCCTACATCAGCCGACGCTCCACGAGGTTGCGGACCGCATCGCCCGCGTCGCATCGCGCGGTGTCCAGTGCGTCATCGTCGTCGGAGGCGGGAATATCTGGCGCTACCGTGACACGATGGAGAGCGGCATCGAGCGCACCGTGAGCGACGCGATGGGGATGCTCGCGACCATTATCAACGCCGTCGCGTTGCAGGCCGCCCTTGAGAAGCACGATGTGCACACGCGCGTCCTCTCCGCCATAGCGGTCCCGCAGCTCGCCGAGCCCTACATCCGACGCCGCGCCATTCGACATCTGGAGAAAGGACGCGTCATTATCTGCGCGGGCGGGACGGGTAATCCGTTCTTCACGACAGACTCCGCCGCGGCTCTGCGCGCGCTGGAACTCTCCTGCGATGTCTTCCTCAAAGCGACGAACGTCGACGGCGTGTACGACAGTGACCCCAAGAAGAATCCGAAGGCCAAGCGCTACGAGCGCCTGACGTACCAGGAAGCGATCGAGAAGAATTTGGGCATCCTGGATCAGGCGGCGTTCAGCCTGTGCCGCGAGAAGGACCTCCCCATTCGCGTCTTCGATTTCTCCGATGCAACCGCCCTCGATCGTGCTGCGAAAGGAGAGAAAGTGGGAACGCTGGTGCAGGGGTGACAAGGGACGGGACGGGGATGCTGGATGACAGATGGCAGATGCCAGTAACCTTTCCCCGCCGTCGCGCGGCCCGCAGGGTCCCGAAGGGACCAGCGTGCTTTCCCTACATACACGATGGTTCCCCGTCCTTTCCTTACCTCCCCATGCCCGGCTGGAACGTCAGACGGCGGAGACTTTTCTTTGGCTACTTTCTTTGTGTGGTGACAAAGAAAGTGGCATTCACACGTCTCCAGAGAAGGGTCGCGTCCGCCTCGAAGTCCGTCTCCACGGCATTCTGGAGGCGCTCGATCCGATGACGCCGGCCATGTATGAGCAGCTCCTGCGCCGCGTGAAGTTCGTCTCCAAGCTCAAGTTGAACGTCACCAACGTTCCGCAGGACGGCCAGTACACGTTCGACGTGAAACAGTCCGATGGCGTGGTGAACACCGTCAACGTCCGCGTGGCAACGCTGCCATCGCGTTTCGGTGAATCCATGACACTCCGTCTGCTCGATCCCAAGCGCGGCATTCTTCCGCTGACGTCACTCGGCTTCCCAGAGGAAATGCAGAAGCAGCTCGAGCAGCTCGCGCGCATGCCCTACGGATTGGTCCTCGTCACCGGGCCGACCGGTTCGGGAAAGACGACGACCCTCTACGCGCTTCTCTCCACGCTCATCGGTACCAAGCGCAACATCATCACCCTGGAAGACCCGGTGGAGTACGAAATCGGCGGCATCGTCCAGAGCGAGATCGACAGCGATCACGGATTCACGTTCGCGTCGGGATTGCGATCGGTTCTGCGCCACGACCCGAACGTCGTCCTCGTCGGCGAAATCCGCGACCTCGAGACGGCGCAGACCGCCGTCGACGCCGCACTCACGGGTCACCTCGTGCTCTCCACGCTGCACACAAACTCCGCGATCGAAGCGATCCCGCGCCTCCTGTCGATGGGTGTCAGTCCCTACACGTTCGCCCCGTCGCTGCGCGCGGTGCTGGCACAGCGTCTCGTGCGCTACCTCTCCGACGACTGCCGCAAGCAGGGCGCGTCGTGCGACCCGGCATCGCCCGCAAGCTACGGCGGACGGATGGTGTTGCCGGAACTATTGACGGTGGACGAAGAAATCCGCTCGCTCATCCTGGCCCAGGAGGATGAGGCGGCGATCCGCGCCGCGGCGAAGAAGAAGG
Source organism: Candidatus Peregrinibacteria bacterium Gr01-1014_25 (assembly GCA_007376205.1). Lineage (GTDB taxonomy): Bacteria > Patescibacteriota > Gracilibacteria > Peribacterales > Peribacteraceae > VMFU01. Next base: position 109,981 of record VMFU01000003.1, read on the forward strand.
GCTTCTCCACGATGCGCGAATGGGGCGATGACCTCGTGAAATCGGGTATCACGACGAAACAGGAGGTGGAACGGGTGGCCTTATAAGGGGCAAAATCCCAGTGCAAAGCAGTCTCATCTTGCGTACGCACTTCATTCTCACGTACTCTTACTGACCAATGTTTCAACGTCCGCGTCACAGACGGGGGCCCTACGCGCTTGCAACGGAACAGCGTGCGTTCCCGCGATTGGCGCGCCTGGCACTCCTCATCGTCGTCATGATTCTCGCCTTCAGTGTCGTCCGCTGGGGATTGAGGATTATCGGCGTCGGCGCAATGCGCCCGGAAGGCGTACAGCTGATCGCAGAAACCACCGGAGCCGTCAGTGTTTCCGTCGATGGCGAGGCGTTGAAAAATCCCGATGAGGATCTGTCGCTCTTCGCCGATGATCGTGTCGTCACGACAACGAGCGGACGGGCGCGTCTGGTGTTCTTTGACGGCACGGTCGTCCGCCTGGACCGCGACACCGACGTCACGGTCGAGGAATCTGGCCGGAATGACGAAGAAGGCGCTCTATCGCTGCGCCTCGCCAAGGGCCGCCTCTGGGTGCGCTCGCCGATGGCTGCGGCGTACTCCGGAGCCGTCATGAGGAGCATCGAGACATCCACGCTGCTCGCCGAACTTCCGGCCGGATCCGAGGTCCTCGTCGGAAACGCCTCGGTGCGCGTTCTCGCGGCGGACGGTCTCGGCCTCACCGTGACGCCATCGGAAAGCGACGCTGCAACGATCGTCGGAGAGGGGCAGGAATTTCTGCTTCCCGACACGCTTCCGGAAGAAGGCATCGCCGACGGCTATGCCTTCCGCTCACCGCTCGCCTTGAGCGTCTTCACCGATGCCTTCCTGCTGGAGAGCCGTCTGCGCGCCATTGGCCAGGGAAGAGCCGCAGGCACCGCTCCACGGCAATCGGATACGCTCGTCGTCACGTCGCCCGTCGAAGGCGAGCGCGTGACGGGATCGGTCGTGACGGTCGCGGGCACGGTGAGTGACATCGTCGACCGCGTCCGCGTGAACGGGTACATGGCGACGCTCGACCGCACGCGCGGAACATTCCGCCAGGACATCACGCTCCCCGAGCAGGAGAGCGTCGATATCCGCGTGGAGGCATTGAGCATGGAGGGACTGACGATCGACGATGTCCGCAGAACGGTAAAGCGCGAGCAGGGGACGGTCACCGTCTCCGGCCTTGCGGCGCCGACGATCACCGCGCCGGCATCCGCCGGATCCGCCTTCCGTTTCCCCGGCGAGGAGATCACGCTGCGTGGTAGCGTCCCCCCGGGCACCGCCGCCGTTGTCGTGAACGATTACCAGCTGCAACTCTACAAGCCGGGGAATCCGACGTGGAGCTACGTTGCCGGAATTCGCCTGGGGAACCTCCTGCCGGGACGGAACATATTCGATGTCTACGCCGTGGACGCCGCGGGCCAGCGCAGCCCGGCCGCGCGGATCACCATCGTTCAAGAAGAAGGCACGGAAGGCGTCATCGCCTCGGACGGCGCCGCGTCTTCGTCTCCCGTCGCATCATCGGCCACGTCCATTCCGCTCAAGAACAACCCACCACTCCTTCCCGGAACGCTGACCGTGACGAGCCCGGAGGGCGGGAGCGCCGTTGTCCAGGAAGCGCTCGTTGTGCTGGAAGGCACTGTTCCCCCGGGCACCGCCGGCGTGTGGGTCAACGACTACCGTCTGCAATTCTTCGTCGCGTCGCAGTCATCGTGGCGCTTCATCGCCCGCGGCGAATGGGGATCGCTGAAACCGGGGAAGAACGTCTTCCGCATCGTCGCGCGCAACGCGGCAGGGGATGTCCTCGACGCGCTCGCGTTCCCCGTCGAATGGCAGCAGGCTGCGTCCTCTTCGGCGGGCACCACAAGCGTAACGAACAGTCGGTAATCTTCATGTATGGATTCGCAGCGGTGCCCGCTTTGTCATGGTGAGGGATTGCGCCCTGCGCCATCGTCACGAATCCATACAAAGCGGGGGTAAACCATGACATGCAAAGGCTCTAGATGTCCTTCGCCGAGAGCCCCAACACTTTCGCCGCTTTCGTGAATTCCTCCGGAGGCGGGGCCTGGATGGTTTCCGCGTGTCCCGTCGCGGGGGAAGTGAACGTCAATTCCCGCGCATGCAGGCAGATGCGGTCGATGCCGGATGCGGTCGCAACGCGCTCCGCGAACTCGGACGTGTAGGTATCGTCGCCCAGGATGGGATGACCGATGGCGGACAGGTGCACGCGAAGCTGGTGCGTGCGTCCCGTATGCAGATCGCACGCGAGCAACGACGCCTCGCGCGACGATGCAACGGTCCGGTATGTCGTCCGCGCCTCGCGCAGCGCGCTCGCGCCGATGATGCCCATCGCCGTGCGATCGGATGAGCTCCGTCCGATGGGGGCATCGATCACCGCGACCGGGGGATCGGGGACGCCCGCGACGATGGCCAGGTACTTCTTGCGCACTGTGCGCTGCGCAAACTGCTCCTGCAGGGCCATGTGCGCGGCGGGTGTTTTTGCAAGCAGGAGACATCCCGTCGTCCCGCGGTCGAGACGATGGACGAGGATCGATTCCGGCGAGAAGGGGAGACCCCGCTCTTTCAGAAGAAATGCCGCACCGTGGAGGATCGTCTTCTCGCGTGCCGTTCCCGCGCCCGGATGGACAGCGATGCCCGCAGGCTTGTTGATGACAATGCACGCGTCGTCCTCGTACAGCACCGGCAGATGTAAGTCCTCCGGTTCAATCCCTCTGTCCGGATCCCTAATCCCGAATCCCTCGTGTACCTCAACCACATCTCCTTCCTGCAGCGCAAACGCGGGCTTGCGGATAATACCGTCGTTCACCGTCACCCATCCCGTTTCGATGGCTTCCTGCGCCTTGGCGCGGCTTGGCATCCGGGCGTCCTTCGCGAGGAAGGTGTCGAGCCGATCGGGGAGCGAGACCGTCCAGAGAGGCATGATGCGAGCGTATAGGGTATGACGGTCTCCGAAAAGAAGCCCGCGGCGCACCGCGGGCAAGAGGACTTCTCTACTTCCCGAATCTGGACCAGAGGATGCACCAGATCCACGCCAGCGCTGTCACGATGCATCCGAGTATTCGCCTCATGGCTGTTCTCCTTGAGCGGGCGAAGTCCTGCCCGGAACGGTAGGCCCGGATATGCGTGAAGTCCATATCCATGGCACACCTCCCTTCGGAAGCGACGCCAGACGGAATGTCTGGTGCTGGCGAAATCTTCCTCCGCTACACTTCGCTTGTCCATGGACCCCAAGGAACTCCTCACCCGCGGCGTTGCCAGAGTCATTCCGCAAAAGCTGGGGGAGGAGAAGCTCGCGTCCGGCAAGCCGCTGCGCCTGTACTGGGGCATCGACCCGACGGGCAGCAGAATTCATGTGGGCCATACCGTTCCGATGCGCAAGCTGCAGGCGTTCGCCGACGCGGGCCACCACGTCATCCTCGTCATCGGGAGCTTCACGGCGATGATCGGCGACCCGTCGGACCGCGATTCCATCCGACAGCCGCTCACGCGGGAGCAGGTGGAGGCGAACTTCCGCACATACAAGGAGCAGGCGTCGAAGGTGCTCGATTTCTCGACAATCGAAGTCCGCTACAACCACGAGTGGCTGGAGAAGCTGACGTATCGCGATATCGTCGAGCACGCGAGCAAATTCACCGTGCAGCAGATGGAGGAGCGCGCGATGTTCGCCGAGCGCATGGCCAAAGACAAGCCCGTGAGCGTCCATGAGTTCCTCTACCCGCTCATGGTCGGCTACGACTCCGTCGTCCTCGACGTCGATTGCGAACTGGGCGGCACGGATCAGGAATTCAACATGCTCGCCGGCCGCACGATGCAGAAGGCGTTCGGCAAGCGCGAGAAGTTCGTGCTGACGATGAGGCTGATCGAAGGGACGGACGGCCGGAAGATGAGCAAGACTTACGACAACTGCGTCTACCTCGACGACGCGCCCGCGGATATGTACGGCAAGCTGATGTCGCTGAAGGACGAACTGATCGCGACGTACTTCGAGTGCTGCACGAGCGTGCCGATGGACGAGATCAAGGACATGGAGAAGCACATGAAGAAGGGGGCGAACCCGAAGGAGTTCAAGATGCGCCTCTCGACGGAGATCGTGACGATGTACCACGGCGCCGACGCGGCAAAGCACGCGGCGTCGGCGTTCGCGAGCGTGTTCACGAAAGGGGAGGCCCCCGAGGACATGCCCGAAATCCGCGCGAAGAAGGGGAGCGCTCTGATCGATGTCCTCGTCGATGCAAGGCTTGTCGCCTCCAAGTCAGAGGCCCGAAGATTGATCGAGCAGAAGGGCATAACTCTGAACAACAAAGTTGTTCAAAGTACGGATGCCATCGTTGAAGAGGGGGTGGTGAAAGTGGGGAAGAGAAGGTTTGCGAGGTTTGTCCTGCGATAATTCAGGGATCACGAAAGCCATTGCCTCAAGCATGCCCTCCTGCTTTCCTGTCCCCATGCAGAAGCCGAGGCCGCGTGTCGAAGAACAGGAGACGAATGGGAAGCCGGTGAACCGCCTCCTGGCGTATTTTCCCGTCGAGCACGTGGACGCGTCGCAGCAAAGCGAGGAGCAGCGCCTGATCGAGGAATCGTTCTGTGTCATGCACCGCGACATCGCACGGGCGCAGCAGGAGTTCGTCGAGCACCTACGCAATGAAACGCAGCGATGTTTCCTGTACGCCTTGCAGTTGAATATGCATACCGAGCAGGCGAAAGGGTGCGCTGACTATCGCCGCCGGGCCCTTGAGCTGGAGACGCGACCGGATCTAGAGATGCGCATTGCCTTCGCCCGCAATAATCACGAGATCCGCGTGCAGAGGATCCACGAATACCTTGCGGACAAGCAGCGGCAGCAGGAATACAACCGTCAGAATCCCTTTCCGCAGAAAGCGTGAGCGACCTCCCTCTGCAGAAACGGACGTGCATTCCCTGTGAAGGAGGCGTGCCGTCGCTGACGCGCGAGCAGGCGGCTGCGCTGCTGCGCGATATCCCGGGATGGGGATTGGCGGAAGGCGAGCCGCTCAAGATCGAGAGGAAATGGAAATTCAAAGACTTCACGCAAGCCATCGCATTCGTGAACGCCGTCGCGCGGATCGCCGATGCCGAGGACCACCACCCGGACATCGCCATCAACTACAGCCGCGTCACGTTGACGCTGTGGACGCACGCGATCGGGGGGCTGTCGGAGAACGATTTCATCGTCGCGGCGAAGGTGAATGCGGTGTCGCCATAGCAAAAAGGGCGGCCGAAGCCGCCCTTGTGCGGTTCATCGAGAATCTTCTCAAAGCATTTTGTCGATCACCGACGCGAAGTTCTGGTAGGGCTGCGCGCCGCTGATTTGCTCGCCCTTACCGTCCGGACCGATGACCCAGAATCCCGGCGTGCCGTCGATGCCGGCGCTGGAACCGTCGGCCATGTCCTTCTGGACCTCGTCGGCGTAGGTGTCCTCGTCCATGCAGGTCTGGAACGCGGCCGCGTTCATCTTCAGATCGCGCGCATACTTCGCGAACGTCTTGGTCGCGTCGCTCTCGCTGGACCACTCGTCCTGCTTGCTGAACAGCAGGTCGTGCATCTCCCAGAAGTTGTCCTGATCACCCGCGCACTCCGTCGCCTCGGCGGCCTTCTGCGCGTTCTGGTGGAAGCTCAATGGGAAATCGCGCACCACGTACTTCACCTTACCCGTATCGATGTAGTTCTTCTTGATCTCCCCGAACGTCTGCGAGTAGTGGCGGCCGCAGAAGGGGCACTGATAGTCCGTGAACTCGATGATCGTCACGGTGGCGGAATCGCCGCCCAGCACGGCATCGTCATCGACAGTCGCCGGTGTCGAAGGCGCGGCAGGTTCACCCGGAGCGGACGGCGCAGCGGGGGCGTTGCCCTGGAGTTGCGGGATGGTGATGCCACCCTGCACGCCAGCGGCCAAACCGTAACCGACGATCAGCCCGAGAAGGCCCATCGATACGGCGAACCAAGGATTCGATTTCGAAGTGGACGGTGCCATACGGTAAAAGAGGGAAAAGAAAACAGGTGAACACTATAACGAATGAAATGCGTCAGGCCAATGCCAATTTTCCCTCATTTCCGCATCACCGTGCAGCCGCTGCCCAGCAGGCCGCGCTGCGCCCGGATGACGAGCGAGGACCGCTGGCTGCGAGGCAAAACGACCCGAAGCGCCTGCGGAGCAGGGGACAGGCGAACCCACTCCACCAGCGCCTGGATGCTCTGCTCGGTCGCGCCGGATGCCGTGAGAAGGCCGGACCAATCGAGGGTGATGGCGGGTGGGGTCATGCAGGAAGTGTACACTCGTACACCTATCATGCAAGAGGTTGGTGATGCGCGATATGCCAACTGTTGTGTGAAAACACACATGCAAAAAATACACCCCCGAAGGGGGTGTACCTGTGATGCCACGAAGACATCACTTTGTTGCGAGTTCCTTCTTTCTCCTGCGCTTGGCAGCTGATTCCGCACGGCGGCGCTTGATGTCTTCTATGACACCGGCAGCCGCAGATTCGACCGTGCTCTGCAGCATGCTTGAGACGTTCGGGAGGTCTTGTTTGATCTCCGTGAGGAGGGAAATCAGGAGTTCCTCCGGGTTATCCCGCAGCTTCTGCCGCACCTCCGTGTTGCGCTCCTCGGCATAAATTTCCTGGAGCAGTTGGACGACTGGTTCGGGTAGCATGGTTGCCTCTTGTGTTGGAGTTCAGTTTTCGACGCGGCGAACGATATTGAGCTGCAGAGCAACGAGCCCCGTCGCCCAGATTTCTTCTTCGTGGTATTCCCTGGCAAGAACCTTATCGGAGAACTTTCGCACAAGGTATCCGAAGAGGAACAGGGCAATATCATCGACTGCTTTTTGCGCCTCCTTGGCGATTGCGGTGAAGTGCCGCTTCACGAAGGTCAGCTTCTTCTTGGCCCAGGGAGCATGCTCCCCAATGAAGCGCGCCCGTTCAGCCTTGCTCCAGACCATCGCCTCGTTGAGGCGCCCACGGCGAGCGACGACCCAGAAAAGAACGGCCCGAAGGACGTCGGTGCAGCCTTCATCCTTCGCCTGTTGCAGGATGGCCTTGAGGGCATCACTGTAACCGGCATCCCTTCCTTCCTCTTCCTCCTTCCGCGTAAGCACGTTGGGGAAGCGGTGAATGAGACGCACGACTTGCGTGGACTCTTCGTACATCTTGTCGTCTGATCCAAAGAACACACCGTCAACGCTATACGTTGACCATCCACGGAAGGATGACTGGTACATCTCGATACGGGTTTTTGCATCCGTGATTGTGAGAGCTCTGTCCTGCAGAATCTCGGCATCGTATTTTCGCGGATCAAGAAGACCAGGGTATTCGCGCAATTCTTCGAGGAGCGCTTCTGCATTTCTATGCAGATAGTCCTTGACCTCATCCTCACTATAACCCTTCTCGAGCGCCCCGAAGATCGCGCCGTAGTAGGCCGCTCGCTTCGGGAAGTAGATCTCGGTGAAGATCCCCCGTTCACTCCGCGTGAACTGATAGGCAATCGGCATGCGTTCGCCTCCTTTCCGGTGGTGTAAGGAACGCGCTGTTTGACTGTGGAAAAAGGCGGGGAAAATGTCAATGAAGTACCCGACAATCCGCGCTATTTCCCATGAAACTTCCGATGCACCTCCTTGAGCTGCGGATTCGTGACGTGCGTGTAAATCTGCGTCGTGGAGAGATCCTTATGCCCGAGCATTTCCTGCACGGAACGCAGGTCCGCGCCGTTCATGAGCAGGTCCGTTGCGAACGAGTGGCGCAGCGTGTGCGGCGAGGGATCGGTGACGATGCCGGCGGCGAGAGCGTACTTCTTCACGATACCGTAGATGGAGATGCGCGACAGGCGAAACTCTTCACCGGGCGGCATGGCCAGCCCCGCGCGCTCGGGGTTGCGGATGAAGAGAGGGGAGAGGTGATCGACGCGCCCGTCGAGGTAGAGCCGCAGGGCGTCCGCCGCGCGGTCGGAGACGAAGACCACCCGGACTTTGCCGCGCTTGCCGCGGACGGAGATCTCGCGTGTGTCGAAGTTCACATCCTTGCGGTTGAGGCTCCGCAGCTCCGCGAGGCGCAGGCCCGTCGAGAAGAAGAGGTGCAGGATGGCGCTGTCGCGCTTGCCCGTGCGCGTCGACGTATCGGGTGCCGCCAACAGCCGTTCGAGATCGTCGTGGAACAGCACCTTCACCTTGCGCTGCTCCTCCTTGAAACGGCTGACGCGGTCGGGCGGATAGACGTCCAGCTCCTCTTCCTGCAGCAGGTAGCGCAGAAAAGCCCGCAGGATCGTCAGGTGGTGGTTCTTCGTCCTGATGGAGAGCTCGGAACCCCGCTTCGTGCGGTATTCATGCAGCGCGGACTTGTAGACGCGGATCGTCTGCTTGGTGACCAGGTGGGGATCGGTCACGCCCGAAAGTTGACACAGAAGTTGAAGTGACTGGGTATAGGCGCTGATCGTCAGCGGCGACTTGTTCTGCTCGGCACGCAGGAATTCCAGATAGCGTTTGATTGCAGCGCGCAGGGGATTAGATGCTTGAGAATCAATCATAGGGGCGTGGGGGAGAGCTTTTCCACATAATCCACTGATTAACATAATGCATTTTATGTTTACCTTTCAATTGACAGGGATGCTTCGGGGCTTCCTCTATATACGTACGGAACGACGTAATAAAGATACGCAGCCGTCTCACGGGCGATGTTGCGCAGGTGGGAGGCGACAGGCGAGGGGTCGTCCGCGGGGTAGGTGGGGAGGCTCCCCCACCCTTGCCGCCAGGCCAGCAGGCGGATGCGGGCCAGGTGGTAGCCATCGCTGACGGCGATCACGCTTTCGCAGTCCTGCAGCAGCGGCTTGGAGAGGACGAGGTTCTCCCACGTCGACCGCGCCGCCATTTCCGTGCGTATCGCTCCTGCGGGAACCTGGCGCGCGTGCAATCTCTCGGCCATGGCCTCGGCCTCGCTGATGGCGGCTCCGTCGGGACGGCCGCCGGTCACGACGAGCGTGCGCACCTGCTTTTCGTTCCAGAGGCGCGCGGCGGTCGCGATGCGCCGCTGCAGCCCCGGCCCCGGTTCGCCGCTCTTGAGGAGCGCGCTGCCGAAAACCAATGCGCAGTCGGCGGGCAGCGTCCCGCTCCCCTCAATGCCAGCGATGATGATCGTCGCAGCCGCAAGCGGTGGCGCCACCGTAAACAGCACGACGATGCCGATGGCGCGGCGTGCGCTCACTGCGGGGAGATGGAAATGTGGGCGGGAATCGTCGGGAGCGTGCGGGCCCAGGGCGGCCAGAACACGACGCGCACCTGCTCGACCTCGCTCATGTTCTTAACGATACGCAGCGCGTCATCGCGGGACTTGCCCGCGACGCTCTCGCGCACGCGCTTGGCGAAGAGGGCTCCGGCGGGAGACAGGGGGTCGATGATGAACCGGTCGGTGCCCGTAAGGTCCGCGGTGATCTTGATCCAGTGGTAATCGTCGTCGGCGAATCCGATGACGCGGATGTCGAGGCGCTCCAGCACGAGAGAGTCGGCGAGCAACTCCTTCCCCTCACGCACATGGGATTGCAGCTCATCGCTCAAAAGCTGCAGAATCGCCGCCGCGTCGTAGGCAAACGCCGTGAACGTGATCGTCCCCTCCACGGGGATCGACGACACCGGCGTGCCCACGAGCTCCGCAGGGAGGAGGATGTCGCTGAATGCCGCAAGCGACAGGTCGCTGTGCTGCGGCCGCAGGATCTCCAGGGCCTTCTCCGGCTGCGCCTCGTTGCGCATCAGGCGTTCCTCCTCCGCGGAGCGGTGCGCGTCCGCCAGGAGGATTTTCTTGAGCTGCTCCTCGGCCCTTTGCAAATCGTCCGGCGTCAGGATGGTGCGGGTCGACGTGGTGCCGCCCGTCGCGGGCTCCTTGTTGACGCCGTACACGAGCGCCCGTTCCTCGGGCGTGATGCCCAGGACGTCCCACCGTACGTCCGCGGGAACGTTGCCGCGTTCGCCGATGATCGCGCCGTACAGATCCTTATCCGCCGCCGTCGCGCCGATCGTCACTTCGCCCTGCGCCTCAATGGTCACTCCGCGGTCGAGCGTGAAGATCATGCCGGCCTGATTCACAAGCCGCGTCCCCTTGCGGAACGCGTACGCCTCCGCCGCGGCGTTCACGAACGTGACGCGCGTCTTCGACGCCGTCCCCAGGAACTCCTGCGAAACCTGGTCGTACGTGATCGCCTTGCGCAGCGTCACGGTGATCGGCACCAAGGGCATCGTGCGCACGTGCATGGTGTCGAGTTGTGCACCCGACTGCACGAGGAAGATGTTCGTCGTCTGGCTGACCGTATCGCGGCGGGGCCAGATGCGGATATCCGCGGACGGAAGCAGACGGAACAGGATGAACCCCAAGAGCAGCACGCTGACGACAAGGAGCGCTGCGACCCGCAGGCGCGGCAGCGACAGCAATCCCAGCCGCCGCATGACGTCGCGCGGCGTCGTCGATGAGCCGTCGAGCAGAGGGGGCTCCGCCATGGGACGAATGCATTACGCTTTCAGGGCTTCGAGCGCGATGAAGCGTTCGCCGGCGAGGAACTCCAGCATCGCTCCGCCCGCCGTGCTCGCGAACGTGTAGGCCTCGAGCGGCAGTCCGTACCGGACGTGGAAGTCCAGCGTATCGCCGCCACCGACGACGGACGTCGCGCCGCCGCGGGTCGCATCGGCGACGGCGGCCGCGATGCGCTTACTGGCGTTCGCGAAGTGCGGGACCTCGAAGAGTCCCAGCGGACCGTTCCACACGATCGTGCCGGACTTGCGGATGATCGCCTCATAACGCTCCGCGCTCACCGTGCCGATATCGAGAATCTGCATGTCTCCTTCGATATCCTCCAACGGCAGATCCATCGCAATTGAATCACTCGATGGCGCGCTGGCGACGACCGCGTCGCGCGGAACGTGGATGTCGGCCTTCTCCGGCTTCTCCGCCTCCAGCATCAGCTCGCGGCATTGTTCGACAAAGTCCGGTTCGTAGCGCGACGCGCCGACGTCGAATCCGCGGGCGGCGAGAAACGTGTTGGCGATGCATCCGCCGAGGAGGATGTCGTCTCCCCTATCGAGGAAGTTGCGAATGACGGGAATCTTCGTCTCCATTTTCGCCCCGCTGATGATCAGCGTCGTCGGACGGCGCGGATCTCCCAGAATCGGCGCGAGGTGCCGCACTTCCCTCTCCAACTGCAGACCCATGAACGACGGCAGCAACGCCGGAACGCCGACCATGCTCGCGTGCTTGCGGTGGCAGTTCGTGAAGGCGTCGTTGACGTAGATGTCCGCGAGCGAGGCGAGGTCACGCGCAAGCGAGGGGTCGTTCTTCTTCTCACGCGGATCGAAGCGGAGGTTCTCCAGGAGCAACACGTCACCGGGCTGCAGTTTCCCCGAGAGCGACACAGCGTCAGAGCCCGTGCAGGACGGCGCAAAATGCACGGTCGCCTTCAGCAACTTCTCGAGAACCGGCACGAGGGGCTTTTGGCTGAACGCGGGATCGGGCGCGTCCTTCGGACGTCCCTGGTGCGCCATGATCACGAGCGATGCCCCGTGATCGAGGATGAAACGCATGGTTGGCAGGATCGCCTCGATGCGCGAGGTATCCGTGACGACGCCACCCTCCACCGGCACATCGAAACCCGCCCGCAAAAGGACGCGCTTGCCGCCGAGTTGAGCCTGGTCAAGCGTGCGGTAAGGAAACGATGTCGGTGGCGTTTTCGTCGTGGGCATCGCCGCAGAGTGTAGCACGGATGACGATGGTGGATGGTAGGTGATGGATGATAGAAATCATCTCCAGCATCAAACATCTAGCATCCAGCATCCAATATCTCCCGTATGCTACGCTCTCGCGGTGGACTCCCGTGCGATCATCGCCGCTCCCCTGCTCGCCGCCGCGAGCACCGTCGCGCTTCATCTCCTCGCGCTGCGGAGGTTTCCGCGGTGGGGTCTGCTCGATTTTCCCGAGCGCTACGGCCTGAAGCGCGCAAGACTCCCCTACCCCGCCGGCATCATCACCCTGCTCGTCGCGGTCGCCTTCTTCCTCGCGCTGGAAGGCGTGCAACAGCGAAGTGTTGGTGTTGCCGCGGCGCTGATCCTGCTGGGGGCGACGGCGTTCATCGATGACCGCAGGCCGCTCCCCGCGCTGCTTCGCCTCGTGATGCAAGTCGTCTGCGCGGGCATCATCGTCGCATCGGGCGACTGCGTCGGCGGGCGCATCTGTTCGCTGACGAACCCGCTGGAGGGGTGGGTGGGCGGACCGATCCTGGAGCTCAACGGTTCGCTGCCGCTGCTCGGCATCGCCGTGACCGCGCTCTGGCTGCTCCTCACGACGAACATGCTCAACTGGAGCGACGGCGTTCCCGGCCAGATGCACGCGGTGGCCTGCCTCGCCTTCGCGATCACCGGCGCGCTGGCCATGAGCGCGCGCGTTGAGCAGCCGGACATCGCCCTGCTCGCCTTCACCTTCGCCGGCATCGCCTTCGGCGCGCTCTTGTTCGACTTCCCTCCCCCGCGCGTCATCGCCGGCGACACGGGCGCAATGACGCTCGGTCTGCTCCTCGGCATCCTCACCGTCTACGCCGGAGGAAAAGTCGCCACCGCCTTCCTCGCCCTCGGCGTTCCCCTCGTCGACGGCATGATCGTCACACTGCAGCGGCTGCAACAGGGCCGCAACCCTTTCCATGGGAGTATCGCGGGCGAGCATCTGCACCATCGCCTCCTCGCGCGGGGATGGTCGCCGCGGCAGGTCATCCTGCTCACCGTCGGCACCGGCGCGCTCTTCGGCACAACAGCGCTCTTCTTGAGCACGACGGGCAAAGTGATCGCGGCCATCGCGCTCACGCTGGTCGTTCTCCTCCTGCGTTTCCTCTCCCGCCGTCCCAATCCCTAATCCCTCTGTCCGAATCCCTAATCCCTACTCTCGACCCTCTCTTCACCGTCCCGCGTACTTCAGCGGCTTACTCAAAGCGTTGAAGGGTTTCACGTCGATGACGACCGTCTGGGTGCCGTGCGCCAGGACCCGCACCTCCGCTTCGCCGTCACGGAAATCCGCCGCCTGCAGGACGGGAGGGTCGAACGTCGCCGAACCGAACGCCGTGCGCAGGTAGAGCGCGCCCTTCAGGCTGTCAGCCGTCGCGCGATGGCCGTTGGCATCGAGCAAAGAGACCCGCACCGTCTGCCAGTCACGCGGCGAGAATGAGCCCGCATGCTGGATCTCGACGCCGGCAACCGCCCCCGCGTTAGCGACGGTCGTCGGTTGGGCGGCGATCGTCACCGGCTTGGGGGCGAACCGCTGGAGCGCGGCGCGCTGCAGCAGGCGCTGCTCCCGCCGCTGTACGGTCAGAGATCGCAGCGTGACGGCCTGCGGCGGCGCATCCGGCGACGTCGTTGCATCGGCAACGGTGCGCGGGATCGTCTGTCCCGCCACCAGCATCGCGCTCGGCGTGTAGTTCGCCTGGACGTACTTCATCGGATGAATCGTGAATGCGTAGCCATTCGAACTCTGAAAACCGCTATTCACCGCCTGTTCAAACGTGAGTCCCGCGGCGCGCATTTCGCTCGACGTGAACGGCCAGTACGGATGCCACGGCGTCTCATCGCCCGTCCGCGACTTCTCGCGGTCGATCTGGAAATGCAGGTGCGCTCCGTCGGCGAAGCCCGTCCTCCCCGAGAGCGCGATCTCCTGCCCCTTGTCGACGATCTGGCCCTCGCTCACGAGCTGGGCGCTCAAGTGCGCGTACGCCGAGAAGAGTGTCGTGGTCTTCTTCGGATTCTCGGGATCGGGCACATTGGGATGTCGCAGCACGACGTACCTGCCGAAGCCTCCGGCATTCTCGCCGACCGCCGTGACGATACCCGTGGCGATTGCACGGACCGGTGTCCCGACGGGCATGCGGATGTCGATGCCGGGATGCGTCCCCTTCCCTTCCTCACCGCTGTACGGTCCCATATAGCCAACGGAGTAGATCGCATCCGTCGGATGCCCCTGTGCGTCGACCGCATAGGGCGGGAGCGGAACGCGGCACGCTTCCGGAACTTGCCGCCAGGTGTGATCATCGGTTTGCCCCGCGTAACGCTGCCAGCACGCGGGATCCGCGACCTGCACCGCAGGCGTCACTGTGCCCGTGTACACGATGACGCTATCATCGACGGCGCCGAGCACGGACTTCCAGAACACATACCACCCGTGCGTGCCCATCATGTTCCCTGCCACGAACGCCAGCAGCGCGAGAGACGCTATAAGGAAGGATGAACGGTGGCGCAGGAAAGGGCCCGTCACCGGCCGTTCGTACGGACGCCAGAGAGCCGTCTGTCGGAAACCCGCGCGGTGTGCCGATTGGAGGCGTGCGAGGTACATGGAGTCGGGTGTTTGTCCTTTGTACTATAATATCATTTTTGCATGATTACGTCAATTTCCGACACCGTCCAGTGCCCTCTGGAAACCGCGGAGAAAACGCGGTTTGCAGGTGGTTCTCTGCGGGAGACGCTCTACGCATTCCCGGTCGATATTCTCCTCGAGGGTGAGCTTGGGGCCGGTAAAACGACATTTCTGCAGGCGTTTGCTGCGTCCCTGGGTATCCGCGACCCCATCAGCAGCCCAACCTTCACCCTGGAACAGCGCATGACGACGGCGGACAGCCGCTCGTTCGTGCACCTCGACCTGTATCGCCTCGCGCCCGCGGAGGCCGCAGCTTTCCTCCATGCGACCGAGGAGGCCGTGGATATCCGCTGCATCGAGTGGCCGGGAAATGCGAAAGAGTATGCCTGGCCGCGTCCGCGCATCACCATCCGCCTGGACGATGCGGCGGGCGGCGGGCGCATTCTGCAGGCTGCGTTCGCGGATATTCCCCTGCCCACGGGCGAGCAGATCGCGGAATGGCGTTCCCTCGTACACCTCCCGCAGCATGTCGTCACGCACTGCGACACGGTTGCTGCGCTCGCCTCGGATCTCGCCGCATATCTCGCGCTCCGCGGCACGATCCTTCGGCCCGCGGCGTTGCGGGCGGCGGGGCTTCTGCACGATCTGCTTCGCTACATCGATTTCCGCGACGGCGTGGAGCCGGCGAACGCGCCGTCGGAAACGACGAAGAAGGCATGGGCTCCGTGGAAGGACCGGTATGCCGACTGTCGTCACGAGGAGGCATGCGCGCGGTTCCTGCGGGAGCGCGGTTTCGATGCCCTCGCCGAGATCATCGTCACCCACGGCCTGCGCCTTCCGCCGGGACGCGACGCGCGCATCGAACAGAAATTGCTCTACTACGCGGACAAGCGCGTCATCGGCAGCTGCGTCGCAACGCTCGACGAGCGGTTTGCGGATTTCCACAAACGCTACGGAGCGACGCCGTTTTCGAGCGACGGCGCGGTGTGGTACGAGCAATCGAAGGCGGTCGAACGGGAACTGTTTCCGGACGGTGTTCCCCTGTGACGTCCCCGCCCGCAATAGCCAGCTATTGACGCATGCGCTATACTTCCGGGTTGGTGCGTACCTGTCCGTACTGTGACGACGAACTCACCGGCCGCTGTGACTGCGGCAGCCCCGCATGCGTCTGCGGATTCTGCCCGCAGTGCGAGAGTGAAACCGAGCGCGACGACACGGAGGAAGGAGACTTGGAGCCGGAGGATGCATAAGGGCTTGTCCGCCCATGATTTGTCTTGAAGAAAAGTCGAATGATGAGCAAATATATTGTTCGACTGCTACAGTGATGCTGTTTTCCTCCCCCCTTCCCCATCCTTCTATGAACAAGCTCGGTCAGAACCTCTGCTGGTTGCTGGGCATCGTCTTGGTCGCCGTCGGCGTCCTTGGTTTCGTGCTCCCCAGCCCGCTCCTCGGCTATTTCGAGGTCGACACCCTCCACAACGTGGTCCACCTCGTCAGCGGTCTTATCGGCCTGTGGGCGGCTTCGCAAGGTGTCGCCACGTCCCGCCTGTTCCTCCTGATCTTCGGCGTGGTCTACGGCGCGGTGACGGTGATCGGCTTCGCGATGGGCGGCAGCATCCTCGGCCTCTTCATGGTCAACATGGCGGACAACTATCTGCACGCGGTCATCGCCGCGGTCTGCCTCGGCTTTGGATTCAACATGAGCAAGGCATAGGGTGAGATGCGAGAAACAAGCCATCGGACGGGCGATCCCCGTCCGATGTTTTTGATCGTGTAAAACCATATCTTCCCGGCCGTGCCAATGGATGCTCGACGGGTGCGGGAGTACCGTCTGCACATGACCAGTCTGCAACGCTCCCTTCGGGAGCTCACCGCTTCGCCGAAGGACACCGCCATCTTCCTCCTGCGCGCAGCCGTCGGCGCGATCTTCCTGTACCACGGCTCGCAGAAATGGATCCTGTGGGGCAGCGAAGGCGAAGGCATCCCCCGGCCTCTCTTCTTCACCATTCTCGCCCTCTCGATCATCGAGCCGATTGCGGGCATCCTGACGATCGCAGGCATCGCCGTCCAGCGCGCCGCTCTGGTCTTCATCCTCATCATGGCTTCGGCGCTCACGCTCAAAGTCACGACGAATCAGCCGTTCGAGAGCTGGGAGCTGGATTTCCTCCTCCTCGCCGCCAGCCTCGTCCTCTTCGCGTTTGCCCCAAACAGTGTGAAGGCGCGGAAACCGCCCGCTTCGCGTGGGAAGAAGAGACGATGAGACGCGCGTGACAGTCGCAGCAGAGCGAGCGCACAAAGGAATGCCTGCGTCAGGCGCTCTAGCATTCATGCGCGGTATGGAGGCATACTTTCCACGTTCGGGACGTAGCTCAGTTGGCTAGAGCGCCTGCTTTGGGAGCAGGAGGTCGCGAGTTCGAGTCCCGCCGTCCCGACCAGCAAAAAAACGCTATCCTCCCCCCGTGCTCGTCACGGTTCTCCCCGCATCGCGCTCGCCGAGGATCGGCAACGGGCTGACGTATGACGCCGGCGGTGTCCCCGTGTCCGTCGGCGATCTCGTCCGCGTTCCGCTCCGCAAAAAGAAGGTAGATGGCATCGCCACCGCGATTGATGCGCAATTGCCCGGGAACGTCGTCGCCCGTCCGATCGACGCCGTGCTGCAGCCCGCATTCCTCCCGCCGCGTAGCGTGCATTTGGCGACGATGCTCGCCGTAGAGCACTGCTGCCCCCTCTCACGCATCGTGCACCTGATGCTCCCCTTCCCCTCATGGTCCGCCTTGGCAAAAACGGAAGACGGAGGACGGAGGACGGAAGACGAACACTTGCCCATCGCCCGAGAACCGCCGCTTCTCCTCGTCGGTGCTACATGGCGACGACGGATGGAGCGATGCGTTCCCCGACTGCGCGCCTGCATCGCGAGCGGGCAGCAGATTCTCATCGCCGTACCCGAGCAGAAGACGGCCGTCGCCATGCAAGAGTGGCTAGTCGGCGCTTTGCCAACCGCGCGCGTGGGGCTGTGGCACAGCACACTCCCCGTAGGGAAGCGCCGCGCGCTCTGGCGCGCGGCGCGCACCGGAAACGTCGACATCATCGTCGGAACGCGCAGCGCCCTGCTCCTCCCCGCGGCGCGTCCCGGACTGATCATCGTCGAGGAGGAACACGATTGGCTGCACAAGAGCGAGCAGAGTCCGTTCCTCCATACCCGCGATGTCGCACGCATGCTCGGCACGGTGACGGGCGCCTCCCTGATCCTGGGTAGCTGCGCGCCGTCGACCGACGCATGGCACTCGGCAAAGAAGGAAGGGTGGCGCATCGACCGCGTTGCGTCACCGCAGAAAGCGGCCGTGCAGATCGTCGACCTCGCGACCGCCTCCTGCGGCTCCTGGTATCCGCTCTCTCCCACCCTGCTGACGGCTATCGATGCCTGCCTGCAGCGCGGATCGCAGTGCCTCCTTCTCCTCAACCGCCGCGGCACCGCGAGCGGGATGCTCTGCAGGGGGTGCCGGCGGCGTCTCGTCTCGGCACAATCGGGGCTGCCCTATACCGTCCACCGCACGCAGCAGGGCGTTCTCGAACTGGTCGATCACGGCAACGGCGAACGCCGTGCCGTCCCCGAGCAATGTCCGGGGTGCGGCTCTACGCAACTGGTCAACGTCGGCGCTGGAACGGAAGGCCTGACCGCGCTCCTGCGAAAACGCCACCCACGTGCGAAGATCGTGCGCGTCGACGCGGACATACCGGACCAGGCGCCGATGCTGTCCGGCGCGGATATCGTCGTCGGGACGCAGGGCGTGGTCGGCCGTCTCGTCGATATACCGAACTGCTCCCTCGCGGCCGTCGTTCTGGCGGACATCGGTCTGTCGCTCCCGCACGTCCGCGCGGGCGAACGCGTCTTCCAGCTGCTCCGTAGTCTGATAACCGAGGCCGCCGAGCTGAAGCAATGCGCCGTCATCATCCAGACGCTCCGACCGGACGCCGAGGAGATCGTCGCGGCCGCGAGCGGCGACATTGACGGTTATCTCGACCGCGAGCTCGCCGTTCGCGCGGCCCTGCACTATCCGCCGTCAACCGATCTCGTCCGCTGCGTCTTCCGCGGCGCCGGTGCCCAGGCGAAGGCGGAGGAATTCCGGACGCGCATCCAGCGCGTGCCCTCCGCAAGCGACATCAACGTCACCTGTGCACCGTCGCTCGCTGCGGGGCGCGGCGCTTGGCATGTTCTCGTTCGCGGGCCGAACGTGCGGGAGATTCTGCGTACGATGGACGACCGGTCCGTCCGGCCGGATGTTCAACCGCTGCAGTGCTACTAAGCAAAAAATGCACGGTAAACCGGAACTTTTCTCTTGACCGCGGCGCCTGCGCGAGGAAAATGCGCGCTTGTTGCTTTCCTTTTTTTCCACGATGACGCAGAAGATCTCCGCACCGGACATACCCGACTCCTCGTCCGAGGAGCCCCCTGGGCGTGAACATCCACTCCCTCCACCGGTACCCGACATCAAGCCGCGCGCCTTCCGCAGGGACGGCGTCGCCTTCAGCATGAACGGAACAGCCGAGGCACACACGGTCGATTGGTCGGTGGAGATCCGCGAGCGAGACAAGGTGATGATCCGTTCGCGTCGCCTGCGTGAGGTATTTCCGCAAAGCGAATTCACTTTTTCGCCGGACGGGCGCCAGGATCGCTGGTACGACCTGGGCCTCCTACAGAAGGTTTCGCAAAAATCCCCCGTCGTCCTGGGATTGCTCCGTGAGACTGAATCGGCGATTGCGCAATTGCTGCAGTACCACACCGCCGTCCAGGAGAATCGCGCCGCCGAACGCGAATCACCTGCGCCGCAGGTGGTGGAGGGCAATGCCGGCGGCAACGGCGACGTTCAGTGATTCTTTTTGGCCGAGCATCGGAATGGCGATGACCGCGTCGGATTGCGCGAGGATGTCCTGCGGGACGCCCTCAAGCTCGTGGCCGACGACCAGGCACACGCGACCACCTGGGTGGAAGTCATCCATGGGCATTGCCTGCGGCGTAAGTTCGAGCGCAACGATCTGCCACCCATCCCTGTGCAGACGCTCGAGCACGGGCAAGGGATCGCTGTGGTGTTCCCACGCCACGAATGCCTCCGCGCCGATCGCCGTCTTCGTGATCTCCTTCCGCGGCGGCTTGCCCGTGTAGCCGGTCAGGAAGATCCGCTCAACGGCAAACGCGTCCGCGGTCCGAAAGAACGACCCGACGTTCCACAGTGAGCGGACGTTGTGGCAGAGAAGGCAGATGCTGCGTGGGGTCATGGACGGTGGAATCACACCTTCATAATCTCCTCCTCCTTCTTCTTCCGCGTGTCGTCCACTTTCGCATTGATCGCATCGACCTCTGCCTGGAGGGCGCTTCCGAGCGTGCGTTTCACGTCCTCGTCCTTCTCCTCTTTGATGCGGTCGTGCGTTTCCTGGCGCGCCTGCCGGATGGAGATCCGCGCCTCCTCCGTGAGCTTCTGCACGATCTTGACCAGGTCTTTGCGGCGCTCCTCGGTCATCGGCGGCAGGTTGATGCGCAGCACGACGCCGTCGTTGACGGGATTCGTGCCCAGATTCGCCATTTGCAACGCCTTCTCCACGGCGGAGAGGACGGATTTGTCCCAGGGCTGCACGACGATCGTCCGCGCATCCTGAACGCTGATGCCCGCGACGGTCTTCAGTTGGACGCGCTGCCCGTAGGCATCCACGTCGACATGCTCCAGCAGCGCTGCGTTCGCGCGCCCCGTCTGGAGCTTGCTGAACTCCGTGTGGAGGAAATGCAGAATTTTTTCCGCTTCCTTCTGGAACTGGGTAATGCGTTGATCCGGCATGGCCAAAGGATACCAAAGAGACCTACGAAACCAAAGATGCCGAAGACCGATGGAAGATTTCCTCTGTTTCCTCGGTCTCCTCGGTGCCTTCGGTGCCCTCCGTGCCCTATACTCATCTCATGCTCCTGCGGGCTCACCGCCACCTCACCGAAACGCAGCGCAAGCGATCGCTCCTGCAGCGGATGACCGTCGTCCACGGCATCCTGCTCGTCTGTTTCCTGCTCATCGTCGCGCGTCTCGTGGAGCTGCAGGTCGTCTCCGCGGACGAGTACAGCCAGAATGCCCGCCACGGGTTCGACCGCCTCATCTCCGCGCGGCGCGGCGACATCCTCTCGCGCAACAGCAAGACGAACGAAACGAGCGTCCTGGCGACGAACACGACCTTGGATCTGGCGTACGTCGATCCGCTGCTCGTCGATGACCCCGTCGTCGTGGCCGAGACGCTCGCCGACACCATCTTGACGCCGGAATTTCACGCGCTCTGCAGCGCGGGATCGGACGAATGCCCCCGCGAGCTCGCCAATTTCTACGCTCCGGCATTCGATCCCCTCACGACGGTCCGCCCGTTCTCGTCCGGCGCGTTGCTCGATCTGGTCCCACCCGCCCTCCCGCCGCCCCCGCTCCCCCTCCCCGACCTGCCCGAAGCTCGCAGACTCTTCGCCCGGGAAATCGAGCGACGCATCAGCACGAGCGTCGTCACGGACGTCGCACTCATTGAGGGAGGAACGCGCGTGCAACTCACGGCTGTCGACGCCCTGCACATTCCGGGCGTCCGTGTCGACACCAACCGGCGTCGCGTCTCCGCAAATCCGGAAGAAATCGATCAATCGCGCATGGAGCGGATCGCCGAGCAGTTGTCGCCGATCATCGATCTCGACGCGGAACGGATCGTCCCGCTCCTGCGTCGCCGCGACCTGCGCTACGTCCCGATCATGCGCCACCTGCCGCCGCACCTGTCGCTGGCACTCAAGGAAATCAAACTGCAATCCAGCAAACGCACGCAGGAGCGCCGCGCTCAAGCTCTGACGCCGCAGGCGGCGGACGACATCACCGATCCGCTCCGCTGCGTCGCGCTCATCGCCGAAAACTGGCGGTACTACCCCGACGGCACCATCGCCTCGCAGGTCGTCGGCTTCCTCAACCTCAAGCAGGAGGCACAGTACGGCGTCGAGCGGACGTTCGACCCGCAGCTGCGCGGCCAGAAGGGCGTCATCAGCATGGTCAGCGACCGGCAGGGCCGTCACATCGTCACCGCGGAGCAGACGATCGTCGATCCCCAGGATGGGGACGCCATCGTGCTGACCATCGACCCGTTCATCCAGCAGAACGTCGAACAGATCCTGCAGGACGGCCTCGCGCGCTACCAGGCGGACAGCGCCCAGGCCATCGTCATGGATCCGCAGACGGGACGCATTCTGGCGATGGTGAACGCGCCGCTCTTCTCCCGCGACAGCTATAGCGACGTGTACCGTAAGGAAGCCATCCGTCTGCCGCCCGAGAAGGAGCGGGACATCGCCGTCGAAATCTACGATCCCGATACGAACGTCCGCGTGCTCAACGCCTATCTGCGCGACCTGACGAGCGTCGAGGCGCGCGCGTTGCTGCCCGAGAAGAAACTGGAGGAACTCGAGGCGCTCGAGGCGCTCTACACGGTCCCCGAAATGGCGCGGTACTTCCTGTACCTCGGACAGAGCACGCGCATCGAACTCTTCCCGACCACCATTCCCAACGTCTGGCTCAAGTACCGCAACACGATCGGCGTCGGCGCGTACCTCAACCGCACCATCCAGGCGATCTACGAACCGGGATCGGTTCTGAAGCCCATCACGATGGCCATAGCCCTCGACCAGGGCGAGGTCACGCCGGACACGATCTACGACGACGACGCGCCCGTCGTCAAAGACGAGAAGAACGTCATCAAGAACGCCCTGCGCGTGTACTACGGCAACGTGACGATGAGCGACTGCCTCGCCTTCTCCATCAACACCTGCATGACGAGCGTCTCGGACCGTCTCGGCAAACGCCTGTTTCACCGGATGCTGGAGCGGTTCGGCTTCGGCCGCATCACGGGGATTGAATTGGAAGACGAGCAGCCTGGCTCCCTCAAGTCCTGGCGTACATGGAGCGACACCGAGCTGGCGACGATCGCCTTCGGCCAGGGCATTTCCTCAACGCCGCTGCAGATGATCACCGCGTTCGCGGCGCTCGCCAACGGCGGCAAACTCATGAAGCCCATCATCATTGACCACGTCATCCACGCCGACGGGACGGTGGAACCGCGCGAGCCGACCGTCGTAGAGCAGGTCATCACGCCCCAGGCGTCGCGGACGATCACGGCGATGCTCGTCATGGCGGTCGAGAACGGCTATGCGAAGACCGCGAAGGTGTACGGCTACCGCATCGCCGGCAAGACGGGGACCAGCCAGATCGCCGGCCCGGGCGGCAAGTACGAGGAGGGCACCGGTTCGACGATCGCCTCCTTCATGGGCTACGCGCCGATGGACAATCCCCGCTTCATCGTCCTCGTGAAGTTCGACCGCCCGAAGAATAAAGAGATATCCCACGGCGCCGCCTCCGCAGCACCGGTCTTCAAGCAAATCGCGGCGTTCCTATTCAAATATTATGGAATTCCACCAGACGACTTGTAACTTCCCCGCCCCTTTCAAAACCTCTTTGGTCTCATTGGTGCCTTTGGTCTCCTCAATCTCCTTTATTTGACCGTCACGCTCTTCGCCAGGTTCCGCGGCATGTCGGGGTTGGTGCCGCGCTGGACCGCGAGGAAGTACGCAAAGATCTGCATCGGGATGATGTTCACGAGCGCCTGCGCCTCGCCGGCATCGGGCACCTTGATCCACTCGTCGAAGACCTCGTTGTTGCGCGGAGCGACGCCGATGACCACGCCGCCGCGAGCCTTGAGCTGGATCGCGTTGCTGATGATATCCGGCTTCGTCTCGTCCTCGCCCATGAGCACGATGCACGGCGTTCCATTCTCGATGAGCGCGA
This sequence comes from Candidatus Peregrinibacteria bacterium Gr01-1014_25, assembly GCA_007376205.1. Taxonomy (GTDB): domain Bacteria; phylum Patescibacteriota; class Gracilibacteria; order Peribacterales; family Peribacteraceae; genus VMFU01. Next base: position 133,242 of record VMFU01000003.1, read on the forward strand.
TGGGCCCATGCTTCAGTTCGCCGCCCGCGAATCCCTCCGCGTGGATGTAGCTGACTTCCTGAATCTTGATCGCGGTCTCCAGCGCCATCGGATAGTTCCAGCTGCGGCCGATGATGTAGGCGTCATTGCTTGCGGCGAAGCGTCGCGCGAGGCGCTCAAGGCGCTCGACGTACCGCGGGTTGAGCATGTCGTTGATCTTCGACGCCGTTTCCAAAAGCAGCTTCCGCCCCTCCTGCAGACGTCCGTCCAGCGCGTACGCGATGAGCAGGAGCGCGGCCAGCTGGCCGGTGAGCGCTTTCGTCGACGCCACGGCGCGCTCGGGGCCGGCATTGATGAGCAGCGTGAAATCCGCCTCGCGGGCGATCGTCGATCCCTCGACGTTCACGATGGCCAACACTTTGGATCCGACGGACTTCGCCACCCGCATCGCCTCGAGCACATCCGCCGTCTCGCCGCTCTGGCTGACGACGATGATGAGACTCTCCGGCTTGAGGAAGTGGTGGTACACCTTGAACTCGCTCGCCGGAGCGACGTTCACGTGGTGGTTCGCGACGACAGAGAAGAAGTACTCGGCCGCCATGCACGCCTTGCCCGCGGTGCCGCAGCCGATGAGGAACGTCCCCTTCGCGTCGCGGATCGCCTGCGCAAGCGTCTGGATCTGGCTCTCGTCCTGGTTCACAGCGCGCGCGACGCTCTCCTTCTGCTCCAGAATCTCCTTGAGCATGTAGTGCTCAAAGTCCCCCTTCTGCGCCTGCTCCACCGACCACGTGATCGCGATCTCGCGCTTGGGCCGCTCGGCGCCCGTCGCGATGTCCGAGAAGAGGATGGTCTCGCCGTCCGTCACGACCATCTCGCCATCGTCAATGTACTGGACGGTGCGCGTGTGCGTGAGGAATGCCGTGATGTCCGAGCCCACGAAGTATCCGTCGTCGGCGACGCCGACGATCAGCGGAGACCCCGTGCGTGCGGCGACGAGCGCATGGGACGTCGTGTGGAGCGCGAGGATGGCGTAGCGCCCCTCAAAGCGGAGGCACGCGGCGCGGGCTGCGGCTGCGAAGTCGCCGCGCGTCTTCATTTCCTCCTCAATGAGATGGGGAATGACCTCGGTGTCGGTCTCCGAGACGAAACGGTGCCCCTTCGCGATGAGTTCGTCGCGCAGCTGTTGGTAGTTCTCGATGATGCCGTTGTGAATGACGGCGATCGTGCCGTCCCCGCTCAAGTGCGGATGGGCGTTGGCTTGCGTCACGCCGCCGTGCGTCGCCCAGCGCGTGTGCGCGATCGCCAGCGAACAGTCCTGCGAAAAGTCGCGGCTGTCGACCTCGCTGACCTTGCCGATATCCTTGCGCATCGCGATACCCCCGCCGGTCTTGCAGGCAACCCCCCACGAATCATACCCGCGGTATTCGAGGTTCTTGAGCCCCTCTACCGCGAGGACCCCCGCATCCTTCCGCGCGCCGACGTACCCGATGATCCCGCACATAGAATAGAGAGATTCTACGGAAAAACGCGCTCCGGTCAATGTTCCCCCTCCATCGACCCTCCTTACCCTCCTTACCCTACATACCCCTATTCCCCTTTACTCCTCCCTCCCTCTCCCCTACTCTCCCTCGCACTCATGCCTATCACCTCCGCCGCCATCAAGGCCGCACGCCAGAGCCTCAAGCGCCACGATCGCCTCGTGCCGTACAAGACGCGCATGAAGACGATGGTGAAGAAGCTGCGGGACCTGGCCAAGGAAGGAAAGAAGGACGATGCCCGCAAGCTGTTGCCGGAGGTCTACAAGGCGATCGACATCGCAACGAAGAAGAACCTGCTCCACCGCAACACGGCCGCGCGACGCAAGGCGATGGTAGCGAAACTCGCCGCCTGATTCATTTCCTCGGTATCTTCGGTTACCTCGGTTTCCTCGGTATCCTGTTTCCCATGCGTCTCCTCTCTCTCGACGTCGGCGGCAAGCGGACCGGCGTCGCGTACTACGACGACGCGACGGACATCGTGCTGCCGCTCGACACCATCACGCACCCATCCGACGAGATGCTCATAGAGCACGTTCGTGCCCTGTGTAGCGAGCGCAACATCGACCGCGTCATCGTCGGCCTGCCGCTGCTCCCGTCAGGTAAGGAAGGCGCGCAATCGCGCGCGACACGAGCGGTCGCCGACCGTCTGCAGGCGACGGGCATAGATGTCCTCCTCCTCGACGAGCGCTACACGACCGAGGCACTCGACAATCCCGACGCGGCTGCGGCATGCACGTTGCTTCGGACGTACATCGAGAGGAAAGATCGAGGCAGATCATAGAGAAAGGCCAAAATGCCCAATTGGGACACACGAGCCTGTATTCCTGCATGGAAAGAATTTGACATGGGTGAAAATATGATATATTACTACTTCCTTGATCCTTCAGTTTTCCCCGCTCGACTGCTTCCGCTCCCAAAGCATTGCAGAGAAGAAAGAACATTCTGCAGTGCACCATCGCTCACCGCTGTGGACGCGAATACACAATCGACGAGGAAACAATATCCCGCGGGAAACGTCTACTCGAACCGACCGTCCATCTTTTGCATCTGTCAATGTTCTGGTAGAACGAGGGTTGTTCTTTCGCCCGCCCGCTCCCCCTCCTTTCTATGGCCGACGCCTCGTCCACCGCCACCGCCCAGCAGATCGCCGCAACCGCGGCAGCCCCCAAGCTGTCCATCAATCTGCAGGCGCTGCTCGACGACCTGTTCCTGGTGCTGACGGAGAAGGAATCCATGGTCATCAAGAAGCGGTTTGCGCTGCAGGGACAGGCGAAGCAGACGCTGGAGCGGATCGGAAAGCACTTTAAGGTGACGCGCGAGCGTATCCGCCAGATCGAGAGCATCGCCCTTGGCAAACTGCGCCGCACCGTCCGCACCACCAAACTCAACGACGTGAACGACATGGCCAAGGTCATTTTGCGTGGACACGGCGGCGTGATGCGCGAGGATGACCTCATCAGCCAGGTCCTCAAGCGCACGGTCAACGGCACGACCATCGACGGTTCCGTGCTGCGCCTCTCCTTCTCCATTGACACCGAGATGTCCCACACCGGCAACAGCGGGACGTTCATCCCCTTCTGGCGCCTGTCCTCCCTCGCGATGGAGGACATCACCACGCTCGTTGAGGGCATGGTGAAAGTGCTCAAGAAGCGCAAGTCCTGCATGGGCCGCGAGGATCTGATCACGACGGTCCAGGGGCTCAACCTCTTCAAGGACCGCGTCCCCAGCCGTGAGCTCATTTTGAGCTGCCTCTCGCTGGACGCTCGCTTCAAGGAGATCGACGAGGGATGGGGTCTGACCGAGTGGCGCTTCGTCCGCCCGCGCTCCATCCGCGACAAAGTCGAGATCATCCTGAAGAAGTCCGGCAAGCCGCTGCACTTCATGGAGATCGCCAACCGCATCCGCGAGGCGCACTTCGATCACAAGAACGTCACGGTCCAGGCCGTCCACAACGAGCTCATCCGCTATCCGCAGTTCGTGCTGGTCGGCCGCGGCCTCTACGCGCTGCGCGAATGGGGCTACGAGCCGGGCACGGTCGCCGACGTCATTGAGACGATCCTCAAGAAGAAGGGGCCCTTGAGCAAGAAAGAGATCATCAACGAAGTCGCCAAGCAGCGTTCCGTAAAGGTCGGGACGATTTCCCTGAACCTGCAGAAGATGCCGTACTTCGTCCGCGTCGGCCGCGCCGTCTACGACTTCGACGGCGACAAGAAGTGAGCGCTCCCCGCCATCGAATCCAAAAGCGGGCTTCGGCCCGCTTTTTCGATTCTCTTGTTCTCCTTGTCTGCCCGCGCGCATACTCGCCCTCCTGTGTCTCTGCGCGAAGATTTCATCCTTGGGCCCGATGCGAATTCCGCCATCGAGAGAAGCAGTGACCTTGCAAAACGCATCCTTGAGCAGTCCACACTGGGATTTGCGGGGCAGTACGGCCACATTTCCGTACGAGAGGCGTTCGCGGAACTCTCGGCGATGAAGCAGAAGGGCTATTTCGCCCCCGACGTTCTCCCGAAAACCGTCGAGAACTTCCGAAAAGTCCTCGACGCTCTCCTCAAGGGGAAAAAGCACGTTTGGAAAGTCTCTCGGAGCGACGGGTCAACGGAGGAGGTTCCCCTGAATCAAGACGGATTTCGCGACACACTCCTTGTCGGCGGTGCTATTGCGTCTGATCTCCTCCCTCCGGCAAAACTCTGGAAAGGCACGGCCCATGGCTTCCGCTCCGACACCGACATGGCGGCCGTGACGGGCGTAGCGTTGATGCATGAAGCCGAGCGCGAGGACCTCATCGGCCATCGAGGTTTCTCATGGGAAAGTGAGGACAAAGGCCGCACATACCGAACCGAGATCGGCGGTGACATGAACGCCGATCTCCGGATCTACCGGACCGATCTGACATTCGATCCGACGATCGACCCGTTCGGCAATGCTGTCTCGTATCGGCCGACGACCTCCCGCGACGCCAAAATCATCGCCGCGTACCATTCCCAGGAACCCACGCTCCTCGCTGCCCTGCTTAAATGGGCGCACCATGAGCAGATCGAGAGCCCTCTGCTCGCAAACAGCGCCAAGGAATTTCTGGAGGAGATGAGCACGTGGGATTCGCGCCTGGCGAACGCTGCCGATGCCGGCTACGGCGATGTGCGTCCGAACATGCATTTCATAGGATTCGATCGCCCGCTCTCACGCCCGGGGGGCAAGGAAACAGCGATTCTCCCGCGGGAGTACCACAAGGTCTACTTGATGCATACGGACAGCGAAGGGAACTTCGCGATCTCGAATCCTGAAGCTGACGAGCAAACTGCACCCGAGGATCCACACATGGTGTTTCCCAAGGCCGAATTCGACACAGTGCTGCGGGGACTGTTCATGCAAACCCGCATGGGCCTGGGCCGCACGTCGCTCCGCCAGCTCCGCAGCGTGCTGGAGTACTACTTCTCGCCGAAGTTCACGGCGGATCGGGAACGGGAGAAATCCTGGGCACGGAAACAAGCTCCTGCCGAGTAAACTCATGGGCGCCCCGAACCACGAATTGATCCCGGCTGCCATCCTTCTGGACCATCCGGGAGGACTCACCGCGGAGGAATTCGTCGAGGCACTCGATGCGACGCGCTTCTCGTGGGCCAGCTGTTCGGTCGAAAAAGACTGGGGCGACTACGGCCCGGGAACACGGACGGACGAGTGGTACGGCACACAGATGAACGAAGCGAGTGATTTTCACCGCGGGATCTTCGGCCTGGCGGAAATTTTGGGCCTCAAACGCACCGCGTATCGCACGGACATGGAACGGCTCATGCGGGAAACGGAATTCGATCAAGACATGGAATATTTTCAGATAGTCCCGCAGAAAGAGGGAGAGCAGTGGCGAGAACCCCACTACCGCTTCATGCTCCACACGCACGACGAGATAGGCGAGCGGCAGCAGATCGCGTGCTTCGGCGAGAACATCGAACCGGGTCGTCTGATCACGCACTATGTCAGCGGTCAGCGCGCCGTCGTCGAGCGGGTGCTTTCGCGTGAGAAGCTCCGTGGGGACGATGCCGCCTCGGAAATTCTCCACGAGGACGACAACGAATGGGATAGGGGGCCATGCGGATGGAAAACCACAGTGGAAGCACGATCGATCACGCATTGCTACACGCAGGAAACCTTCCGGTCGCTTGCCAGCATGCTTGCCGCACATCCCGACGTGGATCCGGTGAAGATCTACGACTTCGCACAGGAACGCGGCACCGTCGGCGGCCTTCTTGCCAAGGCTCCATGGCTCCAGCGGGACGGCAAGTACTTTCTGGATACCGAGAGCATCTGGCGGGAGAATCACGAAACACTCTTCACGAGCATTCACATCACCGCCGACGCGATCCGTCGCGGCGCATGGAACCTCTTGGGCTACGACGGCATGCGGCACCTACAGCGCTACTTCGCGGATATGCCGGAAGCGCGGAAGGCGCACGAGCGCGTCGTCCTGCAATGGTGGGCGGCGCGTCACGCGGAGAAGAAAGGCATGACGAATACCGAATTGCTGCGATTCCTCCAAGAACTCCGTATGCACACGCCGATTTCCGATCATCAGCAGGCCGTGTACGCCGCACGCTGCGTCGAGAGCGAGGGGTGCGGGTGGGGCCGATACCTGCTCCATGATGTGAAGGAGAAACGTGCATTCTCGGAAGACGAGCATGCCGCCCTGGTCGCATCCATTGAAGAAGAACGCGGTGCAACGCCGTGGCTGCGCGAGTATCTGCGTCGCAATGCGCCGCCGCAGCCCGCGACCGTTCCCCTTTCCTCCAGAGAAGACGCCATTCCGTTCTAATTTGCGATATGCGTGTCCTGCTCGCACAATGTCCTCCCATGCCGCGTCTCGCCGTCCTCATCGTTATGGCCGTGTTGCTCCTCGCCGGTTGCCATAAAGACAGGCAACCGCTGCCGGTTGGTCCCGTCACGGCGACAGGTTCGCTGCGCACCGCTCCCCTCTCGCTCGAGCGCCGCGGCACCCATATCCTCACGATCGACGGCGAAGAGACGTACTTCGTCGAGAGCAAGCACCTGAACCTGCGTTCCTTTGAGGGGCGCGCGGTGGCGATCCACGGACGCCTGGAAGCGAACATTGATCCCGACGCCCTGCCCGTGCTCGTCGTCGAGCGCATCGATGCCGCTCCCGCCGATGATCACGTCGTCAACGTCGCTCCGCTCCACATGAAGCTCTCCGTGCCGCGCGATTGGCTGCAAGGTACCGGCACGGCAAGCGGGACGAGGTTTGCGATGGCCGACGGCACCGTCGTCCTCGTCGTCATCAAGGAACACGGGGCTCTGCCCAGTAAGGGCGACACGCTCGTCATCGCCGGACGCAAAGCGGCGCGGATTCTGGGCGACCGCGGGCGCGAAGATATCGTCATCGCGATGCCGAACGGCATCCTGCGGCTCTCGCTCACTCCACCGCTCTCGGGTGCGTATCAGACCGATTGGCATGCGGCGTTCACGCACTTGCTCTCGACGATCGCCTTCACCGCTACCCCCTCCAGCGCGAGCGGATCAATGATCCCCGCTTCCGGCAGCGGCGCAACGGGAACTCCCTGCGGCGGCCCGGCAGGAATCCTCTGTCCCGCGGGATCGTACTGTCAGGTCACCGACCGCGCGGCAAATATAGGAGTATGCACGAAGAAAAGATGACAGACAGCAGATAGCAGCAACGGACATCTAGCATCTCGCACGTTGGGTGTACATTCATACACCACAACATCTTGCCCCGACCCACAACACCTAGTGGTTGCATTCATAGGGCAACCTTGGAGAATGGTGTACATTCGTCTACCCTCCTTCTCCCTTCCCTCCTCCTCTACCATGATCAAGGCATCCTCTTCCTCCACTCTCATGCACGACGCACCCGCGAAGTCCTCGAAGAAATCCTCCTCGCCCGAGATGACGGCCAAGGCCAACGCCATCAAGATCGCGCTTGAGCAGATCAAGAAACAGTACGGCGATGGCGCGATCATGGAGATGCGCGACGCCGCGGCCGTTCCCATGGCCCGCTTCCCCTCGGGATCCATCAGCCTGGATATCGCCCTCGGCGGCGGCATTCCCATCGGCCGCATCATCGAGATCTTCGGACCGGAATCCTCCGGCAAGACGACCATCGCGCTCCACGCGATCGCCGAAGTGCAGCGCAAGGGCGGCCGCGCGGCATTCATCGACGCCGAACACGCGCTCGACCTGACGTACGCTAAGAAGATCGGCGTCGACATCGACAGCCTCCTCGTGTCCCAGCCGGATGACGGCGAGCAGGCGCTCGCCATCGTCGAAACGCTCGTCCGTTCAAGCGCCGTCGATCTCATCGTCGTCGACTCCGTCGCTGCGCTCACGCCGCGGGCCGAAATCGACGGCACCATGGGCGACCCCCACATGGGCCTGCAGGCGCGTCTCATGAGCCAGGCGCTGCGCAAGCTCACCGGCATCGTCAGCAAGACGAATTGCTCGGTGATCTTCATCAATCAGATCCGCATGAAAATCGGCGTCATGTTCGGCAATCCGGAGACGACGACGGGTGGCAACGCGCTCAAGTTCTACGCCTCCATCCGCATGGACGTCCGCCGCATCGACAAGATTCTCGAAAAAGGCAACGGCGAGGATGGGCAGGAGATCATCGGCAACCGCACGCGTGTGAAGGTGGTCAAGAACAAGACCGCTCCGCCGTTCCGCCAGGCGGAGTTCGACATCCTCTACGCCCGGGGCATCAGCCGCGAGGGCGATTTGCTCGATTTAGGGCTAAAGCACGGCATCCTTGAAAAGTCGGGCGCGTACATCCGCCACGGCGAGGAGACGATCGGCCAGGGCCGCGAGCAGGCGAAGCAATACCTCCAGCAGAATCCCAAGTTCGCCGAAATGCTCGAGAAAGGGGCCCACGCCGCAGCCGACAAGGTGCACGCCACGGAAGCATGACGGGAGACGTGCTCTTCGACGGGCATGGATGGCGGGTCACGCTCGCATCCGCTCCCTTGCCCGACGGACGCGTGAAGACGATGGCTCGCGCGCGGCGGAGCGACACCGTCCATATTCTGGCGGTGCCAGCGCCAGGCCGCATGTTGCTCCTGCGGGAATTCCGCCCGCACTTCGGCGCCTACGTCTGGATGCTTCCCAGCGGGAAGATCGACAAGGAAGCCGATCCCCTGCAGGCCGCGCAGCGCGAACTGCGCGAGGAAACGGGATACCGCGCAGAGACGTTGGAACCATATGGCACGTGTCATCATGCCGAAGGCCTGATCTGGACTTCATATTTCTTCATCGCCCGCACCCTTTCGCCGGACCCACTGGAGCAGGATGCCCACGAACTCATCGAGGTTCATAACCTATCGCTCGACGAGGCCATCGAACGCGTATTGTCGTCAAGCCACGTCCATACCGCGAGTGCGTACGCGCTATTGCGCTATGCACGAGAGAATGGATGACATCCAACATCCCGTCTCTTTCCTCATAGTATCCACACCCAATCCCCTACTGTTCCCCACGCCCTCTCCGTAGAATCCATCGTGCAATGCCCCCCGCTCCCGCCCCCTTCGACACGCCGCCACACGCTCCCGATGCCGAGCGCACCGTGCTTGGCGCCCTGCTCCTCGATCCGGAGGCGATCCTGAAAGTGTCGGATTTCCTGCGGTCGGAGGATTTCTACGATCCGCGGTACCGATTGGTGTATGAAGCAATCAGCGACCTGTACCAGAAGCACGATCCGATCGATTTCGTCACGGTCACCAGCCGCCTCGCCGACAGCAAGAAGCTCGACGACGTGGGCGGTAATTCATTCCTCGCCGAACTCGCATCCGCCGTCCCGACGTCCTCGCACATCTATCAGTACGCCCAGATCGTCAAAGCGAAGTCCGTTCACCGCAACATCATCGCGGCTGGCCGAACGATCATCGGCCTGGGCTACGACGTCGATCGGCCGGTACCCGAGCTGCTCGACGAGGTGGAGCAACAGGTCTTCCGCATCACCAACGCGTTCATCAAGGAGAAATTCATCCACGTCCGCGACGTCCTCGAAGCACGGTACGAACGGTTCGCCGAAATGCACGCCAGCGGGGATGACGATGCGATGAAGGGCGTGCCAACCGGATTCACAACGCTGGACTTCAAGCTCTCCGGTATGCAGCCGAGCGACCTCATCGTCATTGCCGCGCGTCCCAGCATGGGCAAGACCAGCTTGGCGCTCAACATCGCCATGAACGCGGCTGTCCGGTCGCAGAAAACGATCGGCGTCTTCTCGCTCGAAATGAGCAAGGAGCAACTGGTCGACCGCCTGTTCGCCTCCATGCTCGGCGTCGATTCGTGGAAGCTGCAACGCGGAAAGCTGGACGATACCGATTTCCAGAACATGGGGCCGATCATGGACGAGATGAGCAAGGCGAACATCTTCATCGACGATTCGGTCGCTTCGTCCATGCCCGAGCTCCGCACGAAGGCCCGCCGTCTCCAGATGGAGCACGGCCTCGATCTGCTCATCATCGACTACCTGCAGCTCATGAGTACCGGCAACGCGGGCTACGTCGGCAACCGCGTACAGGAAATTTCCGAGATCTCCCGCTCGCTCAAGCAGATCGCCCGCGAGCTGCATATCCCCATCCTGGCGCTCTCGCAGCTCTCCCGCGCCGTGGAGAACCGTCCGGGAAACATTCCGCAACTCTCCGATCTGCGCGAATCCGGCTCCATCGAGCAGGACGCGGACGTCGTGCTCATGATGTACCGCGAGGACTACTACGAAGAGGATTCCGACCGCCCGGGCGTCACCGACATTTACATCCGCAAGCATCGCAACGGACCGACGGGACGCATCGAACTGCTGTTCAAGAAGGAGCAGATGCGATTCTACGACATCGACAAAGTGCACACGCCCGGGGTGATGAAGGTTCCTGCCCGCGTGGGTGCGCGCGACGAATGATGCTACACTCTATGCATGCCTGAATTCACCCTGCCGTTCCGACCGGAACTGTCGCTCCCCGTGATCCTCTTCTACGCCGCCGTGGCGTTCATCGGCGTCGTCGCACTGACACCGTGGTTCGTCCGCTTCCTCACGACGAACCGCATCGGCAAGCAGCTGCGCGTGGAGACGATCGACGGCCGCGAGCCGACGATTTTCCGCACCTACCACGCCGCAAAGATCGGCACGCCGACCATGGGAGGCTTGATCATTTGGGGCGGCATCCTCATCACCGTGCTCTTCTCCCGTCTGCTCTCGCTGTCCGGCGTCGTCGAGCACTCCATCCTGCAACGCGGACAGGTCTACCTTCCGCTTTTCGTGATGGTCGCGCTCGGCATTGTCGGTGCCGTCGACGACTACCTGAATGTCCGCGGCATCGGCCGGACGAAGGGCATCGACTTCCTACCGAAGCTGGGGTTCCTCCTGGTGATTTCCGTTTCAGGGGCGCTGTGGTTCTTCCTGAAATTGGGATACGACTCGGTGCACGTGCCGTTCTACGGCATCATTGACGTGGGGTGGTGGTACGTGCCGATTTTCATCTTCATCATCATCGCGACGGCGAATGCCGTGAACTTCACGGACGGGCTCGACGGGCTCGCAGGGGGTTTGCTTGCGATCGCCTTCGGAAGCTTCGGCGTCCTCGCATACCTACAGGGACTGTCCGTTCTCGCGGCATTCTGCGCCGTCTGCGTCGGCGCCATCGCCGCGTTCCTCTGGCACAACGTCCCGCCCGCGCTGTTCTTCATGGGCGACACCGGCTCCCTCGCCCTCGGCGGCGCGCTGGGCGTCATCGCGCTCATGACCGACCAGGTTCTTCTGCTGCCGCTCATCGGTTTTATCTTCGTCCTCGAAGCGCTGTCCGTCGTGATCCAGCTCACGAGTAAGAAGCTGCGTGGCGGCAAGAAGGTCTTCCGGGCCGCGCCGATCCATCACCACTTCCAGGCGATCGGATGGGGCGAGAGCAAGGTGACGATGCGCCTGTGGATCATCGGAGCGTTCTTCGCGGCAATCGGCATCATGATAGGGCTTGCAGGATAACACGCGGAGTTTGTTGCATTCGCCCGTTTTCCACACCACAATGGCCTGGCTATCGCCGGGTGGAGCAGCCTGGTAGCTCGCGAGGCTCATAACCTCGAGGTCGCTGGTTCAAATCCAGCCCCGGCAACCAATAGTTGCGCGAACGCGCAAAATCCGTACAATCCCCGCACTATGGCACACAAGAAAGCAGGAGGAACCACCCAGAACGGCAGAGATAGTAGAGCGAAGCGCCGAGGCGTAAAGCGCTTCGGGAGTCAGACCGTGTCCGCGGGAGAGGTGCTGATCCGTCAGAAAGGCTACTGGTACCGGCCAGGCAAGAACACGTACGTCGGCAAGGACTGGACGATCCATGCGGGTGTCGACGGCATGGTGCACTTCAGCCGCAAGACGGCGGTGACGTTCTCCGGCGCGCGCAAGGGCGTGACGATGGTGCACGTGCTGCCAAGCGCATAACAGAGCGGGTGCCTCAATAAATTTCCGTTCCTCTTCGCTGCTGCCTGCGGTAGGCTTCGTTCATGCAGGATTTCGGCAACATCGAATCGGGCACCCCCGGCGAAGGGCAGGGCGGCGTCTCCGAAGAATTGAGCGAGGAGGCCAAGCAGCGTTTCGCCGCGCAGCAGGCGGCCGCGGCGCAGGTTCGCCGCGAGGAGCAGCGCGCGAAGAAGCGGGACACGGGTGTCGCGCACATCATCCTCCAATTCCTCACGGACCAGCAACGCGCCCACCTTGCGACGCTCATCGCACGTCTCGTCGGCCGCGAGTGTCCATCGACGTTCCTGCTTGCTGTTCTCTCCCTCATCAACGACGAATGTCTATCGGCATGCGAGGAGGCGCTGCGCGAGTACTCATCACCCGGAGTACCGGGAGCATCGCATGCGCAGGCCATCACCGAGCTATCGGAGCGCAGCGGCCAGCGTGGACGCGTCGACGCATGGACGGGCCGCATGCAGCGCACCGTCGCCATCGACCCGCAGGCTGTGCTGGGCGCCCTCCTCACCGGCGACCGCCAGCTCGATGGCAGCGTGCTCCAACTCACGGCGTTCGTCCTGCAGGACTTCCTGCGTCAGAGCGGCAAAGATGTATCGTACGAACAATCCCAACCTCTCGCCGCGGGCATCCTGCAGGCGGTCTTCGCGCCGTTTATGAGCGCGGGGAATCTGGAGGAGAAGAGCTCTTAGCTGCGCGCGGAGAAGGGAAACGTTTCCAATGCTGTCTGCCTATGCCCGTCGATTTCTGCATAGACGCGCAAGCACGTGAATCGAATGGAAAATTCCGCGCCGTCGAGGCGCTTCACCACATCTTTACGGACGCGCTGGAATCGCCCCGCGTGGCGGATACGCGCGACCGTGATGTGCGGATGGAACGGCTTTCCGGGAGGATTCTGCCACGGGCAGAGCTTCTTGAGCGCCGCAAGCTCCGGCGAGAACTGTACGCCCAGGAAGAGCACCCGATCCTCGCCGCGGACGCTGAAGAGTTCCGGACCAGTGACGGCCACGGTGAAGGGGGTCGTGCGCTGCGCGATAGATGCGGATGCGGCAACGATTTGACGATATTCGATCTCCATGAGCGTGTCCCAGAATCGCAGCGTCAGGTGCGGCGTCTGCGGATTCTGAAAGCCGAGAATGTCCGCGTATGCGGCAAGCGATTGCTGTAAATCTTCAAATGCAACCCGGGCTTCCTCGTCGAGGGGAAGAGCAACGAAGGCGCGGCGGAGAGGAAACACAATTGTCATTCTCGCTTCAAAACGCTCAAGAACGCCTCCTGCGTGAGCGTCACCTTGCCCATCTGTTTCATGCGCTTCTTGCCCTTCTTCTGCTTCTCCAGGAGCTTCATCTTGCGTGTCACGTCGCCGCCGTACAGGTACCCCGTCACGTCCTTCCGCAGCGCGGGTATGGTCTCGCGCGCGACGATCTTGCCGCCGATCGCCGCTTGGACGGGGATGGGGAACTGCGCTTTGGGGATGACCTCCTTGAGTTTGCGGCAGACGACCATGCCGACGGCGTGCGATTCGCTGCGATGCACGACGGTACTCAATGCCTCCGCCGGCTCGCCCAGGAGGAGGATCTGCAGCTTCACGAGATCGCCGGCACGGTACCCGAGGGGATCGTAGCTCATCGAACCATACCCTTCGGTCGAGGATTTCAGCTTGTCGAAGAAATCCAGAACGATCGACTGGAGCGGCACCTCGAACGTCAGCAGTGCACGGTCGGCGTCGAGATACTCGAGCGTCTGGTAGACGCCGCGCCGATCCTGCACCAGCGTCATCGCCGTTCCGACGTCCTGCGCGCGACAGACAATTTCCAGGCGCACCCACGGCTCGCGCACTTCCTCAATCACCGTCGGATCCGGAAAGTCGGCGGGGTTGCTGATGCTCGCGCAGTCCGGCTCGTCGGGCTTGAGCAAACTGGCACGGACGTAGGCAGCCGGCTGCTTCGCGCGGATTTTCACTTCGTACAGCACGCTCGGGGCGGTGATGATCAGGTCGCAATCATGCTCGCGCTCCAGTCGCTCTTGCACGATGTCCATGTGCAGGAGGCCGAGGAAGCCGCAGCGGAATCCGTTGCCGAGCGCGGCGTTGCGCTCCGGCTCGATGGTGAGCGCCGCGTCGTTGAGGGCCAGCTTCTCGAGCGCGTCGCGCAGCTTGGGGTAATCGTCCGCCTCGGAAGGGTACACGCCGGCGAAGACCATCGGCTGCACGTGCCGGTACCCGGGCAGGGCGGCGGCATCCGGCACGGAGGCAATGGTGTCGCCGACGCGCACGAGGCGCACGTCCTTGAGGCCGGTGACAACATAACCGATCTCCCCGGGTTCCAGCGCATCACATGCGACGTACTTTGGTGAGAAGAAACCGACCTCCAGAACTTCGAACGGCGTCTTCGTGCCAAGCAAATACACGTCATTCCCGCGCCGCAACGTCCCGTTCACGCAGCGGACGTACGCGACGGCGCCGCGGTAGGCATCCATGACCGCGTCGAAGATGAGCGCGCGACTCCGGATTTCGGATTTCGGATTTCGGATTTCCGAATTCTTGGGAGACGGTATGCGTTTCACGATTTCCTCCAAGAGTTCGGCCACTCCCCTGCCTTCCTTCGCCGATACATGCAGGATGTCTTCTTTTCTGCACCCCAGAAGTTTGACCACCTCCTCGGAGACGCGCTCGGGGTCGGCGGCAGGCAGATCGATCTTATTAAGAACGGGAATGATGACGAGATCGTGCTCCAGTGCCATGTGCAGGACGGCGATGGTCTGCGCCTGGATTCCCTGCGATGCGTCGACGAGGAGGATCGCCCCCTCGCACGCCGCGAGTGAGCGGCTCACTTCGTAGCGGAAATCGGTGTGGCCGGGCGTATCGATCAGGTTGAGTTCAACAGGCTCTTGCTGCGCGCTTCCCGCTTCCCGCTTCCCGCTCCAGATCATCCGCACCGGCGTGAGCTTGATGGTGATGCCGCGTTCCCGCTCCAGCTCCATCATGTCGAGCGTCTGTTCCTTCATCTCCCGCTTCTGCAGCGTGCCGGTCATTTCGATCAGACGGTCCGAGAGCGTCGACTTGCCATGATCGATATGCGCGATGATGCAGAAATTGCGGATCTCCATGCAGAGCAAAAGGCTCTCTCATGCTGAAGGAAAGCCTTAGAGAATGCCAGCGCAACTCCGTTCATCCGACGCTTCCCTGTGCGCCACCGGGCAGCGTTCCTGAACCGCCGCGGTAGGGCTGGGCGCTGGGCTCCGGCGTGTTATTATTGACGGTTTCCAGCGCGAGGACGGTTGCGCGAATCTTCTTCATTCCAAAGAGTGGAATCGCCGACTCCATCACATCATGCAGATGCATTCCGTTCTTTTCGCGGCGACGGAAGGGAAGCTCTCTGTCCAAAACCTCATCGTACACTTTGTGCAGCGCGGCGTATTCCGGTCGCGCGAGCGCGCGTTCGAACCACTCCACCATCGGGAACGGATACCCCATGCACCGGCCGTTCTCCACCATCGACGCGAGCGTGCCGGCCATCCAGCGCATATCGCTCTCCTGCATGCCGCTCGGCAATTCTTGGCCGGAGAAGTAGCGGAAGATCAGGTACCGTGATCCGGGACTCCATGTGGCGGCTTCCTTACTGATTTCCTGCATATCGAGGGGCATATCCGTACCGCTGCCACCCGCATCACACAGCTTCATATAGCTCTTGCCCGAAACACCGACGGGGAGCCAGATGGCTTCCCAGATGGCGCCGCGCGCCTTGCGGTACGCATCCTCCGTCAGCTGCCCCATTTCCATCAGCGCGATGAGTCTCTCTGTTTGGAAGATCAATGCGCCGTGAACCTTGCGGGCGATAATGCCCTCCGCACGCTCGATCGAGTAGTGCCGGAGCAGGGCCTTCTGCTTTTGCTTTCCCTCAACTATTTTCAACGTCGACATGCCGATGCCTATGAGTCTCTTCGCGATCTCGACGTCCGCATCCTCGCGGTCTGCCTTCAGTTTCGCACGGGTCTCCTGGAGCATGGTATCGAATCCCTCCGTCAGACGGGCATAGATCGTCGGCGTCATCGTCGCCCGCAGAGAAAGTGCATCCTTCGACGTCTTCGGTGTGAGATCGCTGGAGAACTCCCCCGCCTGCAATTCGATCAGAGCAAGCTGCTCATTCTCTTTGAAGCGGCGGTAGAGGTATATGCCGTTGTTCTGGACGCCGCTGGGCACACCCTTTTTCGCACGTTCCTGGGTCAACCCTTTCTCTCCGCCAATGGCGTACGCCGTCAGGTCGATCGGCACGGGAGAACCGTCACTGCCCCGCGCATTGACCATCATAGCGATCCCCTTTTCCTTGCACAGGCGCGCCACGCAGATACATTCGGCGTGGAGCATTGCGTCCTGAATGTTCCTGTATGTGCCGTAGTTGATCATGGCATCCATCACGAAACGGGCGACACGCTCGCGGTACTCCTTCTGTTCCTGCGGCGTTGCTTGCTCAAGGGGCACCGTCATAGGCACGTGCAGTGGCGCCATGTGCGTGAAGTAGGCGCGCGCGAGATTGCCGTGGCGATTTCTCCTCGCGCCTTCCATGTTTTCATCAGGCGTCACCACCCACGTCGCAAAGTTCGGCATATCGGACTTGCCCAGCTCTGCGAGAATCTCGTGCGGCTGCATTGTCCGGAAGAAGTCCCCCGCCTCCTGGCTCCACTTGATGGCATCCTCGTACATCTGGTCGGCGAATTCCTTGCCGACGAGCAGGATGCCGGAGGCGATCAATCCGGGGCCCACACCAAGGGTCAGCGCCAGAAGCTGTCCGCCCCCGTGGAGTTTGACCGCGTCTTTCTTTGATTCCAGGATGGAGCGAATTTCGGGATTCTTCTCGTGTTCCAGCTGCTTCTCGATCTCGCGGTACTCGAGGAAATCCATCGTCAGACCCACACCGGCAAGCGCGAAAGTCGGCACTCTGGTCATCACGCGCGTTGCGAGGTTCGCACGGCGGCTGGCCATCGCGATTTCCTTGGTGGGCGTCTTGAGCAACCGCTCGGTCGCTCTCGCATCCTTGGCAAGCGCCTGTTCCGCCTCGGGCGTCAACGTGAAACCGCGCTCCTTCCACTTGGGCTTTTCCACTCCGCCCTCGCGAATCTTCGTCGGCTCCCGCGAAGGCGCGGACGTCCGGGGTGTTTCAACAGTAGGTCGCGTTGGGGCGGTCACCTGCACCCGTTCCAGAGCGGCGACTCTCCTGCCCAGACGCTTCATTTGCCTGTTCTTGTACCATCGGCGCGCTGCCTTCGCTGCTTTGTAACCGACGTACGCCGTCAGGATACCGAGCCCCAAGTTGAGCTGATTTTGCAGGAACGCCTCAATGGCCGCCTCCCAGCGCATGTGCATCCCGAGCACTTCGTGCAGTCCCTGGAGGAACCGCCCGTACGCGCCGTGGTAGGCGATGACGTCGTCCTGGAATTGCGCGAAGCACCGCAGCACGACGACGGCCTTCGATACGCCGCGACTCTGCGCGATCTGCTCGATTTGTCCGATGTTCTCGACACGGACGTCTGCCAGCGCGTCGGCGTCTTCGGGCTTCAGATTCTCGTCCTCGGAGAGCCACTGCTGAATTTTCGCGGCATTCGCACCCGCCATCTGCTGCATCAGCTCCGTCGACGCCCGCATGTTCTCCAGATGGCTCTTGCCGTTGATGCTCTTGCCCTCTTTCTCCGTGCCGTCCTTCTGGAACGTATCGATGCAATCCAGGACGGACTTCTGCTTCTTGTCGAAAGCCTCCTTCTCGGCGGGCGTCAGGTCCTTTCGGTCCTTCCATTGCCCCTTGCGTTCGCCGTTTTCGTACTTCGGCCAGCCGATGAGCTCGTAGAATTCGCCGATGAGCGCCTCGCTCGCCTTGCGGGTGAGATAGGGCGTCGGGACGATAAGCGTCTCGACCGAAACGATGGCGTCGGCCGTCCATGCGATGAAGTTGCGGGCGTTGTGATTCCACTGATGTTCCAACTGCGATCGCCAATCCTTCGGGAGCAATTTCTGGTCGACGAACGCGAGGTGCCCCTGCATGCGCGCGGTGCCATCGCGTTGCTGCGCCAGGAAGAATTGATCGTATGCCTGCGCAAGAACGTCGGGGTTCTGCATCCATATCTGGGGCGCGACCTCCGCGCCGCCGGACGGTCCCTTCGCACCGCGGTGACGGACTGCGGCGAGCGTGACGCGATGCGCTTGGTAACGCGCCATCTGTTCCTGCAATCGCACGAGGAAGCCGATGTGTTCCGCGCCGACATTCTCGAATTTCTCGATGAGCTCTTTTTTATCCTTCACCACTTCGGGCAGCAGCGGAGCCGCGAGGTCGCGGTACGTCTGATAGGCGTTCTCGGGCGTGAGACCGTACTGCTTCCCGGTCGTCGCCACCGCGGCACTCTCGGCTGCAAACGCCTCCTGGAAGAGCTGCCGGAGCGCCGATTCCTTGAGTTTGACCTTGCGCTGCTCGGTCGAGCGTGCCAGCCACCAGTCGATGTTCCCGAGGCGCGGATTGCGTATATCCGGGAATTTCAGGAAATCGGGAGTCTCCTTCTCCTGCATGACGCTCTTCCAATCGTCTGAACCGTCCTCGCTCGGCGCGAGGAAAATGCGGCTGCGCCGCAGTTTCTTGGCGACGTCCTTGTATCCCTTTTCCGCGAGGTAATCGGCGACGACGCCGTTCATGTACTGCAACGCGACATGGTTGTTTCGCAGTTCCGGCGGCACCTCGTTATTCACGCGAGCGACCATCCGTTGGTATCGCGTCTGCAGCAAACCCGTCGTCGCCTGGACGACGGCGAGCGCCTTCGTCGACGCATCGCCCGGTACCTTCAACGTTTCCCAAAGGGTGCGCTCGGCGCTGTCCATCGCCGCGGCGTTCGTTCCCTTGCCGCCGCCGAATCCGGCCTGCATTCGCGCCCTTGCGGCCCGCGCGACGGCGAGGAATTCCTCTCTGGCCGCCTGATCAACCGCGGCATCAGGTGCCAGACCATCCTGTTGGCACAGAGCTTTCGCCTCTTCGTAGTGCTGCCACATCTGGGCGTACTCCGCGAGGGCGTCCGCATACGTGTCGCAGTACGCGGCGCGCATGCGCGCCGCCTTGGCCAGCGTTCGACCCTCCGGCGTGCCGGCCTCCTCGGCCCTCTCCGCGATCTGGAGTTCGCGCAGCCCCTGCAGCCGATATGCATCGACGAGCGTGAACGTTCCCGGCTTCTCCTTCGCGCCATCGAGCTTCGCCGTCAATGCGGCGAGCTTCGTATCCGGATCGACACGCTCGGTGCGATTGACGATCAAATCCGTGCCGACGAGCTGCGTTGCGAGGGCGCGGAGATCGCCATCGGGAATTGCGGGGAGCGCGGCCGTATCGATGCGCGGAGTTTCCAGCGCCGCCGTCGGAGGCACGTTGTGCCGCTCGGGAACGCGACCTGCAGCGACGCCGCCAAAGGCGTTCGTTCCTTCGTGCGCATCGTGCAGGCGCTGGCGGCTGGGTTTCTGCAGCCAGCGTTCGACGAGCTTCGCGCCGAAGAGCAGGCTCAACGCGCCCACCAGAACCTTGCCCGCCGTCTGGAACGGGTGCCGCACGGCATTCCCAACGGACTTCGCGGGTCTTCGCAGCGCGTTGAAAATCCACAAGCTGGTGAGCGAGAGTCCGCCAACCCCGATCCACTCCTTCATCCCCCACGGCTCCTTCGATGGGCCGCCGGTCCGATACTGGTCGTGTTGCACCTTGTTCCGGTCCAACACCATCTGGTTGATCTCCTTGCGGGCCGCGATGACGCTCGCGGTTTCACGGCGAAGCTGCTGAAGCTGCGCGTCGATCTCCGTCTTGCGTCCCTCGTCGGGGGTTGTGGAACCAAGCTCCGCGGCTTTGCCGCCGATTTCCTGTTCAAGCTCATTCAGCGCTGCATGAATCGACACCGATGCCTGCTGCCAATGCTGCTCTGAAAGCGTTTGTGCGCTGCGCATGAGCTCGAGCGCGCGTTGCACTTGCAACGTGGCTGCGTAGCGCTCGGTTTCGGGACCCCGCACGAGTGTTCGGAGTGCCTGCGGCCCCTGCTGGATTGCGCTTGCAACGCGCTCCCGCGTCAGCGCTTCAACGGGTTGCGGCATAAATCCAGGAATTATACCGCAAATCGGCAATTCTAGCAACAGAACGCGCCGCTGTCATCCCTTTGCAGCACTACGGATGTCATGATTGATGCGCGAGAGGGAAATCTTCATCCCTTCAATGCCTGTCGGAGCGCCTCTTCTCCAATCTGAACAAGCGCACCCAGATCTTGCGGTCGGTCTCGCTGCAGCGCTGCAACCGCGGCAAGTTTGTCCCCTTCTCCCTGGGCGACAGTTTCAAAGGGAACGCCGCAGGCGAGCGCGGCGATGGCGCCGTGGTAGCGCTGCGTCAGGACGAAGTGGCCATCCGTAAGGCCTGTGTGTAATTCCTCCACCGTCCGCACAGGCATGATCTGCAAACGGGAAATCGCTGCCTGCAGCGAGACGGCAATTGCCTTTTCCGACGGGTCATCCGGCTGGAAAAGGAGAGCGCGCACGGGCTCATCACTCCGTTCAGCTGCGAGCTGCACCGCGCGGTGGAGGAAGGATGCGGGAGAATTGGCACGGGGAATAATAATGTTCACATTTTTTGTTCTTTCTTCATGTTTTTGCTCATACAAAAGAGCAAAAACAGGATCGAAAGTTTGTATAACTTCTGTATGCAAACTCCATGATGCCATGCGTTTGGCAGAGGCGTTGTCCCGGACCGAGATGAATCGCGCATGCCGCACAACACTCCTGGCGATTGCCCGTCCCACGACAGTCCGGAACGGGCCGATCCCCTGAAAAGCCAGCATATAGGGAATTCCGAATAGCCGGCAGGCAAGCACATGCATTCCCCACAGGATGCATGCACGCACCGATTCAACGTCCGTCAGCAGCGTCCCACCGCCGAATACAACGGCGTCGCTGTGCCGCAATGCGCGCACGGTGCTCCACCATGGCATAGAGAAGAGTGATCGAAGACCAAAGGGCAAGCGCGGCACTTCCCGCTTCCCGCTTGCCCCTCGAAGCCTTGGCGAAGTGGGGCTTCCCGCTTGCCCCTCGAAGCCTTGGCGAAGTGGGGCTGCCCACGTATTCGTCACTACCGTCCACTCCACATCCGCAAACCGCTGCAGGAAGTACTCCCGCAGCGCTTCATCGCCGACGTTGCCCACACCGTAATTGCCAATGAGAAGAGCACGCATGCGGTAAGCGTACAGCGGGCAGCGGACAGCGGACAGCCGTGTCCTATTCCTTGGTCTCCTTGACCTCCTCGGTCTCCTCGGTTTTCTTCTCCACTGGCGCCACCGCCATCGCGAATTCTCCCGCTTCGGTGAACCGCTCGTTCAGGCGCACCGACTTGCCGCTGCGCCGGCGGAGGAAGTTCAGTTTGGCGCGGCGCACCCTGGCGACCTTCTTCACCTCGACTTTGGCGATCAGCGGGGAATGGACGGCGAAGACCTTCTCGACGCCAATGCCCGAAATAACACGGCGCACCGTGAAGGACCGATCCGTGGGAACGTGCCCCTTATGTGTGCCGATGATGAGCCCCTCGAACACCTGGATGCGCTCCTTGCCGCCTTCCTGAATGCGCTCGTGAACGCGCACAGTGTACCCGGGCTTCAGTTCGGGAAGACCACGGACGTACTTCTTCGCCTGCGTGTGGAGGACGACTGACGGCATCGGAAAAGTGCAGGGAGGGTACAGGGCAAAAGGAACCAAAGCAAGCCAATGAAGCCAGGAAAACCTTTCGTTCTCCTCCGTTGCCTTGGTTACTTTGGTTTCTTCGGCTACCTATTTTTTACCCATCGCCTCTTCAATCTCCTTCTGCAGCAGGTTCACGACGAGCAGGTGGCGCGGGTCATTGAGGATCTCCACGACGAACCGGTCCCGCAGGCTCACGCGGTAAAGGAAGTCCGGCTCGGAAAAGATGGAGTACTTGATGTTCTTGAACGCGGGATCCTGGGCCAGAAGTGCCTGGAGCACTTCGCGGCGCACGTCACCGACGACGAGCAGGTCAACCTTGCTCTCCGTGCCGCACAGGCTGCCGGCAAGGAGGAGAAGCTTCACATTCGGAAGCGCCCGGAGGCTTGCGACAAGCGGGCTTTCTCCTTGGACCACTTTCGCGAAGAGACTGCGCAAGTCCTGATACAGGATGAATTCCGTGTCGACGTGGTAGTACTTCTTGCGGTTGCGGTGCCGCGCGCGCACCAGGCCGATGCGGCGCAGGTTCTCCAGTTCGCGGCGAATGGAGTTGATCTGCTCATTGAGAAGGCGCGTCAGTTCGCGGATGAAGTACTCCCGCTCGGGATGGAGCAGAAATGTGGAGAGAAGCTTCACACGCGTCTGTGAACTGAAAAGCGCTTTGAGGACTGCTGCGGAAGACATGTGTACACAAACAGTACTCATGAACACACCCCAAGTGCAAGAAAATTATACATATTACTGAATATCTTTTTTGATCACGTTTTTTGGCTTATTATAAACATAATTTAGTCTTCATTCGCATTACTACATGTAAGTATTGAGTATAAAATATACTCACATAAATTCCCGTTTTATGGTGTGACGCTATCCATGGCTTCCCCATGCCATCCGTTATAGGTGACCGTTGATCTTGGCCCCCTCTCCAAAGTGTGGTACACTACTTTGAATGCACAAACAGCACTTCAGGCGTCTTGGTGGGCTTTCCTGCTCCATCCTCCTGGGATGGGGGCTTGTCGCGCTTCCGATCGCCTACGCACAGGGACAGCCGCAGCTGGGGGAGGCACTGGTGAGCAACATCAACGTCATGATGGGCTGGCTGACGACCGTACTGAACCTGGCCACGTTCGTGTGCTTTGCCCTGTTGAACTTCCTCCTGGATCCGACCTTCTTCCTGGACCTTGGAGGCATCATCCTCAATAACGGCGGCACATCGCTGGAGACCATGCTCAACGAAATCTGGCAGTTGGCGCGCGATTTGGTGAACCTCTTCTTCGCTCTCGCTCTCATCGGCGTGGCGATTTACACCACCGTCACGGCAAACAAGGAGGTCATTCACCAGCATGCGGCGAAGTTCGTCATGGCCGTCGTGCTCGTGAATTTCTCCTGGTTCATTCCGCGCGTCATCCTGGACGTCAGCAATATTCTCACGAGCACGGTCTACGGCATTCCGTCTCTCATTCTGGACAGCGAGAGCAACCCCACCGGCGCGTGTAAGCAAATCCTGTCCGAACCGGCACCGTCCAATCTCGCATGCAAATCCGTGGGGAACAGCATGCTGGAATGCAATTGCACGACCATCACGGATATCCGCTTCCTGCCAACGACGAAAGAAATTCGTGAGCTAGCCGGACAGGGATACAACTGCGAGCTGCGATTCCTGTGCTACAGCGAGGCCGTGCTGGATATGAGCACGGTGACGGGACACTCCGTCATGCTGAACGGTCTCATCGTCAACTTCGCGCGCCTCAAGAGCTTTGCGACGACCGCGCCCATGCTCGATGTCACGTGGAAGTTGGAGATGCAGACGATACGGCAGGCCCTCATCCTGCTCATCCAAGTGGCGATGTTCTTCCCACTCGCAGCGATGACAGCGGCGTTCTTCCTGCGCATTCCCATCTTGTGGCTCACGATCTCCTTCATGCCGTTCGTCTTCGTGGGATGGGTCCTGGATGACAAATTCACGCAGGGATATCCGAAGAAAATCATGGACACGTTCATCAAGGCAGCGCTCATGCCCGCCGTGGTGGCCCTGCCGCTCGCCATCGGATTCATTCTTATCAACGCCGGCCAGCAAATCGCAACGGCGCAGGTGCTCAACCCGCTCGTCGGACAATTCATGAATATCAACTTCCGCCTCATCGAAGGCGTCAGCAGCCTGTGGCAGATTGCCTGGCTCCTGATGAGCCTGATGGTGATGTACACCGGCGTTTTCGCCGCGTTGCGCGTCGTGCAATTCGATCAGGAACTGGGCGGAGAATTCATGGGCCGCACGGTGCAGCGCATCCAGGACATGGGTCGGTTCGTCCTGCCGCAGGTCGCAAAAATCCCGCTCTCATTGCCGATCATTCCGGGCGCCGGCGCCGGCGGAGGGAAAGGCAGCGCCGCCGATGCGATCGGCAAAGTCGCGCCGGGTATCGCCGATCGTCTTCGTCCGCGGTTGCCGGGATTCCAACCGCAGACTCCTCCTGGCGGTGGTGGATTGAGTCCGGCGCAATTGCAGCAGGCTGCTGCAGCCGCGGCTGCGGCGAACAGGCCCGGCGCTACGGTGAGTCCGCAGCAGCTGCGCGACGCGGTGCGCCTCGCCGGCAGCGGCAGCGACGGCGACCTGCGCCGTCTGCAGCAGACGCTCAATCAACTCAATCCCAATCTGCACGCCGAACGCATGTCCCGCGAGCAGGTCGTCACCGCGCTCCGGCACATCGAGAGCGGAGCGCACGGCAACCGCATCCGCGTCGACATCGAGACGCACGCGCCGGGCATTTCCGGCGCCGCGGCTCGGCCCGCTCCCGCAAATCAACCTGCACCGAATCCGCCGGCAAACCCGGGTGGTGGCGCTCCTCCCGCACCCAATCCTGCTGTCTAATTCCCGAATTTCTCCGTCTTCTGTCTTCTGTCTTCAGTCTTCCATCTTCCGTCCATAGTCCTCAAGCCGACCCATGCCCGACTTCGAGTCCCTTCCCATCGGCCCCTCACCCATCGAGCAGTTCCCGGACCCCTACCAGCAACTCCTGCAACATGAGCCGCAGCCGCGTCCCGAGCAGCTCGACCCGATGCTCGCGGTGCAGCGTATCAACGACGGCCAGGGGCAGGAACGTATCCAGCAGTACTACGGCAAAGAGACGCTGGGTCGGATCAACCGCGCATCGACGTTCTTCGAAGGCGCCGGCCTGGAAGACCAGGTGGACGCGCTCGATTTCCCCGATACCCTCGGCGAGGAGGTTTCAAAGATTGCGTCGCGCTTGGGAGAACACGGCCCGGACGAGATCGGTGGGCAGCCGAATCGCGACGCCGTGTACCTGAAGCAGTTCGGCCGCGGGGAGTTCACGGGCTACACGGTGAACACGCGGAAGTTGAGCAAGGATATGGAGTTCCTGCGGAATTTGCGGGGGATCTCCACGCCGCAGCAGGTCATGTACATCGACCGTCTCGGGCAATCGCTCCAGGGCTACGGTTGGTACATCGATCCGCACGCGATGGCGATGCAACAGCTCAATGAAGCACATAGCAACAGCCCCACGACGCGAGCGGCGGGCAAAGGCCTGCGCATGGTCGGCATTCTCGCCGGTGGGACGCTGGCAATTCTGAACGGCGTCATCAGCTACAAATCGAACACGGCGTCGATTACGCCATTCCTGTATGCAGCTCTGGCGCTCTTTTCGCTCGATCCCACGATTCTCGACGGCAAGGCGAAGCACACCGTCCAGCAGGCGACGCGGGCGATCGACACGCTCCGGCGGGACGACCTGATCCGGCAGCCCGGGATCGCGGGCGTCGCGGAGAACGTGATGCACGACGGCGTGGACAACGGCTTCCTGCGGATCCTGCGCGCGAATAAGCAGCTGACCAAGGAGCAGCGCGAGCAGTTCAACGACGGATTCAACAACATCGTGCCGGAGAATGCATCGCCCGCGCTGCGAAACGCTCTGCTCGCCTCACAGAACAACAGGCATCTGGCCGAGACACTCAACACATTGCGCGGCGTTCGCGATCCCGACGCGCAGGACCTGGTGCAGGCGTACCTGCAGAACGAAGCATGGAGATTGGGGGTGTAATTCAGCATTTTGTAGCGGTGCGTTGCCTTTGCCTTTCTTTGACAGCAGATTTCAACATCTTTCCTGTCCTTTCTTTCCGGCGAAAGAAAGGACAACAAAGAACGCCGTCGCGACCAATGACCCCTCCTCTCGCCCTGTGTGCTCGCCGACTCTCCTGCGCGGTAGCTCGGAGAGATCGGCTCGCAGGAACATGATGAAGAACAGGGCTTCCCCTTTCACCCCCCGTGGTCGCGACCCTCCGGGCCTTTGTGAGTGTTCTTGTTTTGTTTGGGAGAACTGCGCGACGGCGGGGAGAGTTTCGTGGAGGGGTCCGCCGCCACGGGGGGTGAAGGGGTAGCGCCGCCCCCATCCGTCGAGGAGCCGGACGGGAAGCCCTGGACCGTCCGGCGACGAGACACGGCGCGGTATGGAGGAGGAATTGGCGGCGGTGCACTTTCTTTGTCGTCCTTTCTTTGTTGCGGGGAGACAAAGAAAGCCATTACTCCCCTTCCCTCCTCACAAACTCTTTACTGTACACCTCCAGCTGATCCCCCATGACGACGGGCACGCTCGATTCGACGCGGCATCCGCACTCGGATTCGGCCTTCGCTTCTTTGATGTCCTTGTCGACGCGTCGCAGGGACAGGATTTTCCCCGTGCCGACCACCTGCCCGTCCCGCATGAGCCGGAACGGCAGGCGTTTCACGACGCCGTCGGTGACGCGACCGCCGATGATCTGCTCGGCCTTCTTCGTCAGGAAGACGCCCTTCACCTCCAAGTGACCCATGACCTGCTCGCGTTCCTCGGGCTCCAGTAATCCCTTGAGCAGGTCCGCGACATCGTCGAAGAGAGTGTAAATAACGTCGTACTCCTTGACGCGCACGCCCTCGGATTCGGCCGTGCGCTGCACCGCGGGCGCTACCGGAACGCGGAACGCGATGACCAGCCCCTCACTGGCGGCGGCCATCATCACGTCGTTCTCCGTGACGGAGCCGACGGCGCCGTGGATGACTTTGACCGTCACCTGGTCCGTCCGCTGCTGCTCGAGCGAGGACTGAATGGCTTCGAGCGATCCCTGGGCGTCGGCTTTGAGGACGACTTTCAACTGGGACAGCTTGCCTTCGTGGATGCGCGAGACGAGGTCGGCGAAGCTGCGTTTCTGCTGCTGGCCCAGTCGCTCGCGCATCGCTTCGGCGAGATCCCGCGCCTCGCGGTCGGACGCCGCGACCTGCAGCACGTCGCCGGCCTGCGGCACGCTCTCGAAACCGGAGATTCGCGCAGGGCAGGAGGGCGGGGCCTCCGCGATCCGATCGCCGCCGTCCCCCGTCATTGAACGGACTTTGCCCGAGACTGCGCCGCAGACGAACGGATCACCGACGCGCAGCGTGCCCGTGTTCACAATGACCGTCGCAAGCGATCCGAGGGTCGGGTCCAGGTGGCTCTCGATGACCGTGGCCACCGCCCGCCGGTTCGGATTGGCCTTCAGTTCCTGGAGATCGGCCAGGAGCAGCACGTGATCGAGAACCTCGGGAATCCCCTGCTTCGTCACGGCGGAGTAACCGATGACGGGCGTGGAGCCGCCCCACTCCTCGGGCTGGAGCTCATGCGCGGCCAGCTCGCCCTTCACGCGGTTCACGTCGGCGCCGGGCCGGTCGATCTTGCTGATCGCGACGAGCACCGGGACCTTCGCCTCCTTGGCATGGTTGATCGCCTCGACGGTTGTGGGTCGCACGCCGTCTTCCGCCGACACGACGAGGATGCCCACGTCGGTGATCTGCGCGCCGCGGGCGCGCATCGCCGTAAAGGCTTCATGACCGGGCGTGTCGAGGAACGTGACGGGGCGATTGTTGTGGACAACCTGGTATGCGCCGATGTGCTGGGTGATGCCGCCGGACTCTCCGCCCGCGACGTTCGTTTGGCGAATCGCGTCCAGCAGCGACGTTTTGCCGTGATCAACATGGCCCATGACGATGACGATCGGCGCGCGATCCTGCAGGAGCGAGGCATCATCTTCTTTGACCAGATCGCGCCAGTTGCCCGCGAGCAACTGCTCGACGGCGACGGCCTGCTCCTTGGCAACCGTCACGCCCAACTCGGTTGCCACGATGGCGGCGGTATCGTAGTCGATCGTCTGGTTGATCGTCGCCAGCACGCCGTTCTTCATCAGTGCCTCGACGACCTTGGGCACCTGCACGCCCGCCTTCTCGGCGAATTCCTTCACGGTGATCTGTACGGGGAGCAGCACCGTTCCCTCCTTCTTCTTGATCTGCTCCTGCGCTGTTGCGGG
This sequence comes from Candidatus Peregrinibacteria bacterium Gr01-1014_25, assembly GCA_007376205.1. GTDB lineage: Bacteria > Patescibacteriota > Gracilibacteria > Peribacterales > Peribacteraceae > VMFU01. Next base: position 161,284 of record VMFU01000003.1, read on the forward strand.
CATAGCCGCGTCCCTGCGCCGGCGGACCGGGAATGCGCGCTGCTGCGGACGACGCGGGCCGGTATCGGTTCTCCGACGCGCATCCGTAAGTTTCCTCGCCTGCTCGGCAATGGCTTCTTTCGGGACATCCTCGAGCGTGAGCTTCCGGAGAACGTTGAGATTCTCGGGCTTGACGCTCTCTGCGGGTGCGGACTTGGGTGCTGCTGCAATCTCCTCCGTCGTTGCCACCGCAGCCTCCGGCGCAGCCATCTGCTCTTCTTCCTCGCCAGCTCCCTGCAGCGCGTCGAAATCCACGTTGAGTCCATGCTTGCGCGCGACGAAGCGGATGATCCCGTGCGCCAGGTTGTCCGGCACCTCGCGGTCCGTCGGCTTGATACCGAAATCAACCGACAGCAGCTCCTTGCGGAGTTGCTGTCCGGTCATACCCAATGCTTTTGCGACCTGCACGAGGCGCATGAATTTGCGGGAACACGCGTACTGTAGCAGAACAAACTCTACTTCTCACCAAATCCCCGTACGATATCCGTCCCGCCCGCCGCTTTCGGATCGAGCGACAGACCCGAGAGCACGTCTTTGCCGCCGAGCATTTGCGGCCCCTTCACGGGCACATCGGGCTTCTTACGCTCTTCTGATGCCAGTGCGTTTTTTGGCTGCTCATTCTGAACGTTCACAACAGACTGCCCGCCGCTTACTGTCCGCTGTCCGCTGTCTACTGTCCGCTGCCCGCTGTTCACGTCTCCACTCGCCTGCTCCTTCATCCCCTCCTTCAACGTCTGGATACACTCGAGCACCTGCAGGTGGAAATTCGGGAAGCGCGCAACCGAGAACCCCGCCGCGCGCGGATGCCCGCCGCCGCCGTACGTCCGTCCCGCCAGCGCCGACGCGTCGATGGCCGGCGACGACCGCAGGCTGGCCTTGAGGCCACCATCCTCCTTCTCGGTGAAGAGGACGTAGACGTCCGCGTCGGGAATGGTCGAGATCAATTCGTCGAGAATGCCGTGCGTCTCCTTGCTCGTCGCTTCCATCTCCGCCAAGTCCTCCTTGCTGATGGCCGACCAGACGATACGCGCATCGCGGTCCATCTGGATACCATGCAACGCGCGACCCCAGATCTTCAGCGTCGAGAGTGGCTTGGTCTTGTAAATGTGCTGCACGATTTCCTGCTGCCTGGCGCCGCGGTCGAGCAGTTCTGCGGCGACCTCGAGGGAACGCGGCGTCGTGTTCGGATTCTGAAAGCTGCGCGTGTCGGTGATGAGGCCGGTGAGGAGGAGCGTGGCGACGTCGGGCGTGATGCGGTCGCGCAGCGCCGGGGTCTGCGTAAACCAGTGGTAGAGCACCTCCGTCGCGCTCGCCGCCGTCGGGTCGATCAGGTGGAGCTGGCCGAAGCGCGTATTGCTGATGTGGTGGTCGATGTTGAGGATCGGCACCTCGCTCAAAAGGCCGACGTGGTCGCGCGCAAGCGAACCGAGGAGGGCAAGATCGGCGGTGTCGACGACGACAAGCAAATCGTAGGGGCGCTCGCCGGGCGCGACCGTCACCTGCTGGGGACGGATGACGCCGTGCTTGGGAACGACGATGATGTTCACGCGCCGGTCGGCGATCGTCGAACGCACCTGATCCACCTCGACTCCTTCGTCCAAACTGATCGTGACGACGAACTGCTGCTGGTCCTGCACCTCCTGCTTGAGCTCCCCGAAACCCGGAAGGAATTTAAGGGATTCGGGCGGCGTGTCGGGGCAGATCACCGTGACATCCTTCCCCAGTGCGCGGAAGACAGAGTAGCAGGCCAGAGCCGAACTCAAGCCGTCGGGGTCGACGTTGGCATGAGGCACCACGAGCAGGCGTTGATGGCGCTCAATCGCCTCGGTGGCGGCCGCAAGCTGCTGAGGGGAGAGACTCATAGGGATAACATTCCATTATATAATATTTCAGAAAAAAAGCAATCCCCTGCTAAGGCCTCTTCCGCCGCTGGAAACCCTGCACGCCGCATAAAGGGGCGTATGGAAGCAGAAAGGAGAGATTTTGGCAAGGAGTCGATGGGCTTCAACATCTTCTTCGTCCTTCTTTGGTAGCAGCAGCTTCGCCACTTTCTTTGTCACCACACAAAGAAAGTAGCCAAAGAAAAGTCTCCGCCGTCTGAC
>VMFU01000011.1 GCA_007376205.1 Candidatus Peregrinibacteria bacterium Gr01-1014_25
TCCGGCGACGAGACACGGCGCGGCATGGAGGAGGAATTGGCGGCGGTGCACTTTCTTTGTCGTCCTTTCTTTGTTGCGGGGAGACAAAGAAAGGACGGGGGCGACTGCCTCTAACAAAGAAAGTGGCAGACGCTCCTCGACGCCCCCTCCTCCCCCCTCTACTATGAATGACATGCTTTCCCCTCTGACCCCTTTCATCACCCACGCCCGCGGCAAAGGCATGGATCATGCGACGATCCGCCTCCTGCTTCTCTCGGCTGGGTGGAAAGAGAAGGACATCGCCGAGGCTCTCGCGGCGGAAGGATTGAGCATGCCGGTGCCGGTGCCTCCCGATCGGGGCGGAGCGCGTGAGGCCTTCTTCCATCTTCTGACATTCGCATCGCTCTACGTCACGCTCGTGAGCCTGACGATTCTGTTCTTCACGTACATCAACCGTCTGTTCCCCGATCTCGCCTTTGAGGGACGCACGCTGGTCCCCGACGATTTCTCCGGCATCCGCTGGTCGCTCGCCGCCACGATCGTGACGTTTCCGCTGTTCCTGTTCTTGAGTCGCCTGCTCCTGCGGGAAATGCGCGACCATCCCGAGCGGGCATGGAGCGCGATCCGCCGCTGGCTTACCTATCTCACGCTCTTCATCACCGCCCTGGCGCTCATCGGCGACGGCGTAACGCTGCTCTTCTACCTTCTCGAAGGTGAGCTGACGGCGCGCTTCCTTCTGAAGGTTGGCGTTGTTTTCCTCCTGGCGGGACTGACATTCATCTATTACTTCCTCGCGTTGCGAGCGCCCGCCGAAGGGCGTGCGACGACGGACGTGCCGCATCGTTTATTCGGCGGACTGATGTTGGTCGTCGTTCTGGCGGCTTTGATCTGGGGCTTCGTCCTCGCAGGTTCTCCGGGAGCCGAACGCGTACGAAAATTCGACGAGCGGCGCGTGGAGGACTTGCGCATGTTGCGCGATGAAATCGTTCGCATCGCCCATGACGGCCGATGGCCCGACGAGAGGACCGTGCGATTGACGCGGCAGCTGCCCGCGACGCTGGAGGACGTGCAGGAACAAGCCCAGTACCAGCGTCCGTCCATCGTCGATCCCGAAACGGGCGAGCCCTATACGTACAGAATCGTCGATCGCACGCGCTTCGAGCTCTGCGCGGTGTTTGCGACTCCGCGCGATTGGGACGTCGATATCGTCTGGAACCATCCGGTTGGAGAGCACTGCTTCATGACGGATGCGCTCAAGCCCGATACGACGGTGAAGCCGATGCCGGCTCGACCTCTATAGGAAAGTGCAGAATGCGGAACGTAAGAAAGTTCATAGCGCAGAATTGAGAAGTATTTGTGCTTTGAATTTCACACTTCTTTGCACTCTGCACTTTGGGCTTTGCGCTCTACAATGTCTCCATGCGTGATCGCATCGCCGAATATAGGCAGGAGTGCGAGGAGATTCAGCGAAAGCTTCAAGATCCCACGATGTACGCCGACCATGCGGCCGCGGCCCGTCTCCAGAAGCGGCTCAAGGAGATTGAGCCTATCATCAGCGTCGCCGACGAAATTGCACGTTGCGAGCGGAGTATCGGCGCGGTTGCTGCGGTCGGTGACGACCCCGAACTGCGAGCCATCGCCGAAGAAGAGGCGGCAGCCGCACGGGAACAGTTGCCCAAATTGGAGGAGCGCCTGCGCCTGCTCCTTGTCCCACGCGATCCGCGCGACGCGCGGAACGTCATTCTCGAAGTGCGCGCGGGAACGGGCGGCGAGGAGGCGGCGCTCTTCGCAGCGGAATTGCTCCGGATGTACCTGCGCTTCGCCGAGCGGCGCGGATGGGCTGTCGACGTCCTTGACCGTACGGACGCGGAGGCCGGCGGTATCAAAGAAGGCATCGTCCGTATTTGCGGCGATGGCGCGTTCGGCGCGTTGAAGTTCGAAGGCGGCGTACACCGCGTCCAGCGGATTCCCGCCACCGAGGCGAAGGGGCGCGTCCACACGTCGGCGGCGACGGTCGCCGTCCTGCCCGAGGCGGAAGAAGTGGACATCGCCATCCGCAACGAAGACATCCGTGTCGATACATTCCGCGCCGGCGGCGCCGGGGGACAGCACGTGAACAAAACCGAGTCCGCGGTGCGCATCACCCACATGCCCACCGGCATCGTCGTCGCCTGTCAGAGCGAACGGAGCCAGCTCCAGAACCGCGCGCGGGCCATGGAACTTCTGCGCACGAAGCTCCTGCAGCATCAGGAGGAACAACGGGCGAAAGAGCAGGGGAGCCTGCGTTCATCCCAGGTAAAGTCCGGTGACCGGAGCGACAAGATCCGCACCTACAACTTTCCCCAGGACCGTCTGACCGATCATCGCCTCGACGGGAACTTCCACCACTTGCCGGGAATCATGGACGGCGACATCGATGACATCATCCACGCGTTGCAGGAAAGCGCGCAGCGCGAGGCCCTTGCGTGATGAGGAACGTCATTGAGCCGTTGACCCCGAGCCGCCCTTCTGTAGGACACGCTTGAGCGCGGTAGCGCGCTGCGTTCTGGTACTGGGGCGGGCAGGCAAGCGGCGCACCGCGGTGGCTTGCGGCTTTGCACGGAGTGGGGACAGCGTCTTCGGATCTTTTCCGCGTAGACGGCTATGGAAGCGCTCGGTCCCTTTCAGGACCATTTCTTCCCGTTGCTTCTGGAGTTTTGCGGCGAGGACGTCGCCCCTGCGAGTCGCGGCTTTCGTTCCCATGCATCGACGGAGGTATTCGATGAAGGTACCGATCTTCAGCTGCTCTTCGGTATACCCCAGCTCCTGCTTGCATGCGGCTTCATCCGCCGCGATTGTTGCTTCATCCGTGGCACCGGCGTCGCCCGCCGCATCTTCGGCGAATACGGGCATCGCGGAAAGTGCGAGGAGGGTGGCGGTTGTGATGGAGAGAAGGCGGCGCATACGAGAAGCATACGCGTGAAGGACGATCGTCTCAATGTGATGCGGCCCGACGTCGTTCGAGGTCGCGTGCTTTCGCGGTGCAGCAGTTCTGCAGGAGCATTGCCACCGTCATCGGTCCGACGCCGCCGGGCACGGGGGTGATTGCGGACGTCAGCGGAGCGACGTTGGCGTAATCGACGTCGCCGACGATCTTGCCGGTCTGCTCGTCGCGTGTGATGCCGATGTCGATGACGACGGGTTTGTCCGGTCCGATCATGTCCGCCGTGATGAGTTTCCCCTTGCCGACGGCGCTGATGATGACGTCGGCCTCGCGGCAGAATGCCTTGAGGCGTTCCGGCGGCGTGTGCACATTGCAGCACGTCACCGTCGCTCCGCGGTTCTGCAGCATGTTGCTCAAGGGTTTTCCGACGATGTTCCCTTGGCCGATGACCACGATGATCTTCCCCTTCACGTCGATGCGGTAAAATCGGAGCATGGCGATGACGCCGGCCGGGGTCGCGGGAGGAAGGTGTTCAAAATCGGGCGAGAGCACCGTCTTGCCGATGTTGCGGGCCGTGAACCCGTCGATGTCCTTGTGCGGATCGATTTTGCTGAAGAGTTCGGCCTCGCGCGCCTTGAGGCTGCCCGGGAGCGGCAACTGGACGATGTACCCCGAGACGTCGGGGTCCGCGTTCAGTTCCTGGATCAGCCCCAGGAGCTTTTCGAATGTCGTTTCGGCGGCGAGGTGGACGTGCCGATGCCGCATGCCGACGTCCGTACAGGCTTTCAGTTTGCGCCGGACGTACGCCGTGCTCGCGGGATCGTCGCCCACCTGCACGGCGACGAGTTGGGGATCGAGTTCCGCCACGCGCGGTTTGATCTCCTCGAGGATCGCGGCAGCCGGTTCGTTGCCGGAGAGGATGGTCGGGGACATGGAGGAAGTATAGGTGATGAGGGCATTGGGAATAGGGGATCGGGTGCCGAACTCAATTGAGCGCCCTCCGTACCGCAGCGAGAATGGTTGCGGCGGTTTCGTCCTTCGTCCCGGTGTTTTCGATGACGATCACGTCCGGATGCGCCGCCGCATACCGGTGGTAGGCCGCGTGCACGCGCTCCTGCAGAGCGCGGTCCTCCATAGCGTCTTGGGCTGGCCGCCTCCTAAGCCTTTCCATGCAGACGTCGAGCGGAGGGAGCAGGAGGATGAGGGCCGAAGGATGAACAAAATTTTTGTTCAATTCCTCCAACCAAGCGCGATCGAGGCCGAGGGCTTCGCCGTACGCGATCGTCGACGGCACGTAGCGATCGCAGACGACGACGGCGCCGCGCGCGATTGCCGGCTCCACGACCTCGCGGACATGCCATGCGCGGTCGTCGACGAAGAGTTTCTGCAGATCGGCGGGAGAGAGAGCGGCGCCCTCGCGGAGCATCGTTCGAATGCCGGAACCCACCGGTCCGTCGGTTGGCTCGGCGGTGAGGAGGCAGTCCCTGCCCTCGCGCGTCAGCGCTTCATGGAGCAGGCGCGCATGCGTCGTGGTACCGCTGCCATCGGGGCCGTCGAGGACAAGGAAGCGGCCGGTTGTTGCTGGATCGGAAACCATGACCTTTAGGAGTGGTGCACGGGGAAGGTGCGGCGGCAGATCCACTTCGCAACTTCCAAGACCGGAATCACTGACGCGGCTACGGGAAGCACGATGAGCCAGTCGTTCGTCGTCAGAGAGAATGTCCCGAGCGGTTCATGGAAGAACGGCATGTAGACCATGACGAAGAGAAGTCCGAGCTCCCAGAGGATCGCGAGATTGAGCCAGCGGTTGGCCAGCGGGCGGAGGAAAGCCGAGTGCCGGTCCGATCGGAGGGCGTAGGCCTTGAAGAATTCCGTGAGCGTCAGGCAGACGAAGACCATCGTCATGGCCTCGCTCGGGCCGCGCCCCGAACGCAGAGCCCAGAGGAACACGCCGAGGTTGGCGGCGGTCGACCACAGGCCGCCGGTCAGGAGGAGCGCGAGGACCGGCCGCGTGAAGATGCTGTGGCGCGGGTTGCGCGGCGGGCGGCGCATGAGGTCTCCGTCGGGAGGATCGACCGCGAGTGCGAGCGCGGGGAGGCCGTCGGTTGCGAGGTTGATGTAGAGGATCTGTACCGCCGAGAGCGGCATCGGGAGCCCGAGGAGCGAGGCCGTCGTCATGATGCAGATTTCCCCGATGTTCGACGACAGCAGGTACATCAGATACTTCTTGATGTTGCTGAAGATGGCGCGGCCCTCTTCGATCGCGGCGACGATCGAGGCGAAGTTATCGTCCGTCAGAACCATCGCCGCGGCGTCCTTGGAAACGTCCGTTCCGGTGATGCCCATGGCGATGCCGATGTCGGCTTTCTTCAGGGCAGGAGCATCGTTGACGCCGTCGCCCGTCATGGCCGCGATGTGACCGCGCGCCTGCAATGCGGTCACGACGCGGAGTTTGTGTTCGGGCGAGACTCGCGCACACACATCGATGCGCTCCACTTCCTGCGCGAGCTGCTCGTCGGACATAGCCGAGAGCTCGACGCCCGTCACGACTTTGCCGCTCGTGAGAATGGTGAGCTCGCGCGCGATGGCCTGCGCGGTGACCGGGTGGTCCCCGGTGATCATCATGACGCGGATGCCCGCGCTGCGGCAGGTGGCGACGGCAGGCGCGACCTCGGACCGCGGAGGATCGATCATGCCGACGAAGCCGAGGAAGACGAGCTCTTCTCCGGCGTTGTCGAGCGTCGCGTTATCGCGGGAGGCAATCGCCAGGACGCGGAGTGCGTCGGCGGCCATGCTCTTGGCAATGCCGAGGAGTGCGTCGCGGCGCTCTGCCGTCAGCGGGAGGAGACCGCTTGGGGACCACTCGCGCGTGCACGATGGCAGCAGCATTTCCGGCGCGCCCTTGGCGCAGGCGACGGTTCCTTCTTCGGTCTGGTGCAACGTCACCATGCGTTTCGTTTCCGACGTGAACGGAATTTCGCCGATGCGGGGCATGGCGCGGTCGATCGCCTCCTTCTGGATGCCGGCTTTGGCAGCAGCGGTGACGATCGCTCCCTCCGTCGGATCGCCCTGGATGTCCCAGCCCGATGCCCCCTCCACGATGCGGGCGTCGCTGGCCAGCGTTCCGGCGCGCAACAAATCGCGGAGCTGCTCGTCCACGTCGATGCGGGCATCGCCGATGCGGAAGTCCCCGTGTGGGGCGTAGCCGACGCCGGTCACGTCGATGACGCGATCCCCGCACGCGATGCGGCGGACGGTCATCTCGTCCTTCGTCAGCGTTCCGGTCTTGTCCGTGCAGATGATCGTCGTGCTGCCCAGTGCTTCCACCGCGGGGAGGCGGCGCACGAGCGCGTGCCGCTTCACCATCCGCTGCACGCCGATGGCCAGGGAGATCGTCACGACGGCAGGCAGGGCTTCCGGCACGACCGCGACGGCAAGAGCGATGCCGAAGATGAGCATTTCCAGCAGCGGCTGGTCGCGGAGCAGCCCGATGGCGACGATGACGGCGACAATCGCGAAGCCGGCTTTGGCCAGGGCTTTCCCGAGGCGGTCGAGGTTTTCCTGCAGGGGAGTCTCGGTGGTTTCCACCGTCTGCAGAAGGCCGGCGATGCGCCCGAGCTCCGTCTGCATTCCGGTCGCCGCGACGACGGCGGACCCCCGTCCGTACGTGACGCTCGTTCCCGCGTAGACCATGTTCCGGCGGTCGCCGAGCGCGGTGTCGCCGCCGGAAACCGGATCCGTGATCTTGGAGACGGGGAGGGATTCGCCCGTGAGCGAAGCTTCGTCGGCGTGGAGACTGACGGATTCCAGCACGCGCGCATCAGCGGCAACACGATCGCCGGTGTGGAGCAGCAGGATGTCGCCGGGCACGATATCGGCGGCGGGGATTCCCTGTTCGTGTCCGTCGCGCAGCACCGTCGCGGTCGGTGCAGCCATCTTTCGAAGGGATTCGATCGCGCGCTCTGCGCGGTACTCCTGCACGAATCCGAGGAGCACGGCGAAGAGCACGATGATGCCGATGGTGATCGCTTCGACTTCGTGACCAAGCGACGCGGACACGACGCAGGCGATGAGCAGGATGATGACGAGGGCGTCCTCGAATTGCTCCAGCAGCAGCCGCCACCATCGCACGCCGTCTTTCCGCTGGATGGCGTTGGGACCGTAAGCGGTCAGGCGCCGTACGGCGTCCGACGACGTGACGCCACGGCTGCGATCGGCATCAAGCGCTTTGAGAACGGCTTCGACGGCGAGGGTGTGCCAGACGTGAGTGGCCATGAGGGTATGGTATTACATTTCATGAAACACTTCCCGCTTGGTCGGTGGCGTTCGAAAGAGGAACACGAAGAGCGCCCAACCGGCGAACGTGCAGAGGCTGGCGACGATGATGGGCAATTGCGGGTCGAGCGCGGCGAGGAATCCGGCGATGACCGGAGGGATCGCCATGGCCGCGGAGTTCAGCGATTGCATGATGCCGAGGGCCTCGCCCTGCGACTCGCTGCCACTCAAGTTCGAGACGATGGCGAGGATATTGGGGTGTGTCAGGCCCTGCGCCAGGGCGATGAGGGGGAGGATCACGAGCAGGGCGGGATACTGTGTGGGGAGCAGCAGCAGCGGCAGAGCGATGCCAAGAAGCAACGTGGAAACGCGCACGATCTGCGTGGGCGTGGCGATGCGGGAAGCGGGGCGGGTCACCCCGCCCTGGACGATGGCGATCCACAGCCCGACGTACGCGAACATCAGGCCGATCTGGCGTTCGGTGAAGGCGAAGCGATCGACGAGGAGCACTTGGAAGAACTGCGTGAAGAACGTGAAGCCGAGCGCGAGGATGAACGCGACGACGAAGATCGCGCGCAGGTGCGGCAGTCGGAAGGCGCTCTGGATGTTGCGGACGCCGGTGAGCCAGCTCAAGGGCGAACGGACGCGGTCGCGGAGTGTTTCCGGCAGCAGGAAAATGATGGAGAAGACGGTCAGCAGCGAAAGGAGTGCGGCGACCCAGAAGGGCGTCGCGGTCGTGAATGTCGGGTGGATCGTGGGGTCGGCGAACAGTCCGCCGAGGAATGGCCCCAAGATGAATCCGAGGCCGAAGGCCATGCCGATGAGTCCGAAGTTCCGCGTCTTCTCCTCCGGTGCACTGATGTCGGCGATGGCGGATTGCGCGACGGAGATGTTGCCGCCGGTGAAGCCGTCGAGGAGGCGCGATGCGAAGAGGAGCGGCAGCGAGCCGATGCCGATGGCGACTGCCGAGAGCGCGTAGCCGACGCATGTGCCCGTGAGGGAAGCGAGGAGCACCGGCTTGCGGCCGTGGCGGTCTGCCAGCGCACCGAGGATCGGCGCGCCGAAGAACTGCGCCGCGGGATAGGCGGCGAGGAGAAGCCCGTAGGCGATGGTGCGGGTCTCCGTCGAGACGTCGCCGGAGAAGAGGGGACTGTCCGCCGCGAGGAGCAGCGGCGCCATGAGCGGGATCACGATGCCGAATCCGACAAGGTCCAGGAACGCCGTCAGAAACAACGTGCCCAAGACAGCATTATGAGATACGGCGCGCATGGAGGGCAGGAGGATACCTCTTTTACATCATGTCCTCCATCCCTCCTCCGCCTCCCGGCGGCATCGGGTGCTCTTTCTTCGGGATGTCGCAGACGGCGACTTCGAGGGTAAGGAACATCGCCGCGACGGAGGCCGCGTTCTCCAGCGCGGTGCGCGCGACTTTCTTCGGGTCGATGACCATGTCCTTCACCAGGTCCGTGTACTCGCCGGTGAGCGCGTTGTATCCGAAGGCGTCCTTGCCGTCCTTCACCTTCGTCACGACGACGTCGCCCTGCATGCCCGAGTTGCTTGCGATGATGCGCGTCGGATAGGAGAGGGCATGCATGACGATCTCAACGCCATGCTTCTCGTCGGGGTTCTTGGTCTCCTTGGCGAGCTTGTCGAGGAGCGGCATGCACCGGATGTACGCCGTGCCGCCGCCGGCGACGATGCCTTCTTCGGCCGCGGCGCGCGTGGCGGAGAGAGCGTCTTCGACGCGCTGCTTCTTCTCCTTCTGTTCCACTTCCGTCGCCGCGCCGACCTTCAGGACGGCGACGCCGCCGGAGAGCTTCGCCTTGCGCTCCAAGAGCTTCTCGCGGTCGAAGTCCGATTTCGTCTTCTCCAGCTGCGCCTCGATCTCGTCGATGCGCGCCTGTACCTCGCTCTTGTCTCCCGTGCCGCCGACGATGATGCACTTGTCCTTGTCGGCGATGACGCGCCGTGCGGTACCCAAGTCTTCCATCTTGGTATTCTCCAATTTCAATCCGACTTCCTCGCTGATGACGCGGCCGCCCGTGAGCGCGGCGATGTCCTTGAGGATCTCCTTGCGGCGATCGCCGAAGGCGGGGGCCTTCACCGCAAGCGTCGAGAACGTGCCCCGCAGTCTGTTGACGACGAGCGTGGCGAGCGCCTCGCCTTCCAGGTTCTCGCAGATGATGACGATTTCCTTGCGTCCCTTCTGCGCGAGGCCCTCGAGCACCGGCAGGATTTCCTGGATCGAGCCGATCTTCTTGTCGGTGATCAGGATGTAGGGCTTCTCGAAGATCGCTTCCATCTTCGCCGGATCGGTGACGAAGTACGGCGAGATGTAGCCGTTGTCGAACTGCATGCCTTCGACGAACTCCTTCTCGATGCCGAGCGTCTGGCCGTCCTCGACGGTGACGATGGCGTCCTTCACCGAGCCGCCCTTGCCGACGTCGTCCATGACTTCGGCGATGGCGCGGCCGATCTCGGGGTCCTGCGCGCTGATCGTCGCGACGGCCTCGTACTCCTGTTTCTTACTGACATCCTTTTTCATCTTCTCCAATTGCTGCGAGACGGAGTCCACAGCCTTCTCGATGCCGCGGCGGATCAGAATGGGATTGCTGCCGGAGCCAAGGTGCTTGAGTCCTTCCTCCATGATCGCGTGCGCGAGAACAGTCGCGGTGGTCGTGCCGTCACCGGCGGCGTCGTTCGTCTTCGTCGCGGCTTCCTTCACGAGCTGCGCGCCCATGTTCTCGAACGGATCTTCCAATTCGATCTCCTTGGCGACGGTGACGCCGTCCTTCGTGACGGTCGGTCCGCCGTACTTCTTCTCGATCACGACGTTGCGGCCCTTCGGGCCCATCGTGGCGCTCACCGCCTGTGCGAGCTTGGTGACGCCTTTGAAGACTTTGTGGCGGGCGTCGTCGCCGAAGGTGAGTTGCTTGGCCATAGGGTGGGGAGGGAATAGGGAAGAGGGATTCGGACTTGGGGATCGTTACTGGACGAGGCCCAGGACGGAGTCGAGGTGGAGGATCTTCACTTCGACGTCCTTGCCGTCCTTGTCCTTCAGCTTCACGTCGTCGCCCGCGTACTTGCCGAAGAGGACGGTGTCGCCGACCTTGAGGAACTCGGACGGATTGGCGCAATCTTTGCCGATGCCGCCTTTGCCGACGGCCAGGACGACGCCCTGCTGGGGTTTTTCGCCCTTCACCGTGTCGGGGATGACGATGCCGGAGGCGGTGACCTGCTCGGCTTCCGTTGCCATGACGACGACGCGGTCGCCGATGGGCTGGATCTTCACGGCGAGCTTGGGGAGAGAAGACATAGAAGGATGGGGAAAGAGAGAATGCGAGCTCAAAGAGATGATTTAGCAGTCGAGATTCTAGAGTGCCAATCTTTTCCGTCAAGAATGGGGGGCATAGGAAGGACTAGACAAAAATAAATAATGAGGTAGTTTATCCATCTAATGTGTTCTGCCCGATGGTTGCTGCCGGCGATCTGCTTGCTCCTTGCTGCCTGTTCCGGCGGCTCGTCCGCCGCGAGCGTGCAATGTTTCTACTACCAGAATGCCGACGGAACGAAGACGGCGAAATGCGGCGATGCATCGTCTTCCTCTTCCGCTGTCTCAACGTCCTCCGCGGCTGCCTCGCGCGTGGCGCTCGATGTTCCGCACCGGCAATTCCGGGTGTGGTGCATGCGTTCGCAACCATACGCTGTCGCCGCCGAAGCACGCATCCATCCGCGTCTGATCTTGGATCGTGAGGATGCCGAGCGCCCGCCGCGACGGCCTGTTCCACGAGGTACGACCGCGCGGCGCCAGACGAGGCCGATGCGGTCGTTCCGCATTCTCGCGCGTGTGGTGCGGCCAGCAAGCACGTCGTCATCGAGCAGATCGAGCACCGTGACATCGCGCAGTGCGTCATCCGCCCGAACAAGCTCGGATGACGGCGAAGAGACGATCCTCGATCGCATTCGCGCGCGTCGCGCGTCGACGTCGAGCAGCAGTTCCTCGTCACGTTCGTCGTCCTCCCGCAGTAGCAGGACAACGGGCACGGGTGGGACGTTTGCCTTCTCCGGCGAGCATTGCCCGCGCAACCGCAGCCTGATCGGAGCGGTCTTCACGGACGCGGAGGCGACCTGCGGCACGGACGGATGGACGTTCCCGGTTCTTATGAACGGCGACTGCCCGATCAGTGCGTGCGTTCTAAAGGTGCAGGATAGTGAGACGTTTGGGAGTATGGATTTCTAAGCGGGGACGAACTGCGCGTATTTTGACAAAAGGGATTTTTTGTCCAAAATGCCCGCAGAGCGTTGCCCACGGAACGCAGGTTTTTCACTTCGTCGGCTGGTACACAAGGAGACAACCATGCGATTTCTGCTCGTTTGCGGTCTGATGGCGATGGGGCTGTCCATCGCGATCTACGTTCATCCCGAAACGGGAGCATCATTCCCGTCGTCCATGAACTGGCTGCTGGGAACCAAACTGTCCCTCGAGCCCGGCGTCGGCTTCGGCCTCTGCATGGGCATTGCCGTTCTGTGTCTCGTACTTCTCGCAATCAAGGCTGCCGGCAGTCGCCCCAGTTCCTCGGCCGCGGACGCGCGTCTGGATGCCTTACAGATGCTCATCGATTCTGACGAGAGTGTCGTGATCGAAGATGGCATCAAGAGTCTCCTGAAAGCCGAGGAGCGCATCGAAAGCCTTGAGCGCATCGTCGGCATCTATGATGTCGCTCCAGGACACGGCGATCCGTTGGTGAGTCTCGAGGACGAGGTGGCCAAACTGCTCAAGGGTGCCGCTCGGCTCACCGCACTCGAGCATTTTCTCGGCATCGGCGGGGATGAAACCCTCGAGGGAGTGATCGCCGAGATGATCGTCAAGGAACGCACTGCCGATGCCAAGCAGCCGGCGGCGCTTGTGTAGAGTAACGCTCATTCCCATTTCGGCCACCATCCTGTGGTGGCCTTTTTTTCCGTTGCAGTTGCGCAATGCATGTCCGCATCGTTACGCTCTGTCCCACATGACGACGCGCAAACATCCCGCATCCGACGATGATCAGAAACACACGAAGCACGGTCCGCGCGCAGTGCCGCACGATCACACCGCCGTGCATGTGCCGAAGATGGGGAAAGGCAGGCCCAAGCCAAAACCCGTCCAGGGCGAAGCAGCGGCTGTTCCTGCAGCTCCAGCTGTGAGCGCGCCAGCCGAGCCCGCGGAGAGGAATGTTCCCGTGAAGATCACTTCCGCGCTGGCGGGATTGCCACCCCCCGGGCACCTTCCGTCCGCGACCGCGTTGCCCCAGGCTCCCGCCGAGCAGACGCCTGCCGCTCCGGCAGTGCAGACGCTTGCGCCGACGGCACCGGCCGTTGCGCCGATCGTTCCCTCTGCTCCGGCCGAGTCCGGGGACGATGCCGATGCATCGCACACGAAAATGCTCCTCGTCATCTTCCTCGTCACGCTCCTCGGCGGCGGCGCGGCCATCGCCTACTTCCTCATGTCGCAGGAGACGAATCCGCTGGAGGGACTGTTTTAGGGAGTCTGACTGTATTGCGTCCACAGCTTTTTCAGGACGCTCTCCGTCGCAAGCAGATCCTTCACCGATCCATGCTCGATGACGCGTCCCTGTTCCAGGACGTACACGTCGTCGAAGAGCGGGAGCAGATGCAGCTTGTGGAGCGACGACACGATGCAGCGGTCGGCGAACGTCTTCCAGAGATTCTCGTAAATGCGTCGCTCGTTCGTCGAGTCCACGGAGCTCGTCGGCTCGTCGAGGAGAATGATGTCGCTGCCGCGCGCCGCGAAAATGCCGCGTGCGAGGGCGAGGCGCTGCTTCTCGCCGCCGCTCAAGTTTACGCCTTTCTCCACCACGTTCGTCTTGAGACCGTGTGGCAGACGTGCGACGACGCTATCGAAGCAGGCAAGGCGGACGTCGTCCATCACTTCGGCCTCGGTCTGCTCCGTATCGACCGTGATGTTGTATTCGACGGTGTTCGCGAAGATTTCGGGCTCCTGCGGGATCAGCGTGACGTGATCCGCAAGGTGCCGCAGGTGCAAGGGTAGCGGTGAGCCGTCGCAGAGGACGACCGCGTGATCCGGTTCGTGCAAGCCGCGCAGGACGCTCATCAGCGTGGACTTGCCGCTGCCGCTCTCGCCGACCAGTGCGATTTTCTTCCCGCGTTCGAGCGTGAGGGCGATATCGGCCAGATGGTGCTCGCGATGATCTTCGTCCTCGTATCGGAATTGCAGATCACTGATGTCGATCCGCCGCCAGGACCGCGGCAACGCCGCATCCGTATTCCTTTCGGGACGCTCGGCCTTCAGGATTTCATCAGCCGAGCGAAGATCGGCGTACTGCTGGACCGTCTGAGAGTACTTCCAGGCGAACGTGTAGAACGCCCCGCCGATTTTCTGCAGGTAGTCGTAGAGCATGAAGAACGTTCCCGCGAGCAGCACGCCCCCGGCCGCCATGGTCGAGAACGCGTACCACGCGAGCACGGCGACCGTCATGAGCGAGATCGTCACCGTCGCGAGGAACCACTTCCACTCGTTCAGCGTGACGCTGCGGCGGTACACCGGAAGGTACTGCGTCATGCGGCGCCAGAGTTCATTCTGCGTCAGGTGTTCCAGGCGGAGTGTGATCACGGTGACAATGTTCGTCAGGTAATCGTGCAGCGCCGCCGCCGTGTAATGCTCCTTCGCGTTGATTGCGTCATAGAGTTTCAGGAGCGTGCGGTCGATGACGAACACGAGCAAGAATGCCGCTACACTGACGGCGACGGCGATGAAGGCGGCGCCGGGGAGGATCAGGAAGAGTGCCAACACCGAACCGGCGATGCGGATCACCATCTCGATGACGACGAAGATATTGCTGGAGAAATCGTACACTGCGGTGTGTGCCTTGCGGATGCGGTTGATCGTCTCTCCGGAATGGTGATCGCGGTGCCACTGCACGGGGCAGCGCACGAGAATGCGGAACAGATGATCGACCAGCCGCGTGCGGATGTGAAAGGCAACGTTGTTCTCCAGCACGCGTGCGGGACCGTGGAATACCCAGAATCCCACCGCGAGTCCGAGCATGGCAAAAAGTAGCCACCGCAGTGATTGCGCTGCAGCGCCGGACTGGGCGGCGTCTTGAATCGTGTTGAGCACACGGCCGATGACGTACGGTTCCAGCAAATGCAGACCGTTCGCCACGATGAACATCGCCATATGGAGCAGCAGCAGATGCCGCCGACCTTCGGCATAGCGCCACGTTGCCGCGAGGAGGGTGAAGAATGCGCGCATTGATCAATAATAACGCTGTTTTTGCTCTCCTGTTACGGAAAAACCCCCCAAAACATCGCCATTTTACCCTCGGAATGGTTTGCCTTGTAAGAATTTGCTTCCCCGAGCGTCATGAGAAGTAGCTTTACCCCCTCTGCATATGGAACGCTTGGTACGCTACACGACGACCCCTCTTTCCTTCCTTCTGTTCATCCTCGACGCCGTTCAGGTCATGCTTGGCGTGCGGTTCGCGTTCAAACTCATCGGCGCCGATCCCGGCAACGGATTTGTCGGAGTGCTCTACAGCATCAGCGATCCGTTCTTCGCGCCGTTCCGCGGCATTCTGCCGGTGACGGCGTTCTCCGGCGGTATCGTGGAATGGTCGGTGCTCCTGGCCACCGTCATGTACGCGCTCTTCGGTGCGCTGCTCGTGCGCCTATTCTCGCTTTTGATCGACGAAGCGGAAGCCGGGCACCACCATCATCATGGAGCACATCACGCACAATGACGCCATGCGCGCCCCTCTCATGCCATGCGCGGCGCTCCTCGCCTGTCTCCTGTTGGCGGGGTGCCTCGGCGGACCTCCCGCGCCCATCGGCGACGCGCGACGACGACCCACCGCCCTGCGGTTTGGGATGTACGTCACGCCCGAGCCGGAGCACAACCCCATCGATCCGCCTGAACGGTTCACCGGCTACCATGCGGGATTGGATTACGAGGTGTTCGCCGCCGAGATCGATGCCGACGTGCCGATCTACGCGATATGCGGCGGCAGCGTTTTGCATAGCGGATACGCGAACGGCTATGGCAACGTCGTGATTCAGCGATGCCAGCTCCGCGGCGACATGGTGACCGTGCTCTACGGCCATCTGGACGATGACGAGCTTCCTCCCGACGGCACGGTGCTGATGTCCGGCGATCGCATCGGCGTGCTTGCCGCCCCCCGGAGCGACGGCAGCGCCGGCAACAGGAAGCACCTGCACCTGGGCATCCACCGCGGCGAAGAGATCGAGTATCGCGGGTACGTCGACAGCGCGAGCGAGCTGGAGGAATTCATCGATCCTGCCGCGATGCTGCCGCGTCGGGCGACCGGCCGGCCGGTCGAGGAGTTCCACGTCCCCCCACTGCCATGACGACAGCACAGGACCTTGCGAAGCAGAAAAAGATTGCCGAGGAACAGAAGCGGCAGGCGGAGACGCTGATCGTGAAGCACAGGGATTTGCTCCGTCAGCAGATCGCGGAAATCGACAAGCAGATCGCGACGTTGCAGACACAGCGTTCCAAGGCGGCGTCCGACTTGAGCGCGTTGGGGTAGATGGAGCCCGTCATTTGAACTTCTCATACGGGAAGTACTCCCGCTGGTACTCCTGGTTGTGCCGCGGCGAGGCGTGCTTGATCGCGCAGCTGTAGATCTCCGTCGTGTTGATGATCGCCTTGATCCAGGCGATGAGCCCGTTGGCGTAGTCGCAATAGGCGCATGCCCACCGCTGCGCCCAGTTGAGCTTCATGAGTCTGCCGCGGTCGATGACGATGTAGTCCTTGCGCGGAATCAGCGGCATGCCGTTCAGGCGGAAGTAGACGGCGTGGTAGATGCTGCAAACGAGGTCGGCCACCAGCAGGGGAATGAGCATCACGTTCACGACGATCACCGAGACCATCCGGAGCGGGAACGCATTGTTCGCGGCGGCCTTGTCTTGCTGGGGGATGATGTACTGCATGTATCGAATGCTAGCAGAGTTTCATAGAACCAGTGTTTCAATTTCCTCGAGCAATTGCGGATCGGCTGCCATGATGAGCGGAATCTTTTCGCGGTCGATGTCGATGTGCTTCTGGTCGATGCACGCGACTGCGCATCCGGCTTCCCGCAAGATGACGATAGCCGCCGCGATGTCGTATGGGGTCAACCCCCCGCAAATGTGCGCGTCGTACGTTCCCTCGATGATCCCTCGCGCGGCGCTGGTCGAACAGTACGTGCGTTCGACGGACGCCACGTGCGCCTCGAGCGGCTGGCGGTACGATGCGATTTCCCGAACTTCGTCGCCCCCTGCGGAAACGTCGAAGGCCAGACGCGCGTCGGCGAGTTTCACGACACTACTGCGTTCGATGCGCGTACCGTTTCGATCGGCACCTCCTCCACGCGTCGCACTCAAGAGCACGGCATCGTCGGGGAAGAAGAGCGCGCCCGCTACGGATTCGCCATCATGGGCAAGGCCGATGGAGACGCTGAAGATCCGTCCGCGGGAGAAGTTGTACGTTCCGTCGATCGGGTCGATGATCCACTGCCAACGTGATCCGGCTTGGTTTGCGACCCCTTCCTCGCCACGGACCGCATGATTCGGATACCGCTGACGAATTGCCGCTGCGATGAGCTCTTCGCATGCGCGATCCGCGCGCGTGACGATGTTCTGCGCTTCGGCGGTTTTTTGCTCGATGTCCAGATTTCCGTCCCTGCGGATCTCGAGAGCAAGTTCCCCGGCTCTCCGCGCAAGGTCGCGTGCGAAGCTCATGGCTTCCATGAGATTACATTCGGTGTGTTCTGCGGATGCGTTTGGCATCGTGGCTATCATAGTTCATTTCCGCATCGTCGCTATCAACCGCTTCGGTTTGAGGAAGAGATCGAGGGCGTCATTGATCGACGGCACGATGATGTCCGACGCGAGCAGCGTGTCGCGGTGCACGCCCTCCGCCTGCAACGTGAGAATGCGGAGCCGCACGGTCTGGAAGAGCTCCAAGTCGATGCGCCCGTTGCCGATGGCCGCTGCCGTCTCCGGACGGAGCTTCTTCGCTTCGTCAGCCTTCGCCAGAGCATCCTTGGTCACGTGGACCTCCAGTTGCAGTTCGTCCGCGATCCCCGCCGCGTTGCCATTCGTATCGCCGGTGAAGAGGACGATGCGCATGGCCTGCTCGCGCAGTTCCTTGATGCGTTCGCGTACGCCATCGATGAGCTTGCCGTCGATGGCGAGGGTGCCGTTGAGGTCCAGAATGAGCGTCTCGATCGTCAGCGGTTCCTGCCCGGGGATGTTGTACTGCATAAACGGATACTATGAACTTCACGTTTTTATTTTGTCAAGCCAGGGAATTGCTATACTGCGCCGTCATCGCCCAGATGGCGGAATTGGTAGACGCGCTAGCTTCAGGAGCTAGTGGGAGCAATCCCGTGGAGGTTCGAGTCCTCTTCTGGGCACCATCCGGCTTCGTCTCGCTCTTGCGAGGCTACGCCGGGATTGAGTGTAAATAGCAAAAAGCCGGATGCCGCGACGTAGTCCGCAGACGAAGCCGGGCTCCCAACCCCTCCCGTGGAAGCATCCGGTGCCCGGATAGTTTGGACGTCAGATTCCCACCACAGCAAAAAACGGCGAGGGCATGATGCCCTCGCCTCTGTTACTGGGTGCCCATCCGACGATGGGCGGCGCCTCACACATCCTGTTGAGGCAGGGAATTCCAGCTGTTCTTGATGCTCGTCAGCAGAGAGTAGTAGTCACTCGGGGTTTTCTTGGGCGTCTTCGCCCCCTCAAACTGCTCGACGAGGAAATTGCAGATCGACATCAGCTTCCGCTTGACCAGGCTGTCGATGCTCGTGTCGTTTCCAGCGAGCGCATCGAGCATGAGTTCCCCGATGCATCCGATCCCGACTTCCTGGAACGCGAGGCTCATGCCGACGACCTGGGCGGGATCCGTCACACCCTTGCGCAGACATGCGTAGGCCATGTCGCGCAGGAACCGTTCGTGCCGGCAGCCGGGCTTGTGGGTTTCTTGAGTGACTGCCGCATTTTGCGCGAACCACTGGCGGAAGTACGGAACGAACGGTTCGACGAGCGCTTGCCGTCGCCGTTCCCGTTCGTCGATGACGTCCGGGTGTTCCACGCCGAACTTTTGCTGCAGTTCATCCGTGTGCCGCAGCCGTCCTGCGCGGATTTCCTGGACCAGCGCGACCTTGCTGATCTGCACATCGTGGCACGCGAGAAGGCGCAGAGCGTCCATGAGGCTGTCCGGCATTTCCCGCATCGTTTGGTCAAACTTTTCGCCGATGCGTGCACGAACTGCGTCTCGTGTCGAGCTGTCTGCGATCAGACCCGAGGCGGCGATGCAGTCCTGTTCGATAACTTCCATGGAGATCTTCGGTTCCAGTTCGAGCAGCCGCATCGCCCGGAATGCGCCGACGATGTCGGCGTCCGGGCCGAATGTAGCGCCCCATCGTGTCGTCGATTTCTCCTTGTTGTCGGGTTCGAGGAAGTCGATGCCGATGAAGAGCTGTTCTGCGTGATCGAGCATCACGACGGGTCTCACCAGTTTCCGCTCCGTCAGAACGCCGTCCGTGACCGGAACGCGGCGTTCGGTACCTTTGTACAGGTACGGGTACTGTCCAGTGAACATGCGAGAGCTCCAGTGCTGCGAAAGCAGCGGTTTCGAGTCGATGTTCGCCTACTACGATTCGGCGAACATTCCCTGCTGTGCTGTCAAAAAACAGCGTCCACCGTCCCGTTGATTGGGACAGGGCTCAATTCATAATAGAACACAAAATATAAAAGTCAATATTCTTTCACCGCACGCCCAATACTCCCGCCGCCTCGGCATTTTCCGGATCGATCCGCAGCGCCTCCTCATAGGCCGCATGGGATTTGTCCATCTGCCCGAGCTTGGCGTAAGCGCGGCCGAGGGCAGTGAAAGCCTCGACGGGCGTCGCCTTGGCATCGATGGCGCGCAGGAGCAGGTCGACGGCCTCGGCGGTCGCCCCGCGTTTCAGCATGAGAAGACCAAGCCGCGTGAGCGCCTGCGCGTCCCAAGGCCGCTGCTCGACGGCTTTGCGGTAGAACTCCTCCGCGCGCGCTGTCAGGCCTGACTCTTCGGCTGCCACGCCCAGATTGAAGTAGGCCGCGCTGTTGGGCCGGACTTTGAGCGATGCTTGGTAGTATTCGAGTGCCTTCTGACGTTCGCCGCGCTGATAGAGGATTGCCCCGACGTTCCCGAGCGCGACGTGACTGTTGGGATACGCACGGAGCACGCTGCGGAAGAGGCTCTCCGTGTCGCGCCACGTCAGCGATTGCCGCCATGCGAGGAGCGCGAAGACGATCGTGACGGCGGAGAGCGCGCCGATGCCGAGCATCCGTCGCCGTTGCCAAAGCAAGTCGATGCACCATCCGGCGATGCCCAGCGGAATGAGCGAGGCGAGATAGGCGTAGCGATCGGAGAAGAAGTACACGTCCCGCAGGGCGTCGTGACCCTTGGCGACGTTCGTAAAGCTCGGCGCGAGAAGGAGGAGGAAAGAGAACCATAAAAGAAGCGGGATTCGGGAGTAAGGAATCGGACTTCGGGACGAGAACACCCAAGGAAGGAGACAGATGAGAGTAATCGTAAGGACGAGCAGCGCACTCACCAGGAGATCCGGCGTAAAGAGGCTGATGGGCTTCGTGTACGGGTACAGGACCGAAAGCCCCGTCGGGACGAGGAGCTTTTCCAGCGTGAAGACGGCGGCCTTCATCCCGATGAGCATCTTCTCCCAGAGAATGCCCGTGTTGCGGCCGGATTTTCCGACGAGGGCGACGATGCCGAAGGTCACGCTCAATGTGAGGAAGGGGATCGTCGTCAGCAGCGTTCTGCGACCAAGCCTGCGCCCCTGCGCGATGGCGAGGCAGGGGAGGAGGAGCGGCAGCACGAGGACGTGCACCTTGGCGAGGAGCGCGAGGAGAAAGGAGAGAAGGCTCGCGGCGTACGACTTCGGCGCGCGCGTCTGCCGCCAATCCAGGAGGAGCGTCACCGCGCCGAGCGCGAAGAATGCGGCGAGGACATCCTTGCGCGCGCTCGCCCACGCAACGGCTTCGGCGTGGAGCGGGTGGACGGCAAAGAACAGTGCGGTTGCGAGGGCAGCGATTTGCCGTCCCGTGAGCTGGCGGACGATCCTGTACACGAGCAGGACGGAGCCGATATGGAGGAGGAGATTGCCCAGGTGGTAGCCCAGCGGCTGCAGTCCGTGGAGCGCGAAGTTGAGCTGGAAGCTCAAGAACGTCAGCGGGATGTAGAGCTCCGGATCGAACATCGTGAAAGCCATCCGGATGTTGTGGATCGAGAGACCGTGCGCGACGGGATTGAGCGTGATGAGGAGTTCGTCGTCCCACGTCACGAAGCCGTTCCCGAGCGACGGCGCGTACGTCAGGAAGGCGATGGCTATGAGAAGGAGGACGGGCCAGTGTGCAACGAGGAGTAAGCGGACCTTTGAAAGAAATGCCATGGGCATAGTGTACGGCATAGTGTTCTTTCAACCTCTTCCCGTCCTTTCTTTAGGTAAGCAGCAGCCCCGCCACTTTCTTTGTCACCACACAAAGAAAGTAGCCAAAGAAAAGTCTCCGCCGTCTGACGTTCCAGCCGGGCATGGGGAGGTAAGGAAAAGCCCTGTCCCGTTGCTGCGAGCCGATCTCTCCGAGCGCCGAGGAGGAGAGTCGGCGAGCACACAGGGCGGGAGGAGGGGTGATTGGTCGCGACGGCGTTCTTTGTTGTCCTTTCTTTCGCCGGAAAGAAAGGACAGGGAAGATGTTGATGAGGCCAATAAAAAACGAAGGTAACCGTCTCTAGCTGATATGCTGTATCTCATGATCCTCCCCGTCCTCCTGCGTCGGATCGTCGATGAGCCCATCCGCTTCATCCTCGTTCCTCTCCTCGTTTTCTCCATTCTATGGAAGGGGGGGAAGGGGTTGGAGACAACGTGGCTGATGGTTCTCGGCGTGTGCGCGCTTGCCGTCGTGCAATGGCGGGACAGGGGAGAGCAGGCGGCGCGTCCGCCGGCGTTGTTGGTACTCTGTGCGGCGGCGTTCGTCGCGTGGACCGTCCTTGCGTATCTCTTCTCGCGGACGGCGACGTACGGATTGGACGAAGTACTGCGCGATGCGGCCCTTGCGGCGGCGCTCCTGTGGTCCGCGGGCATCTCGACCGACCGTGAACGCCGCGCGGCTCTGGGCGGCGTCTTGATCCGCGTCATCGTCGCGGCCACGTTTGCGGCATCCGTCATCGGCCTTGCGGTGTACGTGCTGCAGCCGGTGGACCGCTTCGTCGGAACGTTCTTCGATTTCCGATTCCACACCGATTACTGGCCGAATGCCTGGGCGGATTTGGTCCTGCTCGCTTGGCCGCTGGCGGCGCTGCATGCGGCACGCGCAATTGATGCCCGGCAGCGGCGCATACGTTTGGTCATTCTGGGCGTCATCCTGGGCGCGCTGCTGGTGAGCTTGTCTCGCGGTGCCTTCGTCGCCGCGCTCGGCCAGATTGCATTGGCGGGGTGCATCGTGGTGCGTCGTCGCGGCCTGCGCAGCCTGCGAACCGCGCTTGTGCCGACGCTCCTGACGGCGACCGTCGCTGCCGCGTTTTTCATCAACGCCAATGCCCTCCGCTCGGTGCTGTACAGCGTGCAGGACGTCGGCGACCGTATCACGTTCACGTCCGCCGACGGCGCGACATCGATCGCGGAGCGCCAGCAATTCTGGCGGCAGGCATGGACGCTCGCGCTCAAGCACCCCGTGACGGGCTGGGGGCCGTACAGCTTCCGCTTCGTCCAGCCGCGGTTGCAGGAGGGAATCCTTGCCACATCCGATCATCCCCACAACGTCATCCTCAAATTGGCGATGGAGCGGGGCATGCCCGCTGCCCTCCTCTTTCTCGTGCTGCTGGTTCTCGCGCTGTTCCCCCCCCTGCGCGCGCTGCTCCACGACGTTCCGGGCAGCGGTGACAGTCTGTCCTTCGCGGCGCTCATCGCCTGCGCCGGAGTTCTGGCCCATTCATTGATCGATTACAACCTGCAATTCGTCGGCGTTGCGTTCCCGCTCTGGCTGCTCCTCGGCGTGCTGGCGGCGGGAGGAGGCATGTCGCGCCTGCATTTTCCCGCGTTGCGGCGGTGCGCTCCCGTGATCGCGACGGCCGCGCTGATCATCGCGTGCGTCGAGGCGCCGTTTCTCATCCTCTCGTCGCTGGGGCGACATGCGGAAGCGCGGGGGGACGATCGGGCGGCGATGCAGTGGTATGCGCTGGCGCGGCGGGAACGTTTCAGTCGTGATCTGCATGTGAGTCGGGCGCAGCTGTACTTGCGCCAGGGCCGGTTGGGCGAGGCAGCTTCCGCAATCGCTGATGCTCTGGAACGCAATCCCGAGGACTACCGCGCGTGGAAGATCAGCGCGATCATCGAGCGCCGTCGCGGCGCGCTTGAGGATGCCCAAGCGGCACAGGAACGGGCGCTCGCCCTCGGCGGCGCGACGAACGATATCAGCGTTCTGGCGGGATTCGTCCGCATCACCCTGGAAAGGGGAGAGCGGGATGTCCTCGCGCAGCGCCGGGCGGAATTCCTCGGCATCGCACGGACGTTCGCCGAGGCCATCGACCGCAATGCGCACTTCATCGCCTTGGGACCGAATGCCGAGGCGTTCGCCGACGTCGTCGATGCGTTGGGACAAGCGTATCCCGAGGACGAGGCCCAACTCCAGGTCCTCGCCGCGCGGGTGGACCGCAAGAAACGCGAGGAGCGCATGCGGTATGAGGCGCGGCCCCCGGGATGGCTGTGGTAACTGCGCGGAAGGGCCACCCCTGGCGTCCCTCCCGCGGACCCACCCTTCCTCGAAAGGTGTCCTCACGTGCGGGAACCCACGAGACCCGCACGTTCGGACGATCGTTTGCGGTCTTGTTTCTCCGATGTCTCCCCTCTACCCTTCGCCGGTACCCCTTCTCCCCATGCCCCGATCCGCCGCTTCCTTCTGCCTTGTTTGTTCGCTCTTCGCCATGGTGGGCTGCTCCAAGTCCATGGATATCGACAAGCCCATCGGCATCGACGTCATTACCACCCCCATGCCCGGGAAGCAGGTCGTCGTTGAGGGGCATGGCAGGGAGACGTTCTTCGCCATCGGGCCTATCGGCGGGGTGGGGGAGGCGCGTGCGAATGGGGTGGCGAGCCTCCACGGGTTCGAGGATGGTGCAACGATCGTAAGCGTTCAGGCCAATATCGCCGTTCCGGAGGATGGAAAGTTTCTGGAAGCGTGGATGGCGGATGGCGGCGGCAAGCCCGTCGTATCCTTGGGGCATCTGACCAATGCCTTCAACGACGTCCGCCACAGCGTTCGGTACGAAACTCCCAAAGATTTGCGTGCGTATAGCAAAATCGTCATCACCGAAGAGGGCGATGACGGGGACCCCTCCCCCTCGCTCATTCTTGCGGAAGGGCTCCTAAAGGCGAACGCGCGGTAGACGGACCGATTTTTGGGTTCAGGAATCCGCCCGTCCATCCTCTCCACTGGCCTCTCCTGGCGGTGTTCGCACTCACGCTGAGGTTTCTGTGAGTACGGACTGTTGCTTGCACTCGCTCTCCGCCTGGCCCTTTAGCTTAGGGTGGGGAGACTCAACACCATGCTCATGATGAGGGTGGTGATGAGCGCTACATGCGTGAGCATGAGCGGGAGTGAAGCGCGATGTGAAGCAGGCTTCACGGGTATCATAGTAGCTCCCGAGATGGGAGTGGGGGGAGTGTACGGAGGGTCGAAGTGTTGTCGAGTAATACTTGACGCAATTAGTTGTTCTTGCAGCGGTACATCTCCATGGGGGGTGGTTGCCCATGGGTGGAAAATAGTGCAAAGAAACCAGCCATCGGATAGAGATATATTGAATAAATAATTTGTACAAAGATCACTCTCAATCCAGAAATAGAGGCATTGCTACTTCCCAAAAAAATGCTGTGGCCCCATTTCTGTGCATGTCGCGCTTCCAGGGGAGACACGGGTCTTTGCTTTGCGCGAAAGGAAATGGTCGGGATGAGAGGACTCGAACCTCCGGCCTCACGGTCCCGAACCGTGCGCTCTAGCCAACTGAGCTACATCCCGAGTAGCGCGGGGATGGTACAGAACTCGTATGGGAGGCGCCAGAGCGCATAAGAAGCATCCTCATCATCCCGACCAAACTCCGTTTTGCGGCGGTATATACAAAAGTAGAAAATGCAGTAATGTAGCGTCATGCGCGATGCTTTCCTTGCTCATCCGCCACTTCAACCGAAGCGGGAAATCTGCGACTACCTCGCATCCGAGGGCATCCGCGTGCCCGCGAGAATCGCAAACCTGCAAGACGCTATCAGGGACGGCTACAAGTTCATCATCCGCGGCGAGCATCCGCAGGATTACGACGGCGCATCGGATTTGCTCGAGAGCATGGTCGCCGACCCCAAGAAGGATTTTGCTCCCGCCACGGAGCCCCGTAGCGAGCAGGAGATTGTTGATGCGGTGTTGGATCGCAAAAGCATTCACACGTACTTCAATCTACTGCGACATTTGCCGATGCTCGAGCAGCGGACGGCGGAAAAGCTGCTCGCGGGATTGCGCTCCCTGCCAACGCGAAGGTACTGCGAGCTCCTCGGCCTTGATGAAGAGGTCCACCGCGCGGCCATTTCCTTTTCGTACTGGCAGTACATCGACGGATGGAATCACGCGATCGTGGCGGATTCCGCAATCGCGAGCCGCTACCATGTCTTTTCGCACCTCTACAGCGCGAATCGGGAGGTCGCCAGCTATGTCGTCTCCGATCAGGGGCGACTGGAAGAGCGCGCCCACAGATCTGCAACGATTCCGGTGATCGCCGCGCGCCTGCCGCGCTTGGTCGCCCTCTACGAACGGGTGCGCAAGCTGCCCAAATTCGATCCGCGGCACTGCCCCATCCTCGAAGTGCAGACGACGGACGACGAAGTGGACTATTGCCTGCAAGTGCATCGGACGCGGGACTTCGAGCCGGCGGCGGTGGACATCGGTCCCTTGAAGAAGGAGGAAAGTTACTTCTGTCGCGGAGCGTCGCAAGCGAAAGACGGCTCTGTGTACGAGGTCAGCATTTGTTCCAGTGATGGCACAATGACCCTTCCTGCGCAACAGCCGACCGCTGCCGTGTATCACTTCAATTCCGACGTTGCACTCACGGAATTGATGCTCAAACGCACGGGCATGTGTCTTATGCATGCAAGAGTGAAGGACGATCATTTCGCAGCTCAGAAATTTGCGATCAAGCATTGCAGACGTTCACAGCTCTTCAAGCCACCGATCTTTGTGCAGGTCCCTGTCACCGACGTGTTTTCCGAGGCAGAAATTTCAACGATGCAGGATGACCAGGGTGTGAGCTTTCCTGTGCACGTTGTCTCCGACGGGCGCCGGGCGATGGTGAAGCGCGCATAGAGCGCCGTGCGGAATGGCGATTGCCGATGCACGCAGGTAGAGTGCGTGCTCGTGAAGCACATCCATCCGCACCTGCACGCGCTTTCGCCGGAGGAGATGCGCGCGTTGCCGGCGGATGCCGCCGCGCGGCGGATGATTCAGGCGGTTCCCATCGTCGACCCGCACGTGCCGATCGGCGACGTGCGCCGCGAGATGGAGGCTCATATGCATATGTGGGAATCGGTGCACTACGTCTACATCGTCGATGAATGGGGCAAGCTCGTCGGCGTGCTGTCAATCCGGGACGTGTACCGCCTGCCCGCAGGCAAGGCCGTCGGCGAGGTCTGTAAACGGGAGGGGCTCGTTTCGGTGCATCCCAGGGATCATCAGGAGCGCGCCGCGTACGCCGCCCTCAAGCACAACATCAAGGCGGTTCCCGTCGTCGACCATGACCGGCATTTCCTCGGCGTGCTTCCGAGCGACGTCATCCTACACATCCTCTATAAGGAAATGCACGAGGACGTGCTGCGGCGTGTCGGTGTGACCCACCATGCCGCGCTGCGGGATGACGTGTTCCACCTGACCGTCTGGCAGTCCTTCCGCCATCGCACGCCATGGCTCCTCGCGGGACTCGGCGGCGGCCTGCTCGTCGCCAAACTCATCGGCGTGTTCGAAGCGGTGTTACAGCAGCATCTCATCCTCGCCGCGTTCATCCCTCTCATCGTGTACATGAGCGACGCCGTGGGGACGCAGATGGAGGCGTTCGTCATCCGCGATCTCGCCATCGACCGCTCGCTCAAATTCTGGCGCTACTTCCTGCGCCAGCTTTCGGTGGTCGTATTGATCGCCGCCAGCTTCAGCGTCCTGCTGGCCCTCACCACCGGCCTACTGTACGGCGCTCCAGCGCTCGGCATGACCCTGGGTCTCGCCCTCGCCGCGGCTATTTTCTCGTCGCTCTGCACCGGCGTGGTGATTCCCTACCTCTTCAGCCGCTTGCGCATGGACCCCGCGAACGCGAGCGGACCGATCGCGACGATCATCCAGGATTTTTTGAGCGTGCTGATCTACTTCCTGATTGCCCAGGCGTTGCTGTAGTATCGGAGTCCTATGCTCAACACCCTCCACATCCCCTCCCTCCTCGCCGCTGTCGCGGCATCCATGGTCATCGGCGCCGTCTGGTACTCCCCGATGGCTTTCGGCAAGCAGTGGATGGCGCTCGTCGGCCTGACGGAAAAGCAGATGCAGAAGAACAGTCCGGGCCGCGCGATGGCGATCTGCCTCGTGCTCACGGTCGTCTTCGGCGCCCTCCTGCAGTCCATCCTGAAACGCACGAGCGCGGACACGCTCCTGGAGAGCTTCTCGGTCGTCTGGCCGTTCTGGCTCCTCGTCGTCATCCCCCTCGTAATCCACGAGCTGTTCGAAGGACGCTCCTGGAGGTTGATGGCGCTGAACGCCGCGTACCAGGCCGTGAACGTCTTCGCGATGGGCGCGGTCCTCGTCGTATGGCGCTAGGTCCACTCTTTCGCTTTCCCTCCCCACCATCATGGACTTCTCCAAGATTCGCACCGTCCACGTCATCATCGGCATCGTCGTCCTCCTGCTCCTGTGGGTCGGTGCGGGGTACAACGGCTTGATCACGTCCCGCGAGGCGATGGATGCGTCCTGGGCGCAGGTCGAGACCCAGTACCAGCGTCGGGCCGATCTCCTGCCGAACCTGATTAACACCGTGAAGGGCGCCGCGCGATTCGAGCAGTCGACGCTGCAGCAGGTGACCGAGGCGCGGACGAAGTGGATGGGCGCCGGAACGCGCAGCGAGAAGATCGCCGCCGCGGGCGGACTCGACAGCGCGCTCGCGCGTCTGCTTGTGACCGTCGAAGCGTATCCGCAACTGCAGTCGGTCCAGGCGTTCCGCGACCTGATGACGCAGCTGGAGGGTACCGAGAACCGCATCGGCACGGCGCGCCGTGACTTCAACGAAGCGGTTCGCATCTATAACCTCCGCGTGAAGCGCTTCCCGGGCAACGTGCTCGCCGGATTCTTCGGCTTCGTGCCGGAGGCATTCTTCGAAAGTGACGACGGCGCGGATACGGTGCCGACAGTCAACTTCGACCAGTGATCGCTCGAGCGCTCGGCATCGGCATCGTCCTGCTTGCCGCGTTCGCCCCGCAGGTGCATGCGTTCGAGGTTCCCGTCAACGACGGATTCGTGACGGACACGGTTCCGCTTCTGACGGCGCAGGAGGAGCAGGAGATGGAAAGCCGGCTGGCAGCGTACCGGCAGCAGACGAGCAATGAGATCGCCGTCGTGCTGGTGTCGACGCTCGACGGAGAGCCCGCCGTTGACGTCGCGGTCGCTATCGGCCGCAAGTGGGGCGTCGGGACGTCGGAAAACGACAACGGCGTCATCGTCCTCTTCGCGTACGAGGACCGACAGGTCTTCATCGCGCCCGGATACGGACTGGAAGGCGCGCTGCCGGACATCGTCGTGAAGGGGATCATCGAAGAGGAGATGCTGCCGTATTTCCGCGACGGCAAGTACGTCGACGGCCTCGTTGCCGGTATCGATGCGATGGAGAAGCACATCGGCGGCGAATACACCGGGGATCGGTACGCGGGAGGCGGCGGTGACGGTGGCGGCGCGTGGATCGTGTTCTTCCTCTTCCTCGTTTTCAACATTCTCGCTGCATGGCTCGGGCGGTCGAAATCGTGGTGGCTTGGGGGCATTCTGGGCGGAATCTTCGGCGTCGTACTCGCGCTGCTCTTCACCTGGTGGCTGATCGTGCCCGTGATGGTGCTTTTGGGATTGCTCTTCGACTTCATCGTCTCCCGCATGGGCTACGGGCGCAGTCGACGCGGCCGTCGCGGCGGATGGGGAGGCGGGGGGTTTTCGGGAGGGGGCGGGAGCGGCGGTTTTGGCGGATTCAGCGGCGGTTCGTTCGGTGGCGGAGGGGCGGGGGGAAAGTGGTAGTATGCGCGGAAGGGCCACCCCTGGTGTCCCTCCCGCGGACCCACCCTTCCTTAAGAAGTGTCCTCCACGCGCGGGGCCCGCAAGACCCGCGCGTTCGGACGGATTTTGCTACTATGCAGAGCATGTGGTGGGCATTGTTTCTGCTGATACCTTTGTTCCTAAGCATGGAGACTGTGCATGCGGCGATGCCGGCGCTGACGGTGAGCTCGGCTCCGGTTCCCGTCACTGCAGTGGCGCCAGGGTCGCAGCGCGTTCCCGTATTACGCGTGATGTTCCGGGCGACGTGCGACGCGGCGGTGACGGTGCGATCGCTGAACTTGCTGCGCAGGGGGCAGGGGAGCGCCGCGGATATTGCCGGCGTCCACGCTCTCGACGGATGGCAGCGTGTCAGCCGTGTCGCGTCCGTGCAACGGGACGGCGCGGCAATCGTGCGTCTCGGACGCCTGACACTGGAACCGTGCGGGCAGAAGACCCTGACCATCGTCGCGGACATCGGCGCGTCGGCGGCGCGCGCGGGCGAGCATCGCTTCGTTCTGACGCAGGCGTCGGACATCGATGCCGCCGATGCGACCGTGCTCCTCGTGCCCGGCTCTCTTGCGTCGCAAACGGCGCGCGTCGCCGGCCCAGAGCGGAGCGTTGTCACCGTGGCGTACCCGCAACTGACCGAACCAGTGCGATACGGCGAGCACCGCACGATTGCGCGTCTGCGCCTGGGCGTCGAGGGTGAGGACGACGTGCGGCTGCAGACGATCCTCCTGACGAACGACGGGTCGGCGCGCGACGACGATGTGCAGAACATCGTCTTGGAGAGCTCTTCGGGCCAACGCCTGACGGGGACGGCGGCGCAGATGGACGGCGAGAGCGTCCTGCTGACGTTCCAGCCGCCGCTTCTCATCGGCCGCAACGAAGAACGGTTGATGAAACTCACGGCGGATGTGCGAGCAAGCAAGAGGCGGACGATTCGATTTCTCGTCGAAGAGCCCGGGGACATTGTTGCGGTTCCAGTAAGAGGAAGGAGGTAGGAATTTTCCTCCACATCTTCCCATCCTTTCTTTAGGTAAGCAGCAGCTTCGCCACTTTCTTTGTCACCACACAAAGAAAGTGGCGCAAAGAAAGGTCTCCGCCGTCTGACGTTCCAGCCGGGCATGGGGAAGAAGGAAAGGACGTGGAA
>VMFU01000001.1 GCA_007376205.1 Candidatus Peregrinibacteria bacterium Gr01-1014_25
TCCTTTCTTTCGCCGGAAAGAAAGGACAGAGGCAACTGCCTCTACGCAGAAAGGACGGGAAGATGTTGAAGGGGCTGGCAAAGAAAGTGTCGAGGCTGCTGCCTCTGGCTTCATTCCCATTCAATAGTCGCCGGAGGTTTACTCGTGAGGTCATGGAACACCATGTCGATGGAGAAGTCGCCATGTTTGAGTCCAAGGAGGCGCTGGGTGATGCGCTGGAGGAGTTCATCGCCGAGCGGGAGCGCGTCCGCGGTCATCGCATCGGTGGAGCGGATCGGCCGCAGGACGATGGATTGTCCGCCGATCGCCAGGCCGAACGGCAGGATCACAACCGGGAACTGCCAGATGTCATTGTAGAGCCCCGCGGCACGCATCTCGGCGTCGACAACGGCATCGGCCTCGCGCAACAAGTCTGCGCGCTCGCGGGTGATCGCCCCCGAGCCCGTGAAGACGAAGGGCGTCGCCGGCATGCGATCGTGTGAGGTGCAGAGCACGACGCGGCTGAACTGGCGGTACGCGTTGGGGACGCTGCGCGCGAGCGCGAGCGCGTCGGCATTGCCCGCCGGGGATGTGCCGGAGAAGACCGCAAGCGGGTGGCGGTACGTCCGCCCGTCGCCCTGCACGCCGACCGTCAGGACGGGCAACGGGATGGCGGCATGCTCCGCGAGGAACGCTTCGGTCTTCGCTTTCGTTGCATCGTCAGGATACGTGACGGGGACGGGCTCCTTCGCGCAGAGAATGCGCACGCCCAGACCCGGTCCCGGGAACGGGTGTCGCCAGACAAGATCGTGCGGGAGTCCCAGTTCCTCGCCGAGCATCCGCACTTCATCCTTATACAGTTCCTTGACGGGCTCGATCACCAACCCCCGCTCGATCATCCGCGCGATCGCCTCGACACGGTTGTGGTGCGTCTTGATGTGATCGGCATGCTTGGTGCCGCCCGTCTCGATCGTGTCGGGATAGATCGTCCCCTGGCCGAGCATCCATCCATCCTCCATCCGCAGCCCCATCCGCTCGCTCACCGTGCGCTGCACGTCGATGAACGTGTCGCCGATGATGCGTCGCTTCTCCTCCGGATCGTAGGCATGCTGCAGTCGATCGAGGAAGAGCAACGATGCGTCTTCGACGTGGAGGTTCGGCAGTTTGAGGCGCGCGAGCGCGGACTGGATCTGCCGCACTTCGTCCTTGCGCATGAGTCCGGTGTCGACGAGCAAGCCCTGCACCCGATCGGGGCCGAGCGTCTCGGAGAGCAGCGTGAACGCGACGGTGGAATCCACTCCGCCGGAGACGAGCATGAACACTTTGCGATCGCCAACCCGCGTCTTCACGTCCGCGCCGACGTGCGCGGCAAAGCTCTCGACGGACCATGCGGCATGGTCGCACAGGCCGACGAAGCGCTTGAGGATCTCCATACCGTGCGGCGTATGGGTGACCTCGATGTGGAACTGGATGCCGTAGATGCGGCGCGCGTCGTCCGCCATCGCCGCGTTGGCGCAATCGGCGGAGGAGGCAACCGTGCGAAACCCCGGCGGCAGCACCGCGATTTCATCGCCATGGGACATCCATACGCTCTGACATTCCGGAAGCTTGTGGAACAGCGGGGTATCGGTCGCGACGACCGTAACGTCCGTGTGTCCGTACTCCTTCACGATCGCGGGCTTCACCGTGCCGCCGAGCGCGTGCGCCAACCACTGGTGCCCGTAGCACAGCCCCAGCACCGGAATGCCCAGCTGCAGAATCGCAGGATCGGCTTGGGGACTCCCCGTCTCGTACACGCTTTGCGGACCACCCGAGAGGATGATCCCCGCGGCGTCTTTGAGCTGCGATACGGGCGTCTCCGGCGGACGGATTTCGGAAAACGCGCCCAGCCTGCGGACGCGATTGGCGATGAGGTGGGCGTACTGTCCCCCGAAGTCGAGGATGACGATGGATTTCGGATGGATGCCCGCTTCCATAGAGGGAGTTTATGCAGGTTCCCTCCGTGAGGCAATCGGCAGGGCGGCGGCTACCAGAATCCACGCCGTATACGCCACGGCGCTGTCCTCGAAGGCATGGAGGACAAGGGCGGCGAGGGAGAGGGCGAGAAATATTGCGAACAGATCTGTTGACCACTGACCACTGACCACTGACCGCCAAAGTCGGACAAGGACACAGCCCATGAGCACGAGGTAGAGCGCCAGCCCCAACACCCCCAGCTCGACGCCGATCTGCAAATACCAGTTCTCCGGCAGAAGCGGACAGCGGCACACGCGGCCACGCGGCTGCACCTGCACATCGCCAAGGAAAACGCACAGGTCATCGCGACCGGCCGCCCATGACGCATCGCCGGACGCGGGCAGGAACACGCACCCGTCGCTGACGCGGTTGCTCGCGGGACCCGCCGACCCCAAGCCGAGACCGAACGGGTGATCGGCGATGACGCGCAGCGCCTCCATCGGACGGCGCAGGTGATCGGTTGTCGATGCGCTACGGAGGAGGATGACGCGCGATGCAGGAACGGCCAATGCGACGGCGAGGCCAATGACCAACGCAACGATAATGCTCTTCACCCCTACCCTCTCCCTCTCGTTCCCCCTCTCCCGGGGGGAGAGGGGGAAGAAAGGGGGGAGAGGGAATAATCTGGAGAGAACAATAATCACCACGGCCCCGATCCACGCGGCGCGCGAGAAGGTAAGAAAAAGTGCGGCGAGCAGCAGGAAACGAGCAACAACCAGCATTCGTGCGCTGTGCGCTGACCGCTGACCGCTGACCGCCCACACCATCCCCCACGGCAGCAGCAACCACAGCCCCAATTGATTCGGCCCGCTGAAGGTCGATTGGATGCGGCGGATACCCGATGCGCCGACCTGCTGGAATGCGGCGAGAGGGCCGTCCGGCAGGTAGAGCGAATGCAGATCCGAGTACCCGAGTAGCGTGAAGAAGGACATCGGCAGGAACATCGTCACGATGCCGTACGCGGCGATGAGGACGCCGAGAGCCAGTAGGCAACGGACAGCGGACAGCTGCCAGCGATCCGACCAGGGAACGCGACGGAGGACGAGGAACGCAAGAAGCGGGATGAAGTCGTATTTGAAGCCATAGAAAAAGCTGTGAGCTGTGAGCTGTGAGCTGTGAGCTGAAACAATCACTGCGAGAAGCAGTAACCCCAGAACCAGGGCATCAATAATGTCCATACCCATAGCCCATAGCCCATAGCCCATAGCCCGCCATCGCAGAAACAACTCCACTATCGTGATGCAGAGAATCACTCCCAGAAGCCCTTCTTTCCATACTGCGAGAACCCCCATCGGAGCGTGTCCCGGCCCTGCGATGAGTTTTGTGGCAAGCGTGACCGCAAGCGCGTGGAATGGCAAAGCCACGAGGAGTACAAGCGTCAGGCTTTCACGTAACCGCTGCAACATACGCAGCCCATCTTACCCTATTCACCCTATGTACCTTACGCACCCTACGTCCCAACCGCCTCACATCCTCAATCTCTCCTCTTCATTCCGGAAGACCTCTCCCCCCTTCAAGACGCGCTCAACAGCGTCGACAGATTTTTCACTGACGTTCGCCCCGTACAACTTGGGGACGTTGCGCACCGACGCGTTGTCCCACGCATGCAGAATGACATCCTTGATGAGCCAAGCGTCGATGGGCGGTGCGATGATGTTGCCGCCGGCAATGGCGGACTCGCTGCGGTCGGACCCGAAGCGCAGTGTCACGCACGGCACGCCGAGATGATTCATCTCCTCCTGCATCGATCCGCTGTCCGTCGCGCATACAGCGGCGCGCGTCATCGCCGCGATCACGTCCTTGTATTCGGACCAAACGGGCGAATAGACGAAATTCTTGTGCTTGGCGGCGAGCTCCTCGATGTCGGGCTTGAGCCCGTACTGCTCCAGGGCCTTCTCGGTCTGGAAGAGGGAGATGAGCAGGACGGTGCGCCCCTCCAGTACGAGCTGCTTCATCGCCTCATAGATCGCGCGAAAGCGGCGCGGCGAACCGCAGTTCTCGCGGCGGTGGATGCAGAAGCGGACGAAATCGCCGCCCGCGAGCACGGGGTGCCGCTCGAAGACCGACGACGCATCGATCGTCGCCAGCGCCTGGGCCGTCGCATCGACCACCGAATTGCCCGTGACGACGATCCGGTCTTCCGGGAACCCTTCGGAGAGCAAAAATTCCCGGTCGAGCTCGACCGGGGCAAAGTGGAGCCCCGACGCGGCTTCGCTGCACCGCGTGTTGAACTGCTCGGGGTACGGCTCGAGGGATCCGCGCTGCCAATGAGATCGGTCCTGCAGGAAACGCCTCCATTTCTCCACATCGAACTTTTTTTCGAAGTCCGAACCCCGAATCCCGAATCCCTCGTAATCCGGCGTCAGCGTCCGGATGCCCGCCTCCACATGCACCGATGCGAAGCCATGGCAGAACGCCGCATTGCTCGCGGCCATGGCCGTCGTCGTGTCGCCGTGCACGTACGGAATGACAGTCTTGCCGCGGGCCTTGAGTTCGCCGATCACGTGGCCCAGACGTCCAATGATCTGACTCACGATCTCGTGCATCGCGCCACGGACGTTCAAATTGAAATCGGGCTCGACGCCGAATTCCTTGAGCATGCCGCCGCTCAAATTCTCGCTGAAGTGCTGGCCGGTATGCCCCAGAACGACGACGTGGCCGCGGCGCTGCAACTCCTTATAGAGGGGTATCTGCTTGATGATGTCGGGCTTCGTCGCCACCAGGACCAAGTGCACGCGGCGGTCCGGCTGATCGCCGAGATCGTCGTAGAAGCGCGAGGAGCGGTACGTAATGGCGTCCATGGAGGGAGACTAGCACATCATTTGCCTTTCCTCTGCTGCGCGACGCGTTTTTCGTACTCGTCGATCGCGCGTGTGATGCACGACGGATGACAGTCGGGGAGGTGCTCGGGGATGAAATGCTCCAGCGTGCCGCTTCCGATCTGGTACGGCAGGAGGAACCCGCTGGTGTAGGGCTGCGCCCTGCCCGTCGCCACGATGAGGTCGACCGGCTGGAACGGCATGTCCCCGCGCCGTGGCAGATCCAAGTACTCCCACACCGGCGACGCCTCGCCATCGGTCTTCGCGGCCGCGTACTGGTCGGTCGCACGCTCCCACTCGTCCTTCGCGTCGTACCCCAGACACAGGCCGAAGATTTTCCCGGTACGCTCGCGCGTGAAGCGGGTCACATCGTCGAGCAGGCCTTCCACTTCGGGCGACAGCACCCGCGCGTTGCCCAGGTGCACCACTTTCACGTCACGGTACGGATCGGTGTTCAGATCGCTGCGCAGCTTGGTCAGGTACGCGGCGAAGACGCTCTGAAGAATGACGACTTCCTCCGGGCTGCGCTTGGTCGCGTTGTCGAGGGACATACCCCACACGGCGAAAATCTTCACACGCTCGTCGCGGATGCAGAGTTTGAGCATGTCACCGACCACGTCCGCCCCGCGTTCATACGAATCGAGATAGCGGCTGACGTCGTGCTGGACGGCGCGGCGGTTGCCGTCCGGAATGAAGCCGACAAACAGGTTCTTGGCTGCCATGGCGGGGCACTCTACGAGGCTCCCCGGGCAATGTCCAACCGGAGCGCTATCGGCCTTTCGCATGGATATCCGCCGTCCCCGTCGCAACGATATCGGGCACCGCGAGAACCTCTTTTTTCACCATGCGCTCCCCCTCGAACGTGTAGATGTACGGCAGGCACAGCCCCACCTCCAGCGTGGCGGTCGTATCGGGATCGAGATGATCGAGCAGCTTGAACATGGGACGCATGCTGTTGCCGTGCGCCGCGACGATGACGTTCTTCCCCGCCGCCACGAGCGGGAGGATGTACTGGACGAAGAACGGCGTGGTGCGCCTCTCGCAGTCCTCGATACTCTCGCCGTTCGGGGGGCGCGTCCCGTAACTGCGCCGCCACAACTTCACCTGCTGCTCGCCGAACTTCGCGGCGGTTTCGGCCTTGTCGAGCCCCTGCAAGTCGCCGTAGTGGCGCTCGTTCAACGCGGAGTCATATTCGATTGGTACTTTCGCGTGCTTCATCGTCTTGAGGATGATGGTGAGCGTTTCCTGCGCGCGCTTGAGACGCGAGGTGAAGGCGATGTCGAACCGCCTTCCCGCCAGGGCTCTGCCCGAGGTCGCCGCGTCCCTTTCCCCCTGCGCGCTCAAGGGCACGTCTACCCATCCCGTGAAGCGGTTTTCCAGGTTCCACTGCGATTGACCGTGACGAACGAGAATAAGGATGGACATGGGGGGATACTATCACGGGAAACGTTGCATGAAAGGCACTGAAAGGCGTATAATGGTGTGATGCACAAACACCACTTCAACGTCGGAGCGCTGACGGCGAACGCCTTCCGCAACACGATCGTGTGGGCATTGGTGTTGAGCATGACCATCGTCGCCTGCGCCGCGATGCTCGGCCGGGCTGCGCGCAACATGCAGGCGGCGCTCGTCGACAAGCCCGACATCGCCATCTATTTCCTCCTGCCCGACGAAGAACTGGGGAAAACCACGATGTTGCGCGAGAGCGAGGACGGCAAAACGCGCGAATACCTTGCGGAATCCAAAGACGGCCAATTGCTCGTGACGCTCAAGCGCGGACAGGAACAGTGGTACGTGTCACGGACGGAGAGATTGCATGAGTGATTCGGCATCTTTTTTGTGCCGCACCACCATCCAGGGAAACACAACGACCGCGGTGAAAATTCTCCTCCATCGCCTCGGTTCGCGGACCAGTCGCCAGAGCCATTCCAGCCCGAGGCGCTGCAGCCACAGGGGAGCGCGGTGCCGTTTGCCGGCCCAGAAATCAAACGTGCCGCCGACGCCGACAGCCAGCCGCACGCTGGGCAACGTGCGGAGGTGCGTGTGGATCCAGAGATCCTGCGCCGGCGCGCCGTAGGCGACGAGCAGAATCGATGGAGACGCTGCGCGGATCCGATCGAGGATGGACGGCGCGTCCGCGGGAGACGGTGATCCCGCGTGCGTGCCGACAACCCGC
Source organism: Candidatus Peregrinibacteria bacterium Gr01-1014_25 (assembly GCA_007376205.1). Taxonomy (GTDB): domain Bacteria; phylum Patescibacteriota; class Gracilibacteria; order Peribacterales; family Peribacteraceae; genus VMFU01. The sequence continues at coordinate 6,991 of VMFU01000001.1, forward strand.
AGTCGCGGATTACGCGCGCGCAAGGCGTCGGCCGCGCGCGCCGCGATGCCTTCGTCCGCACCGAGGAGAAATACGCCGTGATCCTCACCCACCTGTTCCAAAAACCGTGTCATCGCATCCACTCCCGCGACACGCTCGGGAAGATTCTGCCCCGTCCACCGCGCCGCCCAGAGCAGCCCGGCGCTGTCCGGCAGGTTCAGAGAGGTACTGCGGAGCACTGCGGCGAATGCAGGATCGCACACGGCCGCGACGAGCATCTCGCTGTTCGGAGTCATCACGTGGCACTGCGCATCGCCCGTAAGCAGCGCGCGCAGTCGAACGAGCGCCTGCTCCATAGTCAGAGCATCGATGGGGATACCGAGGAGGTGGATGCGCTCCATGCACCGATGACGATACAATCCCACCATGGCTTTGCGGAAGATCATCGCCGGGCTGCTCTGTACGCTTTTTGCCGCATGCGCGCCTGTGCCCCTGCGCACATCAGGATTGCCCGTTCCCCCACTGCCTCCGCTATCCCCGCCTCCCAACAGCGACACGGTACAGCCAGCGGCGACGGGGAACATGTCGCTCTCGGGGGCGCTTCTGCCATCGGGGGCCATCGGCATCGGGAGTGCGGATGCGCCGCACGTGCTCATGGTCTTCACGCATCCCAGCTCGCGCTACGGCGCCGAATTCCAGCGCCGACACCTGCCGCGCCTTGTGCGGGATGTTCTTTCCAGCGGAGCCGTCCGGCTGGAATTGGCGATACTGCCAATGCGCAAGTATCCGGAAAGTGCGCTCGTCGCGGCTGTTCTCGCCTGCGGTGCGAGCGAGGGGCGGGCGCTCCTATTCCTGGAAGCCGTTACGGACGATGTCCCGTCGACCGTCAAAGAGGCCGAGGCGCTGGCGCGCAGCAAAGGAGCGAATGCGAAGGAATTCCGCGCATGTCTCGACGGACCGGGAAAAGACGCCGCAACGAAGCAGGCGGCCCTCGCCGCGCAGCTCGGCGTGACACTGATTCCAACGTTCGTACTGGATGAAGAACGACGCGTGGGCCTCATGAGCGAGGGCGAGCTTGTGGGATGGATATCTTCACAACTTTCTTGGGCGAGGTAGCACCGGCGACGATCGCCACGTGCCGGACATCGACTCCGGCCTCCTGTGCGAGGAAGCGCACGAGCGCGATGTTCGCCTTATTCCGTTCCGGCGCTGCATGCACCTGAACGACGTGCGTGTTATCGTCGAGCGTGCCCGCCCATGCCGTCGTCGGCGCGAACGGCCGCACGCGGATATGCAGGGTGATCGAGCCACCCGATGCCTGAAGTAATGACGGCAGGTCCACGGGAAACAGTCTAGCCGAGTTGCTTCCCCTCCAAACCTCCCCGGAGGACACTGTCCCCCATGCGCGCACTTTTGACTCTTATCGCAGCCCTGCTTGTCACGACGGCCCATGCCGCCGCTCCGACCCCGCTGGCTCCCGATCCGTTCACGGACGTCCCCTCCAAACATCCCAATGGGACCGCCATCGAATACCTGCGTGTGAACAACGTCGTCCGCGGATACGGAGACGGGACATTCAAACCCGAGGCACGAATCAATCGAGCGGAGTTCCTGCAAATCATCACTAATCCGTTCCTTTTGAGCGATGTGCGCACCCAGGAATGCGTCCGCGAGAACATCGTGAACCAGTCGAAGGAAACCGTGTTCTATTCGGACGTGGCGAAGGACGCATGGTTCGCCTCACCCGTCTGTATCGCGACGGTGCAGAAGATCGTCAACGGCTATCCAGACGGCACGTTCAGGCCCGGCAATTACGTCACGTTCGTCGAAGCGGCGAAGATCGTCGCCGGCATCAGCGGCTTCCTGACGACCCCATCGCAGGACGAACCGTGGTACGCCCCGTACATCCGGAAATTGAGCGACGGTCATGCCATCCCGACGACGATCAGCACTCTGGACGAGGTGATCACGCGCGGGGAAATGGCGGAGATGCTCTGGCGCATGAAAGAGGGCATCACGACCAAGCAGTCGCGCACGGCCGAGGCGTTGATGCGATAAGACTGATCATGTCATGGTGAGGCGGAGCGGGGCTATGCGGTGCGTTTCTTTCTCCATTCCTCGATCTTCTTGTGATGCCCCCCGAGAAGGACGTCCGGGACGCGCAGGTCGCGAAATACTTCCGGCCGCGTGTAGTGCGGGTACTCGCGCTTGCGTTTGAGACTCTTGGAAAAACTCTCCTCGGCGGCGGATTCCTCCTTGCCGAGGACTCCCGGGATCTGCCGTGCGACGGCGTCGATGAGGACCATCGCGGGAAGTTCCCCGCCCGTGAGCACGTAGTCGCCGATGCTCAATTCTTCATCGATCCACCCTCCGTCGACGACTCGCTGATCCACGCCTTCGTAGTGTCCGCAGACGAGGAGGAGATGCTTCTTTTTCGCTAAACGCTCGACCGTCGTCTGCGTCAGCCTCTTGCCCCGCGGCGTCAGGAGGATTTTCCAGGGATGTCCTTGGTTTCTTTGGTTGCCTCGGACTCTTCGGTCTCCTTGCATGACAGCCTCAACCGCCGGCACGACCGCATCCACTCGCATCACCATTCCCGCTCCGCCACCGTACGGGCGATCGTCGATCTGCTTGTAACGGCCGATCCCCCACTGCCGCAGGTCGTGGCAATGGATTGCAAGGAGTTTTTGCTCGCGCGCGCGGCCGAGGATGCTCTCGGTGAGCGGGCCTTGGAACATCGCCGGAAACAGCGTGAGAACATCAATACGCATTGATTGACGGAGGCAACGAACCCCCCTAGGGTAGCACGCTCATGAAGAAGAATATGCCTGCGGTATCGGCGGCAGAAAATCTGGATGAAAGCGACATTGCTCTGTCGCTCCCCGCTGTGGCGCTCCTCTTGAAATTCGCGCCGGAGATGCAGGAGCGGATCGTCGCGCGATTGATCCAAAGCATCGTGGCACAGGAAAGAAAAGAGGCGAAGATCATCCTGACACAGCACGTCACCGAAGCGGCCATAGCCGTTTCACAGAGCGGGTACAGGGGTGGCGATCATCGAACGAACGGAACTGCGCTCAACGGCAAGGGCGCAAAAAAGAAGAACCGATCGGCATGACCCGGCACGCTGTTTTATCCATGGGTCGCTAAAACAGCGACATTGTGTCGGAAGACGTGCTGTCCGTCCTCTCCTTTTCCTTCGACGTGTCGCCGGATGTAGGCATCGAGACCGTCGGCGTTGTGACGCGCATCACCCGGAAGGAGGTACCGCATGACGTCCCGAGTTGCCTCGAGTCCTTCGGGCGTGCGGCTTTCGAGACGTATTTCCGGATACCGGATATCCACGATATCGCCCATGCGTTGCAACATGCCGTGGTAGTAACTCGGCGGCGGGCTGTTCTCGCGGATGCGGAACGCTCGGCGTAAGTGTGCCCGGGAACCGGGTACGGCATTCTGGTCATTCAGGGCGATGATCGCAATGCCTCCGGCAAGCCGCTGCTTCTTCATCCATTGGAGCACGAGCGCATCGTCATCTTCCCCTCGAAGGAAATAGAGAACGTGGCTAAGGAGGATGACATTCGCACGGAGGGATGCCGACTCGGCATCGTCCTGCGCCAAGTCGCGCACATCCGCACAAATGGCGCTGAAACCCGGCTCGTGACGGTGATTCAGTTTGTCGAAACGGGTCGGATCCGGCTCGATGGCAATGATACCCGCGCAGAGATCGCGGGCGACACGTCGTCCCAGATGACCATCCCATGCCCCGATGTCCATGAGCGTTCGGTCATCCGCTGTCGTTGCGCTGCTTTGAAAATGCCGCCGGACGATGTCCCGCATATCATCGGCAAGCAGATCGCGCTCCTTCATGCGCAGGTAATTCGGCGAACGGATATACGTTCCGGGCGTTTCGGGAAGCCATTCCAATTCCTTAAGGCGTCCGCGGACCATCTCCATGGTATGGTCCTCGCTGCGTTCCCGCTTGCTGCGCTCGCGGTCCCGCAGGATACCGCGGAGAACACGGAAACGTGCCGCTGGATCGGCGAGGGCCACGACCCTGGTTGCGAAGAATGCATCGAGGTCCTTCTCTTTCGGGTCCCTGGCCAGCAGATCCATGAACTGCGTCAGGACGGATTCGGGCATCGCGGTAAGCCAATGGGGATAGACGCCCTGCTGACGGCCAATGTGCATGTCCGGCGGTGCTGCGGCGTCACTGCGGTGCTGCGCGACGAATGCATCGAGATCGATGACCATCGTGGTTGCGGGCTGCGTCGCATCGCAGTGTTCGGCGGCGTACATCGTTGAAGCCCGGGCAGGCATGCACAGCCTGCGCATCTTCGCCTGGTAGGCGTGGCGATATTCCTGCTGCTTCCGAAGGATCCACGCATTGCGCACCGCATATGCCTCGGTATTCGCAGGCAACGCAGTCCACAGTCCCTCCGCAGGACAAGGATTGAGCCGCATGAACGATGGCAGAGGTTCTGCGAGAGGACGTGGAGATGCCGCCGGCTCTGCGGCAAGCGTCCTCGGCATGACAGGAGTTGTGAACCTTCTGCTCCCGGCAGACATGTCCGGCATTTCATCATCCATAGCCGGCAGATCGAGATGTGTTTCGGTCAAAGTGCTTGGCTGCAAGAGTGGCCGCAGGCGATGGGTCACCGCCTCGCACAGCGCGATTTTCTGGGCAAGCAGTGCCGACTCGTCCCTGCTTCTGGCATTGCGGCGCTGTGCCGCCAGCTCCTCCGCATTCAGAGCGAGGCAGCTTTTGAGCACATGCGCGAGTGAGCCGTTGCCATTGAGCGGAGGCAGGACGTTCGGGAAGCTGCGCTGCAACTCCGCAACCACGCTGCTCACCGCATCGTCACCAACCGTAGGTGACGTTTCCTGCCGAGGGAGTATGTCGTGATCCATGGCGATCCGAACGTGACCGGGGCGGCAGTCTATGCCGGGGAAAGATTTTGGCAATGGGAAACTGGCAATGAATTGATCGCCGCTTCGATCGCCGCCTCACCCCCTTCGCCCATGAGCCAAAGGGCGTCTTTATCCGCATCGGAAAGCGCGAGGTAATCGCCAACGGTATAAATGCCCTCGCGCTCCAAGACATTCACGATACGCACGCTGTCGATGACTTCCGACAACGCAAGCGATGCGTGTGGATCGTCGTCGCTCGCATCGAAGGACTCCGTGCGGCGGAAGGGGGTTGGCGCCTCCCCTTTTTTCTGTGCCTCCTCGTGGTTCATCGCCGCCATCGCCTGGCGCAGGGGGTGGTCGGTATTTCCCAATTTCGCCAGAACTTTCGCTTCGATTTGACGAATGCGCTCACGGGTAACGTGAAAATGGTTTCCTGTCTCATCAAGCGTGTGACACCGGCCGTAGGATGCCTGATCGAACTCGAACCCCACGCGCTGGCCGCGCCGCCGCGGCAGCATGCGAAGTCCCAGCCCGTATTTGTAGATGATGATCTCGCTTTCGCGCGGCGGCAAAGAACGCAGGGCTTCCATCAGCGCATCGCGCAGTTCCGCGCTGGCAAGATTGCGCATCACTCCTCCTTCTCGCTTGTCCGCAAGCAATTGCTTCAAATCGTCTTCATATTCCTCGCCGAACGGAGCATCGATGCTCCTGGGACGACGCGCTCGCATGCACCCCTCGGCTGCTTCCAGAGTAATGCCGCAGTGCTCGGCGGTCTCCAGCAGAGACGGAAGGGCGCCGCCGTTCTGCTCGGCATACGCCATGTGATACTGCCGTATAGCCTCCAATACGGACGACATGTGCACGGGAACGGCCATGAGTTTCGCTTCCCACGATCCGCGGCTGATCGCCTGGCGAATCCACCACGTCGCGTACGTGGCGAACTTGAACCCCCGCTGTGGTTCCCACTTGTCGACGGCGCGCAGGAGACCCTGATTGCCATAGCGCAGGAGATCGGCCTTCGATACCCCGCTGTTCCACTTGTAGGCAACGGAGCGAACAAGGCGATGGTTCTTCTCCACGAAAATCCCGCGTGTTTCCCTCCATGCTTCGCGCGCAGAATGCATGGTCGCCATTGCGCTCTGGAAGTCGGACGGCCATGTAAGCGCTTCGTCCATTGCATCGGTGAGAATCTCACTTGAGCCGGGATTTGCCCAGGAATCGCGTTCGCGCTCCATGACCTCCAGCCACCACTCCATTCGCTCCTGAATGCCGAGTAGCACGCGATCTTCGATCGGATGTTCCTCGAAACAGGCGATGGCATCACGTACGAGATCTGCGTCCGCCCCGCTTTCCCACGTGCCGGATTGAACCGCGGTTGACAGCCGCGCACGGCGCGCGCTCTCCAGGCGCTGCACCGCCGCTTCGAGGCGCGGGAGGTATTCCTCTATTGCGGCCGGTGCTGGGTATTCTCCATCGACGGGCTTGAAGAGGTACCGGTTTTTCCGCGATGTTTGTTGGAGGTATCCCTCATGACATTCCAAAGCCGCGCGCTGGGCAAAGGGCTGCGCCAGAACGCTTTCTCTCCAATGGTTCCGCCGCCGGATCATCTCCTCTCCTAAGGCCACTTCCTCCTCGCGCATGAGAAGGTCGTCCGCGCCATCCTGCAGCATGGCATCGACACTGCGCGGCGGCTGCGCGACCTTCTTCTGCTGCTTGCAAGGGGACCGCGCCAACAGCGCCTGCACCTCCGAGGCCAGCTGCATTCGGTCCCCCAGTATTTGCGACGACGCGCGATCGCGCGTCTGTCGCCGCTCATGCGCCAGCGCATCGGCATCAAGCGAGCGGCAGTATGCAAGGAACGCGGCAAAGTTCCCGCCATGCAATTCGACAGGAAGGCACTCCGCGAATTTTCGTCGCAGCGTACAGACCGCATCCTGCTGACGCGGAGAGAGCACGGGCAGCGCAGCCGCCTCTGGTATGGCGGAGAGAAGCGTGCCGTTGCGGGCATTAAACTCCGACATAGAGATCAGCGCACATGGGCGAGCCGCTCATCGGGAATATGCCCGCGGCAGCAAGCCCGGATAATGGAAGCGGCGTAGAAACCATGCCGAAGGATTTGACCACCGCGCTTCCGGGCAGTCAACCCCGAGCGTGACCCCACCCAAATCCGCAGGTCCCGTATTTCAACGCCGAGTTCGGCGGCCCAGTACTCCAACGGAAGATAACATTCGCTGCTCTTTTCATGGAGGATGCAGAAACCTCCTCGCTGACCGGCAACCGGCAGATCGGCATGGAGAAGATCTCCGCATGCATGGCGAATGTCGCCTTCGAGGAAATAGGTCATTCCCGCATTCTCAAAGAACGGTTGCATGGCGACCAGTTTTTGCAGCGTGATGTCGCTCACGCCGAGCTCAATTCCCCATGCGTGGAGCGAACCGCAGCGCAGGGCAACCCCATTGTCGCCGAGCGTGAGAAATCCCAACTCACGATCGATGGCTGCCTGGCGTTCGTTCATAGGGGCACACTCGACCTGGCGCAATGATCTTTGCCGCCGCACGACTCGCTGCGTCGGCCGAGGCTGCGTTGCGACGGACGCATCCGGCCGCACCTCTTCCGGCGGGAGCAAGCTCTCCGCTTCCGCGAGAATTTGCAGGAGCGCTGAAGCGACTTTCGACTCTTCAAGGCTGCGTGCATTGCGCCGTTGCTCACGCAGCTTTTGGAGATTGCCGCGTAATGCGAGAACCTTGGCGTGCAGGGCGTCGTCCTCCTCATCCGCGGAAATACCAATAATGTCTCCCCCGAGAGCATCGAGGCACCGGCGCACGATCGCGCGAAGGGCATTCGCGTTTTCGCGTGCCGGGGAATCAACCGCTTGCTGGATGTCCTGCGTATGGCCGTCCGTTGTCTCGGGGGTTTCCGGAACCATGGCGGGCGATGCTACGGAGAAGGATGCAACCACGCAAGGAGCAAGGACGCAAAGAAAGAGCCCCCCGCAAGCGGAGGGCTCTTCACTCATTGAACGGCAAGCGAACACCTAGACGGGCGGTTCTTGTAGCAGCAGATCGACCAGCTGCGTCGGTCGCAGCCGGAGTTCCGGCACACGAAGGACGTACCAGCGATCGCTCGGCACGATCTCGACCACACCTCCGAAAAGTGCATGCATCCGGGCGGCCGAAACACTGATCCGGCGTGTGCCCTCCGGAGCATCCCGTTCCGTGGCTGTTTCGGGCAGGGCAGCCGGCTTGGGGCCCGGCTTGCGCCCGCGCTTTCCTTTGCGTTTGCCCGGCTTCCGTGCCGTCGATCCCTTGGGGCGTCCTCGGCCCTTCTTCAGTGTTTCTCCGGGCAGCAGTTCGACGAGAAAGTCCATGGGATCCTTCCCAGCGTACCCGGCGATTTTTCCCCCCAGATCCACCGAGAGGAGCTTGCGCCCTTCCCGGGCATCGGCGATCTCGTCCGCAGCGCCGTTCCTGTCCGAGGCGCTCCCGTCGGGAAGCAGGTGCGCTGCCAGCTGGCTCGCGCTCTGCGCAGCGGCTTCCATATAGGCATTGAGCCGTTCCGATCGCTTTCTCTGGACGTCGACCGCAGACGGCGCATGGCCGTCGCCGTTGAGCGATGGTTCGCCGGGGGCCAGCCGAACGAGGATGTCCATCGGCTGGCATTCAAGAGCCGGAGCGAGCTGTTCCGCCCTGTTCGGCGCTACGTTGACGTTTGTGTCCGCACGGACGTTGTAGAGGAACGATTGCCAGGTCTTGCGTTCACCTCCTTTGATGCCCATGGCATCCAGCACGTCGGCGACGGATTTGCCCTGATCATCCATGCGATTCTTCACCTGCTTCCTGCGCTCCTTCTTCAGGCTTTCGGGAATGCTAAGTTTCGGCATGACGGACGTCTCCTTGAGAGTAGAGGGTTGGTTACGAGTCTCCTGCCGTACACATCATTGATGATGAGTGACGGATGCGGCTATCGATGACGATCTCTGCATCCGTCACTCACACGCTTGCCTTTGGTCTCAATGAGCATATCCAGAAGCGACGAGCGCCTCCGGGAAGAAGGACTTTTCCATTATCCAGTACACGTGTCAAGAAGCTTGCACATGCATATTTCTCCTTTGAAAGCGGTACGATCATCGCATGACCCCGCGCATCGCCATTGCCATGCCCACGTACGAGCCGGACCCCGCGCACCTGCGCGCGGCCGTCGAGAGCGTTCGCACGCAGACGGAACGTGACTGGACGCTCCTGGTGCATGACGACGCGTCGACCGCCGACGTGCGGCATATGATCGAACCGTACCTCGCCGATCCGCGCGTGACATTCGTCCGGAGTGCCGATCGCCTCGGCATCGGGGGCAACTGGAACGCGTGCGTCCGCCGGACACCTGCGCCATTCTTCCAATTCCTCTTCCAGGACGACGCCTGGGAACCGCATGCGCTCACGAGAGCGCTCGCCGCGATGGATGCTCATTCGAGCGTCGGACTCGTATCACTCGCGCACGCGTACCAGTTCGACGACCTGTCGCTGCGGCTTCCAATATACGACGACGTCCTTGCGGCACAACGCGCGATTGGGAGCGGATTCCATCGCGGAGTCGACGTCCTTCGTTGGTGGATCGAACGTGGCCTGCGACCGAATGTTATCGGCGAACCCAGCTTCGTCTGCCTTCGCCGCTCGGTGATCGACGCCGTCGGCCCCTTCGCCGAAGATCTGCCGCAATTCCTGGATGCGGACATGTGGGCCCGATGTCTGGGCAGGAGCGACTGGTTCTTCGTCGGCGAGGAATGCGGATTCTTCCGCGTGCACGGCGGCGCGGCGAGCGTGAAGCATGCAGAGAGCGGCACGGGCATGACCGACCGCCTGCAGGCATTCGAGAGGCTCATCCCCCTGCTGACGCCCGAACTGCGGGGTGTCGCGCGAGCGGCGCGCGGCAACATGCTGCGGGAGATGGTGGGGAAATTCTTGAGACGAGTGAGCAACGGACGACGAACGGCGGGCAGCCCCACTTCGCCAAGGCTTCGAGGGGCAAGCGGGCAGCCCCACTTCGCCAAGGCTTCGAGGGGCAAGCGGGCAGCGGGCAAAGGAGCAATGTTCCTGATCGGCTACATAGTGAACCATCCGCTTCTCTGCACCAGAGCACTCCTGCAGGCGGTGTTTCACACTAGGTGAAACGCTTGAGCCACTTGCCGGTGTCCACGATCTCCACTTCCTCCGCGGGCGTCGTCTTCTTGTCCTTGCGCGGCACAAGACGGTCGTAGAAATGCGGCAGGTCGGTCCGCTGGTAGAGGATGCCGCAGGCGATCCTCTTCGACGTATCGGCCGTTGCAAGCTGGCGCGCTTTCGCGGCATCTGACGGATCGTGTCCTTCGGCATTGCAGTCATAGCAACGCTCCAGCAGGTACTCGTGCGTCGCGAAGTGGTTGTAGGTGGGACATGCCTGCAGCACGTCGACGAACGCGAAACCGTGCTGTTGATGCGCGATCGCGGCCGCGAACATTTTCGTCATGTGCGGAATGTCGCCGCTGAACGTGCGCGCGACGAACGTCGGTTCGAGAGAGAAGAGGAAGTCCATCGAATGGATCGTCCGCTCGGGAATGCCGTTCGGTGCGGCGTTCATCGGCTGGTCCTGCCACGTGAGCGCGCTCGCCTGTCCGGTCGTGAGGCCGTAGTTGCCGTTATTGTGCAGGATGAACGTGATCGGATAGTTGCTCCGGACGGCATGGACGAGATGCCCGACCCCCTCGGAGAACGACGCGCCGTCTCCGCCGAAGGCAAGTACCGGCACGCGGGGATTCGCCAGCTTCGCGCCCGCGGCGAACGGGAGCACGCGGCCGTGCAGGCCATGGAAGCGGTAGCCGAGGAGCTTGTCGCTCATGTTGCCGTGGCAGCCGACGTCGTAGCAGAGCAGCGCCTGCCAGGGCGCGATCTTGAGCTCGACGAGCGCCCGCTGCATCGCGGTCCAGATGCCGTAATCCCCGCACCCGTCACACCACGTGCAGCGGTTGGCGCAGCGGTACTGCTGCATGGACGATCCCGATCCTGTCATCAGCGGAATACTCATCGTTTGGGAAGGAAGGAACGCAGACCGGCAACCAATGCATCGCAGAACCATGGTCGCCCATCGTACGCGAGGAGCCTGTCCGTGATATCGACGCCCGTTTGCTGCCGAAGCAAAAGGCCGAGCTGACCCTGCTGGTTGCACTCGACGAGGACGATCTTCTTTGCACGCTTCGCCATCTCCAGAAAACGCTTCGTCTTAAGCGGCCAGAGGTAGGTGTAATGGAGGTAGGCGGCTGTGAGATGTGAGTTATGAGATGTGAGCTGCCGAAGAGCATCGAGGATCACGCCTTTATTACTTCCCCAACTCACCACAAGCATATCGATTTTCCCTTTGTCCGAATCCCCATTCCCGAATCCCTCGCCAAGCACCTCCGGCTCCGGCAACGCCTTGGCGATCGCCGACAATTTCTTCATCCGCTTCTCCATCTGCGCCACCGCGTTCTCCTTCGTTTCATCTACCGACCCGTCGGCGCTGTGCTCGTCCGCCTGCATGCAGTAGGTCGCCGCTTTGCTGCCCGGGAGCCACCGCGCGCTGACGCCATCCTTCGCCGACGGATCGAAGCGGTCGGTACCGTTGAGCTTGGCGAGTTCCGCGGCCTTGGTCACCAGCCTGCCGCGGCGAACGGCCGCCTGTTTCTGGTCGAAGGGATCGGCGGTGAAGAGCACCTCGGCGGTCTGCTTGTCGGTCATCAGGATCACGGGCGTCTGCCACTCCTCCGCCAGGTTGAACGCCTCGGCGGAGAGGCGGAAGCAATCCTCGGCGTCACTCACGCAGAGGACGATGCGCGGGAATTCGCCGTGCGCCGCCCCCACCGCAAGGAGGAGATCACCCTGGGCCGTCCAAGTCGGCAAGCCAGTCGCCGGACCGGGCCTTTGGGCGAGGACGAACACCGACGGATTCTCGATCATCGCGTTCATCGAGACCGTCTCGGACATCAGATCGAACCCTCCGCCGCTCGTCCCCGTCGCCGCCCGCGTCCCCATCGCCATCGCCCCGCTCATCATCTGGGCCGCGGTGATCTCGTCCTCGGCCTGTTTGATGACGAGTCCCGCATCGTTCTGCATGTCCGCCATGAAAGAGAGGAGCGGGCTCGACGGCGTCATCGGGTAGCCGACGTACATCCGACATCCGCCGTGGATCAACCCGAGTCCCATCGCCTGACTGCCGGTGACGAGTACACAATCCTTCCACCGACGCGCATCCGGATCGGGCAGGGCAATGCGCGCCGTCGGCGCATGCTGCTTCTTGTAGGCGACACCCTCGTCGATGCACGCGAAATTCATCCGTACAGCCTCCTCGCCCTTGCGCCCGAACTGCTCGCGGACGAGGGCCTTGAGATCATCAATAGGCCTGTCGAGCAGCGACCATACCACCGATGTGATGAGCACGTTGCCGAAAATCGCCTTGGCTTCCAGGCGCTCGAGGATGTCCTCGACCGGCAGGTACATGACGGTGACGTCCTCGCGCTTCAGCCACTTCTCGGTCTCGGCAGGGAACGTCCACTGCGGCGTCTGGTGCAGGATGATGCCGCCGCGCTTCAGCTCAGGCGCATTTTGCTCCAGACCATGATGGTTGAAGCACACGAGGATATCGATGCCGGTCTCGCTGCTCTCGATCCGTTCATGCGAAACGTCCAACTGGTAGCTGCTGTGACCGCCTTTGATGAGGGACATGTACTCGCGGTAACCGAAGACGCAGTACCCCGAGCGCTTGAGTCCTTTGGCGCACATCTCGCCCACGGAGTTCACCCCCTGACCTTGAGCCCCCGTGATTTTCAGCGACACCCTTTTCATGCGCGCGGAGGAAGCGATGCGAGGAGAGCCTTCCCCCACTCCTCGACCTTCTTCTCTTGTCCATAGGGTTCGTTGATGATCGTCAGTGCCGGCTCGATCACGCTGCCGCCATGCGTCTGCACGAAGTGCCGCAGGTGCTCGCCGGCGCGCCCCGTGTAGAAGTATCGGTCATCGCCGAGCGCGATGATCGCGACGCGACGCTTGGCGAGATCGACGCGCGCGGCACGGCCGTGCACGAAGTCATGCATGTGCGGATTGAGCTGCCCCTCGATGCCGCCGGTGTTCCACGTCCCCGACGCAAGCACGAGGACGTCGCCCTGCAGGAGATCCTCGGGCTTCGCGCGCTCCGCTTTCAACAATGCGCACTCGACCTTCTGCGTCTTCAGGAAATCACGCAACCGCTCGACGACATACTCGGTATGTCCGCTTGTCGAGGCGTAGATGATCTGCAATCGCGGCACGGGGCGATTGTACACTGCTTCATAACCGAATTGAGAGTTTTGTAGAGGTTTCTATACTTGAGAGGATGGTGCATCGAGGATTGCTGGCAATCGCTCTCGGACTCTCATGCGCCGCGTCTGCATTCGATGCACATGCACAAACCGCCATCGACGTTGTCCTGGCCCCACCGCTCTACCAACGCTCCGCCGCCCTGCGCGACGCGGTGCATCGCGATGCGCTGACGCCGCTGACGAGCGCAACGGCGATCGTCCGCGGCGACGCTCCGATGTCGCACGTGCGCGTCCGGTACAGCGCACCCGCGGGCATGGTGTTGCTGCTCGCGCCGGGAACCTACGATCCGCTCTTCCTGCCCGATGCGCTGCTGGCCGCGCTTCCTCCCGGGGTTCCGGGCGAAGTCATCATCCCCGTCATGCATGTGCCCGGGTGGCACGGCGGCATCCGCGCCATCGGCATCGCAGCGTTCTCGCCCGCGGATGCGCCGGGTGCGCTCATCGCGGTATCCGGCGTCGACCAGGCTCCGTACCATGAGCGGTGGCTGGCGGAGCTTGGCCACGTACTGCGGACGGAGAAATTCCCCGCGGCGTCGATCAACTTCCTTCTTGGATATCGCATGGGTGCGCTTCCGCTGCCCGTGCTCTTGCTCGGCATCGGCCTGGTCATCGCCGCGTTGCGGCGGCGTATGGGGTGGCCGCGCGCAATCGCGCTGTCGGCGTTCGTCGCCCTCGGCATGTACACCGTGCGCTTCGACGTCGACCTCATCCGGACGTTCGCGGCGGACGCGAGGGCGTGGCATGCCGCAGGAACGTACGGCGAGATGGGTGATCTCTACAGCATCGCCGATGCGTTCCGCGGCGAGGCTAAAGCCGTACCCAATGCACGCATCGCCGCCTGCGGACAGACGCTTGCCCCCGTCCGGTACCTCGTCCACCCCCTGCCGACCGCTTCCTGGATGGAGGCGACTCATGCTGCGCTGCTGCGCGGATGGCAGCAGGAAGGTGATAACTACATCTGCAACAGCGACCATCGGCGCGGCGCCGTCGTGCAGACGTTCCCCGGCGGCGGCCAGCTCATCCGTTTCACCGATGCCCACCCATGATCACCGCGCTCGCCGTCATCATCGCATCAGCAATCATCGCCCTTGAGGGATGGCTGCTCACGCGGCTGCTCTGGCGTGATTGCTCGCGCTCGGTTGCCGCCGCGCTGGCCTATCCCGCAGGCCTCCTCCTCCACACACTCCTTTTCTTCACGCTCCTCGTCGCCGGCGTGGGATGGACGCCGCTTGGCGGCAGCATCGGCCACAGCATTCTCCTCGCATGCCTGATCGTAGGACGGATGGTCCGCCGCCCACATCTGCCCCCGGCGGCGCCGGCCGACCGACCGGCGGATGAGACTGTCCGCCGTTCACTGTCCGCTGTTCGCATTCCGTTCCTCGTCGCCATTCTCCTCCCTGCCGCGATCGGCGTCGGCTATGCCCTCCTTTTCCCCACGTACTACTGGGACACGTTCACGAACTGGCACATGCGCGCGCTCCAGATGGCGGACGCCGGACGGCTCATCGCCGACGGCATGGCCAAACCGCAGTACCCGATCCTCCACCACGCGACGACGCTCGCGCACACGCTGCTCACGCCCTGGAGCGACCGCGCAGCAAACGCATCGACGCTGCTCATCAGCCTCACCGCGGGCCTCGGCATCGCCCCGCTGCTCCGCCGGCGCAGCGGGCTCACGGCCTCGCTGGCAACCCTCGCCGTCCTCCTCTCGCTCCCGCTCCTCTCGCCGCATCTGCGCCAGGGGTATGCGGAGATCCACGTCATCGCTTTCTCCTTACTCTCCGCGCTGCTCCTTGCGTGGTGGCGGGACACGGAAGATGTCGGTGCGCTACGGATATCCGCGCTGCTCGTGAGCGCGGCGGCATGGACCAAACTCGAAGGCATGCACTTCGCGCTCGTTCCGTGGCTGCTCATCGCGGCATGGATAGCATGGAGGGACCGTGCCTGGCGTACCGTCCTGCCAAACGCCGTCCTGCCCACCCTGCTCATCAGTGCGATCTGGCCCGCGTACGTCCTCGCCAACGGCCTGCCTCTGACGCCCCATGGCGTCCACTGGGAGTGGCATATCGACGTACTTCCGCAGCTCCTGCGGATGTTCACCGCGGCCGGATCGTTCGGCATGCACGCCTTCTTTCTTATCCTCCTCGTCACCGCATTGTTTCTCGCGCGCTCGACGAAGGCACTCCGTACTCCGGCATTCCTTTGGGGATGCATCAGCCTGGCTTTCGTCACCGGCACGTACCTCTTCACGGCCGACGCGTCGGGACTGGAGACCCTCGTGAACGCCCCCCGCGCCTTCCTGCTGCCGGCATCCTTGCTCATCGTCGGTCTCGTCCCAACAGCGGCGCAATTGGTATTTGATAAAGCCAAAAACCCATCGCAGTAATCTTGTCTGTCCGGAGCGAACCGTAGCAATTCCTCCCCGCCGTCGCGCGGCCCCTTTGGGGGTCCCGAAGGGGCCAGCCTGTTTTCCATACATACATGATCGGTCCACGTCTTTTCCTTCTTCCCCATGCCCGGCTGGAACGTCAGACGGCGGAGACTTTTCTTTGGCTACTTTCTTTGTGTGGTGACAAAGAAAGTGGCGAATTGGTAAGACGAAGAAAGGACGAAACAGGTGATCCATGGTATACTATGGGGATTATGTCCCTCCTCTCCCCAACCTCCATCGCCGTCGTCGGGGCATCGACCCAACCGGGCAAGGTGGGGCATGACATTTTCGTCAATCTCGCGACGCAGGGGTTCACCGGCGAGCTCTATGCGATCAACCCGAAAGCCGGGGAGATTGCCGGGCACGCGACGATCCCGTCGCTCTCCGCCATCGGGAAGACCGTCGATCTCGCGGTGATCGTCACGCCCGCTCCGACCGTCGCCGCCATCCTGGAGGAATGCGGAGCGCTCGGCATCAAGAACGCGGTGGTGATCAGCGCGGGATTCGCCGAGACGAGCACCGAGGAGGGGCGCACCATGGAGAGCGCGCTCAAGTCGATTGCGAAGAAGTACGGCATCCTCCTCATTGGTCCCAATTGCCTCGGCATCCTGCGGCCGTCCATCGGGATGAACGCTTCGTTCGCCAAAAGCCTCCCGCCGAAGGGGGGTATCGCGCTCATCAGTCAATCGGGCGCGACGGCCGTCGGCCTCATCGACGGCGCCACAGCCTTCGGATTGAGCTTCGCCAGCGTCATTAGCATCGGCAACAAAACCGTCCTCGACGAATGCGACTACGTGGAACGGTGCGCTGCCGATCCGGAGACGCGCGTCATCGGCCTGTACCTGGAGAGCATCCGGGATGGCAGGCGTTTCCTGAAGATCGCCCGCGACGTCGCGGCAAAGACGCCGATCGTACTCCTCAAGTCGGGCGTGTCGGAACACGGGAGCAAGGCGGCGGCGTCCCACACGGGAGCGCTGGCCGGATCGGATGCAGGGGTGGCCGCGCTCTGCCGCCAGGCAGGCATCCACCGCGCGTGGAACACCGAGGAATTCCTGGATCTGCTCTGCGTCCTGAACACGCAGCCCCCCCTGCTCTCGCCGAAGGTCGCCATCATCACGAATGCCGGCGGTCCGGGGATCCTCGCCACCGACGCCGCCGAGACGGCCGGCCTGCAGCTGCCCGCTCTCGACCCGCAAACAGTGGCTGCGCTCAAGGGCGCGTTGCCGTCGGCGGCAAGCACCGGCAACCCCATCGACGTAATCGGCGACGCGGGAGTGGACCGCTACACGGCGGCGCTGAAGGCATGCGCCGAGGACCCGAATATCGACGGCGTGGTTGCGTTGCTCACGCCGCAGGTGATGACGCCGTGCGATGCCATCGCGAGAGCAGTCGTGGACGTGCGGAAGAAGTCGCCGCTCATGCCCGTCACGACCAGCTTCCTCGGCGGAAGCAGCGTCGAGAGCGCCCGTGCGATTCTGCGGGCGGCCGACATTCCGACATTCGACACGCCCGAGCGCGCGGTGCGGGCGATGGGGGCGCTACGAAGCTATGAGCCACAAGCTATGAACTCTAAGAAAGAACCACTCAAAGCTCAAAGCCCGCAGCTCAAAGCCGTGACCGCAAATATCTTCAGCGGCCGCACCGGCCTCCTCCCGGACGACATCGCCCGTCAGCTCTTCGCGCACTACGACCTGTCGTTCCCGAAACAGGGCGTAGCCAAAAACGAGGAAGAAGCGGTCCGCACCGCAGCGGACATCGGCTACCCCGTCATCCTCAAAATCCAGTCTCCCGACATTCTCCATAAAACGGACGTCGGCGGCATTCGCGGGAACCTGCAGTCGGAGAACGACGTGCGGTCAGCAATCCGCGAGATCCTTGCCAATGCGCAGAAACTCGCGCCGAAGGCGACGATCGACGGCGTGCTCGTGCAGCAGTTCTTCAAAGCGGGTGACGAGTTCATTGTGGGGGCCGTGCGCGATCCTGCGTTCGGCACACTCCTCATGGCGGGCTTGGGCGGGATCTACACCGAACTCTTCCGCGACACCGCATTCCGCATGGCGCCGGTCACGGAGGAGGAAGCGTACGTGATGCTGCAGCAACTGACGTCGTGGACCATGCTCCTCGGCGCGCGGGGCAAACCGCAATCCGACATTCCCGCGCTCGCGCGGCTCATCGTCAACGTCGGACGGATGGTGACGGACTGCCCGCAGATCAAGGAATTGGATGTGAATCCGGTGCTCGTGAGCGAGAGCGGGGCGATCGTCGCTGACGCGAAGGTGATCGTGGACTGAACGGGCGGCGACAACATTGTTCTTGAACCGGAGCGGATCGCGCCGTAGTGTGTGTGCACTTCCTTTCCGTTTTTCCCCATGAAACTCTCCAAGCTGTTCCGGCGTGCCATCGAGATCGGCATCGACGCCGACCCGCGCGGCAAGAAGCGCGTCGGGAAACTGTTGAAGAAACAGGCCGATCACGCGAAGAAGCTGGAAGGCGTCGAGAAGGAGCTGTTCGACATGGAGCGGACGTGGAACCCTTTCGGAGATTCCCGCATCATCAACGGCACCGGCAACGAGGAGGTCAAGCGCCTGATGGTGGGCATCGACATCGAGACCCAGGAGATGCTCCTCGCCGACCGCTTGCGGGCGAAGGGCGAACGGATCGACTGCATCTTCATCCACCACCCCGAGGGGCGCGCCCTCGCCGACCTGGAAAAAGTGATGCCTTTGCAAATCGACATCCTCGCCGATCTCGGCGTGCCGGTGAACCACGGCGAGGCACTCATGCGCCCCCGCATGGACCGCATCTGGCGCGCCATTCACGCCGACAACCTCTTCCGCACGGAACGCGCGGCGGAGCTGCTGGACATCCCCGCCTTCTGCTGCCACACGGTCACCGACAACCTCGTCTACCAGTTCATGACCAAGCACATCTGCGCGAAGGAGCATGACACGCTGAAGGACATCGTGAACATGCTGCTGGAGATCCCAGAGTACAAGGAGTACGCCAGGAAGGGCAACCCGCCGATCATCGTGAGCGGCAGCGAGTCCAGCCGACCGGGAAAGATCGTCGCCACAGAATTCACCGGCGGAACGAACGGCCCCGAGGAGTACCTCGAAGCGCAGTCACGCGCCGGCGTGGGCACCATCCTCTCGATGCATGTCACGGAGAAGACGCTCGAGGAGGCGAAGAAGCATCACGTGCATATGATCCAGTGCAGCCACATGGCGAGCGACTCCATCGGCATCAACCTCCTCCTCGACAAACTGGAGAAAGAGGCCGGCAAGCTCGACACGCTCGACGTTGCGGGATTCATGCGCGTCCGGCGGAAGTAACCTCTCTCTACGATCGCACGTGCTTCAGAATCGCGGCGAACGCAGCCGGTTCACGGACCGCGAGCTCGCTCAAGGATTTACGATTGAGACCCACCTTCTTCTTCTTGAGCGCCTGCATGAAGCCGGCGTACGTCATCCCTTCGGAGCGCACCGCGGCGTTCAGGCGGATGATCCAGAGCGACCGGAAGTCGCGCTTCTTGCGCCGGCGGTCGCGGAAGGCATGCTGACCGGCCTTCATCACGGCCTCCTTCGCCTTCACGTACGTCGTACCCGCCTGCCCCATGTATCCTTTGGCGAGGGTGCGGATTTTCTTGTGACGCCGATGACGGACGATACCGCGTTTGACGCGCATGGTTCAGAGGTACGGGAGTAAGCCCTGGATGGACCGATGCTCGGTGGGAGAAACCACCAACGTGCGGGACATGCGCTTCTGGCGCTTATTCTTCTGCATCAACAGGTGGTTGCGGCTCGCGCGCTTGAGTGCGATGCGTCCGCCGCCGGTTTTGCGAACCCGCTTCTTCGCGCCGCTGTGGGACTTGAGCTTGGCCATGGGTGCCGCAGAGGGTAGAGCGGGCGGACGGGAATGTAAAGGCAAACCCCGAGCGAAAGGCTCATCGCTTCGGCCGCAATACCGCAATGAACTGATTCCCCTGCTGCTTCACGTCCTGCTCGATCTCGGACACATCGGCCAGCGCCTGGAGGATACCCTTGAGCTTTTTCACGGCGTACTCCTTGTTCGTGAATTCCCGCCCGCGCAGACGGACGGAGAACTTGACGAGGTGGCGCTCAATGAAGAATTCGCGCGCCCGTTCCATGAGCCGGTCCAGGTCGTGCTGCTCGGTGCGGAAGCCGAAGCGCAGCATCTTCACTTCGGACTGCTTGCCGTGTGACCGCTGTTTCTTCTCCTTCTTTTGCTGTTGGTAAAGGAACGCTCCGATGTCGCCGATCTTCACCACGGGCGGCTGGGCCTTGGGCGACACTTCGATGAGATCGAACTCCGCGGCCTGCGCGCGGTTGATGGCTTCCGCGACCGGCAATCGTTCCGTCGTGCCGTCATCGTGCACGAGGAGCACTTCGGGAACGGTGATTTGCTCGTTCGTTCTAGGGCGCTTTTCGAACTTCTGGGTGCGCGAGGGATAACGTTGACGCAAGAGAAAAGGGAGAGAAAATACGCGCCCACTGTAGCGCGATGGGGCGGTGGCGGCAAGGCGCGCGGGGCGTCAGGAAGCCGAAGCGGCCGTCCTGCCGTAGGCGCGGACGGTAATCGTCAGCGAAACCGTCCCGTCGGACAAGAGCTCCCGCCGCACCTGTTCAACGGTCATAAATCGCATCGGCCAGTGTCCGTTCTCTTTGAGCGCCAACCCGAGCGGGCCGCCAAGGATCGTGCGCAGGTGGGCGATGCGCGGCTGCGTCATGATGCCCTCCAGAGCCTGAGCGACGAGCGGCGAGGAGAACGAGCGAAGGAAGAGGTATTCAGCCGCCTGCGAATCGAGGGCGGACGCGAGGAGATCGGTTGCGAGCAATTGTTCCACGGCCTGCACGGCGGCGGGACTTTCTTCTTCGGTGAGGCGCAGAAGAAGCGCGCGGTCATCGCGCGTCACGACGTCGCCGAGCGTCATGAGTCCGGAGGCGTCGAGGATGCCAAGGACCATCTCTTCCCCCTCCGCAGTCGCGCGGAGCGACACCGTCGCATCCACCGTTCGCAGGCCCCCTTCATCCTTGGGATCGGCCAACGTCACCATGCCTGCCTGCCGGACGAGACCGGCATCCTGGGCGGCGGCCATGATTTCCTCGAGCACGCCGACGACGTCCTTGGTGCGGTCGTCCGCGGGAAGCACCGCCGTGCGAATGACTTCGTCGACGGACCCCGAGCGCAACGCGGCATGCACCTGGGCGACTTCCACCTGTGCCCGCAAGACGGACAGCCGCTGCTCCAAACGGGGAATGCGCGCGGCCACGGGGACAAGATCGGCATCGATGGATCGGACGGCGGCGGCCTGATGGGCGAGGAGTCCGGCGGCGGCCGCGGAGCACGCGGCGCCGGCGATCCAGAGCAGCACGTGGCGATCCGCACTTCGCAGACGGACGTACGCGCCGGAGAGGAGCGACGTATTAAAGGACATCGGATGCGGGGGGGTCGAAGGCGATGCGGATCGTGAACGGCGCGAGAATGCCGAGCTCCGGATCGTCGATGCGAGTGAAGTCCGGAGTGTGTACCTGCGCGACGCCCGGCATCTGCTTGAGCGCGTCGACGAAGCCCGCGAGGACGGTGAGGCTGCGGACGCCCGCGCCGCGGACAGAGCCGCCGATCTCTATCGATCCATCCGCATCGTAGGTCATCGTCGCAACGTGCACGATGCCGGCGACCGCGGCGCGATCCGCGGCATCGAGGACGCCGGTGTGCATCACACCCCAGGACGGACGGCTGTCGACGCGCTGACGGAGCATGACGTAGAGACCGTCGCGCTGCGGGAACGCCATCTGCTCACGTCGGTCTTCGAGGGCAAGGATGCCGTCCTGCAGGGAACGTTCCGTTTGGCGAGCGGCATCAAGGTCGACGAGCTTCCCCGCCAGGGGAACGCGTTGCCAGAGCGGGAGGAGGAACATCGACGCGGTCAGTACGAGCGCGAGGAGCGTCGCGGAGAACAGGAAGAAGGGCATCCCCGCGTGACGCAGAGTTTCCCGCAACGTACGGGCCGGCATGAGTGATGTGTCGTCCATGTGTTTTCTTCATATTATAGCGGAAAACGCCTGACGACGCTACCCTGTGCCCATGCCGAGCCGCCTGACCGTTCTCGTGCCGGTGTACAACGAAGAGCTGACACTCCCCGCGATCATGCGGGCAATGGCGGATGCCTGCCCGGACGCGCAGTTCGTCTACGTCGACGACGGTTCGACCGACCGTTCGCTGGAGCTGCTGCGGGCCCACGTCCGCCCCGGGGACACCGTGATCGCGGCCCCTCACGGTGGCAAAGGAGCGGCCATCCGGCGGGGACTCGCCGAGGCCGCCGGCGCGTTCACCGTCATCCAGGACGCGGACCTGGAGTACGACCCACGCCAATTGCCCACGCTCCTCGCGACAGCCGAAGGGCACGCGGGGCACGCCGTCTTCGGATCGCGCTTCCTGACGGAGAATCCGAACATCTACCGGCGCTTCCTCTGGGGGAACAAAGTGCTGACGTGGTGCATGAACATCCTCTTCGGCAGCCGGCTGACGGATAGCTACACCTGCTACAAACTCCTCCCGACGGCCATATTCCGCGAGCTCGGCCTCACCTCCGGCGGGTTTGAATTGGAAGCGGAAATCTGCGCGCGCTGCCTGCGCCGCGGCATCCCCATCATCGAAATTCCGGTCCACTACCGTCCGCGGTCGATCGCGCAGGGAAAGAAAATCCGCTGGACCGATGCCGTGAAGGGACTCTGGATGATGGCGAGGATACGGATGATGAAAGGATAGATGTTAGATGATAGATGGCAGAAAATACCGCCGTGCATGTTAACCAGCATCTAGCATCTAGCATCCGTTGTCGGCATACTCCCCTTAGTCCCCCGCCCATGGACCAGCTCATCGCACAACTCCGGGATCTGCGCGAAGCCGTGCAGACGGCGCGGGACTCGCTTTGACGCCCGTGGCGTCCCCGCGGAAATTCGCACACTGGAGGAACGAACGCAGGATCCTTCCATTTGGAGTGACCAGAAAACCGCCAACCAGCTCTTCGCCCAACTCAAGGGGCTGCGCAAGATGTGGGAACCGATCGACGGAATGCACCGCGAGGTCGAGGACCTCCTCGCGCTGGCGGCGCATGCGACGGCGGATGACGAGGCGAGTCTGCAGCGAGAGGCCGACCGGCTGCTGGCCGCGTGGCCCGCGCTGGAAACGTCGCTCTACCTCTCCGGAGAATTCGACCGTTGCAACGCCTACCTGACGGTGAGCGGCGGGGCGGGCGGAACCGAAGCCCAGGATTGGGCCGCGATGCTCGCACGCATGTACCTGCGCTTCGCCGAGCGGCGGGGGTGGAAGGCGTCGGTCGTCGACCGCGTCGACGGACAGGAGGCCGGCGTGAAGACGATCACGATCTACGTCGAGGGCGACTTCGTGTACGGGAATCTGAAATGCGAGAAGGGCACGCACCGCCTCGTCCGGCTCTCGCCCTTCAACGCCAAGAGCCTGCGGCAGACAAGCTTTGCCCTCGTCGAGGTCTTGCCAGAATTGCCGGAGAGCGCGGTCGCCGCTATTCCCGCAACCGAACTCAAGGTCGATACGTTCCGCAGCGGCGGGGCGGGCGGCCAGCACGTGAATAAGACCGAGTCCGCCGTGCGCATCACCCACCTGCCGACGGGGATCGTCGTCGCCTGCCAGAGCGAGCGCAGTCAGATCCAGAACCGCGCACGCGCCATGGCGATGCTCCAGGCCAAGCTCCTCGAGCGCCAGCGCGCCGAGATGCAAGAAAAGAAATCCGAACTGAAAGGCGCCAGTCAGTCCGCCGACTTCGGACAGCAAATCCGCAGCTATGTCCTGCATCCGTATCAAATGGTCAAAGATCTCCGGACCGACGTGGAAACGAGCAACACGCAGGCCGTCCTCGACGGCGATATCCAGCAGTTCGTCGACGCGGAGTTGAAGCGGCAGGCGAAAGAGGGCGCGTAGCGCTGGCGGAGGGAGAGGGATTCGAACCCTCGAGACCCTTTTGGGGCCTACACGATTTCGAGTCGTGCGCCTTCAACCACTCGGCCATCCCTCCAAGACCATTGTACACAGCGACGCGACGCTCATGTGTACTTTTTCCCGTACAACTCGGCAACCGGTGAGAGCGTGGATTTCTGGGGGATCTTTTCCGCAAGGACTTTGCCGCGGCGCTTGTACACCCGATAGGCGGCGGCACGGGGCTTGGACGTGAGGATTTTGAAATACTTTCCATCGATGAATGCCACGGCGCAGTGATTTTCGACGGCGATGCCGATGCCTCCGCGACGGGCGATCATATCCCGAAAATGCTTCCTGCGTGGCACTCCCCGCGTGTTGCTGTCGTAGTGGGGACAATGCACGCCGCGAATCAATCCCAGTCCTTTGACATTGATGTACCGCCACTTCCGCGGATTGTAGAACGACATCGAATCGCTGTGCCCCGACGCAAACCAGCAGATCGATCCCGCGCTGACGCCGCAGAGCACGATGCCTTTCCGGTAGGCGGCCGCAAGCATGCGGTCGACGCCGAGGCGCCGCCAGATGCGCATCATCTTCAGCGTGTTGCCTCCTCCGACGTACACGATGTCCGCCGACAGGATTTTCCTCCGCATCGCCGCGGGCGCCGGCGTTTTCCCGACGAGATGGAGCACGTCCGTCCTACATCGCAGCACGTCACCGAAGTACCGTTGGATATTGCGCCAGTATCCTGCCGAGTCCGAACTGGCCGTCGGAATGAACAGGAGTCGCGGGTGCTTCTTGCCGGAAAGACGGATGATTTCCTCATCGATGGCCTTCGTCGCTCTCTTGCGAATGTCGCCGCCGCCAATGGCCACCAGTTTTTTCATGAATCGACGCGGGAATATTCCCACCATACACTTCCCTCCATCAGCAGTGGTTCGATTTGAGGGCGCAAAGGAGCCACTCGAGCAATCAGCCTGGCGTTCTGCCCGTAATCCTCGAATAGCGCGGCATCTGGAAAAAAACGTCCGTCAATTGCTTCTGTGCTGCCCTCATACATGCGAAAAACCGGGGGGTCTTGCCTTCCTTGCCTTCTATTTCTAGAATCTCACCTGTTTTTAGTACTTTTCCCCCTTCCTATGTCCTACGTTGTTGCTTCCAAGGTCAAGGAATACGTGAACGGCAAAAACATGATGGCCGCCGGCGACCTCGCCGACCATTTGAGCAAGCAGGTCGAGATGTGGTTGGCTCAAGGCCTCAAGGCCGCTCAAGCCAACGACCGCAAGACGGTCCGCGGCTGCGACATTCTCGTCTTCTCCCCGGGCAAGACGCCGTTCGTTGTCGCCTCGAAGATCAAGGAATACGTGAACGGCAAAAACATGATGGCCTCCGGCGACCTCGCCGACTACGCGAGCGGCCTGGTCGAATGGCTCCTCTCGATGGCCTGCGACCGCTGCAAGTCCAACGACCGCAAGACGGTCCGCGGCGGCGACCTTTGAACCGTTTCTCTATCGGTATTCCTACAGGGCGGCTGAAGGCCGCCCTGTTTGTATAGGCATGGGGCCCCTCTGGGCCGCCCTCGCTCCGTCAGCTACACTCCTACCCTATGAAAATTGCCGTGATCGGCACGGGCTACGTCGGTCTGGTCAGTGCCGCATGCTTCGCGGAACTGGGTCATACCGTGTACGGCATCGACATCGACCCGAAGAAGGTCGAGAAGCTACAGGCGGGCATTCCCACGATCTACGAACCCGGACTGGAGGAGATTCTCAAGCGCGGCCTTGAGCACAAGCGTCTGACGTTCTCCACAGACATTCATGACGCGTTGCCGCACGTCGAGGTCGTCTTCTGCGCGGTGGCTACGCCGCAGGGCGAGAATCACCAGGCCGATTTGCGCGCGGTATTCGCCGTGGCGGACGACGTCGGCCGGCACGCGATGCGCGGCCTGGTATTCGTGAACAAGTCGACGGTGCCCGTCGGCACGGGAAAGAAGTGCGAGGAACGGATCGCGGCGATCCTGAAGGAGCGCGGCGTGGACTTCCGCATCCCCGTCATCAGCAACCCCGAATTCCTGCGCGAAGGCATGGCGGTGACCGATACGACGATGCCGGAGCGGATCGTCGTGGGCATCAATGACGACGCTATGAGTTATGAGCCGCAAGCTATGAGCGATGGGGAAAATACTCACAGCTCACAGCTCACAGCTCACAGCCCCATCAACGCCAGAGCGTTGATGGAAGAGCTCTACCGTCCCATCACGCGCATCGGCAAGCCGCTGGTTTTCATGGGCCGCGAGAGCGCCGAAATCGTGAAGTACGCGTCGAACGCCTTCCTCGCGACGAAGATCAGCTTCATCAACATGCTAACGGAATTCTGCGAGAAGACCGGCGCCAACATCCGCGACGTCGCGCGCGGCATGGGACTCGACAGCCGCATCGGATCACGGTTCCTCCACGCGGGGATCGGTTATGGCGGCAGTTGCTTTCCGAAGGACGTGAAGGCGCTCATGGCGACGGCGAAGGAGTACGATCTCGATTTCGCCATCATCGAAGCGACGGACGAGATCAATGCGT
Organism: Candidatus Peregrinibacteria bacterium Gr01-1014_25; assembly: GCA_007376205.1. Lineage (GTDB taxonomy): Bacteria > Patescibacteriota > Gracilibacteria > Peribacterales > Peribacteraceae > VMFU01. Next base: position 33,215 of record VMFU01000001.1, read on the forward strand.
ACCAGCGCAAACGATTCTTCGACAAGATCCTTAAGGCGCTGCCGCCGAAGGCGACGGTGTGCGTGTGGGGTTTGGCCTTCAAGCCGAAGACCGACGACATGCGCGATGCGCCCAGCTTGGACCTGATTCCCCTGCTCCTGCAATCCGGCCATGCCGTGCGGACGTACGATCCGGCGGCGATGGAGAACGCGAAAAAACTCTTACCCGACAGCGTCGCATTCTGCACGAATCCCCTCGAGGCGGCGCAGAAGGCCGATGCGGTCGTCCTCCTCACCGAATGGGACGAATTCCGCGGTGTGGATCTGGCGGAACTGGCGAAAGCCATGAAGGGCAAAGACCTCTTCGACGGACGCAATGTCTACGAACCGAAGGAGGTGATGGATGCGAGATTGGCGTACCATGGGATCGGGATTGATTCATAGAAAAGCGAACCTACGGGGATACCGTAGGCTCGCTGGTTCTTGGTTCAAAGCATGCATGATGGGGAATCGAGAGTTTCGATTGCCATCCGCCGCATAGCGTAGGCAGCAGGATTACGATGCGAGAGAATGTTGAGCGCCGCAAGGACGCCGTTATCCACGTCTGGCGCAACCAGCAGCGGGACGCTGCTGGGCATCCGCAGACTGCTCCAGAGGTCGTCAGGAAATTCCTTGGCTGTCGCACAGACTGCAATGATCGGCCAGCTGGAACGAGCGGCAAGCACCGGGCCAAGCCCGTCGCTCTTCCCGACAACAGCGAGGATGACGCCGCCATCGGGGTAGCGATCGAGAAGACCATCGAACGTCTGCAGTGTTGCCACGGGTGCCTTGTGCGCGGAGCACGCGACCGATTCCACTGTAACGCCCGGGCAGTGGACACTGTCGGAAGGCCCGGGGTCTTTTACAGACCCCCGCCAGAGAACGATCGCCTGACGGGGAATACGCATCTGTTCGGTCAGACGAGCAACGAGTGCGTACTTCCCCTCGACCTCGCTCAGAGGGTGATCATCTCGGAAGAGTTGCTTGCTGACTTCCTTGCCCTCACGGTCTTTCAGTCTCCAGTTATCACTGTCGATCACGTCCGCGATGTAAAGTTTCCCTTGTGAGTCAACACCGAACTCGATCTTGAGATCAATGAGCTTGAAGCCCATTTGCATCCATGCGCCTTCCAAGACGAGAAACACCCGCCGTGTCAGTTCTTCGAGCTGTTTGATCGTGACTGACGCAGGCAAGATGCGTGACCGATCGACAGACAGCTCCAGTGCGCCCTGGCTGGACCACAGCGGAACTTTCGAATGGCGAAGGGTCCAGCGCTCGTCCTGAGGATTGAGAATGAGTGGATCCTCAACGAGCTTCTTGCCGGCCGGATCGAGACAGTCGACGGGAAGGGTACCTTCCATACCGGAGCACTGGCCTTTTGTCGTCTTGAGGAAGAACTCGATTTGCAGACGGTGAAAGCGATGCAATGGAGTGATGGGAAGATGTGGGTTGCGCTTGAGAATGCTGCCATCGGCATAGCGCCGTGCAACGACCTCAAGGAGAATCATGTCACACAAAGGTGCCAGGAATTCCGTCTCGGAGAGCTGCTGTCTGTATGCCACGGGTAAACCAGCATCTCGCAGGAGCTCGAAGATGCGACAGGTGGTTGCCGTTGCGGACTTGGCCTTCGTGTCGAATTGCCGCGTCAACGAGGGGTCATCCATGGCCGTGATCGCTTTCTTAGCCTCCAGAATGGAGAGAGTAGGGTGACCTTCCGCCTCATACACCAGTTTGGTCTTCCCCTCCGCCAGCAAGCGACCTTTCAGAAACGTGTTCATGAGAAACCATGTCCTTTCTGTTAGGCATGCCGTTGGAACCAAAGAACGCCTCGCGGTGGCATGAAAAAGTTGCGAGGCCGGGGAGCATATCAAGCCCGGGTTTACGCCGCCAGTGAATCGGCCATCCCGGTCCTTGACCAGATCTGGGCTTCTTTCGTTTGCGCGGCTTCTTCGATATCGTTGCGAAGACATGCGCATTCTCTTAACAGGCGCCGCAGGCTTCATCGGCTTCCATACCGCAACGGCGCTCCTCGCGCGCGGGGACGAGGTCGTTGGATTGGATAACATGAGCCCCTACTACGACCCCAAGCTGAAGAAAGACCGGCTGCAGTATCTGCAGGGCAAGAAGGGATTTACATTCATGGAGGGCGACATCCGTGACCGCGCTACGGTCAAGAAGGCGATGGAGGGCTGCGACCGCGTTTGCCATCTCGCCGCGCTCGCCGGGGTCCGCTACGCGTTCGATCACCCCGACGAGTACATCGCGATCAACATCACGGGGTTCTTCAACGTCCTCGACGAAGTCCGGCTCCAGAAGATCCCGGGCCTCATCTACGCCTCGTCCAGCTCCGTCTACGGCGGCAACACGACGTTCCCGTCCAAGGAAACCGACCGCACCGACGATCCGATTTCCCTCTACGGCCAAAACAAGAAGGACAACGAACTCCTTGCGCACACGTACCACAGGCTCTACGGAACGCACGTCACGGGGTTGCGATTCTTCACGGTCTACGGACCGTGGGGACGGCCCGACATGGCGCTGTTTCTATTCACGGAATCGCTGTTGCATGATCGGCCGCTCACCATCTTCGGCCACGGCAAGATGCAGCGCGACTTCACGTACGTCGACGATATCGTGTCGGGCATCGTCGCCACGATCGACAAGAATTGCGAGGAGGAAGTATTCAACCTCGGCTGCGGCAAGACGGAGGAGCTGATGGACTACGTGAGGATGATTGAAGCCGCCTGCGGAAAGGAAGCCAAGAAGGAATTCCTCCCCATGCAACCGGGCGACACGACGAAGAGTGCGGCGGATATCACAAAGGCAAGGACGATGCTCGGGTTCGATCCCCAGACGACGATCAAGGATGGTGTGCCAAAATTTGTAGAATGGTATCGCGGGTACTACAAGATCTAGCGCCGCAGCCAGACCTCGGCGCCATTCGTCGCCGTCTCTTTCCACTGCTCGCTCCAACTGCGCATCACCGGACATGGTCGCAGGCACACTACCGCGCTGCCGCGCGGCAGGAGTTCGGGGACGAAACGCCGCACTTCCAGCGGAGAGTATTGCCACTCGTGGCCGAACGGTCCCACGAGGAGGACGACGCCCTGCACTCTCCGTTCTTGCAACATCGTAAGCGTGGACACCGCAACGGACGGCGGAGGGCGACGCAGGAGGGAAGGTAGTGCGACGACGCTTCCAACAATCGCTAATGCCATCACTCCGACGGGCAGCAACGCGCCGGACGTACGGGAAAGCAACTGGCGTATACCCTCGATGCCGAGCGGTAGCAGGAGAATCGCGTAGTACGCATGTGGCGCGGAAAGCAGGATGAATGCCGCTGTTAGGAGTGCCGCGGCGCGCAGCGACCATGAACCGTACCGGAGAATCCCCCATGTTCCCAACACGACGGCGGGGATGCCCGTAAGAAGCAGGACATTGCCCGCATCGAGAAATCGCTGGGACGATGGCATCGCTCCACCCGCGCCGTGGATCAGCATCGTCGCAAGCGCGAGTGGATTGGTGAGCGAGTAAAGCGCGAGGAGAGCGACGGGCAAGGCGACAAGCCCCCCCGCACAGAGGCGCGACGGAGCGACGCCGGAGCACGCACGCCAAGCGAGCGGCAACGCGAGGATGCCTTGGTACGCGACGAAAAGATTGCCGAGCCACAGCAGTCCGACGATCCCCTGATACGCGCGGAGGCGATCCTGCCGCGCGATGCACCAAACGAGAAGGAGCGTACCGAGCGCTGTGAGTGGCGCGAGCATGATCGTCCCCGCCTGCAGGAGCATCGCCGGAGCAAGCAGCCACGCCACGCACAGCGCGATGCGGTCGCGCACCGGGCGGTCGCGTGCGCAATCCGCGACGATCCACGCCGCCTGCACGAGCGCGGTGGCGAGGACGAGACGCCAGAGTGCCTCCTGCCACGGGAACGCTTCCGTCAGGGAAAAGAGCGCCCTTGCCAGCGGCGGGTGCGGGTAGGGAATGTTCAGGAGGTACTTCGCCTCGTCTGTCCGCACACCGATACCGAGCTGGAAAACCGCCAGCGCGACCGCGTACGCCTGCAGGATCACCGCGTAGAGGACGCGTCGCATGGCTGCGGAGGGGACAGATCGAAGAAGAGACGCAGGCATGTTTCATCGTCCGTCCCGCGCCGGTGTCGCCGGTGCAGCACCTCGATGGCATCTGCGGCGACGCGCTGCAGGAGGACATCCGAGAGCAGCCATCCCTCCCTGTCGGCATGGAAACGCAGCGTCTGTTCCGCCTGCTGCGGCATCGCGCGGTTGGCATAGAGCGGAGACAGGGCGAGCGCGCGGGGGAGGAGCCACAGGAACATCGCGATGCATAAGGCTAAGAGCAGCCACACCGTCCATTCGACGCCCATCTGCCGCAGCATGAGCCGCAGGAGCTGGCGTCCGAACGCGAGCTGCACGGCGAACGTCAGCTTGCTATGTCCCGCGATCCGCTGCCGGAACACCAAGGGCACTTCGCCGACGCGCGCCGTCGGCGGGAGCGCGGCGAGGATCTCCAGGAGGATTTTGAAACCGGACGGTCGGAGCGCGGCACGCACGCCCTCCCATGACGTGCGCCGCAGGACAAAGTAGCCGCTCAAAGGATCGGTGACGCCGGCGGGACAGATGCGACGGGTGACCCACGTGCCGACGCGGCTCATGATGCGGCGGCTCTCGACCCACTCCCCCGTGCTGCCTCCTTCCCTGTAGCGCGACGCGACGGCGACGTCCGCGCCCCGTTGCACCGCGGCAAGCAGCGCGGGGAGTTGAGCGGGATCGTGTTGCCCGTCGCTGTCCATGACTGCAAGAACGTCGCCCGACGCGGCCGCGAAGCCCGTGACGACTGCCGAGGAGAGGCCGCGCTCATTCGTGCGCCGCACGACGCGGATGCGGTGGTCGTCCGCGCCCAGTCGCTCCGCAACCGCCCACGTCTGGTCCGGCGAATCGTCGTCAACGACGATCACTTCGTAATCGATGCTCCCGAGCACCGTCCGTATCTCCGCGAGAAGCTGCGGGAGCGACTGCGCCTCGTTGTACGTGGGAATGACGAGGGAGAACACGATGGAAGTATAGGACAAGAAGGGTTACGAAACCTTCTTCTCTTCGTGATACACCATATCGAGGTTCACCTCCCACAGGTTCGTCTTGTCGGTCCTCCCCTCAATGATGTTGTCGACGGCCATCATCGCCGTGAGCATCGAGTGGTCCTGGTTGTTGTACCGATGCATGCCGTTGCGTCCGATGAGCACCAGGTTTGGGATCGCATTCACGTAATCCTGTACGACCTTCAGTTGCGTGTAGCTGCCCCAGTACGCCGGGTAGGCTTTGGGCATGCGCAGGACGCAAGCGTCGAGGACGTCTTCCTTCCGAAGAAATCCGATGGACTCCATTTCGCGGACGCCCAGGTCGATGAGCTGCTGATCGGGCATGACCCACAGATCCCCGCCTTCGTTGACGAAGTACTCGAGCCCGATCCACACGGTGTTCTTCCGGTCCGCCACCATGTACGGACTCCAGTTGTTGAAGATCTGCACGCGGCCGACGCGCACGGCGCCCTCCTGGATGTAGATCCAGTTGTCCGGCACCGATGACGCCGGCTCCCTGCCGCGCTCGCGGACGTGCAGTTTGCCAAGGAGCAGCCCCACGGTAAGGAAATCGCGGTACTGGAGCCCCTCGGCGACCTCCACGACCGATGCGGGCGGATGCGGGCGAAGCATGCCGATGAGGTGCTTGATGGGCATGGTGGAGAACAGCATGTCGCAGGCGACTTCTTCCGTCATGCCCGTGGCGGCGTTCTCGAGCGTCGCGGCGACGACGCGTCCGCCGTCCATCCGCACGGCGCTTACACGCGTCCGCATCCGCACCTCGCCGCCACACGCCCTCACCTGCTCCGCGACGGTTTCCCACATTTGCCCGGGGCCGAATTTGGGATAGTAGAAACGCGTGATCAGACTCGTCTCGCGCTCCTTCTGGGCCTTCTGAAAATCACTGCTCAAGAGGTCCTTCACCGCGTGCACCACTGCCCGCTTGAGCGACAAACCCTTCACTCGCTGCGCCCCCCAATCGGCACGGATCGCGTTGCACGGCACGCCCCACACTTTCTCCGTGTACGCCTCAAAGAACGTGCGGTAGAGCCGGTCACCGAAGCGGTTGCGGTAGAACGCGTCGAGGTACGTTTCATCGCGCAGCGGCAGCGCGCGGCGCCACAGGTACGAGAAGCCGATGAGCATCGTGTTGATGAGTCCGAGCCGGCGCGCCACCGTCAGCGTGATGCTGATCGGATACGGGAAGAAGTTCTTGCGGTAGAAAATGCGGGAGATGCGCGGTCGCTGGAGCATGACGGCGTCTTCTTTCTCCGGATCGGGGGCCGGCCGCTTCACAGTCAATGCGCTGCCTTCTGCCTGCCGACCGCTGTCCGCCTGCCCCTCGAAGTCTTGGCGAAGTGGGGCTGCCCGCTCGTGTTTGCACTCCGGACAGAGGTACTCCACGATCGCTTCAGCCGCGTAGTCGATCGCATGGTTCTTCTCTTCGGTATCGGCCGCGGGCGCGCCCTGGAGCGGCAGAATATTGAACCACCAGCGCATCACGCGTTCGCTCTTGCTGAAGAACCGGTGCCCGCCGATGTCGATGCGGTTGTCCTTGTACACGTACGTCTGCGCGATGCCGCCGATGGTGTCGGTCGCTTCGCAGACGATGGGCACGATGTCGGTGCGTTTCAGGAGCTCGTACGCCGCCGTCAGACCGGCCGGCCCTGCGCCCGCGATGATGGCAATCTTGCGCGACATGGAGTGGACGCAGTCTAGCGGCTGCTCCGCCGATGAGCATCACATCTTCCCGTGTCCGCGGAATACGAAGCTGTGGAGCAGACAGTAGTTCCACATCGCGACGCAACCGATGGCGAGGAACTTTGCAGGGAACGCTGGTAGCCCCGCCGCCAGAAACAGGAGCGAGAGCATGCCATTCCAGAGGAACGCCGCGGCGTAGACCAGACCGAATTTCACGACCTGTGAGCCGGCTTTCCCCGATGCGCGGAACGTCACATGCTTGTTCATGAGGAACACGACGATGAGCGCCGGCACGGATGACAGGATCACCGCGTAGCGATCGTCGACATGCAGGATCGCCGTGAGGACGAACAATCCCGAGAAGTCGACGATGGCCCCAAGGCCGCCGCTCAAACCGAATTTCATGAAGCGCGGGCCGTGGCTGCGAACGATGTGGCGGATGCGCTTCATCGTGAGCGGGAGGAACGGGCGAGTGTTTTCCTGGGACGGGTGGCGGGCGCTGCGCCGGCGGTCGTCCACCAATCGTACGTCTTGCGCAGGCCTTCCTTGAGCGGCGTCCAGGGGAAGCGTCGCAGAACGGGGTGCATGGGCAGCGGAATGATACGGCCGGGTCCCTCCGGTTTGGTCCGATCGAAACGCAGACGCAGTCCGGGATGCACCAGATCGCGGATCTCCTCGGCGAGCTCGCGCACCGTCCAGGATTCGGGGGCGGTGACGTACTGAATGCCCGCCGCCTTCGCGTCGAGCAGCGTGAACAGTGCGTCAACGACATCCTCGACGTACAGGAACGCACGCTCCTGCTTCCCGCTCCCCCATACCGCCAGCTCACCGCGGGCATTGCGCGCCTTCACCATGAGCGCGGGGATGACGTTTCCGTTATCCGTGAACGTATCGCGCGGTCCGTAGACGCCGACCGGACGGACGATGAGCAGCGGGAACGGACGCTGACGGACCGCCGTCCACCAGAGCGCCTCGGACAGAGCTTTGCCCAGCACATAACCGTCGACCTTGTCCGCACGCGCCAGAGCCATGACATCCATGTCGATGGGAACGTTCGCCGTGCTGAACACCGTCACCGGGACCGCGCCTTCATCCCGCAGAGCATCGATGAGCGCGAGGGTCATCGCGACGTTCGCATTCAGCACGTTGCTGCACCGCGCCTCATGCTCCGCCACGTTCCGCCGGCAGGACGCCAGGTGAAACACGTGATCGACACCCGCAACGAGTTTGCTGCAGTACTCACTGTCGCGCAGATCCCCCCGCACCCATTCCACGTTCGCGCGCTTGCGAGAGAGGGCGCGGTAATTCGTCGAACGCACGGGGACACGAACGCGAGCGCCTTCCGCCAGGAGCCGTTCCACGAGGAAGCTGCCGATGAATCCGGTGCCCCCCGTCACGAGAACCCGGCGATTGCGCCAGCGCATAGCCATCATGCGGGGAGAGCAACGCCGAGTGCCGCGCAGTCTGCTTCGAGCATGAGGCGCGCGAGCGTATCGATGGTTGTGCGCGGTTCCCAACCGAGGACGCGCTTGGCCTTCGACGCGTCGCCCACGAGCAGATCGACGTCCGTCGGACGGCAGTAACGTCGATCCACGGCGGCGACGGTCTTCCCCGACCGCGTATCGACGTACACCTCATCCATACCGGATCCTTTGCGCTGGACGGCAACACCTGCGTGCTGGAAGCACAGTTCCAGGAATGCGCGGACCGACGCCGTTTTGCCGGTGGCCAGTACGTAATCGTCCGGCTCGGACTGCTGGAGCATCCGCCACATTCCCTCAACGTACTCGGGGGCGTAGCCCCAATCCCGCTGTGCGTCCAGATTGCCCAGGTAGAGGCAGTCGAGTTTGCCGGCGAGCATGCGCGCAATGCTCAAGGTGATCTTGCGCGTGACGAAGTTCTCGCCGCGGCGCGGCGACTCGTGGTTGAAGAGGATGCCGTTGACGGCGTACATCCCGTATCCCTCGCGGTAGTTTCGCGTGAGGTAGAAGGAGTACGCCTTCGCGCAAGCGTACGGGCTGCGCGGGTAGAACGGCGTCGTTTCTGTCTGCGGCGTCTCCTTCACCTTGCCGTAGAGTTCGCTGGAACTTGCCTGGTAGAACCGCGCCGGCAGCTTGCTCGAGCGCAGCGCCTCGAGGAGGCGGACCGTCCCCAACCCCGTCACGTCGCCCGTGTATTCGGGGACATCGAAACTGATCCCCACGTGGCTCTGCGCGGCGAGGTTGTAGACTTCATCCGGCCGCACATCCAGGAGAATGCGCAGGAGCGAGCTCGAATCGCTCAAATCTCCGTAGTGCAGATGCAGCGGAATCTTGACCATGTGCGGGTCGGTGAAGAGGTGGTCGATTCTCCCGCGGTTGAACGTCGAAGCGCGGCGCACGAGCCCGTGCACCTCGTATCCTTTCTCCAGAAGCAATTCCGCGAGATAGGACCCGTCCTGTCCGGTAATGCCGGTGATCAGCGCTTTCTTCACGGCAGGAAGAGTAGCGGAGGGAGGCAAGAAATTCTACGATCCCCCCGATGACCGCACATGAGACGCACCGCATCCCGGGCACGCCGCAGGGAACCATCCGCATCCCGCTGATGAAGTCCACGTACTTCCGCGAGGAGGAAACGCGCGAGGCGCTGATCGCGTTCCTGCGGAGCACGAACCGCTTGAGTATGGGCGAGCAGTGCGGGGCGTTCGAGAAGGCGTTCGCGTCAAAGCAGAAACGGAAGTACGCGGTGATGGTCGGCAACGGCAGCCAGGCGAACCTGGTGCTGATCCAGGCTTTGCTGAATACCGGGCGATTGAAGCGCGAAGATCGCGTGGGGATTTCCTCGCTGACGTGGCCGACGAACGTCATGCCGATCCTGCAGCTGGGCATGTTGCCAGTCGCGATCGATTGCGAGACGACATCCATGAACGTCTCCAGCCGCCAGCTCGAACCGCACCTCGATGGCATACGCGCGTTCTTCGCCACGAACGTTCTGGGGTTTTGCGCGGACATGGACCGCATTCGCGCCCTCTGCCGGGAGCGGGACGTCCTGCTCATCGAGGACAACTGCGAATCGCTCGGATCGGTCCACGCGGGAACGCTGCTCGGGAACTTCGGTCTCGCCTCGACCTTCTCCTTCTTCGTCGGCCATCACCTCTCCACCATCGAAGGCGGCATGATCTGCACCGACGACGAGGAGCTGTGGCACATGCTCATCATGATCCGGGCGCACGGGTGGGACCGGAACCTGCCGCCCGCGGCGCAAGAGGCTGTGCGCAAGCGCCACGGCATCGACCCCTTCTGCGCGAAGTACGCTTTCTATGAGCTCGCATACAACGCGCGCCCCACGGAAATCAGCGGATTCCTCGGCATGCACCAGTTGCCCATGCTCGAGGAGACGCTCGTCCAACGGGAACGGAATTTCAAGCGTTTCCACGCGGCGACGAAGGAGCGCGAGGATGCGTACCACACGATGGACGTCACGCACATGGACCGCGTGGCGAACTTCGCGATGCCGATCGTCTGCCGCGAGGCGAAACTCTACGAGAGATTGTTGCAGGCCTTCGTGGATGCCGGCGTCGAGATCCGCCCCATCATCGCAGGCGACATGACGCAGCATCCCTTTTACCGCAAATATGTGCCCACCCCGGAGCCCTGCCCCACAGCGTCGTTCATCCACGCGCAAGGACTCTATTTCCCGAACCATCCGGAGCTCACCGATGAGGAAGTGGAGATGATGTGCAACCTCCTGCGGCAGGCACGATGACGGGCCTGCGCCGCTTCTGGCCAATGCTGCCCGTCATCACCGCCCTGCTGCTCTTCGCTCCCGCTGTGACGTTTGAGAGCGTCCGCTGGGACGATCCGCAGCTCGTCTTCGAGAACCCCCGCGTTACGGCATTTTCACCGAGTATCTGGTGGACGTACGACCCCGAGCTCTACGTGCCGCTGACATTGACGACGTACCAGATCGAATACGCCCTCGTCGGGCCGCAGCCGTGGCTCTTCCACCTGACGAACATTCTCCTGCACGCGCTCAATGCCGCGCTCGTCTTCCTGCTCCTCAAGCGCCTGACGGGAAGCCAGAGCGCCGCCGCGATAGCGGCGGCGCTCTTCGCCGCGCATCCGCTCACGATCGAAGCGGTCGCATGGATCAGCGGCCGCAAGGAACTCCTCTGGGCCGCGTTCGCACTGTGCAGCATGCTCCTCTATGCCCGCACCGATGCGCGGCATGTTCGCACGCTCCTGCCGAGCATCGGCTGCATGATCCTTGCCACGCTCGCCAAACCGACTGCGCTGGTTATCCCCTTCCTTCTTTTGACGATCGACGCTGCAACCGGCCGGAGGATCGACCAGCGGGTAGCCGTCGAGAAATGGCCGTATGTCATCGTGAGCATCATCACCGGTGTCATCGCATTCCTCGGCAAAGAACACGCCGTCGGCATGCTTGGCCCGCTCGATACGCTCCTCCTTGCGCTGCGCTCCGTTGCCCATACGGCGCAACACGCGCTCGCGCCGATCGGACTCTCCACGCTCTACCCCGTTGATCCATCGGGCATTCGCTCGGCACCGGCGCTGCTTGCAGGCGCCGCCGTCCTGCTTCTCGCGGGAGCCGCGTGGATCCTCCGGAGGCGTGCCACGCTTTTGGGCGCGGGAATCACATTTTTCTTGATCGCCCTCGCGCCCAGCCTCCTCGCGTACCAGCGCTCCAATGAGGTCGCCTTGGCCGCGGACCGCTACGCCTACGTCCCGCTCGTCGGGCTGGCCCTTGTCGCCGCGTGGGGCTTCACGTGGATGGAGAGCCGGGGCAAGCGCGCGATCGTCTGGATTTTCGGCGCACTCGCTATCGCGCTGCTCGCCGCATGCACGACGCTGCACCTCCCCGTCTGGCACGACACCGAAACACTCTTTCGCGCCGCGCTAAAAACCGCGCCGACGTCGATCGTGGCGAAGAATAATCTGGCGTTCCGCCTGCTCGCCGACGGAAAACTCGCGGAGGCGGAAGTGCTCTTGAGCGAAGCGCTGACGGCGAACCCGCGGTACGCCGATGCCCTCGTGAACCTCGCGGCGATTCGCGGACGGCAGGGGCGACTGGATGAGGCCGAGTCGCTTCTCCTGCAAGCGCTCTCCATCAATCCCAAGCACGTGAACGCGCACATCAACCTGGGCGGGGTCGCGCTCAAGCACGGCGACCGTCTTCGCGCGCGCGCCGAATATGAGGCGGCGTTGGCACTGCAGCCCGGCAATCCGCATGCGTTGCGATTGCTGCAGCAAATGGAGTAATCAAAAAAAATGCACGAGGACGGAGGGAATAGCCCACCGGAGCCTCGTGCGAAAAGGAATGACCATGAGATTGTTGCCTCATCGGAGATCCAACTCCGCGGCATCGAAGGTGATGTCGTGCTCCTTGATGACGACCTTGCGATCGCCCTCTTCGATGTGTCCGCAGAGGTACCACGTCATCCCGAGGGACGACGCGACATCCGAGACGGCCCTCACATGTTCGGGGTCCACGTAGACCGCGAATCCGGCCCCCATGTTGAAGGTGGCGTACATTTCCCGGAGGGAAACGGGCCCCCTCTTCATGAGGAAATCGAAGATCGGCTGCGGTTTGGGTGCGCGTTCGATCACGTACGTCAGCGGTTGCGGCGCCCGCATTAATTTGCGCCATCCATGCCCCGTGATGTTCACGCCGTACGCCAGTTTGGCATGCCGCTCCTGGCACCGCCGGATGAACTCCGCATAGATCGCCGTCGGCGTCAGGAGAAGATCTCCCAACATCCCTCCGTTTGGCACATGGGTCAGGTACCCGTCGGGAAGACTCTTGGCGATTTTTCGCGCAAGCGTCAGACCGTTGGCGTGGATGCCCGTCGATGCGAGCAGGAAAATCCGTTGTCCAGCGCGCACGTTGTGCGATCCCATGAGGAAGTCCTCATGCTGCACGATGCCGACGCTCGCACCGCCCAGGCACATCGTGCCCGGAACGATGATGTCGCGCAGTCCCGGCGTTTCACCCGGTCCGTACGTGCACCGCGCTTGATTCAGTGCAAAACATGTCCCCATCAGCAGATCTTTGCCGTTGCCCAGAAGATGTCGCCCGTCTTCCACCGCCACATGCGTCCCGAGCACGATCGGCAGGGCGCCGACCGTGAGCAGGTCATTGATGATCATCGCGACATTGCACTGGGCGATGTAGTCGTAGAACGTCCTGCCGTCGTGCGCGCTGCGTATCTCCTGACTCTCCGCGACGATGTTTTTCGTTCCGAGTCCTTCGATGACGAATGCGAGGATGAGGCTCGTCAGTTCATGCTTGAACAAATAGGCGCTTTCACCGCGGCTCCATTCGATCTCCACGAAGCCCACGGACTTCATGTACTCGCGCGTCATCGCTGCCATGCGCATCGCATCGCGCTTGAAGGCATCGAGGTCCGCATATCCCACACCGGATCCGGCGTAGGTCCGCTCATCAGTACTCATAGCCACTCCTGTGAATGAACACGTCCTTACCGGCAAGCAGCGTGCCTGCCGGAAGCAGGTCATTGTCGTCGTTCTTTGCAGTGGAAGTCAACAATGCGCGTTATGCAAAATAAGGCCGCGCAATGCGCGGCCTCGTGCGTACCCTCCCTAGTGCGCGGGGCGTCCTCCTGTCTGGGCCGTGCGACGGAACACATCCGCTTTGCTGGCGTCGAACGGTGGGTCCAGAAACACTTCGATGACTTTCCAAGACGGCAAGTACATGTCAGCAAATTCCTGGAGTTCGAGAATCACTGCATTCAGAACGTCCTGACGGACCCGTTCCGTTCGTTCGGGCTTTGCGAAGAGCCCGAAGATTCTCCCAATCAGGGTTTTCCCATTTCGCGGAAGCAGGTCGGCGGGGAACTCCACGGTGATCTCTTTTTCCGTCAGACCGAGCGGTTTGATGCCTGCAATGGCATGCTGGATGTCATGCGCCAGCTTCTCGAGCTTTCGCTCGCCCGCAGGCAATCCCGTAATCGTGACGATCGGCATGATGGATCTCCTTGTGCGTTAAGGTGAAAGGGCGGAAGGGACGTATTATGAAAATACATGATTATCCAATTTTTGCAAATGGAGCTCCCTATTGGAAGAAGTTCGGACTGCGCTCCTTGAGATTTCTGATGCAAATTGACGATGTTATGCACTCTTAGTATCCGATGCGCTCCAGCCCTCAAGGGTGCAGTCGCAATCTTGAAGCAACCTTCTCAATGTCTGTTTATATCTATGAAAACACACTCGGACGCTACAGTGCAGTTTTTCGAGATCCCCAATTTCGGGGCTCATGGGCAGCAATGCTTCAGCAATCTCGAAGAATGTTTTGCCACGCAACCGTTCACTTACAATAAAATTCACAGGTGCAGGTAAATGAAGTTGTGCATCGAGTACTTCTTGTAATTTTGCTCTCATTTCACCCTCTATCATCATAGTAAGGGGCGGCTGGTCGGGGGCGATGAGAGAGGAGATGTCGATATCTTCTATTGAGCACCAATTGCGTTTCCATCCCCCCAGTTTTTCCCTGGCTATACTTCGCCCCATATTCTTTGCAATTGCTGTAAGCATTGCTATTGGCGGATTGAGATTGGTATTCTCATACTTCTGCCACATCTTTATACAAGCCCGCTGGACGACATCTTCAGCATCTTCCCTTGATAAGCCCATTGATTGTTGGAGATATACGAGAAGTCCGGGATATGCGTCATGAAATGCACTCTCGATCCATTGCAGTGTGGTTTGCTGCCCTTCGGCATTCACTTCTGCCATATATGTGCATATTTCAGTTTTTTCTCATTTTTGTCAATGGAGCCGCTGACCGGGATTGAACCGGTGACCACCTCCTTACCATGGAGGTGCTCTACCACTGAGCTACAGCGGCTGAATACTTTGGCAATGAACAAAGAAAAACGGCGATGTGTCTGCGCTGAATTGTCAATTGTCCATTGTCCATTGTCAATTTAGCCCAAGTGTCTCCTCCCAAGATTGTGGCGTCTGCCCGGCTGCAGTGCGCAGCGCATTCTTCAGCGCATGCAGGCAGAGGAACGCGCACTTGAGACGACGCGTCCCGACGGGGACGCCGAGGAGGTCGCGGACGCGCTGGGGTGGGAGATTCCGCGCATCGTCGACGGACATACCGGCCAGTTCACCGGCAAGCATCGACATCGCCGCCTGGCTGATGGCGCAGCCGGTCCCCTCCCATCCGCATGCAGCGATACATCCGTCGGCGATCTTCACATGAAGCGTCAGCGTGTCGCCGCAGCCGACGTTGATTTCTTCGCGCGTCACGGTCGCCCCCGGCACATCGCCTTTGCATTGCGGGTGACGGAAATGCTCAAGGATGTTGTCGGCGTAGAGGTTCATGTTCAGCGAGCGAATGTGCGGGCGGCGTCGGCGATGGCGGCACCCAATCCCCGCACATCCTCCTCCGTGTTGTAGATGCCGATGGCAATCCTCGCACTTGCGCCAATGCCGAGACGCCGGTGGAGCGGCTGCGCGCAGTGGTGCCCCGCGCGGAGCATGTATCCGCGTTCGCCGAGGAGCGCCGTCAGGTCGTGTGGGTGCACGCCGTCAACGGTGAAGCTGATGCATCCGGTGATTGCGTCGGCCTTGCCGGGACCGAGGATTCGCACGCCGGGCGTACTGCGCAGCTCATCAAGAGCGGCGGCAAGAACGTCCCGTTCGTGCGCCACGACATCCTGCCAAGAGAATTGCGAGAGCCAGTCGATCGCCGCGGCGAGGCCGACCGCCTCAACGTAGGGCGGCGTCCCCGCTTCGAAGCGGGCTGGAGGATCGGCGGGAATGAAACCATCCCGTCGCACCTCCTGGATCATCATGCCTCCTCCCATCACCGGCGGCATGGACGCAAGCAGCTCGGATTTGGCGTAGAGAACGCCGATGCCCGTAGG
The DNA here is from genome assembly GCA_007376205.1 of Candidatus Peregrinibacteria bacterium Gr01-1014_25. Lineage (GTDB taxonomy): Bacteria > Patescibacteriota > Gracilibacteria > Peribacterales > Peribacteraceae > VMFU01. The sequence continues at coordinate 48,918 of VMFU01000001.1, forward strand.
GCCATAGAGCTTGTATCCCGAGAATGCGAGGAAATCGCAGTCGAGCGCGCGGACATCCACCGGCTGGTGCGCGACGAGTTGGGCGGCATCGACGCAAACGCGCGCTCCGACAGCGTGGGCGCGGCGGATGATCTCCGTCAGCTGCGGCTGCACGCCGAGGACGTTACTCAAACCCGTGACGCTGACGAGCTTCACCCTGCCACCCACGAGCACCTCATCGAGCGCATCGAGATCGAGGACGCCGGCATCGTCGCAATCGATCCAGGTCAGGACGACGCCGATGCGCGATGCGAGCTGCTGCCAGGGGACGATGTTACTGTGGTGCTCCAGCACCGTCAGCACAACGACGTCGCCCGCCTGTAGCGTCTCCTGCGCCCAGCTGCGTGCGACGATGTTGATGGCCTCGGTGCAGTTCCTCGTGAACACGATCTCACTCGGCGTCCGCGCCCCGATGAAACGCCGCACGGTACTGCGCGCCGATTCGTACGCCTCTGTCACCCGCTCGGCGAGCGGGTACATACCGCGATGGGGATTGGATCGCTCCGCCAGTGCCCGCACGGTTGCATCGATGACCGCATCGGGCACCTGGGTCATCGCCGCACTGTCGAGGTAGCGCGCCGCGGGATGCTCGCGCATGAACGGGAAGGCGCTGCGGATATATGGAACGTCCATGGACATGGGACGGAAAGTATACCGTATACTGCCCGCCTACCGCTTACCGCCAATCGCTCGCCTCTGTACACTGTCCCTAACCATGCACCCCCTTGTCCAACGCTGGCTGCCTGCCGTGTTCACGGTTGTCCTCGTGCTGTGGGGCGCCTTCACGGCCATCGCGTACGTCGGCGTTCCGGTCCACGGCGCGGTGCTCCTCTCCGACAGCGCGCAAATCGCCGTAAACGCGGCATGCCCCGAGACCGCAGACTCTTCGCAAGCGGGCGTGATGCTCTGCCGCGGCATACGATCGCTGTGGCCGGCGTTCTCCTACAGCGTGAGCCGGTGGTTCTGGTCTGTGGAAAACAATGCCGTCCACTCCCTCCTCTGGTTCTTTATCGCCAGCGCGATTCTCTACGCCTGCTGCATCGGCTACAGCATCCTGCGACACGGGACGGCGCACGTTCGCCTCGTCTTGTCGCCGCTGCGTATCGGCCTCCTCTCCCTCGGCATCCTGTGGCTGTTGTTCACAAGCATGAGCCTGGGCAGCAGCGAGTCCGGGCCCTATCGCCGGATTTTTGAAGCCACGCCGCAGATGTACACAACGTCCGGCACGGAGACGCTCGGCGCGCTCCGCGAAAATATCGACCGTCTCGAGCAGAGGGGATGTCTGATTTTCCGGGGCGTCACCGACAACAACACGCGCGTCTTCGACCTTCGTCTGCCCTGCATGCAGACGTTCTTCGTCACCCGCGTCCTACCGCCCATTCTCATCGTCATCGCGCTGATATTCGTCGCCCTCGTGATCGGGCGGGCCTCCCTCGGCCTGCTGCGACTGCGCCCCGAGACGCTGCTTACGGAAGGCGTCCTCTCCGCCGGCGTCGGCGCGGGAGTCCTCATCGCCGTGCTCTGGACCATCGCCGCACTCGGCATGTTCACGGCGACCCCCGTCTGGCTGCTCCTGATCGCCGTGCTTGCCGCTTTGTACCGGCACGGCCTCTACTGGCTCTCGGCGCTGCGCCGCCGGTTCGTCATCGACGTTCCATGGCATGACATTTCGCTTCTCCTTGGTTGGCTGCTGATCAGTTATGTCGCCTTCAACGCGTTGACGGTCGTGCGGCCCTTCCCCATCGGATGGGATGACCTCGGCGTCTATCTGAACAAACCGCGCCTGATCGTCAGCTACGGAATGCTGATTCCCCAAATGGGTTCCTTCCAATGGGAGTACCTGACTGCTCTTGGATTCCTCCTCTTCGGCTACGACAGCATCTTGGGCGCGACCACGGCGATGATGATCAACTGGTCCGAGGGCCTCCTGGCCGTGCTCGTCCTCTACGCCTTCGTTCGGCGCTTCCTCCCCAAAGCAGCGCTGCTCGCGTGCCTCCTTTACTACACACTTCCCCTCGTCGGCCACTTCTCGTTCGCCGACATGAAGATCGACAACGCGGTCTTCGCCTACGGTTCGCTAGCGACATTCTGCGTGTTTCTGGGCATGTTCGGCGAGCGGGAAGCGGATGACGATGCCCGCCTTCCACCCCGTCTGCGCTGGCTCCTCGTCGCCGGCCTGCTCTTCGGCCTCGCGCTCGGCATCAAGATCACATCATCGATGTTTCTCTTCGCCGCCGGCGCCGTCGTCATGGGTGCGCTCCTGGGATCGGGCGGCTTCGTCGGCAGCGCGCTCTTGAGCCTATGGCTCTACATCCAGCAGGGACAGTTGCGGCCGCTGCAGATCATGGAACGGGTCTACGGCACGCCGCCTGCGTGGACCGACGTCATTTCACCCGCGCTCCTGATCATGGGCGTCGGCTGCGTCGTCCTCGGCTTCTTGAGCAATCGCTCCGCTCTGCGCTCCACCGCCGCATCCGTCGGTGTGCTCGCCGCCGCATTCATCGCGGCCATCCTGCCGTGGTTCATGTACAACAACATCGCGAGCGGCGACATCATCCTCACACGCCTCCTCACCTCCCCACCCAACACGCTCACGCCGGTCATCGATGTGACGGGCACGATGAAGCCCGATGCCAAGACGTACGTGCTACCCCCGGATCTCGCCGTCAACCCGAGCAGCCCCACGTGCCAGTCGACGGCAAAAACGGAGGAGCTCGACCGTTACTGGGGATTCGGCAGCGGCTGGTCGCATTATCTTCTCCTGCCGTGGCGCACGGTCATGAACCTCGATGCAGTGGGGTACTACGTCACCACGATTCCCGCGCTGCTCCTCTTCCCGCTACTTCTCCTCCTGCCGGGATTCTGGGCGGGCAACCGGCGCTGGCTGCGCTGGCTCTGGTGCAGTGCCGCCTTCGTCATCGTGCAATGGATCTTCCTGGCCAATGGCATTCCCTGGTACGGCGTGGGGATGTTCTTCGGCTTGAGCGTGACGCTCGCCACCCTCGCAACGCTCGCACCGACCGCCGTCGCACGGTGGACCGCGGGCATCCTTCTCGGCTTCTCCCTGCTCCTCGCGCTGGGGAACCGTGAGTGGCAGTTCGACAACATGCAGAACCTCTACGAGTACCCGCTCGGCAAAGTATCGGCGGAGGCGATGCGGGAACGGACGATCCCCCACTACGACGACATCCGCGACATCGTCGAGGAGCGTGCGGTTTCCATTCCCGACCGGCCGTTCGTCTTCCGTGCCGGGACGTTCATTCCGTATTTCTTGCCGCGGAACCTGGAACGCATTCCCATCGCCGACAACCAGCTGGAGGTCTTCAAGTGTCTCTACCAGGAGCGCGATCCTGCGTTGACGGTCCGGCGTCTCAAAGCCCTCGGCTTCAACAGCATCATCTTCGATACGAATACGAACACCATCGAGCAGGACCCGAACGGCACGTTGCACCAGAAGGTCCGCGCCTTCGTGGAGTTCGCCAACGACCCCCGCGCGGGTCTGAAGATCGTGGTCAACGACCCGGGGAACGGCATCGCCTTCCTCCTCATTCCATGACCCCCGCACCGCGCATCGTAGCCGTGCTGCCGGCATTCAACGAAGCATCGCGGATCGGCAGCGTGATTCCGGAAGCGGCGAAAGCGGTCGACGCGGTGATCGTCGTCAGCGACGGTTCCACCGATGACACGGCCGCCGTCTCCCGCCGCGCGGGCGCGATCGTCCTGGAACATATCGAGAACTGCGGCGCGGGCGCCGCGACGATGACCGGCATCGAAGCGGCCCGTGCGCTCGGCGCCAGCATCGTCGTGACACTGGATGCGGACGAGCAGCACGACGCCAATGAAATTCCCCGCCTCCTCGCCCCGATCCTCGACAGCAGCGCGGACATCGTCTTCGCCAACCGCTTCGGTCAGCGCAACACGATTCCTCTCGTTCGCCGCGTCTTCAACCACCTCGGCAACGTCGTCACGTTCGCCGCCACCGGCCTGTGGATCGCCGACAGCCAATGCGGGTACAAGGCCTTCGGCCCAAGAGCCGTCCGCGAGATCGCCATCCGCATGAGCGGATACGAGTTCTGCACGGAAATCGTCCGCGAGGCCGCACAACGCCGCTGGCGCATCGCGACCGTTCCGGTGAAAGTCCTCTATTCCGCATACACGCTGGCGAAAGGACAGTCATTCGCGAATGGTTTGCGGACAGCCTTCAAGATTCTGCTACGCTCATTCCTCCGATGATCACCACCCTCACCCCCTACCAGATTATCGTTCCGCTCGTCGCGGTCGTCGCGATCGTCTACGCGTGGAACCTGATGCTGCGGCAGCGCAAGAGTATCTGGGAATCCTGCCTGTGGACGATTTTCTGGGGATTGATCGCCATCATCGCGATCGAACCGGGCATTCTCACGTACCTGACGGCGGTGACCGGCATCAAGAGCCAGGTCAACGCGGCACTGGCGACGGCCATCGGCATTCTCTTCTTCCTTATCTTCTCGATGATCATCCGGATCGAAGAACTTGAGCAGCGTCTCACCCGCGTGATTCGTGCGCTCGCCATCCGCAACGCGGAGCTGGGAGAGCGCCATGAAGAGAAGGACCGACGCTAGTTTCCCTCGCAGGCACCATGAAAACGATATTGCTGATCAGTCCGTACTGGCGCGAGCCGCATCGTTGGATGGTGAGTTCCGTGAAGCTGGCGGAGCTATGGCAGCGGCTGGGATTCCGGATAGTGGTGGGATGCATGGGGGGGACGGGCGGGCAGCGGGCAGCGGGCAGCGGGAAGAGGACGTCGGTTGAGGACGTGTCGCCGACGCTCCGCATCTACCGCATGCGGGATCGGTTTCTGCCCGATCCGCTCAATTTCGGGATCGCCCTGGGATTCGCGCGCATGGCGCGGCGCATCATACGCATCGAGCGACCGGACATGGTCGTCATCAACAAAGTCCTGTTCTGGACATCGTTCAGCATCATCCCCCTCCGACTGCGGGGGCATCGCGTCGTCGTGCTCACGGACGCGCTCGTCGGCATGACGTGGCAGCCGCGGGGATGGCCCGCGCGCATCATCATGACGGCGGGGGCGTGGACCGTCGGATGGCTGGTACTGCTCTGCGCGCACCGCGTCGTTTTCTTCCACCCGCAACCACCCCGGCTCCTCCGGTTTCTCGGCATCGCGCACAAATGCGAGGTGATTCCGACGGGGATCGATCCTTCCGGCTATGGGCTATTGGCTATGGGCTCCGAGCAAAGAAAGTCTCACAGCTCACAGCTCACAGCTCACAGCTCAATTGTCGTCACCTACATCGGCCGCCTCGAATCGGTAAAGGGCGTCGACGATTTTCTGGCGGCTGCCGTAGAGGCGAAACGGCATCACCCACAGATCACCATCCGCGTCGTCGGGTGGTATAAGGAAGGACATCCGCTCGTCGCGCGGTACGCCGATCGAGTGACGTTCACCGGGCTGCGCGATGACATTCCCACATTGCTTGCGGAGTCGGACATCTTCGTGCTGCCGAGCTACAGCGAAGGATTGAGCAACGCTCTCATGGAGGCGATGGCCAGCGGCTGCGCGTGCGTCGCGAGCGACGTCGGCGGCAATCGCTTCCTCATCGAGAACGACGTGTCGGGCCTGCTCTTCCCCGCGGGCGACCGCGCGGCGCTCGCCGCCCACCTCCGGCGCCTCGCGGACGATCCTGTGAAGCGCATCGCCCTGGGCGCGGCGGCCCGCAGGAGAATTGAGGACCATTTTTCATGGGACATGGTAGGAAAACTCTACAAGCGTCTAATCGACCAAGTTCTGCGCGAGGAAGGAACTACCGCGTGAGGCCGGACGCAGGTATCGTCTTTCACCGCAGCGATGAAGCCGCGCGTCGTCATCCTCTCGGCGTTCGCCACACCGCTGCGCAGCGGCGCGGAGGCATGCGCGGAGGAAGTCGGCTTGGCCATGCTGGAGCGCTACGATGTGATCCTGGTGACCGCGCGTCTCCTGCGTTCGTCGTCCAAGCGCGACCTGCTCCACGGCCGCCTTCCCGTGCGCCGGATCGGCCTGGGCCTGCCGATCGACAAGTGGCTCTTCCCCCTGCTCGCGCCGTTCGTCGTGCGCGCGCTGCGTCCACGCCTCGTCCATGCCGTCCTCGAATCCTATGCGGGATTGGCCATGATTCTCACAAGCTGGACGTATCCGCATGCCAAGCGTCTGCTGACGTGCCAAAGCACGAACACCTCGCTTTTGCTCGGGTGGATGCACCGATCCGCGGACCGTGTCACCGCCATCAGTTCGGTCCTCGTGCGTCGCGCGCTGGGATACGGGCGCAAGGACGTTCTGCGCATTCCCAACGGGGTGCACGTCGGAATGTACGCGCATGAACGCGCACGCGAGCGCCGCGTCCCAGGCTGCATCCTCTTCGTCGGACGCCTTGAACGCATGAAGGGTGTCGACGTGCTGATCGACGCATTCCGGCTCCTCGCGAGCGAGTTTCCCCACGCGCACCTGCGCATTGTAGGCAGCGGTTCTCTTCGTCGCACGTTGGAGCGGCGGGCGGCGGACCTCGCCGCAACCGGCCGCATCACGTTCGCCGGATACCTCCCCGCCGACGCGGTGGCCGCGGAGTTCGCGCGCGCGCCCATTTTCTGCGCACTCTCCCGCAGCGAAGCGCTGGGCAATGTTTTTCTCGAAGCGCAGGCTGCGGGCTGCGCCGTCGTCGCCTCGCGCACCGGCGGCATCCCCGACATCGTCGTCGAAGGACAGACGGGCCTGCTCATTCCCCCGAATCATCCCCAGGAAGCGGCGGACGCTCTGCGCTTGCTGCTGCGCAAAAACGACCTTACCGACCGCCTGGGCAAAGCCGGAGCCGACCATGCGCGAAAATTCGACTGGTCACGCATCACGGCGGAGTACGGCCGCGTCTACGACGAGCTCTGCTCCTGAAGACGCTTCTCCCGCACCAACATCGCCGCATGGTAGAAGCTCTCGAAAGTCCCCGCATCGACCCATGGCCCATCAACGACCGTGGCGGCCAGTTCGCCATGATCCAGGTACCACCGGCTGACGTCCGTGATTTCCAGCTCGCCGCGGGGGGAGGGCTTGAGCCCTCGGATGATGTCGAAGCAGCGATGGTCGAACAGGTAACAGCCGGTTTGCGCCAATGAAGATTTCGGCTGCAGGGGCTTCTCTTCGATGGATACCGGCTTCCCGTCGCGCAGCTCGACGACGCCGAAACGCTCCGGATCGTGGACCTCTTTGAGGAACAGGTGGCCGCCGCCGCGGAACGCGCGGATCGTTTTCGAGATGTCCTGCAGGAAGACGTTGTCACCGAGGATCGCGCACAGCCTGTCCCCCGCGACGAATTCCTCCGCCAGCCCGAGTGCCTGGGCGATGCCGCCCGGCTTCTCCTGCACCGCATACGTGAATGCGCAGTCATGCGACGCGCCGGATCCCAGGAATGCCGCTATCTGATCGATGTGCTCCGTCCCCGTCACAATCATAATCTCGCGGATCCCGGCATCGAGCAGCACCTGCAGAGGGAATAGGATCAGCGGCCGGTCGTACACCGGCAAAAGGCTCTTGTTCGTCACGTCGGTCAGCGGCTTGAGCCGCGACCCCGTCCCGCCGCAGATGAGGACGCCTTTCATAGGCATTGCATGGTAGCATGCATGGCATGAACCTGCTCGTTACGGGAGGAGCCGGCTTCATCGGCTCGCACTTCGTCCTGCGGCACGCGGGAGCGAATCCGCGGGATGCTCTCGTCGTGCTCGACAAGATGACGTACGCGGCGAAACGGGAGTACCTCGCGCCGGTCGAGAAGAGCATCACCTTCGTCCAAGGCGACATCGCCGACATCGAAACCGTCGCCCGCATCGTCCATGACCGCGCCATTGATGCCATCGTGAATTTCGCTGCCGAATCGCATGTCGACCGGAGCATCGAGAGCGCGGTGCCGTTCCTCCATACGAATGTCCTGGGCGTGCAGAGCCTGATCGAAGTTTGCCGTGCCGCGAAAACCGTCCGCCTCCTGCACGTTTCCACCGACGAGGTCTACGGCGACGTCCCCGACGGCGCCGCGCCGCGCACCGTGGAGGATGCCCTCTGCCCCAGTTCGCCCTACGCCGCCAGCAAGGCCGCGGGGGAAATGCTCGTTCTCTCCGCGATCCGCACGTACGGCCTGCGCGCCTGCATCACCCGCTGCACGAACAACTACGGCCCTCATCAGGCGGGCGAGAAATTCATCCCCACCGTCATCCGCAGCGCACTGAAGGACGAACCGATCCCGCTCTACGGCGACGGCAAAAACAAGCGCGACTGGCTCTACGTCACGGACCACTGCGACGCCCTCGAACGCATTCTGCAGGAAGCGACCCTCTTCCAGCCGCCGGGCGCCGGGGCGAAGGGCAGACGCTGCTGCGACCACGTGATGAACATCGCCGCGGGCGACGAGCGCGAGAACATCACCGTGGCGAAGATGATCCTGAACATCCTCGGCAAGCCCGAGAGCCTCCTCTCCTTCGTCCCGGACCGGCCGGGCCACGACTGGCGCTACGCGATCGGCGATGTCCCGCTGCGCATGCTCGGGTGGAAGCCGTCCGTGCATTTCGACGACGGCCTGCGGGCGACGGTGGAGTGGTACCGCGGCATGTGGGAATCGGCTCTCGCCAAAGGTTGTTGACGACGCCCTCCTCTTCTCCACGTATGTCTCTGCAGATCGTCCTGGCAACGGGGATCTACCCGCCCGACATCGGCGGTCCGGCGACGTACGTGGAACATCTGGCGAAGGAGCTGACTGCCAAGGGCATCGATGTGACCGTGGTGACGTATGCGATGAGTGCGGACGGCGAGAAGCGGACAGCGCAACGCTGGCAGGTCGTTGGCGTCGGCAAATGGGGCGGTCCTCTCCTCCGCTGGCTGCGGTACATGCGGGCACTGAAGAGGCATGCCGGCGATGCGGATGTCGTCGTTGCATTCTCCTCGATCAGCGTCGGCGTGCCGATGATCATGGCGCACCTGAAAAAGCCGAAGAAGATCCTGCGACTCGGCGGCGATTTCTTCTGGGAGCGCTACACCGACTGTGGCGGGATGCTCGGCCTGCGGGCTTGGACGGCGCAGTCCGGACTCCATCGCCGCATCATGGGCGCCATCCTCCGGCGCTTCGATCATGTCGTCTTCTCCACGCGCTTCCAGGAAGAATTGTACGAGGAGTTCTATTCGCTTCTCCCACGACATTCCGTTATTGAGAACGCTCTTGCCACTACCATCCAGCATCCAACATCCCATATCTCTCACTCGCCATTCCGCCTCCTCTTCGTCGGTCGGTTCGTCCGCTTCAAAAACCTCGAACACCTCCTGCTGGCGATGACACAGCTGCCGCAGACATCGCTGACGCTCGTCGGCGACGGGCCGCGGCGCGAACGGCTCACGGCCCTTGTCACCGCGTTGAACCTCCGCAGCCGCGTGCAGTTCGTGCCGCCGACGCGCGGCGCGGACAAAGAGCGCCTCTTCGCCGAGCACGATCTCCTCGTGCTTCCTTCGATCACCGAAATCAGTCCGCACATCGCCCTCGAGGCCCGCGGCGCGGGCCTGCCCGTCCTCCTCACGGGGGAAACGGGCCTGTCCGAACGTCTGACGCACGGCATGCTGCTGCGACCGCTCCTCTTGCCCCGGCAGATCGCCGACGCCATGCGCGAAGCGATCGATAACTACGACACGCTCGCCCGCAACGCCTCCTCTCCGCACCCCGGACGGTCGTGGAGCAGCCTCGCGGAGGAGTGGTTCAGCCTCGCCGAGACGGTCATTCCTTCCGCGGATCGCCGAGTAGCAGATTGAACAGGAGAAATTGCCAGGGATACTTCTGGCGCAACCAACGGAACGTGTACGGCATGGCCGGCTCCCCCCGCCCCCGCTGCCTCTTTTCGCGAAGCGCCTTGCGGACGTCTTTCAATTCTTCATCCAACCACCGGTCGACACTGGTGATGGTGGCATAACCAACATGGAGATTCTTGCGAATCGCTTCATGGCCCTCTCCTTTGAGAAGCTCTTTGGCCACTGCCAAGCGTCGCATGGCCATGAGCCATTCGCTGTCCGTGAACAGCCTCCTCAATAATCTCTGTCCACGTTGCGATAGCCCGAGTTCCTCAAAGAGCCGAAGTGTTCTGGCAGTTTCACGCTGCCATGCTTGCGATGGAATTTTTCGATAATCCAGCTTGCCCATGACCGCATCGTACACCTACCTACAATTATTTCAATAATTGTAGGTAAGAAGAGAATGTAGAAGAGAAAGATCGAGTAAAAGCCAAAAATAAAGGGGTGAATCACGGACTGCATTACTGTGTAATGCGCTATGATGGGCCTGATGAACCTCCTTATGATCTCCGGGGATCGCATGCTCGCAGCGGGGAAGCGCGGGGCGTTCTGGTACACACTCGAAGAACTCCATCGTCATTTCGACCGCATCGACATCATCTGTCCGAAAGCGCGTGGAGCAGCGTCGTCTCCGTTTGCGAATGTTTTCCTCCATCCTTCACCACGCGGACTGTGGTATCAGCCGCTGTGGATTCTGCGAAAGGGAAAGGAGCTCTGGGCCGCGCACCGCCACGACGTCATGACCGTGCACGAATACCCTCCGTTCTACAACGGGCTGGGGACGTTGCTGCTGCGCCGAGCCGCGTTCATACCGATAGTTCTGGAAATTCACCACATCGTGGGGTGGCCGCGGGCGGCGAGTGCGACGGAGCGGATCGGGTTCTGCCTCTCGCGCGTCTTCCTACCATTCGAGGGGAGCGCTGCATCGGCGGTGCGTTGCGTGAGCGGAAGCGTAGAAGCGCAGCTGCGTCGCTGGGGCGTCGCCAATCTCCACCGCGCACCCTCGTTGTATCTGGATCACGACGCGCTGCAACCGGATGCCACGATGACGAAGAGCGTCGACGTCGCCTGCTGCGGACGCCTGGTTCGGAGCAAGGGATTTGACCGCCTGCTTGAGGCGCTCGCGCTCCTGCCGCGGGCGACGCTCGCAGTCGTCGGGGACGGCCCCGAGCGCGAGCGCCTGGAGCGCCGGGCGCGGAACCTGGGCATCGCGGACCGCGTCACGTGGCGCGGGTGGCTGGAGGATCAGACAGCCGTGTACCGCGCGCTGCAGACAGCGCGCGTCATCGCCGTGCCGTCCTTGAGCGAGGGCGGTCCGCGCATCGCGGTCGAGGCGATGGCGCTCGGCTTGCCCGTCGTTGCAACGCGCGTCGGCATTCTTCCGGACGTCATCGTCGACGGCGAGAACGGTGCGTTCACGGACGGGTCTCCCGCGGACCTTGCGGCGGTCATCGGCAAACTTCTGGCCGACGAGGCGATGCGGCAGCGTCTCGGGGAATCCGCGCGCGGCGTCCTGGGTCTCTTCGAGCGCCGCACGCTGATCAAGCAGTACGCAGACTTTCTCAAGTCGATTGTTCCGCTGCCAATGCCATGATGCAGTATCCAACCAACTCGTCCGAACGCGGGGGTCTTGCGGGCCCCGCGCGTGGAGGACACCGCTTGTGGGAAAGGATGGTTCGCGGAAGGAAAACCGGAGGTTTGCCTTTCGCGCTGTTATTTATCACCCAAAAGCTCCATACGCAGGATGCCTTCGGCATCCTCTGGGCCAATGCCTTCGCGGCCCGCGGGTACGACGTGCATGTCATCTGCCTGGAGGATCGCACCGCGGCGGGGCAGGGAGCGCTCGGCGACATCACGCCGCGCTTCACGGTGCACTCACTCGGCAAGGAGCACGGCACGGGGCGCATCCGCCAGGTTCTGCGGTTCTGGTCGCTGATCATCACGCTGCGCTACGACCGCGTCTTCATCCACATGTCGCCGGTGTGGTACGCACTGGGCTGGTGGTGGTGGCTGCTGCGGGGCATACCCGTGTACCTGTGGTACACGCACTACAAGATGCAGCCGGGCGTACGCCTCTTCGGGTGGTTCGGCCGCCGCTTCTTCTGCGCGACGGCGCAGAGCCTGCCGCAGTACCGGACATCGCCGAAGAAGATCATCACGGGCCACGGCATCGACCTCGCTTTCTGGCCCAAGCGCCCGAATGTTTCTTCCAATCCCAACAGCCTGCTCGTCGTGCACCGGCTCTCCCGCAGCAAGCGGCTGGAATTGATCTTGTACGCGCTCACGCTCCTGCCCGGATTCACCGTCGACATCTACGGCATCGACGCCGAGGCAGATTACGCCGCCGCGATGCGCAGTCTGGCCGGCAATCTCGGCGTGGACGGCCGCGCGGTGTTCCATGGCACGATTCCGATGAAGAAGTTGCCGGCGATCTATACGCGCCACCGTCTGATTCTGAACATGGCATCGGAGACCATCGACAAGACGATGCTGGAGGCGATGACGTGCGGTTGCTATCCCGTGACGACGAAGGCCAACGCGCAAGCGATCGGACTGCCCGCGGCTCCGGCGGACGACACGCCGGAGGCGATTGCCGCGTTCGTGGAATCGGCATCGGCATCGCCGCCTCTCCCCGCGGACGCGCTCTACGCAATCGTCGTCGAGCGGCATAGTCTGGGACGCCTCTTAGACCAGATGGATCGCTACATTCGCTCGGGAACATGACTCCCGCCATCCCCTGCACCGTGCAGCTCCTGTGCCGCAACAACGCGGCATCGATCGGCGCGTGTCTCGATTCCCTCGGAGAATTCGCGGAGGTCATCGTGCAGGACGGCTCCTCGACCGACGGCACGCGGGAGATCGCGCTCGTTCATCCGAACGTGCGCATCATCGATCAGAACCGCGCGTACATCGACGCATCCAGCCGCATCACCGATTTCGCCTCGATGCGCAACGAGAGTATCGCGGCCGCTCGTCACGACTGGCTCTTCGTCGTCGATGCTGACGAAGCCGTCACACCCGCACAGACGGACGAAGTGCGTTCCATCGTGCAGCGCGGCATCCCGGGCGTGTTCGTCGCCTCGCGCCGCTTCGTCGTCGACGGCAAGGTGATCGACCGCTGCTCGGGATACCCCGCGGAACAGATCCGCCTGTTCCACCGATCGTTGACGCACGGCTATGTGAAGACCGTGCATGAACGGCTGCACCTGAAGAACGGAGTAACGACGCAGCACTTGCAAGAAGAGCTCCTCGTGCCCCTCCCTCCCGCCTCGTCGCTGCCGGCCAAGCACGCGCGCTACCTCGACATGGAAGTGCGGCGGCTCGGTGTCGTCGGCATGGGCCGCTGGACGCGGTGGATTCTCCTGCGGAATCTGCGCACCGCGGCGGGGTTGCTGCTGCGCATCGCCTGGATCCGCCTGACGCCCACCCGCGCGACGATCATGCCCCTGCGCTACGAACTTCCCTACGTCGCGCACGTGCTGCGCACGATCGTTCGCACATTCCCGCCCTTCGTCGCCGCGAACATCCGCCGCTACGGCGACGACGCCGGCACGAAGCGGTAGACGGTGTACGCGCCGACCCGCTCAAAGGACGTGAAGAGGTCGGCGTACGCGCGCGGAAGCGGTTTCGCGGTGACCAGAACGTCGGGCGCATAGCGCCGGAGCAGGCTGCGCACCTCGACGGGCGCGGGCGGGTGCACGTCGCGCTCCAGGCGGGCGCGGATGGTTTGGTCGGGAATGAAGTCCGCGATCGTTTTGTCGAAGGGCTTTTGGAAGAGCGTCGCGAGTTGGTGGGTCGTGCGGGCGCGAGCGAATGCCTGTCCCGGGTAGTTGCCGAAGACGGGCTGGGCGCCGATGCTCGTCGGCTGCTCGTCCTCCGGGAAGAACGCCAGTTGCACGATATACCGCTCGAAGAGTTCGCGATCCGTCGCAAAGAAAATCCGCGCGCCGGGGCCCGTAAGGACGTAGTGCGCCGTGTAGACGGGGACAAGACGGGCGAGGGTATTATAGGACGCCAGAACAACGCTTTCCGCCGGGAGGCGTTCGTCGAGCCATGCCAGTACACGCCGTTCGTCGGATGCCTGCCACGCCGGCAGCGGGCTTTCGGCGATAGCAACGGGGAGCGTGCGGAGGACGGACGCGGCAACGAGAACCGTCATGGCGACGCCAACCCATTTGCCCGCCCACAGGAGGAAAATCCCCAAACAGAGGAACAATCCGGCTACGGTGAACAGACGAACGAAACGTCCATAGTGCCCCTGGAAGTCGGCCTCGTGCCCCGTCACGACATTCGCATTCACCGCGATGACACTCGCCATGAGCAAGAAGAGAAGGAGAAGCGGCCGGCGGCCCGTGAGCAGGCGCGCGCGCCATGCGACGACGAGCGCGATCAACCACGTCCACAGCACCGCCTGCAGGGCGGGAGCGCCGGGGAGGCGACTCTGAATGACGCCGAAGTGCCGGTACGTCTCCAGGAACGCCGGATCGGCTTTGCGCGAGAGCAGGGCGATGGCATAGGGAAGGGCGAGGAGCGCGAACGGGCCGAAGACGCAGGCGGCGTCCGCAATCCAGGCGCGGATCGGTTGCCGCCGGATGAGCAACGCGTGCAGGAGGAGCAGCCCTTCGAACGCGGCAAGAACCGTCCAGTGATAGGAGTAGGTATGGAACATCGCGCCGAGCAGGACGCCGCGCGCAAGGCGGTGCCACCGCCGCTCCCGATCGGGAAGGAAGAGCAGGCAAAGGAAAAGATTCGGGAAGAGCAACGTCAATTTCGTCGCGTCACGCACGAGATAGTGGACGCCCCAGACGTCCGCCCAGAACACCGTCGCCGCGGCGACGGCAAGCATGGGGTGGCGCAGCAATCCCCATACCCAGAGGTAGGCGAGCAGCACGTTGAGGAATGTGGCGGCGATGTCGGTCAGGGCAATCGCCGTGCCAAGGGGCATGCCCGTGGTGATGATGATGCCTGCCGTGATCCACTCCGCGAACCCGTTCGGCGAAATGTCCGCGCGGTGTTCTTTCAGGATGGGATTGCCGATGAGGGGGTATCCGTCGACGACTTCACGGATCCGCGCGAAGTACCGCGCCTCGTCCTCGTCTGCGCTGCTCTCCACGAGCGGGCGATCCCACGTGCCAAAGCGCGCCCGGTCGACAAGCGTGGGCGCATTCACGAGGAGCGTGATCACACAGGAGAGCAGCAAACCGATGGTAACGGGCGATTTCCAATGCATGGCGCATATTTACTATAGGCCAGGAATGGCCTACGTTACATGCGTTCCATGACGCCGCCCCCCTCGACCATTCGCGGCAGGCATATCTTGGTGACCGGCGGCGCCGGTTACCTGGGATCCATGCTGGTACCCGCGCTTCTGGGACAGGGCTACGAGGTGAGCGTCGTGGACCTATGCATCTTCGGCGACGACGCGCTGCAGCCGGTCGCCGATCATCCCCATCTGCACATTTACAAGGAGGACATCCGCGAGCTCGACCGCTTTTCATCGCTCCTGCGCAACATCGACGTCGTCATCCATCTCGCAAGCATCTCCAACGATCCAACATCCGACCTGGACCCCGACCTGACCATCAGTACCAACTACCTCGCCACGACCGCCCTCGCGCGGTGGGCGCGCGCGCAGGAAGTTCAGCAGTTCATCTTCAGTTCCTCGTGCAGCGTCTACGGCGCATCCACCGGGCGCCTCCTCGACGAGCTCTCCCACACCGGACCCATCACGCTCTACGCGCTCACCAAACTCGCGAGCGAGCGCGAACTCCTTGAACTCTCCAGCAATGATTTCCGCGTGACGGTGCTCCGCTTCAGCACACTGTTCGGCCTCTCCCGCCGGATGCGCTTCGACCTCGCCATCAACGCGATGGCAAAGAGCGGCATTGATGGCAAGAATCTCGTGGTCAACGGCGCGGGCACGCAGTACCGCCCCTTCGTTCACCTGCTCGATGCGGCGGACGCCATTCTGGACGTGCTGCGCGCCGAGCCCTCCGTCGTGCGCGGGCAGACTTTCAACGTCGGCGGGGATCACCTCAATTTCACCATCCAGGGGCTGGCCGAGGAGGTGCAGAAGGCCTTTCCGGATATCGCTATCGATCATGCCACGGCGAACGTCGACGTCCGTTCGTACCAGGTCCGCTTCCAGAAGATCGTCGACGCCCTCGGCTTCAAACCGCGCCGGGGCGTCCTCGACGGCGTCGAAGAGATCAAACGCGCGGCGGAGAGCGGCGTTCTGGGCTCCATGGATGACAAGCGCTACTACAACCTCGCGGTCATGAAGGAAAGCTCCGATACGAAGAAGGAGAGCCGCTGGTCGGTCGTCTCGTCGCCGAAGGACAACACGTCTACAGCAAAATCCCCCGCACCCCGCAGGGGAAAATCCCTCATCACTATCGGACAGACGCACGATGAATAATCCGACGCAAACGCCGCAGGGCCCGCGCCGCCCGAAAGTCGTCGCCGTGATCATGACGTACAACTGCGCGCGTCTGCTGCGCAAGGCGTATGAGCAGCTGCCGATGGATTGCATCGACGAGGTGATCGTCACGGACGATGGATCGAGGGATAACATCGAGCAGGAGGCCGCGAACCTGGGCCTGACGCTCAAGCGTCACACGCCGAACCGCGGCTACGGAGGCAATTTGAAAGCGGGACTGACCCATGCGCTTGAGCGCGGCGCGGACTACATCGTGGAAATCCACGGCGACGGTCAATTCCATCCATCCGCCCTGCGCCACGCGATGCCGTTCATCCGCGAAGGGCGCGAATTCATTATCGGCTCCCGCTTCATCCATCCGCGGCGGGCGCTGGAACTGAAAATGCCGTTGATCCGCTTCCTCGCGAATCGTGGATTGAGCTTCATCGACCGCATCGTCCTGGGGCTGCCCTTTACCGAATTCCACACGGGGTTCCGCATCTACAGCCGCGAATTTTTGAACGCCGTCCCATGGCGGGACAACTCGAACGACTACCTGTTCAGCTTCCAGATCATCGCCCAGGCCGCGTACGCGCGGGCGAGAGTCGCCGAAGTTCCCGTGGAAGCCGACTACCGCGGCGACCATACGTCGCACAGCATCAAAGGAGCGTCCATCTACGCCTTCCAGACGTTCCGCGTTCTCGCGGACTACATCCTGGCGCGCCTCGGCATCAGCTTCACGCCCGTCTTTCCGGCGCGGGACAGGATGGCGGCGCGTGCGGTAACCGAATGTCAGGGGTGCGGCAACCGCAGCCTGAAGGCCATGTTCGACCTGGGCGTCGTGCCTTCGGTGAACACGTATTTCACGAAAGAGGAACTGCATCGCGAATATCCGTACCTGCTGGACGTGCACTGGTGCACGCACTGCACGCTGGTACAGCTGGGCACGATCGTCCCGCCTGGCGAACTGTTCAGCCATTACCAGCATCTTTCGTCCGCGTCACAATCGAACATCCGCCACTTGGAAGAACTAGCGGCGACACTCAAACAGAAACTATCGATCGGCGCGTCGACGCGCGTCATGGACGTCGGCTCTAACGACGGCACGCTGCTCTCGAAATTCCTGGACCGGACCCCGCATGTCCTCGGCGTCGATCCCGCGGAGAACCTGGTGACCTACGCGAAGGAGCGCGGCGTGGAGCAGATCGCAGCGTTTTTGAATCCGGAAACAGCCAAAACCATCGTCGCCTCGCACGGCAGACGTGACCTGATCATGGCCCTCAACGTCGTCGCTCACACCCCCGACGTCCGCAACCTGCTCCGGGCCGTGAACACCGTTCTCGCGGAGAAGGGCACGTTCGTCATGGAAGCCGTTCACGTGTTCGCCACGATCTTGAAGGGGGAGTTCGACACGGTCTATCACGAGCACGTCTACTGCTTCTCGCTGACGGCCCTCGTTCCCCTTCTTGCCCAAGCGGGCCTCACCGTCGTCGACGTCGAGGAGATTCCCACGCAAGGAGGCTCCCTGCGCGTCTATGCACGCCACACCTCCGAGCAGCCGGGGATTGCGGATGTCGTCCATCGCCTGCTCGAGCGCGAGGAGAAGGAGGGCGTGCGCGACCCGGAAACGTACGCGCGCGTCGGCCGACAGGTGGAGGCATTCAAGCGGGATTTTCGCCAGAGCCTACAGGTTCTGCGAGCCAAGCATGGCCGGATCGTCGCGCTCGGCGCGCCGGCGAGGGGCGTGGTCATCATGAACGCGTGCGGCATTTCGACGGACATCGTGGACGCCGTCGTCGACGACACACCGCTGAAGCAGGGGCGGTTGATGCCCGGCGTGCACATCCCCGTGATTTCCTGGAAGGAATTGGCGGCAAACCCCGCATCGGGCTACGTCCTGCTGTCCTGGAATTACGAGGAAGAAATGCTGTCAAAACTGCGGGGCTGCGTGCGTGAGGCGGACGTCGTCATTCCGTTCCCGACGTTGCGCACGGTGCGCCTATGAGTACGCTGCGGGCATGACTCCCATCGACCGCAATCGCGTTTTGATCACCGGGGGCAACGGCATGATCGGCCGCGCGATCGACGCCGGCATGAAACCTCCCCGCAGCGAGCTCGATGTTTGCGATCGTGACGCCGTTGCGTCGTGGATGGAGCGCAACCGCCCCAGCGCCATCATCCATCTGGCGAGCATGGATTTGCATCGCTCGGAAAGCGACCCGCGCGCGGCCATGGAAACCAATGTCGTGGGAACGTACAACGTCGGGTTGGCAGCGCGCGATGCGGGCATCCCGCTGGTCTTCTTCTCCAGCGGCGCCGTCTTCGGCGGCGAGCGCGGCACGGTCCACGACGAGGAAAGCGCGCCACGTCCGGTCAACGTCTACGGGAACACGAAATGGCTGGCCGAGACGATGCTCCAGGCGCTCCGCGGCGAAATGCTGATCATCCGCACGGGCTGGGTGTTCGGCGGCAGCCAGGCACATCATAGGAAATTCGTCGACATCGTGATCGAGAAAGCCCGCTCGGGCGAACCGATCACCGCCGCTTGCGACCGCTGGGGATCGCCGACCTTCGTGCGTGACGTCGTCGCCGAAATGTGGCGGCTCCTCGACGGCGGGCAGCGCGGCATCGTCCACGTCGTCAACGAGGGCCAGGCGACCGCCTGCGACATCGCACGGGAGATCATCGCGCAGCTCCACAGCGGCAGCGCGCTTCATGAAGTGACGCAGGAGGAGCTCGCGCCCGGCGGGACACCACGCGCCGTTTCGGAGATCCTCGTTTCAAAACATGTCCACCTGCGCCCATGGCAGGAGGCCCTGCGCGAGTACGTCGCTTCGCGTCCTTGACCCGCTCTCCTTCCCTATACTGACCGCATGCCTGATGTTTCGGCATCCTCACACCGCGCGTTCTTCGACGCCATTGCGGCGCGGCGCGAACGGGACGTCCGGCGCCACCGGACGTACTACGCGGATCGGGCGCGTTGGCTGCGCGCGATCCTTCCTGCGGACGCTTCCCTTCTCGAAATCGGCTGCGGCATCGGCGCGACGCTGAAGGAACTCCCTCACGTCAGAAAAGTCGGCATAGATCTTTCTCCGGCGATGATCGACATCGCCCGCGGTCGGGATCATTCTTCGCAATATGTCGTCGACGACGCCACCGCGCTCCGGCATCGGGGGACGTACGATGCCATCCTGCTCCTCGACGCGATCAACTACCTCGCGGATGTGCAGCACGCCCTCGGTGGTATGCGGGGCCTCTGCCACGAGCGCACGCGCGTCGTGATCACGTTCTACAACTTCCTGTGGCAGCCGCTCTTCCTCGTCGGTGAATGGCTCGGATGGAAAACTCGCTTCCCCGAACAGAACTGGCTGCGACGCTCGGACATCGCCAATCTCCTGACGCTCGCCGGCTTCGACGTGGTGACGGGTGGCGGGCGCGTTCTTTGCCCCATCGGCATCCCGCTTTTCGAACCGCTATGCAACCGCGTGTTCGCCAGCTTTCCGGTCTTCCGTTCGCTGTGCTTGAGCCAGTACATCATCGCGCGGCCCAGGCCCCGTCAGCGGCATGACTACACCGTCACGATCCTCTCGGCTGTGCGCAACGAGCGGGGCAACATCGCGCCGATTGTTGAAGCAATGCCGCAGATCGGCACGCGGACGGAGCTTCTCTTCGCCGAGGGGCATTCGACGGACGGAACATGGGAAGAGATCGAACGGGTTTCGCGCGAACACAGGGGGCCCGTGACCGTCCGGAGCATCAAGCAACCGGGGCGCGGCAAGGGCGATGCCCTGCACGCCGCAATCGCGGCGTCCACGGGAGAGCTGCTCATCGTCTACGACGGCGACTTCACCGTGCATCCGTCGGAACTGACGAAACTCTATGACGCCATCGCCGACGGCCATGCCGAATTCGTGAACGGCTCGCGGCTGGTGTACCCGATGCGCGAGGGAGCGATGCGTATGCTCAACCTGATCGGCAACAAACTCTTCAGCGCGCTCTTCAGCTGGTTGTTCGGTCAAAGTCTGGCCGATACCCTCTCGCCCGTGAAGGCGTTTCTGCGGAGGGACTACGCCGGCATGACGACGCGGATGGATCCGTTCGGCGATTTCGACCTGTTCCTCGGAGCGGCGAAGCAGCAGCTGACGATGCGTGAGGTGCCCGTGCATTACCTTGAGCGCACGTACGGCATGACGAAGCTCTCCCCCTTCGGCCACGGCTGGTTGCTGCTCAAGATGTGGTGGCGGGGAACGAAGGAGCTGCGGTGGCTGTAGGCTACACTCCTGCCATGACGAACCGGGTGCTTCGACTGTGGCTTGCAATCCTCTACGGCGGCGGCGTGCTCACGCACCTCATCCAGCCGCTGCGCGGCATGCTCGATCCGGCGTACCGGGGGCTGATTCCCTATAACGGCCCCGAGGAGGCGATGTACCTCCTGCGCACGCAGGAGGCGCTGCTCCATCCATGGAACGGCATCGTCAGCAACGGCGTCTGGTCGGGCATCGGCGCTCCGCCCGGCATGCAGATGGCCGGTGGCGAACATCTCATCGGGTTGTTTCTGGGATGGACGGGTATCGCCGCACCCTACGTCGTTCTCGCATTGACCGCCCTCATCGCCCCCCTCATCCTCGTGCTCACGTCGCTGCTCGCGCGCCGTTGGGGGCTGCCGCCCGTCTGGGCATTGGCGAGCGGAGTGCTTGTTTTCTGGCTTGTCGCCTTCGGCCATCGGTTCTTCCACCCGGGGTTCAGCCTGCCGCTCGTCCTCGCGGCGCTCATCGCGCTCTCTACCTGGTGGGATCGCCCAGGCCGACACAGTTCCGTCCTCGCCGGAGCGCTCCTCGGCGCGGGCGTGCATCTCTATTTCTGGAGTTGGACGTTCCTGTGGGTGACTGCGGGCCTGCTCGCGCTCGCATGCATCGCCGATCGGCGATTGCCGCAACGCCCGGGGCTGCTGCGATCGCTCCCCCTCCTCGGCGGCGTGACGGTGCTGGTCGCTCTTCCCGCCATCGCGCAGATGGTTGAAGCGCGTGCGCATCCCGCATACACCGAAACGGCGGTCCGCGTCGGACTCGTCGCTTCCCGTGGGCTGGAATCCCCGGTGCGTTCGCTCCTCACCGCGCTCTTCGCGCTCGCCCTCCTCTGGAGCATGCGCCACGCATGGCGCCGGTATGGAGTGCTGCTTGCCTCGAGTGTCGCGCTCGCCATCGTCTACAGCCAACAGCTCATCCACGGCCTTGTCATCTCCTTTTCCTCACACTACTACCAGTACGTCTGCGTTATCGCACTGCTCGGCGCGTTCGTCGCGCTGCGCGTACGGCCACGGGCGGTTTCGACGTGGGTCGCCGTCGGCATTGCGGGACTCTTCATCGCCGGCGGCGTGCATGATTACGGGAAGCGCATCGATCACTTCATGCGGCCCGAAACATCGCACCAACATCTCGCAAGCGCGCTCGACGCGTTGCGTGACGGCACGGTCGACACCGTTCTGGCCGATCGGTGGACGGCCGATCTTGTCGCTTCGTACACGGAGGATGACGTCGTCTTCACCGAGTACACCGAACTCCTGCTCATTGCCGATGACGACTACCGCCAGCGGTACTGCCTGTCGGAAATGTACGCGCCTCGGCCGCTGCCGGTCGACGACCTCGTGGTGTTTGCCGAAGCGCGCCTGCGGGTCGTGCGTGGCCAGGAAGCACAGGAGGAATACGATGCAAGCGTCGCCGCTGTGCGCGACGTGTGTGAGCGCATCCGTCGCGATCCCAAGGACGCCCTGCAACGCGTCGGCGTCACGAAGCTGCTCTGGGATGAAAAGCGCAGGCCAGCGTGGAAACCGGATGGCAACGTGTTTGTAAAAGTCAGCCAAGGCGATGGATGGAGTTTGTGGGGGATCCGCTGACAGCCACTTTCTTTTGCGGCGTCCAAAAGAAAGTAGCCAAAGAAAATGACGCCGCCGCCAATTCCTCCTCCACACCGCGCCGTGTCTCGTCGCCGGACGGTCCAAGGCTTCCCGTCCGGCTCCTCGACGGATGAAGCGGCGCTACCCCTTCACCCCCCGTGGCGGCGGACCCCTCCGACGTGGCGCAGGATATCCGGAGGCGTCGCGTAGAGCGCGTCGTACTCCGCCCCCTCGCAATCGATCTTCAGCACGTCGCATACGTCGATGCCGTGCCTCTGAAACAGAGATGCAAGACACACGACCGGAACGGTAACGGATGTGCTCGCTTCCTCGTACCGGATCAAGGAGTGTCCGCCGCTCCCGCTGCGGGCGAACGTCACGTGCAGCGTGGCGCTGCCATCGGCGGCGCCGAGCGCGGCTTCCACGAGTTCGACGCGGCCGCCGAGACGGTTCACGCCAATATTCCTGCGAACAAGCTGCGCGTTCGATGGCTCGGGTTCGACCGCGACGATGCGCGCGCCCGGCGCATGCGCGGCGGCGAAGAGGGTGAATGTCCCGATGTGGGCGCCGATGTCGACGATCGTCCGGCACGACCGCCAATCCCAGGAAAGTCCGAGGGCATTGGGGTCGTAACATCGATCAAGCCACTCTTCATTGATGATCGCGCGATCGACGGAGAACGGCCGGCCGATGATCGTCATGCCGTTCCACAGATGGAAACGCACCTCCGAACGCTTCTCCATCCACCCGAAGCGATTGAGGAAGTACACCGGCCAATTACGGACGGTTGTGAGCAGGCGCCAGAGGAGCGTGATCGTCGGCGTGGACATTCAGAGGGCGGCACGCAATGCTGTGACGACGGCGTCGATCTGCGCGTCGGTGAGTTCCGGGAACATCGGCAGCGAAAGAACATCGTTGGCCTGCGCCTCGGCCTCGGGAAAATCGCCGCGCTTCCACCCGCGATCCGCGTAGGCGGCCTGGAGGTGGATGGGGATCGGGTAGTGCACGCCGGCATTAATGCCATGCTCGGCGAGGGCGGCCCGCACGCGATCGCGTTCCGGCACGCGAATGACGAACAGATGATAGCCGTGCTCGCGATCGGGATGTTCCGTAAGCAGCGTCACGCCCGCGCTGTCCGCGAGAGAGTTCCTGTACCGCCGCGCATGCGCGCGGCGCTGTGCGTTCCATCCGTCGAGATGCGGCAACTTTACGCCGAGCACCGCGCCCTGGATGCCGTCCATCCGATCATTGCGGCCGACCAATGCGTGCTCGTATTTCCGGGGCATACCGTGCTCACGCAGCATCCGGACACGCTCGGCGATGGCGCCGTCATTCGTCGTAATCGCTCCCGCCTCGCCGTACGCGCCGAGATTTTTTCCGGGATAGAAGCTGAAGGCGGCGGCATCGGCGAGACTGCCCGCCCGCGCCCCCTTGTAGCCCGCCCCGTGGGCCTGGCAGGCGTCCTCGATGAGCACGAGGCGGTGACGCGCGGCTGTCGCCCGGAGTCCGTCCATGTCGGCACACTGGCCGTAGAGATGCACGGGAATGATCGCCTTCGTCCGTGCCGTGACGGCGGCTTCAACGGCATCGACGTCGATGAGCGCATCGTCCGCCCGGCAATCCACGAGCACGGGCGTCGCGCCCACGAGAGAGATCGCCTCGGCGGAGGCGAAGAACGAATTGGCGACGGTGATCACTTCGTCGCCCTGGCCGATGCCGTACGCGCGCAGGAGGAGCTCCAGCGCCGCCGTGCCCGACGCGACGCCAACGCAGTGCCGCGTGCCGCAGAACGCGGCGAAGGATTCCTCGAAGGCTCTCACACTCGGACCCAGAACGTAGGTCGACGTCGCGAGCACATGCCCGACGGCCGCGTCGAGTTCGGGCTTGAGCGACCGGTACTGCGCCTGCAGATCGAGGAAGGGAACGATCATGCGTGCGGCAACGTGCGGAGAGGTTTCGCGGGGCAGCCGGCCACCACCGTGTG
The DNA here is from genome assembly GCA_007376205.1 of Candidatus Peregrinibacteria bacterium Gr01-1014_25. Taxonomy (GTDB): domain Bacteria; phylum Patescibacteriota; class Gracilibacteria; order Peribacterales; family Peribacteraceae; genus VMFU01. Next base: position 73,096 of record VMFU01000001.1, read on the forward strand.
CGGCGGGACGTCCTTTGTGACGACGGCTCCGGCGCCGACGAGTGCCCCCTCGCTGATCGTGACCCCTGGCAAAATCGTCGCCCCGCTGCCGATCGAGGCCCCACGCTTCACGACGGTGGGAACGCACGCCCAATCTTCACCGCGTTTGAGCGACCCGTCCGCGTTCGCCGCGCGCGGCAGGAGGTCGTTGGTGAACATGACTCCATGACCGACGAATACTTCATCGTCGATAGTCACGCCTTCGCAGAGGAAGCTGTGACTCTGGATTTTGCAGTTCCTGCCGATCGTCACGCCGCGTTGGATCTCGACGAACGTGCCGATCTGCGACCCGTCGCCAATCGTGCAGCCGTAGAGGTTTACGAAGTCGCGGATGATGACATCCTTGCCGAGGACGACGTCGGGCGCGATGCGCTGGAAGGCGGTCATAGGGCAACGGGAGAACCGGAGGCGATGCTGCGATTGGCCGCGTCCAAGATGCGAAGCACGGCGAGTCCCGCTTCACCGGAGACACGGGGTTTCTCCTCGCCGTGCACGCAACGCAGGACATGTTGCGCTTCCGCCGAAAGAGTCTCGACAGTTGCAAGCGCCGGAATGACCACGTCGCCGCTGCGATACTTGGGGAAGAAGGGGTCGGGTTTCGCCGCATCACGCTCCACGCCTTTGTCGTATACGCGGATTTTCTCGCTGGGTTCGGCGTCGTCGTACAGCACCATCGCCTTCGCGCCGGTGAGCAGCGTCCGGCGGACCTTCACGGGCGACAGCCAGCTCACGTGGATGTGCGCGTGGAATCCACGGGGGAACGTCAGGTGCATGTGAGCCTCCTCGATCTGTTTGCCGAAGTGCGTGAAACCGACCGCAAGCACGGTCTGCGCCGTCTCGAGCGGAACGATGGCGGAGAGGATGCTTAAATCGTGGACTGCGAGATCCTCAATGACGTTCGCATCACGCTGGAGCAGGCCCAGATTGAGCCGCGCGGAATCGAAGCAGAGGAGATCGCCGAGCGATTGGCTCCCCGCGAGCGACGCGAGTTTCTCGACTGCGGGAGCGAAGGCGAACGTATGGTCGACGAAAAGGAGCTTTTTCTGCTTCTTTGCCAAGGCGACGAGCTCCTCGGCTTCGGCAACGGTCGCGGCGAGCGGCTTTTCGACGAACACATGCTTCCCCGCCTCAAGCGCCCTGCGGGCGAGCGGCGCATGGGTGCCCGTGGGCGTGGCGATGAGAACGAGCTCGATGGATGCATCCGTAAAAATCTCCTCGGCATCGGCTGTGAAGCGCACCGATGGGTACTGCCGCTCCAGACGTTCCCGTCGCGCGGCATCGCGGTCGCACGCCAGCACCATCGCACACTCCCCCTGCGCGGCGAAGTTGCGCAAGACGTTGGGGCCCCAGTAGCCCAGCCCGATGATGGCGGTACGGACGGGAGACATCGCCGGCATCCTACCTTACGCCAAGGGCTTGCGCAGAACGAGGAGGTAGGCCTGCCCGAGACGCTTAAGGCCGGGAATGACACACAGGATATCGTCCATGGCGCGAATAACGGGATTGGTGAACCAGAACCGCGGGACGCCGTAGAGGTGCAGCGGCGGCCAGAGCGTTGTCGCACGCGTACGGACAATCGTGAATGGCGTCGCCCGCACGAGGCGCAGCCAGCCGGATACGGAGTGGGTAGAGTTATGGGCGTCGAGGTGTCCGTGCGGCAGCGGTGTCGTCTTGCGGGCGAGGAGGCGTCCGATCGCGCGCGCCGCGTGGACGTAGTGATCGTGCATCGCGGGGACGCTCACGAGCATCGTCCCGCCCGGCTTCAGGAGGCGATGGGCCTCGCGCAGGAAGGCGGCTGGATCGGGAACATGCTCGATGATGTCGATGGCCAGCGCTTTATCGAATGCGTTGGAAGGGAGTCCCGTGTTCTCCACCGGCGCGCATCGCGTCTCGTACCCGGACACCCCGCACTCGGCGAGTAGCGTGTGGGAGTCCTTCAGTCGCCCCTCGTGCAGATCCACGCCGACCATGCGGCGAAACCGCCCCGCATAGACGACCGCCTGCGGCGCCAGCCCGCAGCCCAAATTCACCACCTCGTCCGTCTTTTCCATGGGGAAGAAGCCGGGATAGATCACGGAACTGGTGACCTTGCCGTCGAATAAACGCCTATCCAAAGCGGGAGCGTCGTGCATGAGACCCGAGTATACTCGCGCTCCATGCGCATCGCGTACTGCACCAACGTCCGGCTGCCAAGCGAACGCGCCCACGGGCATCAGGTCGCCCGCGTGTGCGACGCGCTGGCGGGCATGGGGCACGAGGTGGTCATCCTCGCTCCGTACCGCCGCAATCCCATCACCAGCGACTTCTGGTCTTTTCACGGAGCCGATCGCCGCGTGCGCCTGACGCACATCGGGTACGTCGACCCGATCGACCATCCCCTCCTGCCGAAGATCGCCCAACTGCCGATCCTGAACGGGCAGCTGCGCATGACGCTGCCGCACGCGGTGCGGGCGGGCCGGTTCGACCTGCTCTATACGCGATCGCCGGCGCTCCTCGGATCGCTGCTCACTTGCGGTCACCCGACCATTCTGGAATTGCACGCGCTTCCGCAATGGAACCGTCAGCGGTTCGTGCGGCAATGCAACCGCTGCACGCTCGTCGTCTGTCTGACATCGGCGATGCGCGACGAGCTCGCCGCGTGGGGGGTCGATGCCCGGCGCATCGTCGTCGAGCCGGACGCCGTGGATCTCGCAGCGTTCACTCAAACTCCCCATGCTCCATCGCCGGAATTGGAGAAAGTCGCCATCGAATCCGGCACACCGGTCATCGGTTACGCCGGCCAGCTCGAATCGATGGGACTGTCGAAGGGCATTCCGGAACTGCTCGATGCTCTGGAATTGCTGCGCAGGAAAGGGGCGAAGTTTCACACGCTCATCGCCGGACCGCAGCCGAAGAACGACGCGCTGACGGCGAGGCTGACGTTCGCGGCGCATTGCACGTACCTGGGCTTCCTCCCGCACGACCGCATCCCAGCGCTTCTCGCTATGTGCTCCATACTCGTCTACCCCGCGCCGAAATCCGATCATTCGTTCTACGTCCGCGACACGTCGCCCCTGAAGATCTTCGAGTACATGGCCGCGGGCAAACCGATCGTCACCGCCGATCTCCCACCGATCCGCGACGTGCTTGACGAATCGATGGCCTCCTTCTGTAAACCGGGCGACCCCGACGACCTCGCCCGCGCCATCGGCGACGTGCTGCGGCATCCCGACGAAGCGCGGGCACGCGCGGAGAAAGCGCGCAAGGCCGTGGAGCGGTACACGTGGGGCAAACGCATGGCGCGCATCCTTGCCGCACTCCCTCAATGAAGGTTCTCTCCATCGCATCGGCCCGCCCGAACTTCGTGAAGCTCGCGGCCGTCCACCACGCGCTTGCAACGCGCGGCGACGTCGAGCATGTGATCGTGCACACGGGGCAGCACTACGACCCGCTGCTGTCGGATGTTTTCTTCGAGCAACTGCACATTCCGCAGCCCGCGGAAAATCTCGGTATCCACGGCGGCACGCGCGAGGAGGTTATTGATCGAACGAAGAAGGCGCTGATTCCCGTCCTCAAAAAGCACAGACCCGATTGGGTGTTGGTATATGGCGACGTGAACGGTGCGCTCGGCGGTGCGCAGGCGGCGAAGGAGGCCGGATGCAAACTGGCCCACGTCGAAGCAGGCCTGCGATCCGGTGATATGGACATGCCCGAGGAACACAACCGCATCGGCGTCGATACGCTGGCTGACCTTCTCTTATGCACCGAACAATCCGGCGTCGATCATTTGCGAAATGAAAAAGTGAAGGGTCGGATTGAGCTCGTGGGGAACACGATGATTGATACGCTCATCAGGATGATGCCGTTGATTCGACAAGATCCGCCTTTGAATCCTAGGGAAACTGAAGAGGGGTATGGCATCGTAACTCTTCACCGTCCAAGTAATGTTGATAATCAGACGACGTTGCGACGTAACCTTTCCTTTTTTATTGAAGCAATGAAGTTTCGTAGCTTGATTTTGCCCATGCACCATCGTCTGAAAAATGCACTGGATTCTTTTCAAATATTGAAACCAGGGGAAATGCATGAATTGATGATGGCGGGGTTACATCTCTGCCCACCCCTGGGCTATTTGCAATTTTTGAGTTATCTAAATCACGCGTCATTTATCCTCACTGACTCGGGCGGGATTCAGGAAGAAGCGGTACTCCTCAAGAAACGATGCTTCACGCTGCGCAAGAACACGGAGCGCCCGGTCACGATCGACTGCGGCAGCAACGTGCTGATCGACATCGACAAACCCGAGGATCGGCAGAAAGTCCTGGACTACGCGGCAAATCCTACGCCGATCGACGTCGCGATTCCGCCGCTCTGGGACGGGAAAGCGGGGGAACGTATCGTGGAAATTCTCCGAGGCTAACCAATATCTCAACGATATGCATCGTGCATATCTACTATTATTTCAATAATTGTAGGCGTGAAGAGAAATGCTCTTCAAAAAAGGCAAATGCCCTCACGCCTTGGTCGCGACGATGCACCACCCCAGCGCGTGCGCGGCGTCGGCGGGGTGCGATGAGTGGTTGTCGCGCCAGAGGGCCCAGCGTGTGAGGAGCGTGGCGGGGAGGACGAGGAACAACCGGGCCAGACGGTTCTCGTAGGGCCGGTAGCGATCGATCCAGCGGCGGATGATCGTCTGCGCCAGGACGCTGTGATACTTGCCGCGCTGGTCGATGACGTCGACGCGGAATCCCGCTTCCTCGAAGAGGACGCGCAGACCGTACTTCGTGTAGCGGAAGTAATCGTGCGGCTCTTCGTGGAGTTCGTTCCACTGCGGAATGGTGAGGAGACAGACACCGCCCGGTTTCAGCACGCGGAAGATCTCCCGCACGACCGCCTGGGGATGGGCGACGTGTTCCAGGACCTGCGTGCAGAGCACGCCGTCGAACGATGCGTCCGGCGTGGGAATGGCCTCGGCCGAGGCGATAATGTCCGCCTGCCAGCGCGGATCGGGGTCGAGCGTGCGCCAGAACGCGACGTTCGGGCAGCACACGCGGTAACGGTTGAACCGTCCTGCGCCGACGTCGAGCACGTCGCCGTGCAGCACGCCTCCGTAGCGGACGAGCTGCTGGTGGAGCGCTATGCGTTCGGGCTGTGCGACGATCATGGCCGGTTCATGGTAGCGCCATCGAAGAGTGCGAGGTACTTGCGGATCTGCTCACGCAACGAGAAATGTCCGTCGATCCGCCGTTTGGCGGCCTGGCCCATCGCCTTCGCCCGTTCCGGATCTTTCAGGAGACGCGTGAGCCGGTCGGCAAACTGCGCGGCGTCGTGCGGATTCACGAGGTATCCCGTCTCGCCGTCGACGATCGCGTCCGGCGCGCCGCCGAAGATCGATCCCACGACCGGCTTGCCGGCGGCCATGCCCCACAAGTTCATCGTCGCGAGGGCGTCGAGATACACCGACGGCACCGTGACGACGTCGGACGCCGCGAGCGCCATCTTGAATTCGTCGAGAGACAGCCAACCCGTCGGCACGAGCTGCTGCTTCAGCGCCTGTGAGATGCGCGGGAAATACGGCGCAAGACGCTCGGTGTCGCCGCCGATGAGCACATGCGCGTGGGGAACCTCATGGATCGTGCGCTCCGCGGCGGCAAGCAAAGAATCCATGCCCTTGTCGCCGCTCAAACGCCCCCCGAAATAGACGGTCGGGCCCGTGAGACGGAATCGCTCGCGGAACTGCCGGATCTCCGCGTCAGGGATCGCCGGCATGTCATCGACCGAATGGTGGATGAAGGCCGTGTTCGTGATGCCATTGGCATGCATGAACTGCTCCATCGCCGTGCTGTAGACAACGACCTTGGTCATGCAATCGCGGAGGATGCGCTTGATGCGGGCGTTGCGCGGCGGGTAGTACTCGCGGCCGACGGCGCGCAGGTGGTCCCACCAGTGCATGCGGTACGGCTTGCCGGCGAGCGCGGCCGCCTCGTAGCGCGGACCGCCGACGCGGGCGAAGGAGACGAGGAACGTGTCCTGCGCGGTCATGAACACGCGGTTGGTGACCGCGCGCGCGGCGCAGAAGGAGCGGTAGGTCAGGTAGGTGTGGACATTGTGCGCATGCACGACATCGGGCATCAGTTCCCGCATCGCCGCGAGCACCCGCGGCTCGACGTCGGTGCGCGAAACTGACCGCCGGTGCCTCCCCTTTACCGGCACGTCGACGAGAAGGCTGATCACCTCCCCCGCGGCGTCCGACCACCGGTGCTCTACTCCCAGCGACGGATTCTGGTGCGTGGTGACGAGCGAGACGCGATGGCCCGCCGTGGTGTAGCCGCGTCGGTACTGGTCCACCACGACGGCCACGCCGCCGCGTGCGTCCGGTCCGACCACGTCGTCGTTGAGCAACGTGATGTGCACCGCGGCAGCCTAGCATGATAGAAAGCCCTTTCCACGGGCAAAAACGGCGCATTTGTCATTGCAAATGACAAACGGGAGCGACAAGCTGTCCGCAATGACTCCCCAGACGCAAGCAGTCAGCCACTGGAAGGTCCTGCGGCAGGTCTATCGACTGCTCCGGGAGATCCATATCTCCCCGACGTACTTCATCCCGCCGATTCTCCTATCGATCGGCGGAGCGGCCATGGAAGGCATCGGTGCGGGTCTGCTCATCCCTCTCCTCAACGGCTTCCTCACGAAGGATTACAGCTTCATCACGTCGCTGCCGGGCTTGAGCCCCCTGATCCAGACGATATTCGGGGAGTCGCCATTGCGCGACCGGACGCTGTTCGCCGTTCTGATTCTGATCTTCATCACGGTCATCATCCTGAAAAACCTGTTGAAGTTCACGGCAACGCTGGGCATGTCCTTCCTCGCGACCCGCGCTGTCCATCACCTGCGCAAGCAGATTTTCAACACGTACCTCTCCTTCGACAAACTCTACTTCGACCGGTCGAACGTCGGCCACCACAGCACGGTGCTAACGGTCTTCTCCAATTACGCCTTCACGCCGGTGCTCATCATCGACAAGGTGCTGCAGGCGCTGTTCTCCCTCACGGCGTACTTCGTCGTGATGTGCCTCATCTCCTGGAAACTGACGCTGTTGGCCGTGCCCATTTTTCTGTTGCTGCACTTCTCGGTGCGCCGCCTGATCAAGCGCATCCAACGACTGTCGATGACTATGGCCCAGCAATTGAGCGTCCTGGGGAAGACGGTCGTGGAAATCCTGTCCGTGATCCCCCTCGTGAAGACCATGAACATGGAGGAGGCGGAGCGCAAACACTACTGCGACATCAGCGACGCAACAGCGCGGATTGAGTTCCGGAAGATCACGTTGCAGAAGGCAATCAATCCCGTGCAGGAGTTGATCACTCTGCTGGCAATCTTCCTGCTCTTCTCCGGCATGCTCTACCTGCTCGTGCGCGACGGGCAGACGACCGGCCCATCGTTCCTCGTATACTTCTACCTGGTGATGAACGCGGCCAACAAATTCGCCGCGATCACCGGATTCCAGGGCGACACGGCATCGGTGGCGGGACAGGTGGCGGGCGTATGTGATGTGTTCGAGAACATGCACAAGCATCGCATGGCGGATGGCAAAACGGTGTTCGGCGGCCTGCAGAGGCACATCGAGTTCCGCGACATGCACTTCAGTTACACGGATGGCAGCCCGATTCTGCGCGGGGTGTCGTTCGCCATCGACAAGGGCAAGGTGACGGCGGTCGTCGGACCGACGGGCGTGGGCAAGACGACGATCATCAGTCTGCTCCTGCGCTTCTACGACGTGCCGCCGGGATCGCTGCTGGTCGACGGCGACGACATCCGATCGTTCACCGCGGCGTCGCTGCGCTCGCACATGGCTCTCGTCAGCCAGGAGACGCTGCTCTTGCACGAATCGCTGCGGCAGAACATCGCGTACGGCCAGGAGAACGTCGATGAGGAGCAGCTCCGGGCGGTGCTCCGCAACGCCCGCCTCGATGAGCTCGTCGAGCGGCTGCCCCAGGGATGGGACACGCTCATCGGCGACAGGGGCGTGAAGCTCTCGGGTGGCGAAAAGCAGCGGGTGTCGATCGCGCGTGCGCTGCTGAAGGGCGCGGACATTCTGATTCTGGACGAAGCGACGAGTTCTCTGGATTCCACGACGGAGAAAATTGTGCAGGAGGCCGTGGAGGAGGCGATCCGCGGCAAGACGGCGATCGTCATCGCCCACCGGCTCTCCACCATCAAGAACGCCGACCATATCGTCGTCATCGACGGCGGCCGCTGCGTGGAACAGGGAACGCTGGAGCAGCTCCTCGAACACAACGGGAAATTCGCCGAACTCTGGCGCGCGCAGAGCTTTTCGTAGGCTTCCCGGGGCGGTGGACACTGCCTGCACGGAACCGTAAGCTGCTCCAACGATGGCAAATCCCTCCGACGTCCTCATTATCGGCGGTTTCGGGCATGTTGGCCTGCCCCTCGGCATCGTGCTTGCGGACGCCGGCTTGCATGTCTCGCTATTGGACATCGATGCAGTGAAAAGGCCGATGATCGAAGCCGGCACGATGCCGTTCATCGAGTACGACGCCGAGCCGCTGCTCAAGAAGGTCATCGGGAAGACATTGTTCGTCGCGGACGGTCTCGCGGACGCCGCGAATAGCCGCATCGTACTGATCACCATCGGAACGCCCGTCGACGAGTACTTGAGTCCCAAGACCGCGCCGCTCTTCGCGTTGGCGGACGCGCTCCTGCCGCACCTCACAGAGCAGCACACCGTCGTCCTGCGCAGCACGGTCTGCCCGGGGACGACGCGCGCGCTTCGTGCGCACTGGCTGGCGCGCGGCAAAGACATCCCCATCGCGTACTGCCCCGAGCGCATCGTCCAGGGGTACGCGATCCGCGAACTGCGCGAACTGCCCCAAGTCGTCTCGGGCACGTCGATGCAGGCGATCCAGACGGCAAAGGAGCTCTTCGGTCGTCTCGGCGTCGAGACGATCGACGTCGGCACTGAAGAGGCGGAGATGAGCAAGCTCTTTTTGAATGCCTGGCGGTACATTCAGTTCGCGACGGCGAATCAGTTCTTCGTCATGGCCCGTGAACACGGACTGGATTACGACCAGATCTACCGCGCGATGACGCACCACTACGATCGAGGCAACATTCCGCGGCCGGGGTTCGCCGCCGGCCCATGCCTGCTGAAGGACACCATGCAGCTCGCCGCCGCCTACCGGAACCAGTTTTTCCTCGGTCACGCAGCGATGATGGTCAACGAGGGTCTTCCTGCGTTCGTCGTGGACATGGCGCGGAACGCGGCGGGAGATCTGCAGGGTAAAACCGTCGGCATTTTGGGGATGGCGTTCAAGAAAGACATCGACGACACGCGCGATTCCCTGTCTTTCAAACTCCGCAAGCTCCTGCAATTCCAGGGAGCCGACGTGCTCTGCAGCGATGAATTCGCGGCGGGTGACGGCTTCATCCCAAAGGAAGATCTCGTTCATCGCGCGGACGTGATCATCGTCGGCGTTCCCCACTCCGCCTACCGCGATCTCACGCTGCCAGCAAAGACGATCACAATCGACCTGTGGGGCGTCCTGCCGATCGCAAAACGTTAGAGCGTCCCGCGGTCGACCTGCTCCTTGATCCAGGGGATGACTGCGTCGAGCATTTCGTCCAGCGTCGTTGTCGCCCGGAACCCAAGCATGCGCGCCGCTTTCTCCGTGTTTGGCACGCGCTTCTGCACATCGAAAGGGAACGGGGCATCGGAGACGTACCGGAAAGGTGCATCGCCCCGAATCTTCTTCCAGATGGTTTCGGCCAGTGCCAGAACGGTGGTGGATTGATCGGTGCTGATGTTGAAATCCTCGTTGACGGCCTCGGGCTTCTCGATGCACAGGCGGATGCCCAGCGCCAGGTCCGCGCCGTAGGTGTAGTGCCGCACCTGGTGTCCGTCTCCCAAAATGTGCAGGGGGTCCTGTCCTTTGAGGATTTTCTGCACGAGATCCGGCACAACGTGGCTCATCGCCAGCTTCACGTTGCCCGAGAGAATGTCCCTGTGGGAGGCCGACCTGCGTTCGCCGATGCCGACGCAGTTGAACGGACGAATGATCGTGTAGGGCAACTTGTACTGTTCCCATGCACCCTGCGCAAAGTACTCGGTGGCGAGTTTCTGGAAGCCGTACGTCGAGCTGGGCGGCGGGCAGCGCCGTTGTTCCCCCTCCGGCGTCGGCCAGACACCGGCGTTCTCGTACACCATCGACGAACTGATGACGTTCATTTTCTTCAGCGTGCCGGCCTTGTGCGCCTCGATCGCGGCGTCGAACGCCGCGGCGGTGATCCGTTCGTTCTCCGCCAGCAAATCGTACGCGAACTCGTGGAAATAGCTGATGCCGCCAATGCGCGCGGCGCCCGCGACCATCTGGTCGACGCCTTGAAGCAGCTCCCGCAGAAGCGCGGCATCTTTGGCATCGCCCTGCACAAAACGGTAGCGGGGGTGATCCATCGACGCCTGGTGCACGGGCCCGTACTTGGAAAAGTTATCCAGGCCCACGACCTCATGGCCAGCCCGCAGCAGCTCCTCGACGAGGTAGCCGCCGATGAACCCTGCCGAACCGGTGACGAGAATTTTCATAGGAGAGACGCAGTGTACATCATGCGTGCCGTGCATCCACGGGCGATTGTCAGCTCCCATAGAGGTTTATATGCTGCCCGCATGATCAATCTGCGCAGAGCGCTGAAGCGCGGCCTGGGCAACGTCTTGGGACGCTTATTGCCCCGTCATAGCATGCATGCGATCGTCGAGGAGGCGATGCGCCGCGAGCCGGAGATGCTCTATCGCACCATAGCCCCGCACCTAGGTCGGCAACGCACGGTCGGGACAATGCCCATGGATTTGCCCGCCGACGGCAATATGTGTTTCGAGCACCTCGCCGGCCTGTTTTCCAGCACGTCCTTCGACCATGCCGTCATTTCCCTGCCCGTTCGGCAGGGCGCGTACCTGTTCGGTCTCGTACGCCATATGAACGCGCAGAAGGTGATCGAGATCGGACGGTATAAAGGAGGATCCACCGTGCTCCTTGCCGCCGCCATGGGCGGCAAAGGCGATCTGTGGAGCATCGATGTCGGCGAGAAGTTCGTGCGGAACAATGCCGGCACGCAGCAACGTTACGACGACGAAGTGCGGTCGTTCCTGTCGAAGAACCATCTGGCCGCGCACCTCATCATCGGCGACACGCGCACCTTGGAGCTTGATACTGGCGATGTCGATCTCGTTTTCATCGACGGCGATCACAGTTACGAAGGGGCCAAGATCGACTTTGAACGATTCGGACGACGTGTGCGGGTGGGCGGCGCCGTGCTGTTCGATGACGCATTCGACGAGCCGCTCATCCGCTCGCACGCCGATACCGTCGGTCGGCTGGTCGACGAGATTGTGTGCAACGGCGATTTCCGCCTCGTCAAAGCCGTCAACCGCATGGCGCATTTGGAACGCGTGCGGTGAGTTTGTACACTCGCCCCAATGCTCTTCCATTCGCCGCAGTTTCTCTTTGTCTTCCTGCCGCTGGCCCTGCTCGGCTTCTTCGCGGTGGGGCGGTGGGGCTCACAGGCGCTGGCATTGCTGTGGCTCACATGCGTCTCCCTCTTCTTCTACGGCTACTGGAATCCCGCGTACCTCTGGCTCCTGGGCCTTTCGATCATCGTCAATTATCCGCTCGGCACGATCCTCATGCGCCGGGGCACTGGCGGGCGGGCGCTCCTCATCGTCGGCATTGCCGCGAACCTCGCGCTCCTGGGCTACTTCAAATACGCAAATTTCTTCCTCGACGCCGCAGGCACCGCTCTCGGAGCCCCGTGGACACTGGGGACAATCGTCCTACCACTTGGCATTTCGTTCTTCACCTTCGAACAGGTTGCCTGGCTCGTGGAGTCGCACCAAGGAAAAATTCCGCCGACAACCTTCCTGCGGTACTGCGCCTTCATCACGAATTTCCCCAAACTCATCGCCGGGCCCATCGTCCGGCCGCATGAATTCCTGCCGCAACTCCAAGATGCGCATTGGGGCCGCTGCCGCGCGGAGAACATGTCGGTGGGGGTGACGATCTTTATGATCGGCCTGTTCAAGAAAGTCGTTCTGGCGGACACGGTCGCGACGCTCGTGAGTCCCGTGTTTGCCGCATCCGCGGCCGGGGCATCGGTGACGCTGCTGGAAGCCTGGGGATCTCTGCTTGCCTACGCATTGCAGATCTATTTCGACTTCTCGGGGTACACGGACATGGCCATCGGCGTCGCGCGGATGTTCGGCATCACGCTTCCGTTGAACTTCGCGGCGCCGTACCGCTCCGTTTCCATCATCGACTTCTGGCGACGGTGGCATATGTCGCTGTCACGCCTCGTGCGCGACTACGTGTACATCCCGCTGGGCGGGAACCGGTGCGGCACCGTGCGGCAATGGATCAACGTGCTCGTCACCATGGCCATCGTCGGCCTGTGGCATGGCGCGGGATGGACATTCATCGCGTGGGGAACGCTGCATGGAGTGTTTCTCGTCATCAACCATGCATGGCGCGCGGCGCGGGTCCGGATGGGCCTCGCAAACCTCGGCACGTGGTGGAGTAGGAGCCTCGCGTGGATGACAACGTTCGCCGCGGTTCTCGTGGCGTGGGTGTTCTTCCGCTCGGAGAACATGCCGGCGGCGCTGCGTTTCCTCGGATCGCTCGCGGGCGCGGACGGCCTGTCGCTGCCCGGCATGTGGCAGGCGCGTTGGGGTGATCTGCTCTCGGGCTACGGCGTCCAGTTCGACCTGCAGCAGCGTCTCATTCTCCTGCCCAGTCAGTGGGTGCGGGGCAGCACATGGATTCTCGCCCTCCTGTGCATGGCCCTCCTGCTGCCGACAACGCAGCAATTCCTGCGGCATTTCCGGCCCGCCGGAGATGCTCGTGAGAATGACGTCGGCCCGGGCATCATGGGCGGCCTCACGTGGCAGCCGACGGTGCGATGGGCCTTGGGCCTCGCGGCGCTGACGAGCGTCACGATCGTTTTCCTGATGCTGTCGCAGCAGAGCGAATTCCTCTACTTCCAATTCTGACAGTGCACCGCTTGTACCTCGTCGCCTTCGCGTTGCTCCTGCTCCCCGTGTCCGGGGCGCTCGGCATCAACTATCGGTACCTCGATCGTGCCGGTGAATTTCTCACAGCGGAGGAGGTCATCGCACGTCAACGCACCGAATCGGGCTTCTGTCTGTACGGCAGCGCCCTGCACGACGACGTGTTTTCCTACAAGACGGCAGGCTATCGGACCGCGAAGCCCCACGTAACGCTCGCGGGTTCCTCCCGATCACTCAATGTTCGCGAACGCTTCTTCAACGTGCCCTTCTACAGCATCGGCGGAGGAATGGATTCCGTGGTATACGCGGAGCATCTGCTGCGCGCGACGACGCAGGCGCACAAGCCAAAGCTCCTGCTGCTGGGCATCGATTTCTGGTGGTTCCACGAAGATGCCCGCCTCTACCGCAGGACGAAACCCCCCGTCGACGTCCGGCGCCTCACGCTTGCCAAACTCTCCCGTCCATTTACATGGCTGATCGACGGAAAAATTTCGCCCGGTGAATTTCTGCGAACGACTCTGGGATCCCCGCCGGACAACGGGAAGTGCGACATCGGCGTCCAGAGCCGACAGAAGCGCGACGGATACGGGCCTGACGGCTCCTACTACAACACGAGCCTGGTGACCGGTAAGCGTGAGCGGATCGAGGGATTCTCGAGAGAACGGCAGGACATGCAGGACGGCACCGATCACTTCCCGTTCGGAACAGATTTTAACCGCGAAAATCTGGAGGATTTCGTTCAGCTCATCCAATCTCTGGAAGCCGACGGCACTACGGTGATCGTGTTCGCCCATCCGCTCGCGCCGAGCGTGTACCGCGAGATGCAGCGGTACCCGGACCGCTACGCATACGTGCCGAAACTGCTGCAAGCGCTGAAAACATCCGGCATTACGTTCTTCGATTTTCACGATCCGCGGAAACTGGGAACGTCCGACTGCGAATTCTGGGATGGCACGCACGGGGGCGATGTCACCTACGCGCGCCTGCTTCTGGCCATCCATGATTCCCTGCGCGACCCCGCGCTTCGCCCCTTCTTCAACGTGCAAGTGCTGCGCGAGACGATAGAAGACTACGCGGGATTCTTCATGGTCCCCGATCCGCGCGTGACGAGCGAGCCGGAGGTCGATTTTCTGAACATCGGCTGCCGAAAGCGTCCGCGCGGCATTTAGCGCCCTGCGCCTTGCATACGCAGGCGGGCAGTCTATATTGCCCGCATGCCCGCTCTCCTTAGCACGCTTACAAACTCGGTGCTGAATCGCATTCGCCGCTCGCCGCTGTACTACGAGCGGTACAACAACACGTGCGATTTCACGACCAACAGAACCTACACGCGGTACGCGCGTGAATGCAGGGCGGCGTACGAGCGGGAGCACGGAACCGTCGATTTGCCGGAATCCCCCCTCTGGTACAACACCTCGACGCTGATCCGCGGAGCATTCCCGGCGGACAAGGCGCGCGCGTACTCCGACAAAATCGGGACGCTCATCGAACGCAAGGACCCCTGCATCATCCCTCCGAAAGAAGACGGCCTGGCGATCGGCATCCGCGAGCCGCTCATCAACCTCGGCAACGATCTTCTCGACACGCTCCGCGCCCCAGATGTCCAGCGCAACCTCCTCGCTTTTTTCCGCAGCCACTACCGCATCGAATGGATCGTCAGCTACCGCTCGCTCCCCTCGAAGAACGCCGCGGGCTCGTGGCTGTGGCATTCCGACACGTTCCCGCCGCATACCTGCAAGCTCTTCCTACACCTCACGAAGACAACGGCCGAAACGGGTGCCATGGAAGTCATGAACAGGGAAGACACGATGGCCTACCGCCGCGCCGGCTACTTCGGCCAATTCCAAAGCGAGCGCACCGCGGACTTGGAGGGCTTCGCGCGCACGCACGGCCTGCAGTACCGGCCACACCACTTCGACGCGGAACCGGGCGACGTCACGCTCTTCGACATGAACTTCCTCCATCGCGCCGTAGCCCCCCAAGCAGGCATCCGCGATGTCGTCGTCTTCCTGTTCCTACCCAACATGGTTTCCTGGGAGAAGCAACTAGAGTTGGACGGCGGCTTTGCTGCACGCAGCAAGCGCACACCCAGCCCCCTGCAGAAGGACCCCGGCGTGACGACGATCGTCCAAACCTCGGGCGGGGCGTCCATGATGGCCTAGCGCATTGCCCGTGGAGGAGCGCCCGGATAGGATTCCCCAACATGTCACAGCATCCCGCATCACCGGTCTCCCGATTGCTTCGGCGTGCGCAGAATGCCCTCCGCGTTCTCGTGCTGCGGCCGCTCGCCGCTGTATATATTGCCATCGAATACGGCGTGCTGCTGCTTACGCATCGGAAGGAACTGATGCGAGCGGGCTTCGTCACTCCGCTGTGGTTTTGGAGTTTCGGGCATCAAGCCATCGATCCCCACATGCTCGCGATGCGCTTCCGCGGAAAAAAACTCCTCATTGTCGTCAGTGACTACGGGAACATGAATCCGTACCTCGTCGGTACGTTCGAGCAGTACGTCCGCATGTGCTACCTGCGGCACTCGCGGTTCATGGGAATGCTGCGCCCCCTGTTCAAACACGAAGAATTGCGGGCGTTGAAGATCGCCGTACTTCGCTTCGTCCTGCGCGTCCTCGGCCATGCAGCATCAATCGTTCCCACGTACCACGAACACCAGGGATCCGTCATCGAGGGGACGTTCATCACGGAACGTCTGCGGCTGTTCCAGCAGCATGCAGACATGCCTCTCATTCCCCTGACAGAGCCAATCGAACGCTTCCGCAGCCTGCTCCAGAAGACACATCCCGAACTGGCGGGGAAGTGGTTCGTTGCGCTCTACCTGCGCAGAACGGTAAAAGTCGGGGATGAAATGCGCGACACGGACCCCGCCACCTTCGCCGACGTCATCGGGCGCATCCGTGGCCTCGGCGGATTCGTATTCTGCGGCGGCGACTACGACGATGCGCACGCCGTGTTCCCCGGAATGCAGGGCGTCATGGGATACAGCGATTTCCCCTGCGAGCGGGAACTGACGGATTACTACGGCATCACACAGTGCCGCTTCCTCGTCGGTCCAACCAGCGGCCCGGTATCCATAGCCATGAGCTTCAACATCCCCAACCTCATGACCAACGACCCGTTCTACTACCATTCCGGCAACCGTGAGAACCAGATCGTGCTGCACAGGAAGCTGCGCGATCGCGCGACGGGGAGAATCCTCGCGGCGCGCGAAACATTTTCCCCCCCCATCATCGCCTACCGCACGAAGGGCGAATTCGAACGCGCCGGACTGGAGCACATCGACAATACGAAGGAGGAGATCGCGGCCGCTCTCGAAGAAATGGTACAGCGCCACATCCTGGGGCACGACACCGTGCTGCCGGAGCACCAGCCTCTGTACGATCGCTTCAAGAGTCTCCTGCCGAAGGAATCCATCATCTACCAGTCGCCGTCGCGTCCGGCGCTTATCTATCTACAGAATCTCGTCTGGTAAAGCGCGCGATGCATTCGTAGAATGCGCGCGATGCAACACGTGATTGTCGGTAACGGTATTGTGGCGCTGTCAACGGCGTTCCGCTTGGCACAGCGACTCAAGGGATCGGACACGGTCACGGTCATCGGACCGTGCGACCGCCCGGGCGCCGCGACGATGGCGGCGGCGGCGATGCTCAATTCGTTCGCGGAAATCAGCGCGTACTCCCTGAAGTCGAAAGAGGACCGCTATCACTTCGCGTTGAGCCGGAGGGCCGCGCAACAATGGCCGGATTTTGAGAAAGAACTCGTCGATGCGGCGCGCGGCGTGGGATCGGCGTGCGATGCCATCAGCCGCGGAGAGCAGGACCGCGGAACGTACATCATCAACAACACCGCGGCGGACGAATGGGACGACAAAAATTTCGATGCCATGGTGAAGGCTCTTGAGGATTTCAAAGAACCATTCACATTCGTGCATCCCGGGGAGATTCCCAATTACCTTCCCGCCCAGCACGAGCGCGCCGCGCGGGCGATCTACATTCCCGACGAAGGCTGGCTGAACCCGCGCATCGTGATCGAGACGCTCGACACCATCCTTAGCGGGCACGACAGGGTGACGGTGATCGACGGAGAGGCGCGGCGTTTCCGGAAAAGCGGCGATGCGATATCCGGCGTGGAACTGGCCGACGGCACGGTCGTGGAAGGCGACGCGTTCCTCCTGGCGACGGGAGCATCGGCGAGCGCCCTGCTCGACGCAAGCGACTTGGGCATTGCCATGCAGCCCGTGTTCTACGGCCTCGGCGTGTCCATCGAAATACGATCGGAGGGGCATCCGCATACGAAATGCGTGCGTACCACGAACCGCGGCGGCGCCTGCGGCATCTACAGCGTGCCGCTGTTCCTCGGCAAGAACGGGCCAAAGGACCACCTCGTGATTGGCGCGAGCAACCGCGTCATCAACAAACCAGTGCTCTACGGCAGGCTGTCGGCGGTCGAACACCTCATGCGGAGCGCCATGCAGGAAATCAACGGCCACTTCTACGCCGCAGATCTGGTGCGCGTGAACGTGGGCTGGCGTCCGACATCCCAAGACACGTACCCGCTCCTCGGCAAAACATCCGTGGGGAACCTCTGCATTGCTACGGGAACGAAGCGGGATGGCTTCCACCTCTCCCCGGTTTTGTCCGACATCATGGCGACGCTCATGACCGGAGGATCCGCGGAGAAGGAGTTCGACATGTTCGCGCCTGAACGGAAGGTCATCCGGGACATCCCGCGACAGGACGCCGTCGAGATGATCGTCAACAGCCTCATGAGCGAGCAGTACCAGCACGGATACAACCCCTCGAACGTGCTCATGAACGCGCAGGTGCGGGAAACGTACCGGAAAGACATCGAGGCGCTGCACGACCGCATCGGCGCAAAAGACTGGGGAATCCACCCCGAGCTGGTGAACATGTACCGGGAAGGGCACGCGAAGTAGCGCGCCGTTACACGCGATACAAATTCACTTTCAGGTTCTTGTGCCACCCCGTCAGGGCGAACAGGGGTTCGCGGGCGCCGAAGACCTCTTTGTAGACGGGATTGTTGTAGACGTAGAAAACGTTCTTGTTCCCCTTCGCCGACTCGATCTTCCGCAGCACTTCGCCCGTGATGGTTTGGTCGAAGGAATTCTTATTGTGAATAATGACGGTGTCGTAGTCCTTCATGAGCGATGCGTAATCGACGTGACGGACATCCGCGCAGAGCAGCTCGACGTCGCTCGAGAACGCAGCGAGATTTTTGCGGCAGATATCGAGGAGCTCCTGCGACAAATCGACGCCGACGATGCGGCTGCCCCTGAATGCCTTCGCCGCGATGACGCAGGGCTTGCCTTTTCCCACACCCAAATCGATGAAGAGCACTTTCCCCTGCACGAGCCCCAGCTTCTTCATGGCATCGAATGTTTTGACCAGCGGACTCGCGTACGTCGGCTGGTACCAGTTCGCACCCTCGCTCGGCATCTGCTTCACGAGCGAAAAAAACGAGCCGTGCGTGATGATCCCCGACGTCTCGACGCCATTCATGATATCGAACAACCGGTTCTCAATGAGCTCCTCCTTGAAGCGGCGCAAGCCATTCTTCAATCCGTGCGTCTGCACCATCTTCGTGAGCATCGTCGGCATGGCATTCGTCGGGAAAAGCGACGGGGAACATAGCATGCACACATGGAAAACAAAAGCCGAATTTTCGGCTCCAAAGCGGCAAAATCCCCGCATGACATTCTTGTTTCCCGTGGGGGTATCCTGTATGGTTCGGCAACGTTTGGCTCTTGCGGCAATCGTGTCTATGAAGCTCAATTTCTTCGATACGGCAAGCACTGCGCGGCCCGGTGACGCCCGACGGGAGGCGATACGGAATGTCGGCGAGCCGACGTTCACCGAGGATCATCGCGCCTTCGGGTACGACTACTTCGATAACCCCGATCTCGGCGTCGGATACGGCGGCTACGCCTACGACGGCCGGTTCGCCGAACCCGTGCGAAAAGCCATCGCCCACTATGGGCTGAAGCCCGGAGACCGCGTCCTGGAAATCGGGTGCGCGAAGGGGTACCTGCTGGTGGAATTCCTGAAGCAGGGCATGAACGTGGTGGGGATCGACGGCAGCGCGTACGCCATTGAAAACGCCCATCCCGACGTGAAGGCCTACCTGCAACGCGGCGATTTCCGCTCGTTGCCCTTCCCCGACAAATCCTTCGATCTCGTCATCGCAAAAGACACGCTGGAACACAACCCCGAGCCCGCGGTGCGAGCCACCATCGCGGAATGCATGCGTGTGACGAAAGGTCCGACGTTCTTCCAGTTGTGCGTGGGGAGGACTCCAGCGGAAATCGCAGCCATGCCGAAGTGGGATCAAAGCTATACGATGAACCACACGCCCGAGTGGTGGGATCGGTTCTTCGACGAGGTTGGCTACCGCGGCGACCTCCACTACAAAGTACTCGTCCCCGAGGGGGAGTGCGTTTCCTGACCATTCCATGCGCGTTCCCTTTTCCTACCTTGAACGGCAGTTCGCGGACATCGATGCGTACTTCGAAGAGTTGCGACCGCTCGTGCAGACCGGCAATTTCACGCTCGGCAAACCCGTCGAGCAATTCGAGGAGAGATTCGCTGCTCTCTGCAAAATGCCCTACGCCGTCGGCGTGGGCAGCGGCACGGATGCGCTGATGATCTCGCTGATGATGCTGGGCATCCAGCCCGATGACGAAGTGATCACCACGGCGAACAATTTCATCGCCCCTGCCGGCGCCATCGCCTGCTGCCGCGCCCGCCCGGTATTCGTGGACAGCGATGAGGCCTACATGATGGACCCTACAAAATTGGAAGCAGTGATCACGCCGCGCACACGCGCGATCATCGCCGTGCACCACAACGGCAACGTCTGCGACATGCCCGCGATCATGGCGGTCGCGGAGAAGCACAAACTCCTCGTGATCGAAGACGCGTGCCATGCGATCGGCGCTTCGCTCAATGGAACGCCGGTGGGATCGTGGGGATCGACGGCATGCTTTAGCCTCCACCCCCTGAAGAACCTCAACGTGTGGGGCGACGGCGGCGTGATCGTCACGCGTTCGAAGGAGCTCTATGAGAAGATGCATCTGTACCGCAACCACGGCCTGAAAACCCGGGACGAAGTCGTGCTGTTCGGGCGGAATTCCCGTCTGCATACGGTGCAGGCGGCCATCGGCAACAAGCTCATTCGCGAGATCGACTTCATCACGTCGAGACGGATCGAGATCGCAGGGCAATACGATGTGGCGCTCTCCAAGCTCGCCCCCGAAATCAGCGTCCCGCCGAGAAACCCCGCCGTGAAGCACGTGTTCTTCCAGTACATCATCCGCGTGCGCAGCCGCGATGCGCTTCTGAAGCACCTGCACGACGCGGGCGTCGAGGCGAAGATTCACTACCCCATTCCGATCCACCTGCAGGAAGGCGCCAAGTACTTGGGCTACAAGCCGGGCGATCTGCCCGTGACGGAGGAGGACAGCCGACACATTCTCTCCCTGCCGCTCCACCAGCATCTGACGCCGGAGGAAGTCGGTTATACCATCGAGCAAGTTCGGAATTTTTGCCGGAAGCAGCCTGCACTATGAAGGAAACCGTCCTCGTCACCGGCGGAGCCGGATACGTCGGGAGCCTGCTGGTCCCACGCCTCCTGCGCGAAGGGTACCGCGTGCGGGTTCTGGATATGTACCTCTACGGGGATGAGGCGCTGGAGGGGGCGCGGGGCAACCCGAACCTGGAGGAAGTGAGGGGCGACATCCGCGACCGCGATCTCCTGCGCCGCGCGCTCGCGGGGTGTGACGTCGTCATCCATCTGGCCTGCATCAGCAACGACCCAAGCTTCGAGCTCAACCCCGCGCTCGGAAAAACCATCAACCTCGATGCGTTCGAGCCGCTCGTGCAGGAAGCTGTACATGCCGGCGTGCAGCGCTTCATCTTCGCATCATCCGCGAGCGTCTACGGCGTCAAAGACGTAGAGAACGTGACCGAGGACATGCCGCTCGAGCCCCTGACGGATTACTCGAAGTACAAGGCGATGTGCGAGGGCATTCTCGCAAGGTATCAATCGCCGGACTTCACAACCGTGACGCTCCGTCCCGCGACCATCTGCGGCTACGCTCCGCGGCAGCGCCTCGACGTCGTCGTGAATATCCTGACGAACCACGCGTATCATCATCGAAAGATCAACGTTTTTGGCGGCGAGCAGAAACGCCCGAATCTGCACATCGCCGACATGGTCGACGCGTACATGCTCATGCTGACTGCGCCGGCCAATCGCATCGCCGGCAAGGTCTACAATGTCGGCGGGGAGAACCACACCGTGCATGAGCTCGCCGAGATCGTCCGCGGCGTTGTCGGCGACGATGTGACGATGGAAACCGTGCCGACGGATGACCCGCGTTCGTACCACATTTCGTCCGCAAAAATCGCGGCAGAACTCGGTTTCCGCCCCTCCCGCTCCATCGCCGACGCCGCGCACGGCCTCGTCGAGGCCTTCGAGAAAGGCCTGCTACCGAATGCCATGACCGATGCGCGCTACTTTAATATCAAGCGCATGCAGGAACTGAACCTGCAACCTACCGCCCAGGCCGCATGACGCGACAAACTGCTCCCACGCCGGCCCTGACCGTGCCCTTCATCGATCTTGCCGTGCACGATCCAGCGTTGAAGGCGAAACTCCTGGAGGCCGCCGATCGCGTGCTATCCCACGGGCAATTTATCCTGGGACCGGAGGTGAAGAAATTCGAGGAGGATTTCGCGGCGTACACCGGCACGACGTACGCCGTCGGCATCGGCAACGGCACCGACTCGCTCACGCTGACCATGAAAGGACTCGGCATCGGGCCGGGCGATGAAGTCATCACCGCCGCCAACTCCTTCCTCGCTTCGGCGTCGTCCGTCATTTTCGCCGGCGCGCGGCCCGTGCTCGTGGACATGCTCGACGACTGCACGATCGATCCCGTGCGTGTCGAAGCCGCCGTCACGCCGCACACGAAAGCGATCATTCCCGTACATCTCATGGGACAGCCCGCCGACATGGATGCGATCCTCGCCATCGCGGAGAAGCACGGCCTGTACGTCATCGAGGACGCCGCACAAGCGGCCGGCGCGAAGATCGGCGACCGGCGCGTCGGTTCCTTGGGCACCGCCGGCTCGTTCAGTTTTCACCCGCTCAAAACGCTGAATGCCTGCGGCGACGCGGGGATGGTCACGACGAACGACCGCAAGCTCTACGAATATTTGCTGCTCGCGCGGACGCACGGACTGAAGGATCGCGATGACTGCGTCTTCTGGAGCCCGAATTCCCGCCTCGACGCGCTGCAGGCCGCATTCCTTGGGGTGAAGCTGCCATACCTGGACCAATGGAACGCCGCGCGGCGGGCGCACGCCGCGTTCTACCAAACCTGCCTCGCCGATGTCGTCGAGGTCGCCCGGGAGACGCCGGGAACGTTCAACGTCTTCTATATGTTCGTCATCCAGACCGACCGGCGGGACGACCTGCAGCGATTCCTGCGGGAACGGGGCATCGAGAGCGCGGTGCACTACCCCACACCGATCCATCTGAAGCGCGCCGCGAAGGATCTGGGATACAAACGGGGGGATTTTCCGGTCACGGAGCGATGGTCGGACCGCATCTTGAGTATTCCCGCGACGCAGTGGCACTCGAAAGACCAGTGCGCGTACGTCGCCGACACTGTCCGCGAATTCTTCTCCAAGGAATCATGAAAGTCTGCGTCCTCGGCGCCAACGCGTTCTCCGGCCAGGACTTCGTCGACCTTCTGCTCGACGATCCTTCCTACGAGGTCATCGGGGTAAGCCGGTCACCGGAGCGCTCCTCGCTCTTCTTGAAATACAAAACCCGCGCCGACCTGTCCCGCTACCGGTACCGCCAGCTTGACGCGAACCGCGACATGCCGGCGATCCTCGGCCTGCTCGACGCCGAACGCCCGGAAGCAATCGTCAACTTCGCCGCGCAGAGCGAAGTCGCGCCGAGTTGGGAGCATCCCGAGCAATGGTACGAGACCAACTGCGTCGCCCTGGCCAAGCTGGTGAACCACCTGCGCAAGCAAGACTACCTCCGGCGTTACCTGCACGTGTCCACCAACGAAGTCTACGGAACGTGCGCCGGCACGGTGAAGGAAGACGCGCCGCTCAATCCGAGCACGCCCTACGCCGCATCGAAGGCGGCCGCCGACGTTCTCCTGGAGACGTACCGCAGGCAATTCGGCTTCCCCCTCCTCACCGTCCGGTCCACCAACGTCTACGGCGCGCGACAACAGCTTTTCAAGATCATCCCCCGCTCCGTGATCTTCGCGAAGCTCGGCAAGAAGATTGAGCTACATGGCGGCGGCGTCGCGGTGAAGTCCTACATCCACATCCGCGATATCTCCATGGGAGAAAAAGCGATTCTGGAGAGCGGCCGCCTCGGCGAGATTTATCACCTGTCTCCCGACGCCGGCGTCGAAGTACGGGAGGTCGTACGCATGATTTGCGATCGGCTGGGGCGCTCTTTCGAGGAAGCGGTGACGATCGTGGGCGAGCGCCCGGGCCAGGATAAGGCGTACGTCATCGATTCGAACAAGGCGAGAACGGAGCTGGGTTGGCGGCCGGTGGTGACGCTCGAGCGGGGCCTCGGTGAGGTTGTGGATTGGGTGAATACGTACTGGGACGAGATCCAAAAACAGCCGCTTGCCTACGAGCATAAGGCGTGAGGATGTTATAAACTACCGTTATTCTTCACTGCTCCACTCATGGAACGGAAGCTGAAACCACTCCGGGAATTGGCAGAACTTCTGCGGCGCGATGCGCGCGGCGACCGACGCGTCGTGCACTGTCATGGCGTTTTTGACCTCCTGCACCCGGGACACATCCGTCATTTTCTTGCCGCAAAACGCGAAGGAGACATCCTCGTTGTCACGATCACGCCGGATCGCTTCGTAAATAAGGGGCCCGGCCGCCCTGCATTCCCCGAGTACCTCCGCGCCGAGTCCATCGCAGCGCTCGGCATGGTCGACTACGTTGCGATCAACGAGTGGCCGACGGCGGTGGAAACGATCGCGCTGCTCCAACCCGACGTCTATACCAAGGGCAAGGAGTACACCGACGCCTCCGCCGACCTCACCGGGTTTCGCGACGAGGAAGTCGCTGTGCGCGAAGCGGGCGGGCGGATGCATTTCACCGACGACATCACGTTCAGTTCCTCGAAGCTCCTCAACGAGCACTTCGGCGTGCTGCCCGTCGCTGCGCGCGCCTACCTCACGGATTTCCGCACGCGCTTTGCGGCCACCGACATCGTCGACCTCCTCCGCGCGCTGCGCGGCATGCGCGTCCTCGTCATCGGCGACGCGATCATCGATGAATACCACTCGTGCCGGCCCATCGGCCTGGCCTCCAAGTCCGCGACGTTGTCCGCGCAGTTTCTCGGCGCCGAGCAGCAGGCGGGCGGCGCGTTGGCCATCGCGAATCACGTCGGGTCTTTCTGCGACAAAGTCGACGTGATCACGTGCCTCGGGGCGACGGATTCCCGCGAGGATTTCATCCGGTCCAATCTGAAACCGTCCGTCACGCCGCACGTCTTTCTGCGTCCCGACGGCCCGACGACGGTCAAGCGACGGTACGTCGATTTTCGGCTCCAGAAGCTGTTCGAGATCACGTTCCTCCAAGACCGCCCCCTGCCGCAGGACATCGCCGCGGGGATCGACGGGCTGCTCCGGGAAACCCGGGATGTCTACGACGCCGTTCTGGTAGCGGATTTCGGCTACGGCATGTTCACCTCCGGCACGAAGGAAATGCTGGAAGACGTGAAGGGCTACCGCGCGCTCAACGTCCACACGAACAGCGCGAACATGGGGTTCAACGCGGTGACGGCTTTCCGGAGTGCGGACTACGTCTGCATCAATGAACTGGAACTGCGCATCGCCTCCCACGACCGGTTCGGTCCGGTCGATGCCCTGGGTGACCCCCTGCGCGAGCGCCTGCACGCCGCGCTGCTGACGGCGACGCTTGGCCGTGAAGGTTCCGCAACATGGGACGGACGTTCCGTGCTGCACACGCCAGCGTTCTGCAGCGAAGTCATCGACACGATCGGCGCGGGCGACGCGTTCTTCTCCATCGCCGCCCTCTGCGCGGCGGCGCGGATGCCCACGGAGCTCGTCGCTTTCCTCGGCAACGCCGCGGGTGCGCTGGCCAGCCGCGTTGTCGGCAACCGCGAATCGGTGGAATTCCCCGCCCTCGCAAAGTACGTCACCACTCTGCTGAAGTAGTCGTCATGCGCCTCATCGTCTGTTCCACCGGCATCCCCCACCGGCATTTTCATCCGCGTTTGAGTGCGAGTTTGATGACGCTTTACAGCTACATTGAGGAAAGCAAGCGCTCCGGGGTGCAGATCCTCCATCTCATGATCCTCGATCGAAAAAACTTCGACGAGGAGTTGTTGCAACGATACCGCGTTGAGCAGGAGGATGACCGGCTGACGACGCTCGTATGGCAGACACCTTCGTACCTCCAGCCGCGTCGTGGCGTCTTCGATCCCATCCGGCCGCTCCCCCTCCCGGAGGAGTACCGCCGGCGTTTGCGGGAGTTCCAACCGGACGCCGTCTTCTGCCTCGATGCCTATGCCGCCGGTGCACTGAAGGATCTGAAGGTTGCCCCGATCTTCGTGCAGGTGCACGATCCGAAGTTTCAGACGATGTGGTACCACGCGCTCTATGCTCTGCGCGAGAATCCCTTCCGCCCCCTGCAACCGCTCGTCGACATGGCCAAGGCGCTGCGGTGGCGGCGATACTACAGAGAAGCGCTGTCTCACGCGGACCGAGTGGTGACGGTTGCGACATCCGGGGCAGACGCGCTCGTGCGCATGGGTATACCTGCGCAGCTCTTTCCCATGCTCTGGATCGGCGTTCCTGGCGCGGACACGTCCATGCCGACGCATTTGCCTTCAAAGCCCACATTCGTGTTCCAGGGAAACCTGTCCGGCCTTGGGTCGCGCGCCGCTCTGCACTATCTCCTGAATCGGGCGTTCCCCGTCATCCGCCAGCACTGGGGACGGAACGGCTTTGAGATCCTGCTCTGCGGTTCGCGCTCACTCCCCGCGTGGGTGGCGGAGCGGATCGGGGACATGCCCGAAATCCGGTTCCTCGGATTCGTCGAGGACATCGCCGCGCTCCTGCGCGGTTGCCATGCGGTGCTTGCCCCCATCGACGTGCCCATCGGGAACCGTACGCGCATTCTCACGGCCATGGCACTGGGCGTGCCCGTAGTAACGCACGTCAGCATCGCCTCGGCAAATCCGCACCTCGTCGATGGGAAGACGTGCCTCATCGCCGACGCACCGGAGGAATTCGTCTCCAAGATGATTCAGGCCTTTCACCGCGGGCCGGCGATCGAAGCAATCATCCGCAACGCGCAGCAAACCTACATCGATACGTTCAGTCCTCCTGCGGCGACCAAGGCGCTCCTGGATGCGCTGCGTGTCATGCGGCGGGCATCGTAGGCCGGGCTACCGGAAACCGGCACCGAGCATGCCCGCAATTTTTTGCGCGATGAACACGTCCGTCACGGTTCGTGCCTCACGCGTCATGCCGCCGATGTGCGGAGTGAGCAATACCTCGTCATGCTCGCGTACGTAGGCAACGAGAGGGTGCGCCGAGCAGGAGGCATCGAACGTCAGTTCGCCGTCGAGAACGTCGGCGGCGTACCCGGCGAGGCGGCCGGATCGCAGGGCGTCGAGGATCGCGGCTTCGTCGACGACCCGCCCGCGCGCGGTATTCACCAGCACGGCGGACGGACGCAACAGTCCCAGCATGCGGGCATTGATCAGTCGTTCCGTGTCGGACGTCAGGTGGACGTGCAGCGAAACGGCGTCGCAGCGGGGCAGCATGGCATCGAGCGGCAACCATTCGTCGCACAGAATCCGGTCGGACGGAGCAGGGTCGCACCCCAGAACGGTCATGCCGAAGCAACGCCCGTACCGCGCGACCATGCCGCCGAGGCGGCCGACGCCGACGACGCCCAACGTCTTGCCGGCCAGCGAGGTTCCCATGAATGCGTCTCTCGCCCATTCCCCCCTCCGAACGGCCTCGCCCGCGGGCACGATCCTGCGCAGCAATGCGAGGAGCAATCCCCATGCGAGCTCCGCGGTGGCGGTCACTTCGCGGAGAACGTCGTCGGCTCCGCGGAGGTTGACGACGGCGATCCCCCGGCTTTCGGCGACCGCGACGTCCACGTGATCGAGTCCCGTTGTCGGCGTGGCGATGACCTTGAGCTTGGGTGACGCATCGAAAAGAACACGATCCGCGATGTGATCGAGGCCGATGATCAGCACCTCGGCATCGCCCAGCGCCGCGAGCAAATCCCGCCTGGTGAACGTTTCGCAGCGCACGTCTCCCGCGCCGCGAAGAATCTGCAGCGCCTCCGGCGCAAAGCGATCCCCGAGGGCGACAACGATGCGCGGCATCATGTAGTTTTTCCCAGAAGGAGTTCGGCGATGGCCATGTCCATCGGCTCGTTGACGTCGACGGAACGCTCACGGGGCATCACGTACGCCCGGGAATCAGCGCCGAAGAGTTCACCGCGCATCAACACCGGCACGCGCGTGAGGTAGATCGCCGTATTGCGCTTGTAGACGGGGTCGTTGTCGCGGTGCGCGGAGCGCTGTCCCTCATCGGCGAAACGCGGCTGGATCCTGCCATCCTCCGTAATGCGCTTGAGTTTTTGCACCGCGAAGTCCGGGATCTGCACCATGCTCATGACGGAATCGGCATTCGTCCGCGCGGCGAGTTCCAGGCACGCATCGATGTCGGCACCCGTGCGCAACGGGGATGTCGGCTGCAGGATCATCGCGTAGTCGAAACGCTCGCCGCGCTCCTCCATCCAGCGAATAGCGTGCTGCATGACCTCGATGGACCCGGCCGCATCCGTGGAGAGCTCCGCCGGGCGCAGGAACGGCACATCGGCCCCGAGCGAGCGCGCCATCTCCGCGATGTCGGAATCATCGGTCGAGACGATGCAGCGCGTGAGGCGACTCTGTGCCGCGGCATCGATGGTGTACGCGATGAGCGGCTTGCCGGCAAGCAGGGCGATGTTTTTGCGCGGGATGCCCCGGGAACCTCCGCGGGCCGTGATCACCCCAAGCGTGCGCGGAACGGTTTCATTCATCGCTGTCGACGTGGAAGCGCTTCTGGACGTACAGGTCCGTCGTGGCGAGGATGTTGGCGATGGTCTTACTGCTCTTCGGCTTGTAGTAGAGATCGCTACGTGGGTAACGACCGATGGCGCTCTGGCGCGTAATGGCGTCGCGCAGCTGCGTAGCGTCGTACGGCACGTCGATGACATTGTCTGCGCGCAACCGCCCTGCCTGGCGCGTACCGACGTTGACCGCGGGAACGCCGAGGAACGAGGCCTCTTTGATGCCGGACGACGAGTTGCCGACGATGCAGGCACACCCTTTCAGGAGCGAGAGGAACTCCTGTGTTGGCAGGTATTTGGCGAAGCGCATCGATCGCGGGTCGTTGTGTTCGCGGAAGACGCGGATCGCCTTGGATACCTCGTCGGTGCCGGCGTCGACGTTCGGCCAGAACCAAATGACCTGCAGGCCGTTCTGCGAGAGAGCATCGAGGAGCATCGCGGTGTGGGCGCGGTTCTGTTCCGGTTCCGTCGTCACCGGGTGATGGATAACGAGAATGTACGGCTTTTGCAGATCCAGGTCGGCCCCGACGCCGTGCCGGTTGATCTGCTCCGAGGTAATCGATCCGGTGTGCGCCTCAAGCTGCTCAATTTCGGGAGCGCCGACGTCGAAGACGTACCGCGGGTCCTCTCCCATCCGGATGATGCGCTTCGCCGAGGCGGCGTTCGTCGCAAAGTGGATGTGCGACAGTTTCGTCACGGCGTGTCGGACGCTCTCATCGATGCTGCCGGTGATGTCGCCGCCCTCGATGTGCGCGACGGGAATGTTCATGTATGCCGCGGCGACAGCCGCGGAGAGGACTTCGTAGCGATCGCCGCGGACGACGACGAGATCCGGCTGCAAGTTCTCGAACGCCGTGGCGAATTCCGTGACACCGATGCCCGTGGTTTTGGCCATCGCCACCGGCGTTCCTCCCGCGAGCGTCATCGTGATCTTCGCATCGTACGTGAATTTATCCTCCGCCATCGCGGACAATGCGTCCCCGTACTGCGGCAGAATCGCGGATGCGCCGACGGCAATCTGCAGGCTGACATCCGGCCGAGCTTGCAATTCCCGGAGCACGAGGCGCGTTCGGGTGTAGTGGATATGCGAGGTGATGACGACGCAGATTTTTCGCGGCATGGTCAGTGGAAGGAAGATATTGTGATCGGGTCCAATGCGCGGTGATCGCGGATGGTAGTCTTCCCGATGGCGTCGGGGAAGCGCTGGGAGGACAGGCCGTCGATCATCGAGGCCGGCCGAAGCGCCATAATCTCCTCTCCGGTCAGGATAGCTCCGGCAGGGATATCCTGCCCTGCAACCAATGCTTTATGGAAGTACGGACGGAACCGATTCGTCGCGCCGTCGAATTCGCGGTCCTTTTGCCCCAGGAACGACCGTGAATCAACACGTTCGTACGTCTTCGACCGCACCGCTTCCGCCATGGCGGAGAATTCGGTCGGTGTCATGGACACCTTGTGGTCCGGCCCCCAGAGATCGCGGGACAGGGAAAAATGCTTCTCGATGACGACGGCTCCGAGCGCCGAGGCGGCCATTGCCGCCTCGAACCCGAGGGAGTGGTCGGAAAATCCGATAACGGCGTCGGGGTACGTAGCGTGCAGTTCGGGAATCGTTGCAAGGTTGAATGTCTCGGGAGGACACGGGTACTCACTGATGCAGTAGAGAATGCCGATCGGCGAACCGGCAGCCGCGAGGAAGTCCACGGCGCTGCGCAGCTCGGCACGACTCACCATACCCGTCGAGAGGATGACGGGCTTTCCCGTTTTGCGCAGCGTGTCCAGCAGAACGAAATCCAGAACATCTCCCGACGATACCTTCCAGAAGGGCGGATCGTACGGCTGCAAAACGCGCGCGCCGCCGCGACTCATGGGCGTAGAGAAGAACGTGATGCCGCGCGTCTTGCAGTGCCCGGTAATCGCATCCCAGAACGCGCGCGGCGTCGCGCGGGTATTGCGACTCACCCAGGCGTACCGATCGAGCTCTTTGGCGTGCGGCGACGTGATGGGCAGGGGCATCTGCTCATCGTCCACGACGTGCGTCTGGAACTTCACGGCATCCGCCCCGGCATCGGTCGCCGCATCGATGAGTACGATCGCGTTATGGATACACTCATCAACGGGCCGTTCATCGGGGGTCTGGATGAAATTCTTGCCGATTTCGGCGACCAGAAAGGGCCGGTCGCCGCCGATGCCTGGGAAAAGCGCGGACATGGGAGCAAATGATAGCCCAGCGCGGACATAAGCGCACGGGAGGCATGTCGCCCTTTTTCTGCTAGACTGCGCCGGCCTAGCGGTTTTGACCGTTACGCTCCTTTAGCGCATGGCAACTTCCACCCCCGCCCCAACGCGAGCTTCACGCATCGGCCGCTTCCTCCAATCCATCCTCAAAACCGTCCGGGAATGGAAAGAGTACGCGCGGTTCCGCCGTTCCTTCTTCTTTCTCGCCAAGCGCGGCCCGGCGCCAGGCGAGGAGGTCTTCCTTGTCAGCTTCACGGACTGGGCGCCTCGTCTGCAACTTGAGGGGTTGATCGCCGCACGCCTGCGGTTTGCGGGCCGGCGCGTCACGGTGATCACGCGGCGATCGCACAGATGGGCCGTGCGGTACTTCCGCGCCTGCGGCGTGCGCGATTTTGTGTTCTTCGACGAATGGATGCAAGAGGCCGCATCGGATGTGCGCAATGAGGACGCGCTCGCGCTCCTGGAGCAGCATCATTCGTTCGCGGGGCTCTTCCAGTATTCGTGGAACGGCGTCGGCGTGGGGCGCCACGTACTCTCCACCGTCGCACGCCAGCGCCTGCAGGGCAGCGTCACATTCGATGATCCTGAAACGGACAAGATGCTCCGCTCGTTTTTCCCGCAATCACTCCGCGCCGCCTCGGCGGCGAGGAAGCTCTTCGCCGAGCGATCTCCGAAGGCCGTGCTCTTCCTCGAAAAAGGCTACACGCCGTACGGCGAAATTTTCGACGTCGCCCTCGAACATCGGCTGAACGTCGTTCAGTACCACCATGCGCATCAGTCGGACATGATCGTCATGAAACGCTACACGACCGAAAACCGCTTCCAGCATTCCCATTCGCTGTCGACGAAGAGCTGGGAAACGGTGAAGGCGATGCCGTGGAGCACCGCGCAGGACGAGGTGTTCATGGCTCACCTCAAACGCGCGTACACCGAGGGGACCTGGTTCAATCGCAAGAAGCTTCTCGCGGGAAAGCGCGTGAAAACGTCGGAGGAAGTGCGTGAGCAGTTGCGGCTGGATCCGGCGAAGAAGACGGCCGTGGTTTTCTCGCACATCCTCTGGGATGCCACGTTCTTCTTCGGGACGAACCTCTTCGAAGACTATGAGAAATGGTTGATCGCCACGGTGCGGGCCGCCTGCGCCAATTCACGCGTGAACTGGGTCGTGAAACTCCACCCGGACTACACGTGGAAAATGCGCGCGGCGGGACAGGGTATCACGCCGCGGGACGTGGTCGCGCTCGCGTCGGGCATCGGCGAATTGCCGCCGCATGTCATCATCGTTCCTCCCGAAACCGACATCAGCACGTATTCGTTCTTCGGCGTGATGGACTACGCCATCACCGTGCGGGGCACGATCGGCATCGAGGCGCCGTGCTTCGGCATCCCCGTGCTCACCGCGGGAACGGGCCGCTACAGCGGCCTGGGCTTCACCGAGGATTCGCGGACGCCCGAGGAGTACCTGGCCAAACTCGACCGCATCGAAACGATCCCCCGCCTCACCGACGACCAGGCGCGTCTGGCCCGCAAGCATGCGCATGCGCTCTTCAATCTGCGGCCTCTGCGCTGTTCCTCGTTCTCGCTCGAAGCGTCCGCGCTGCCCGACGGTCGCCTGGAGAACACCCTGCGCATCACCACGCGCTCCCGCAAGGCGTTCGAGGAGGCCACCGATCTGCAGGCATTCGCCGATTGGGTGCTGACGTCGCGTGATGACGATTTTCTTGCCCCCATCTGAACCCACATGCGCGTCGCCCTCTTCTCTTCGACGCTGGATGTCCGCAACGGCTACGGCAATATCACCTTCGAGCTCACGCGCGAGCTCTGCGCGCAAGGCATCGACGCCGAACTGTTTCTCCCGACATCCGAGCAGCGCTTCGCGAAGGCCAATCCCGCGCCCTGCCCCACGCACTGCGTGCTGCCGGAATACATTTACCGCATTCATCAGCCGCGCGCTGTGAGCTATCTGCGCCCGCTCGACCTCCGCGGATTCGACATCGTGCACTCCGTATTTGATTTTCCGTACTGCGTCTACGCGGCGTGGCAGGCGCGGAGAGCAAAGCGTCCGTTCCTGATGGGGGTGCAGGGCACGTACGGCGTCGTCCCGCTCGTCTACTGGCCGGAGAAGCACCTCATGCGGTGGTGCTACCGTCAGGCGCGACGCGTGATCGTCCCGAGCCAATTTACGAAGGACATGATCCAGCAATACGCGGGCGAGCAGTATCCGATCGACATCATCCACAACGGCGTGCGCACGGATCGCTTTCTGCGACCCGCCGATACGGCGGAGATCCGCCGCCGATTCGCAGGCAAGACGCTCCTCCTCACCGTCGGCGGTCTGAAGGAACGCAAGGGGCAGGATCTCGTCATCCGCGCGCTGCCGGCTATCGTCGCAAAGCGCTCCGATGTGATGTACGTCATGGTCGGTGAGGGATTCTGGCAAAATCATCTTGAGGCGCTCGCGCGCGATCTCGGCGTCGCGGGGCACGTGGTCTTCGCCGGGCCGCAAGCCGACGACGCCCTCGTCGCCTGGTTTCAGGCGTGCGATATCTACGTCCACACGCCGCGCGTCGCCAATCTGCAATTCGAGGGATTCGGCATCGTGTACCTCGAAGCGGGTGCCTGCGCCAAGCCGAGCATCGCCACGGACGCCGGCGGCATCCGCGATGCCGTCGTCAACGGCGAGACGGGATTGATCGTCCCGGACGGCGACGTCCATGCCATCGCCGAAGCGACCGTACGGCTCTGCGATGATCCGTCCCTGCGCGCGCGCCTGGGCGAGACGGGCCGCCGCTACGCGGCGCAGCACGACTGGTCCCATATTGCCAAGCGATTCATCGCGACCTACCGTGAAGTCCATTCATGAGCCCGCAGCGCATACTCATCACCGGCGGCGCCGGCTTCATCGGCAGCAATGCTGTTTTGCGCTTCGTGAAAGACGGATGGGACGTCACTATGTTCGACAATTTTTCACGGAAGGGAACGGAGTGGAACCTCGCCTTCCTGCAGCGGGAATGCGGCGATCGCCTGTCCGTTGTCCGCGGAGACGTGCGATCGGCCGATGACATTCTCGCCGCATGCTCAACGCCGTTCGACGCCGTTCTCCATCTGGCCGCGCAAGTCGCCGTGACGACGTCCGTCCACGACCCGCGCACGGACTTCGACGTGAACGCGCTCGGCACGTTCAACACGCTGGAGGCTGTCCGCGTCAAGTCGCCGAAAGCCGTCTTCCTCTACGCATCGACGAACAAGGTATACGGAGGCCTCGATCACCTTGAGGTGAAAGAAACGCCAACGCGCTTTGCCTTCGCCGACGGACGCGGCGGAGTCGGCGAAGACGAACCGCTGGATTTCCACTCGCCGTACGGCTGCAGCAAGGGATCCGCCGACCAGTACGTTCGCGACTACGCGCGCATCTACGGACTGTCCACGATCGTCTTCCGGCAGTCATGCATCTACGGAACGCGGCAGATGGGCGTTGAGGATCAGGGATGGGTCGCGTGGTTTCTGCTCGCGGGGCTCTTCGGGAAGCCAGTGACGATCTACGGCACGGGGAAGCAGGTGCGCGACTTGCTGCACATCGACGATCTCGTCGATCTGTACGTTCGCGCGATCGAGCGGCGCGCCGAGGCGGCCGGGCACGTCTTCAACATCGGCGGCGGGGCGGAGAACACCCTATCGTTGATCGAGTTTCTCGATTTCCTGCGATCGGAACTCGGGATGGACCTCGCGCATGCATCCGCTGCGGAGCGTCCGGGCGACCAGCCGATTTTCGTCAGCGACAACACGAAGGCCTTGCGGATGCTCGGATGGTCTCCACGCATGCCGGTGCGCGACGGCCTGCGGCGATTACACGCGTGGATCACGGAAAACCGCGATGACCTCGCGCAATTCTACCGATGAACGAAGCGCCGATTCGCACCGGCGACGCCGACCGTATTGTCCGGGGCGCGGTGATCGCCCTCTTCATTATCGCATGGTCGCTCCTCCTTCCGGGCCGTCTTGCCGAGCCGGCAACCCAGACATTCGCCGACGACGCGGGTGACTATCATAACGTCGCGGCCCATCTCGTGCGCGAGGGCATGTACTCGTCGGGCGGCATCGTCCCGACGAACGAGCGCGAGCCGGGGTACAGCATCGTCCTGGCGCTCATCTACACCGTAGCGGGGATCGGAAACCGCTGGGCGATCTTCTTCGCGCAAGCTGCGCTGCAGCTCATCGGCGCGGTAGTGTTCATGCGTGAGTGGGCGCGATGGTCGTCGCCCCGTTCCGCCACCATCGCCTTCGTGTTCCTTCTCTTATCTCCCGCGGTCCTGCACCTCGTCTTCTTCGCGTACCGCGAAGCGATCGCCGGATCGTTCATGCTCCTGTGGTTCGCATCGCTCCTGCGATGGCTTCGCACCGCCCACTGGCCCGCGGCGGTCGCGGCCGGGCTCGCCGGAGGCGCCGTCGCCATGACGTACATGCCGCTCCTGCCTCTGCTGCTGCTCGTACCATGCATCTGTCTCCTGCTGCGCGATGCGCGCCTGCAGTGCGCCGTGCTTCTCTGCATCACGATCGTTCCACTGCTCCTGTGGGTCGGCCGAAACATGCAGCACCCGGCGACGGCGGAGTGCCTCCTTGGCGGCTGCACGCGCGGCGCGGCCGCGTGGTACGTCCGGTCGCGACAAGTCACGGATTTGGCGCTATGGGATCCTCCCCGTTGTCTCTGGGCGGAATACATCTCGCACGACATCCGCCGCCTCCCCGCGGCATGTGACTTCGGCGTTCTTGCCGAACATCCCCTGCCCGTGGATCCCGCGCTGCGGCGCATCGCGGAACGGGCGATGCAACACGAAGCACTGGGGAAAATCATGGAACATCCCGCGATGCACCTGTGGACCTCGCTGTGGTGGCTGGCGGAATTCCATCTGCCGTACGTCAACGGATGGGGATTTGCATACAACATCCTGGAAACGATCGCCACCGCCACCTTGCTCCTCGGCGCGCTCTTGGCTTTTGTTCGCAGGCGTTCACCGCTGCTCCTGATGACAGCTGTCATCATCATTGGCAGCGCCACCTTCGCCATGATCGATGTCGAACCCCGGTACCGCATGCCGCTGCTCGGCGCATACGCGGCCCTCGCCAGCCTGGGTTTCACGAAACACCGCACGAACCGATAGGATGGGCACATGTCCCGCAGCATGACGAAAGACGAACGACGTTGGAGGTACGCCCTGGCGACCCTTGCAACCGCCTACGGGCTGCTCTGCATTTTGCCGAATATTCTCCAGCGGCTTGACCTTGTATTCCCGTTCGCCGGCATTGAGATGCTCGGTGGCGATCAGGAGGTGTACTACGCGGCGCGCGTCCGGGAAGTGCTTGATGGCAACATGATGGTGGGGAACGTGTACAACAGCGACAAATCGTTGCCCTACGCGCAACCTCCTCTGCCGGAATGGCTGATGGGCGGCGTGGGGCTGGTGCTGGGACTCGACGTCGGTGCGACGCTCCTCGTTGGCAAATGGCTGTTTGGAACATTGCTGTTCCTGACGATGGGGGGCTTTCTCGCAAGCCTGTCCCGTCGGCCGTGGTGGTCCCTCGCGGCCACGGCATCGGTGCTGTGCGCGTGGTTCCTCTTCGCCTCGCCGTCGGCGTTGTGGGATGCGCTGCGGGGCGCCCCTTTGAGCTCGGAATTCCTCCGTTTCGCGCGGCTCACGAATCCGCAGGTCAGCCTGACGCTGTTTTTCGCATCGCTCTGGGGAATGGTGGTCTGGATGACGAACCGCCGGCTCATGGCACTTCTCCTGACAGGCGTCCTGACGGGCGCGTCGTTCTACGCCTATCCCTACACGTGGTCCTACCTGCTCACGACCGGTGGAGTCCTGACGCTCCTGGCGTGCATTCGGCGGGACTGGCGGCTGGCCCGCGGCCTCGTCGCGATCGGCGTCATTGCCGCGATCGTCGCGACGCCGTACGGCATCCACCAGAGCATCGTCGTAAACCATCCCGCCTATGCGGGTCTCCTGGAGCGCTTCGGCCTGGTGCACACCCGCGCTCCCATCTGGGGCGTCTGGCTCACGGCTCTGCTCGCCATCGGCTGCTT
The DNA here is from genome assembly GCA_007376205.1 of Candidatus Peregrinibacteria bacterium Gr01-1014_25. Classification (GTDB taxonomy): domain Bacteria; phylum Patescibacteriota; class Gracilibacteria; order Peribacterales; family Peribacteraceae; genus VMFU01. The sequence continues at coordinate 109,694 of VMFU01000001.1, forward strand.
CGCTCCCAAACGCATCGGTCGGCAATGGATACTCGTCACGGCGCTCGCGTGGGCGGGCGCCATCGTCATGAACCAGCAGCTCCTCACCGGCGTGACTATCGTGCCTCACCACTACCACTGGTACTTCATTCACCCGCTCGCCGTCGCCTTCGTGATCCTGTGGGCGGGGCCACTGGCGCAGGAGCGCATCCGTCACCACCTCCCGCACCGCACGCGCGGGCTGCTGACGGCGATCATTCTCCTGATGTGCTTTGCGTGGGGCGTGAAGCTCCAGGTGGACTCGTACCGCGCGCAGCGCGAGCAATGGGGTGAGGCCCAGCGCGCAGCGGGCGTCCTGGCGTTCCTCGATTCCCCGGCTTTGCGTGAGCAAACCGTGTACGTGCAAGATGAGTTGCAGGAATTAACCTCCGTTTTCTCGCGTGCGAACACGCTCTACGCCAACAACATCACCATCGGATGTCTCTGTTCGCAGGAATGGTTGCGCGACATTCTCTTTTTCGAATTGTGGCTGCAGGGCCTGACGCCGGCCGATGCGGAGAAGCGCTTCGCGACCGATTTGCGGGGGCTGCTTAGCGCCCGTGTCCACGCGATTTACTACCGCGAATCGGCGGGAGGCTACGACCGTCTCCCGGACACGGAAGTGCAAGAGCGTATCCGGGAATACCGTGACTACGTGGCTTTGCCGCTCGCGGCCAAGCGTGCCTTACATCCAATGGACGCTATTCTCCTCCCTGTCGGTTCACAGCGAACACCGGCTCTGCGCGCCATGATGCAAGGCGGCGTACTGGTATATGAGGATGATGTATATCGTCTATGGCGCCTGCCGCCCGTTCACGGGCGGAGCTGACCCGAGGCCAGCAGTCGGAGCTGATGCCCGTAGACGCGGTGCATGCCCACGAGCAGGCTCGTCCGCTGTGGACGGGGAATGTCGGCCCACACAGCGGAGCGGAAGCGCACCGATCGTACGTGCCCTGGCGCGCGGGGTAGGTGCACCACCGGAACGGGCCGTTTGGAGATGCGCTCGAATGTCGAAAGCACTTCGCCGATTGTCGTCACCGACTCGGAGGCGAAAATTTTTGTTGTGCATCCCCTGCAATTCTCCGTCGTCAGACGTCGCAGGCACGCGATGATGTGCATCGCGCAGTCATCCACGTCGAGGTAGTCCCGGATCGTATCCAGCGGGACGTAGAGACGCAGAGGACGCCGGAGGAGTGTGCTGCGGGCAATGTGGGAAATAATGCCCTGCGGCTTGCGGAGGTTCTGCCGCGGACCGTAGAGGTTGGCAATGCGGCCAAGGAGCACCCTCTGCTCTGGATGATGTGCGCTCCAAGCGCGCAGCGATGCTTCCTGTCGCAGCTTGGCGCGGCCATAGGCCGAAATCGGATGCGGAGGCGTTTCTTCCATTAAGAGCGCGTCGGTCTCGCCGTAAATGGTCCCGGCAGAACTGGCGAAGAAGACGGCGCCGCGGCTGACGGGCGACATGAGCGACGTCTGCAACGAGAGCGCCTCCAGAAAAGCATTGAACGTCGCAGTCTCACGCTGCAAATCTTCCTCGCTGCTACCGACCGTCCCCGACCCCGCTGCCCATACAACAGTCCATGCTCCCGCGCGTTGCGCTTCGCCTGCAAATAATTTCACCGTTTCGATGAACTGCTCCCGGACGAGGCTGGTGTCGTGCCACGCGAACGGGCCGAGAGGGCATTGCCAGAGCGTATGTCCAGGAAGGTTATGAGCGTGCGCAGCGATGCGCGAACCCAGCATCCCGCGACTGCCGAGGATCCAGAGGGGGGCGGATGTCATCGGCGCGAGCGCGGCCGTGAGGAAACGAGGTAGAGCGGCTTGCCCATGACAATGCCGAGGGCGACGGCGAGATACTCCGCAATCACCCCGAGCGCGAAAAGGATGCAGCCCGAGAAGAACGAAATGACGATGACGAGCGACGTCCATCCCTGCGCCGACACCGGCTGCGTCTGACTGAAGAATTTCACCCAGATCGCGTACGCGGTCAGCCCGACGGCGACGAGGATCGACAGGAGTCCGAGTGAGGCGATGAAACGCAGGGGGCGCGTCCCCGTGGTGATGAGCAGGCGCAGGAAGTGGTTGGAGAGTGACCGGAGCGAGTATCCGGACGGACGCGTCTCCTGTTCACGCAATCGTACCGGCACGTGCACCGCACCGTGCACGACCCACGAGAGCGCGGCATCGAGGAATACGCTGTGACTGCAGTACGCCGCCAAACTCCGCGCAATTTCTCCATCGATGACACGGAAGCTGTTGAAGACGCCGATGTGCCTGTTGCCAAGAGGATGGATAAAGAGCCAGTGCACAATCCCGCTTAAGGCATTGCGGAATAGGCCATGCCCCGACGCGTTCACAGGCGCGGCGTACGCGAGGGGAAGATCCGCCTTGATGGCTCCCGCGAGCAGGGCACCGATGTCTCGCGGGTCCTGCTGGCCGTCTTCATCGATCGTCGCCACCCATGGCGCCGTCGTCGCGGCCATGCCGGCGAGCGTCGCGGCGTGCTGGCCGAAATTGCGTGTGAGCCAGATGACGCGGGTGCAAGGATGCGCGAGAGCAAGATGCTGCATGACGCGCGCCGAATCATCCATCGCGCCATCGTGGACGAGAACGATTTCATCGATCCGGTACGTCATCCCGTCAACGGGCGTCGGCTCCGTGAGCGCAAGGAGTTCGCCCACGACCCGCTCGAGCGTCCGCTCGCCGCGGTACACAGGAATGACGACGGAGACGTGCAGAACAGAGTCGGCAGTCATGCGCCGATGGTAGAGGAAGATGGCGAAGACGTCGACGTTCGGCCAAAAACGCTCATTCTTCGGTGCTCTCGATCCCTTCCGCTTCTTCGGCACCTCCGCGTTTCGCCATGATCACGTAGAATCCCTCCGTTCCGTGCAATGCGGTTGGGAAGCGGCCGAAGATGTGGTCGAAGAACTTCAGCGGCGCGATCGGAACGAGCAGGATCATGCTCCACACGTTGTACAGGCGCTCGGAGCCGAAGGAGAGGACGATGGCGAGCCACGTCACGAGCTGGGAGACCAGGGCGGATGTCGGCCCCGATCGCGAGGCGACGTCGACGATGTCCCCCTCGCGGCAGAGTTCCCGCACGCCCATGATCGACCAGCGGTAGTAATCGTGCGGACACGCGTGGAAGGCGTAGACGAAGGGAACAGTGATGTACACGCGGCCGCCCGGCTTGAGCACGCGCAGGATTTCGCGGACAACGAGCTCCGGCCGCGTTACGTGCTCCAGGAGGCACTCGCACAGCGCGCCGTCGAAGGTGTTGTCGGGAAATGGCAGCGCCGTCGCATCGGCGACGACGTCGACGCCGCTGTAGGGATACATGTCCAGGTTCACCATCGTCGTCGTGTAGCGGTGAACGCCGGAGCCGACGTTCAGCACGAGCGCGTCGACGGGCAGGCTGCGCAAGAATCGGGGCGCGGTCATGCCAACGTAGCAGACGGGGCTGATGAGGTAGATGAGCCAGCGGTAGAGGAGCGGCGACCGGCGCAGCAACGTCTTCACGGCATTGACGAAGTCGCCGCGCTCCTCCTCGGCCCGGTGCCGCAGCGCAAGGGGGAGAAAGCACGGCACACCCATCTGCAGAGGGAATGTTTCACCCGTCGCCGGGCAGCGGTATCCATCGCCGCTCCGTTCGAGCGGCTGGTGCGTCCGGGGATGGACAAAAGAGAGATCCGTCACCGTCCGAGTATACTCGTGACATGTGCGGCATTGCAGGCTTCGCCGGCGAAGACCGCGGGACGATCGAGCGGATGACGGATGCGATCCGCCATCGCGGTCCCGACGGCGTCGGCATCGACGTCGAACAAGGCGCCTCTCTGGGACACCGGCGGCTGGCGATCCTCGATCCCCGGCCCGAAGGCAACCAGCCGATGTGGAACGAAAACCGCTCCGTCGCCATCCTGCTCAACGGCGAGATTTTCAACTACCGCGAACTGCGCGAGAGGGAGGGGTTTGCCTGCCGAACGGGAACGGACACCGAGGTGCTGTTGAAACTCTACGAACGGCACGGCATGAGTTTCCTTCCGCGACTCCGGGGCATGTTCGCGCTGGCGATCTACGATGCGCGGTCACGAACGTGGCACCTCGCGCGCGACACCAGCGGCATCAAGCCCCTCTACCGCACGACAATCGACGGGCGGCTCCATTTCGCCTCCGAAGTCCGATCGCTCCTGCGCGCGTTCCCGTCGAAACCGCAGCTCAATCTGCGATCACTCTCGCTGTACGTGCGGCTGCAGTACGTCCCGGGTCCCGAGACGTTGTGCGAGGGCATCGAAAGCGTCGTCCCCGGATCGGCGGTGGAGTGGCACGAGGGGCGGGAACACGTCACGCACTTCACGCCCGACGTCGCCCCGACGGCCTTCCCGTCGCCCGGCGCGTTCCGCGAGGGTTTCCCCGCGCTCATGGACGACGCCGTGCGCGAGCACCTCGTTTCGGACAAGCCCGTGGGGCTTTTCTTGAGCGGCGGCATGGACTCGACCATCGTCTTGCACCACATGGCACGTCACATGCCCTCGGGACTCAATACGTTCACGATGCGTTTCGAGGCGACGCGCGAGGAGGATGCCGACCGCTTCAATGCCGACGCAAAACTCGCGGCGCTCTCCGCAGCGCACTACCGCACGACCCACCACGAAGTGCACATGACCGCCCAGGACTGCCGCGCGATCTACCGCGATACTGCACGCGCGCTCGACCTGCCGAACGCCGATTCCGTCGCGATGGCACAGGCGCTCCTCTCACGAACAGCCAAGAAGCACGTCGACGTCATCCTGACCGGCGCAGGAGGCGATGAACTCTTTGGAGGGTACCCCCGCTACCGCATCGCGCGGCTGCTGCACGCGTCGCGCGCCATTCCCGCATCGGTGCGTGCCGCCCTCGCCCACCTCGCGGGAGTTCCCGCGGATATCTGCAGACTCGCTCCCGACGCGCGCCTGGCGACGCGACTGCTCGCCCGTCCACCCCGCGAGGGGCGGGCTATCACAAAGGACTCATGGTTTGACCCCGATGCCACAGACGCCCTCTCCGCGGACTGGTATGACCGCCTCCACCAATCCGATCCCGTCCGGGCATTAATGGAATTCGACCGCCACGTGTGGCTCGTCGACGAGTCGCTCAAACTCACCGACGCCACGACGATGTCTAGCGGCCTCGAAGGTCGCGTGCCGTTCCTCGATGTGCGCGTCGTCGCATCGGCCCTCGCCATGCCGACGTCGTGGCATGTGGGGTGGCGCACGACCAAGCGCCTGCTCAAGGAGACGTACTTCCCCGTTCTGCCCCCGCATATCCGTGCCCTGCACAAAGCCTGCTTCTTCCCGCCGATGGCCAAGTGGATCCGCCGTGAGGCGGCTCCGCTCGTCGAAGAGGCGCTCGCAAGCCCCCGCATCCGCGAACTGTTCGACGTCGATGCGCTGCGCACCGTTTTCGACAAACATGTCCGTCATGAGGCCTACGGCTACCACACGCTCGCGACGATCACGCAGCTCGCTTTCTGGTTCGAGGAAGTGTACGACGCCCACTGAAATCCAAGGCGAAACTTTGTTACGTAGAATCTACAATTATTTCAATAATTGTAGGTGTCTTCCGCGCTGTTAATAATCTGGAATTTTGCCCCGTTTCACCTCACGCCATTGCATGCCACGGATGCACCGTGAGCGCAAGGCCCATTCCCGCCGCCAGGCCCACCGCCATCGTGGCGACCGCGAGGAGTTTCCATGCACGCGTGCTCTGGCATGCGCCGTAGAGCAGGACGAAGGGATACACCGGCGTGATGACGCGGCCGATGCTCGTGATCGCGCCCCAGATGTCGAACCGCATCACCGACATCACCGCGAGGAACGCCAGTGCGCCGATGCCGAGCAGGAGCGGCGGGCGGCGTCGTGCGACATCGCGCAGGAGCAGCACGATCGCCGGCAGACAGAATCCGAGGAATAGCGCGATGGAGGAGAGGGTGAACGCATTGAAGCCGCGCCGTCCCAAGAGGATCTCGACGATGGCCGCAAACGGCAGATCGCGTTTGCCCGCGCTCCAGAGGAACGGCACGGTACCGAATACGCCGTAGATCGCCGCATGCCACAACAGGAAGACAGTGGCGGGCAGGCACAGCCAGAGGGCATCGCGCCAGCGACCGCGGACGAGGAACGCTGCGAGCAGGAAGGCGATCGCCACGCCATTGATTTCCCGCGACAGCGCAGCGGCGGCGAGGAGGAGCGCATCCAGAACATCGATGCGGTCGCGGTCGATGACGCGGGTGAGCACGACGGTGAAAAGCAGCAGCGTCAGCGGCTCGGCGAGCGAGAAGTGCAGGCCGACCATCGCGGCGGGCGAGAGCGCGATGCCCAACGCGAACGGCCAGGCGGACCGCCGCCAGCGCACGATCCACCAGCACGCCGCGAGGAGCGAACCGACATTGAGCGCAATGAAGGCAAACGGCAGGAGCGTGTCGTTGCCAAGGGAAAGAGCGAAGGCGAGCAGTGGCAGCAGGAAGCGCTGGTACGAGTACGACAAGTTGGCATCGGCCCCGATGCGCGCCCTCCCCTCTCCGGTGAGCAGATCGGGTACGGTGCGCGCGATGGCGTAGTACTGCATGCCGTCGTATCCCGGCATATCGAGGAGGACGAATCCGGCGGGCGGCTGGTACGTCTGCGCATGCTCTGCATCCATGTGGAATAGCGCCGAGACATCGCCGCGGTACGGCGTGAGTGTAAGAGCGATCACCACCATGAGCACGGCGGCGAGGAGGGCGACCGGCCACCGCTGGCGCAGGAGATGCATGGGACTAGAGCGCAAGATACTGCACGCCGGCATCGCGGAATGCCTGGGTGTCGAGGAGGGACTTCAGATCGAAGAACACGCCACCCTTGCGAACGATGCGTGCCATCGCATCCACGCCCATCGCGCGAAATTCTCCGTGCGGCACGAGATAGAGCACGGCATCATATGGCCCGTCTTTTGGACCGCCGACGACACACCCCTCCTTCTGCAAGACGCCGTCATCGACGTGGGGGTCATGCACGGCGACATGGCAACCGCATGACGTCAGCTCCCGCACGACATCGATGACTTTGCTGTTGCGCGTGTCGGGAATGTCTTCCTTGAACGTGAAACCGAGGACGAGGACGCGCGATCCGTGGGCGTCCTTGCCGAGAGCATCGCAAACGCGCCGCCCGATGTACGCACCCATGCCTTCGTTCACCGTGCGTCCGGCGGTGATCACGTGCGTATCCATGCCGAGCTGTCGGGCCTTCTCCACCAGGTAGAACGGGTCGACGCCGATGCAGTGGCCGCCGACAAGTCCGGGCTGGAACGGCAGGAAATTCCATTTCGTTGCCGCAGCCGCGAGAACGTCCTTGGTCGGAATGCCGATGTGGTTGCAGAGCAGCGCCACTTCGTTGATGTATGCGATGTTGAGATCACGCTGCGCGTTCTCGATAGCTTTCGCCATCTCCGCGACTTTGATGCTCGACGCCCGGTGAATCCCAGCGCGCACGATCGAGCCGTACAGGGAGCAGAGCGTGTCCGTCGTCTTCTCATCCTGCCCCGCGACGATCTTCAGGATCGACCGGACCGTGTGCTTCTTGTCACCCGGGTTGATGCGCTCGGGCGAATAGCCGAGCGTGAAATCCGTTCCACACCGCATGCCCGACGCCTTCTCCAGGATCGGCCCGCAGATGTCCTCCGTGACGCCCGGGTACACCGTCGATTCGTAGACGACGATGACTCCGCGCTTGAGGTGCGCGCCGACGGTGGCCGAGGCCTGCTCCAGTAGCGTGAGGTCCGGTTTGTTCGCCGCGTCGACCGGTGTGGGAAGGGCGAGGATGACGATGTCGGCGGCTTCGATGCTCTTGGGATCGTCGGTGTAGGTGATGCGGACGGCAGACAGCTGCTCGGCAGACAGCTCCCGCGTGCGATCCACGCCTCGGAAGAGTTCGTCGATGCGGGAACGGCTGACGTCGTAACCGATGACGGGGTACCCCTCCTCCGCAAATGCGTGGGCGAGGGGAAGGCCGACGTATCCGAGGCCGACGATGCAGAGCGTGGGCTTTGCCATGCCGCGGGAGTGTAGCATGGTACACGTGCGCATCCTCGTTCTCACCCCCTGGGTTCCCTATCCCCTGACCGGCGCCTGCCAGCAGGACCGCTTCGCGGGCTTGGAGCAGATGCAACGTCTCGGCCACGAGGTCCGCGTCGTCGCCAAAATCCACGCGTTCCAGAACCGCGCATCCGTCGAACGCGTTTTCGCGGACAGGCGTCTCCCTCTGACGCTCGTCCCCTACGTCCGCAGCCGGCTCGGCCTGCTTGTGAGGCGACTGCCCCGCGTGCTTCGGACGCCATGGCTGCTCGACGGCGCTGCGCTCGAGTACACCGACCCCGCTTTCGAGGAGGCGGCGCTCAAGGCCGCCGCGGAGATGAAGCCCGACGCCATCTGGATCGAGTACACGCTCCTCTGGCCGCTGCTCCGGCTGCTCAAGCCCCTGGGCATTCCCATGATTGTGAAATCGTCGCTGAACGAACCCCGAAACTGCCGTGACGAACACGGCGGCAGCGTGTTGTCGTGGATCAAATCGATCCCCAAGTACGGCGGCGAGCGCATCGCCGCGCGGGAGAGCAACATGCTGCTGGCGATTACACCGGACGAGGAGGTGTGGTACCGGTCGCTCGGGGCGAAACGCACAGGCGTGCTTCCCCTGCGCGGCCTTGCGCGCTGCTTCTCACGCAAAACACACGCCGACAAGCCCGTCCTCGACGTCGTCTTCTTGAGCTCGAACTACAGCATGGGCCACAACCGCGACGCCGCACTGCTGCTTCTGCGTGATATTCTGCCCCGCGTGCGGGCAGCCGCGCCCGGGCGGTTTCGGTTCCACCTGACGGGGAAGAAGTTCCCCGATTACTGGCGGCACTATCTCGCCGATGACGCACAGACCACCGGATTCGTCGATGATCTCGGGATGTTTTTGGCGACGATGGACATCGCGATTGCGCCGTCGATCTCCGGCCAGGGCATGCAACAGAAAGTCTTCGAGCCTCTCTGCCGCGGCCTGCCTCTCATCACGACCCACACGGCGGGATACCCGTTCATAGGCGGGGAAGACGTCCTGCTCGCCCGCTCCCCCGACGCGTACGTTGAGCAACTCCTCCGACTCACGAGCACAACGGAGCGCCAGCGCATCGCGGACGCAGCTTATGAAAAAGCACAAACACTTTTCTCGGAGGAAGCTGTCATGGGAACTGTGAAAAAGGCTTTGGAGACCGTCCACATCAGCGATATCCGAAATCCGAACAAATTCTAATAACTCAAACGGCGAAACGGAGAAGTCGTGTTTTGACGATGCGAATTTCAAACGTTTCCTTCGGATTTCGTGTTTCGGATTTGCTGTGTCACATTCACGACAACGGAGTCATATCGGCAATGCCGCGAATGCCGTGAGCACGATATCGACGATCCCGTGCACCCAGCCCGAGAGGATCCGGACGGGAAGAAAGGATTCGAAGAGGATGAGACCGAGGAGGATGAACGGCCCGTACTGCAACATCGCGTCGTAAGCATCCTGCAACGAAAGCGGTACGAACGGCTCGATGATTTTTGATCCGTCAAGCGGCGCGATCGGTAGGAGGTTGAATGCCATGAGCGCGAGGTTCACGAAGAGGGACGCGGCGAAGAAATGCGTGAGGAAGACCTGCGTCACGCTCCCGCCATCGCCGATCGACAGCAGCTCCATTGAACTCTGGGGGCTGGCAGGCATGAGCAATGCGAGCCCGATGAAGGCGAGGAACGCAAGGATGAGATTCGACGCCGGTCCTGCGAGCGCGACGACAGCGTTGTCCCGTTTGGGATGACGGAAGGAGGACGGATCCACTGGCACGGGCCTGGCCCATCCGAAGCCGACGATCAGGAACATCAGTGCGCCGAGCGGGTCGATGTGCGACAGCGGATTGAGTGTGAGCCGCCCGGCATGCTCGGCCGTATCGTCGCCGAGTCGCTTGGCCATCCACGCATGCGCGCACTCGTGCACGCTCACCGCGATGAGCATCGCGAGGATGGCAATGGGATGGATGAAGGGCACGAAAACGAGGATACCGAAGCAACCAAGGAAACCAAAGATTCCGGGGATCGTCGGCTGCTTTGATTGCATTGGTTTCTTTGGTTGCCTTCCTCGTAGACCTCCATTACTCTTGGCCCCACTCATGGCACGTCAGTGCGTCAAAACCGGCCGCAAGACCGCCTTCGGGAACACCCGCAGCCACTCGCTGCGCCACACCCGCCGGACGTGGAAGATCAATCTGCAGAAAAAGCGCGTCTTCGATCCCACAACCGGCGCGTACAAGACGTTGCGCGTCTCGACGGCCTACCTGCGCACGCTCGCGAAGCGCATGGCCGCCGGCAAATCCGCATAAAAACCCTCCCCGTGTTCTTCCAAAAGAACTGTTTTTGATGTACAATGACCGGATGCCTCCCGATACACCCACATTCGAAAACCCCGACAAACCTCCGAAGGCGCCCATTGCGCCGGTGAATCCGGATAGGCCAAAACCGGCGGTGCCTCCCGCCCCCGAAAACCCGGACAACCCAAAGGGCCCGAAGGCGGCGATGCGAAAGGAGGCCGAGAAAACGGATCGCCATCGCGATGCCCGCCTCGCCGATCGCCTCATGCGTAGTCCCGATCTGGACGAGGCACTGAAGCAACTGAAGCCACAGATCGACAATGTCCGTAAATTCATCGACGGCTCGTACCATGAACAGCGCGGAATGAATCTCATTAAGATCTCCGAATTTCAGAAGGAAATCGACGTGCTCAATGGGCAAATCAAGCAGTTGCGTGATCAGGGAAAGAGCTTTGCCGCTACGGATGTGTGGGGTACCGCGTTGGGCATGGACATTGTGCCGGATGACATCGGCTTAAAGCTTCCGATGATCAGAAACCCCAAGATGAACGATGCGTACTTTGCACGACAGAATCGCAAGGACACGCTGCATTCGCAGCAGCCTCTGCTGCTGCGCGTCAGGAAAGAAGGTCTTGCCCTGGTCGGCAACGAAAACCGCGACGACGCAGTGGACGGCATTGATACGAATTTTATGACTCTGAAGTCGACGGGGACGCTGACCAAGGACGCTCAACGACACTTCATCATCGCACTCGGTCCGGTCGGGGCAAGGCAGAGTGACCTTCTCACCAGGCGTGCGGAGGCATACGGCATTCCCGTAACTGTGCAAAAATCAGGGAATACGCAGACAGTGTGGCTGGATCTCCATGGGGCGGAATGGAAGAGTACGCAAAAACGTTTCTTGCAGCTCGACATTCCCAGCAATGACGTATCCGGTCGCCTGCAGCTCACCGACAAGCCTCCGTCGGCAAAATAACACGTGTGACTATGGCGGAGAGGGAGGGATTCGAACCCTCGAGACCCTTTCAGGTCTACACGCTTTCCAAGCGTGCGCACTAGGCCACTATGCGACCTCTCCGTGGAGAGTCGATTGTGCCGAAGCATGCCACGACGGACAACTACTTCCGCGCGCTCCCGCAGCCGCAGCACATGTACATCTGCCGCGTCCAGAACATCAAACTGAAGCAGAAAGCGACGAGGTAGATCGCGCCCTGTGGGGACGTGAACGTCATGCCGCTCGGCGGGAAGTGCGTCTTGTAGACGCCGATGAGTGCGGCCAGCGTCGCGAGGAACAGGAGGAGGTTGGCGACCCATGCAACGACCGAGCACGCGTCGCATGTGTCCGTCTCATGATGGAAGAACATACGCGAATTGGGGAAGGAGACGGAGGTTGATGCTACTCTGGCAAATGAAAAGTGCAAAGTGCACGGTGCAAAGTGCGGTAAAAACACAAAAGACAAAATCTGGCGTCTGCGCTCTATATCCTGCAATGGTGTGCATTCTGCACTTCGCATTCTGCATTTTCGACAAAAACAAGTACTCTACTGGCCATGAAGATTTCCCTGGACTGGCTAGCGGACTTCATCGAATGGACCGAGCGCGATCCGGCCGTCATCGCCGAGCGCCTGACGGTGTGCAGCGCCGAGGTCGAGGAGGTGGAGGAACAGGGCGCACTGCTGGCGCACTGCTGCGTCGGCAAAGTGGTAAAGACCGCCCGGCACCCGAATGCCGACAAACTGTCGCTCGTCGACGTCGCCACGGACCATGGCACGAAGCGCGTCGTCTGCGGCGGATCGAATGTCCGCGAAGGGATGCTCGTCGCGTTCGCGCACGTGGGGGCGACGGTGCGATGGCACGGGGGCGACCGGATGACTCTGGAACGCGCGACCATCCGTGGCGAGGAGAGCGAGGGGATGATCTGCGCGGCGGAAGAGCTCGACCTTGGGGGCATGTTCCCGCCTTCGCCCGAAGACGGCCCGCGTCCCATCATCGACCTCATGCCTATGGCGCAGAGCGCGAAGCTCAAGGTTGGTATGCCTCTCCGCGAGGCCCTTGGCATGACCGACACGATCCTCCACGTCTCGAACAAAGCCATTCCGCACCGTCCCGACCTGTTCTCGCACATCGGCTTCGCCCGCGAGTGCGTCGCGCTGGGACTCGCGCGATGGAAGAAGCCCCGCGCACCAAAACTCCCGTTCCCGAAAACCCCCTGCCCCGTCCGCTGCCGCATCGACGTTCCCGACCTCGTGCCGCGGTACGTCAGCTGCCTGCTCACGATCGACGTCCTCGGCACGACGCCGGATTGGATGCGACGCCGCCTGGAGGCGACGGGATGGCGGTCGGTCAGCCTCCCCGTGGATATCACGAACTACGTGACGATGGAACTCGGGATGCCGCTGCACAGCTTCGATGCCGACGATCTCGTCGGCGACGTGTGCATGCGCACCAGTACGAAGGGCGAACGCCTCACCACGCTCGACGGCGCAGATCGCACGCTGCCGGACGGTGCGATCGTTTTGAGCGACAACGAGGGCATCTTCGACCTGCTCGGCATCATGGGGGGGCTGCGCAGTTCGACGAAGGAGACAACGCGCCGCATCTACCTGCACAGCGCGATCATCGACCCGGTCCGGATCCGGCGGACAATCATCGCGACCGGCCACCGCACCGATGCCTCGACGGTCTACGAGAAGGGCGTCCCCCGCATCATGGCGAAAGCCGGATTGCTGCGGGCGGCGGAACTCTTCCTCGCTACCGTTCCCGGCTGCAAGCTCGCCTCACGCATCGACGAAGAGGGCGACGACGGCAGGGCGCCGTCGATTCCGCTGCGACCGGACCATGTGCGCGACGTTCTCGGAGTGCGCATCCCCGACAAACGCATGATCGACGCATTGAGTGACCTGGGGTGCATAGTGAAACACAGCGGGAAGCAAAAACATGGCCCGCACTCAAAGCTCAAAGCCCAAAGCCCAAAGCTAGCTGTCTTTCCGCCGCTCTGGCGGCTGCGCGACCTCACCGCGGAACACGATCTCATTGAAGAGATCGGCCGTATCACCGGCTTTGACGCCATTACGCCCGTCCTGCCGGCGGCCCCGGTGCTGCTGCATGCCCGCGACGAGCGTTCGAGCGCGCTGCGCCGAATGGCGAAGGAGCGCGGCTTCTGCGAACTGCTCCCACTCTCGCTCGTCGGCCCGTCCCTCGTGCGCAAGGCCGGCATGGATCCCTCCACCTGCGTCGCGCTGGCCAACCCCCTCGGCGAAGAATTCTCGCTGCTGGCCCCCGGCCACCTGCCGCGCCTCCTGGAACATGCCTCGCGCGCAGTCCGCCAGACGGCGCATGACGTCAAAACGTTCACCGTCGGCCGCATCTTCTCCCTGCCGCGCAACGAAGAACGCCGCTGCGCCCTTCTCCTCGTCGCCCGCGACGCCGCCGATCTCTCCCGTCCGCCGCTCCTGCGCCTGCAGGCCGACATCGCCGCCTGTATGGAAGATATCGGCGTTCCCCTCATGGTGCAGCCTGCCGAATGCATCCCGCCATCCGCCCACCCGGGACAGGCCGCGAGCCTCATGAGTGCGGGAACGAATGTGGGCCTCCTCTGCACGCTGCACCCCGATGTCTGCGAGCGTTTCGGCCTCCCGCCTTCGACGGCGTTCGCGAGCCTGTCCGTCGACGCCCTGCTGCGTTCGCCCCAGCGCGATGCGTTGCTGCGCGATCTGCCGATGTTCCCCGCAATCGTGTACGACGAGACGTTCCCGCGCACGCACGCCAAGCGCATCGGGCCGCTGCTCGAAGAACTGCGCCGACGTCATGCGCTCCTCACGGACGTCGACATCACCGACCTGTACGTCAGCGCCGCGCTCCCCCGCGACCAGTACAATGTCACGCTGCGCTTCACGTATCGCGCGCCCGATCGCACACTGACCGAAGAAGAGGCGAAGGAGGTGCACGAGGAAGTCATCGCGGCGATCTCCGAAAAATGATGTCCATCGTCACCCGCACCGGCGACGGAGGAACCACCGGCCTGCTCGGCGGGACGCGGGTGCGCAAGGACGATCCCCGCGTGCATGCCGAGGGGACCATCGATGAACTCAATGCGCTCCTCGGCGTCGTCTGCGCGGAGAAGCGTTTGCCGCAAGCCATCCATGCCATCATCGCCCGCTTGCAACATCTGCTCTTCACGGTTGGAGCCGATCTCGCTGCGCCGGCACGGCAGGCGACGGACGTCCCGCACATCACTGCGGAGCACATCGCGATCATCGATGCGTGGATCGCTGCGATCGAACCGACGTTGCCCCCGCTAACCCGCTTCATCCTCCCCGGCGGCTCGCGCCCCTCGGCCCAGCTCCACCACGCGCGGGCCGTCTGCCGGCGCGCCGAACGGTGGGCCGTCGCCCTGCAATCGCGCGAGACGATCGGCGAGCACGTCATCCCCTTCCTCAACCGCACGAGCGACCTTCTGTTCCTGCTCGCGCGCGAGGCGAACCGCGCCGAAGCCACCCCCGACATCGAAGTGGAATACTATCGTCCAAGACAGGCGTAACACCGACAAAGGAAAGACTGCCTCCTTGCACAACCCGCCTGTCATCGTTACCCTCCCCTCGCATGCTCGGTAAACTCCGCTGGCGCAAGCGCCTTCGCAAACACGGCTTCCGCAAACGCATGAAGACCGCCGATGGGCGCAAGGTCCTCGCGCGCCGCCGCACCCGCGGCCGCAAGCGCCTGACGGTGAGCAAGAAGACGAAATAGGGTATTCTCCCACCCGTGATCCCACTCCTGCGCTCCATCGCGGCCGTCTGCTTCTATGCCCTGGGGACGACGTTTTTCGTCGCATACGCGCTCTGGCAGAGCGGCATCGGCGGCGTATGGCCGCTCTGGTGGCTGCAGATCGCGGATCTCCCCCTGCTCCTCTCGGGCGCGGTCTTCGGCGGCACGAGCGTCGTCATGAGCGTCGAGCAGACCCACGGAGCGTCTCCGGCGACCCGCATCGTCATCGGTCTCCCCCTTGCGCTCTTCATCCTGTTCCTCCTCTACCTCACCTTCAGCACGCTGCTCTAATTCCTGCCCGAATCCCGAAGTCCTCTTCCCAATTCCCTCCGTGTACCACGTCGACACCCTCCCCTCCGGCCTGCGTATCTTGACGGCCCCCAGCGACGCGACCGCGTCCGTGACCGTCACCGTGTTCGCCGGAGCGGGATCGCGCTACGAAACAAACGCCGAGCGGGGCATCAGCCATTTCCTCGAGCACATGTTCTTCAAGGGCGGGAAGAAATACGTGAACACGAAGGAGGTCAGTGCGGCGATCGACGGCGTCGGCGGTGATTTCAACGCCTTCACAGGCAAGGAGTACGCGGGCTACTACGTGAAAGTCGCCGCGGAGCAATGCGAGCTGGCGTGCGACGTGCTCGCCGACATGCTCCTCCACGCCAGTTTCCCGCCGGAGGAAATCGAGAAGGAGCGCGGCGTGATTATCGAGGAAGAGAGGATGTACCAGGACACGCCGATGTACCGCGCGGGATGGGACTTCGAGGAATTACTCTACGGCGACCATCCGCTCGGCTGGGACACGATCGGTCTGGAGAAGATCATCCTGTCCGTCACGCAGGACGATTTTCTGAAGCACAAGCGGCGCCTCTACACAGCGGAGAATATCGTGCTGGCATTCGCCGGCGCCGTCACCCGCGAGCAGGCGCTGAAACTCGGCAAGAAGTTCTTCGGCGCGATCGACGGCAAGGGCAAGGAACCGTTCATGCCCTTCACGACGTACAGCGACCGCCGCGTCTTCCTGCGCAACAAGAACACGGAGCAGGTCCATCTCGTGCTCGGCGTCCCGGGCGTCAGCGCGCTGCACGACGATCACTTCGCCCAGAAACTGCTCGCCATCGTGCTGGGCGGCAACATGAGCTCGCGGATGTTTCTCAAGGTCCGCGAAGCGCGCGGGCTGTGCTACTACATCTCCACCGAAGTCGACAGCTACCTCGACGGCGGCGCGCTCACGACACGGGCGGGCGTGGACCAAAGCCGCCTGGCGGAAGCCCTCACCGCGATTCGCCACGAGTACCTCGTCTGCGCGAAGGATGGGATCGAACCCGACGAGCTGGAACGCGCGAAGGCCTTCCTGAAGGGGAAGTTGATCCTGGGACTCGAAGACAGTGAGGAGCGATGCCACTTCTACGGCAAGCAGCTCCTGCTCTACCCGAAGATCCGCGACATCGAGGCATACATGAAGGAAGTCGACGCCGTCACGCTCGATCAACTCAACGCACTGGCCACACGAATCCTCAAGTCCGAAGAGCTGCGTCTCGTCGTCATCGGCAAGGGGCAGACCGAGGAGGGATTGGGGAAACTGTTGAAAGATTGAGCATTGTCATCGGCTTGTCGTTGGTCGCTTTGCATTCTCCAAACATCCCCGTTCTCACGATCACCCATATACTAGTATATGGGTGATCTGATCGCTGCGTGCTCTTTCTCTGAACAATTCCTGTGGGAACCCAATCGCTGCTGGACTGGACAGGAGTATGAACGGGAAGTACAAATCGCTCCATCCGGACATTTCTCATCATCCCCCCTTCCATATGTCCCACCTGATCTCCTCCGAATCCGTCACGAAAGGCCATCCCGACAAAGTCGCCGATCAGATCAGCGACGCCGTGGTCGATGCCTGCCTCGGGCAGGATCCGTCTTCGCGCGTCGCCTGCGAGACCCTCGTCAAGAACAATGCCGTCGTCGTCGCTGGCGAGATCTCGACGCGCGCCCGCCTGGACATCGAGGCGATCGCGCGGGTGGTGATTGCGAATATCGGTTACACCGACCCCGCGCTGGGGTTCGACGCGAGGGGGGCGACCGTGTTGCAGCTCATCGGCAACCAGAGCGGGGACATCGCCCGCGGCGTGGACCGCACCGACCCGCGTGAGCAGGGTGCCGGCGACCAGGGATTGATGTACGGCTACGCGACGAATGAGACCTTCAACCGCATGCCTCTCCCGATTCATCTGGCCCACCTCATCTCCAGGAATCTCCAGTTCTGGCGGGAATCTGGCGAGCTGCCATACCTGCGTCCTGACGGCAAAAGTCAGGTGACTGTGGAATACGCCAGTGGCGAGATCCCGCCCCGCATCGATGCGGTCGTGCTATCGACGCAACACTCCCCCGACGTCACGCAGGAACGCCTTCGGGATGACGTGCGCACCCGTCTGGAAAAGCTGCTCGAGAACAGGGGCGTCGACAGCAGAACCACATACCTCATCAATCCCACCGGCAATTTCGAAATCGGCGGGCCGGTCGGCGATTGTGGTCTGACGGGCCGCAAGATCATCGTCGATACCTACGGGGGTGTCGGCCGCCATGGCGGCGGGGCGTTCTCCGGCAAGGATCCCAGCAAGGTCGACCGCAGCGGGGCGTACGCAGCCCGCTGGGCCGCGAAGCACGTGGTGAACGCCAACCTTGCGGACTCCTGCGAAGTACAGATCGCGTACGCCATCGGCGTGGCCAAGCCCGTATCGATCCATGTGGATACATTCGGCACCGGCGTCGTCGACGACGACCAGATCGCGCGGGCGATCCGCGCCACGTTCGATCTGCGCCCGGCGGCGATCATCGAGGATCTCCGTCTTCTGCAGACGAAGTACCTGCCGCTTGCGTCGAACGGACAGATGGGGCGCGAAGATCTGGATGTCGCATGGGAACGCACCCCCCGCGTGGATGACCTCATGCGGCACATTTCCGGCTGACCCCTAGTCCGCTCCCAGCTGCCGTAGTGCGCTGCGCGCGGCGCCGTTGCCCGGGTCGATCGCCAGCACCTGGCGGAAGCGCTCCGCCGCGCCGTCGCGGTCACCCATCTTCGCCAGCAGGATGCCGTCATTGATGTACGCGGCGATGAAGCGCGGCGCCAGACGGATCGTCCACGCGTATTGTTCGTGCGCCTCGTTGTCGCGCCCGAGCGCCTCGAGGGCGACGGCCATGTTGTACCGCGCGTCGGGGAAGTACGCGTTGATCGCCAGCGCCTGCTCGTACGCGCCGACCGCATCCTCCCAGCGTCCCTGCGCCGCGAAGAGCGCGCCCAGATTCGTCGGCGCCTCCTCGAAGAGCGGATCGAGGCGCATTGCTTCGCGGTAGCGCGCCTCGGCCTGCGCGGACTGCCCCTCCTGTGCAAGGACGATGCCCAGGCCGAAATGCGCGAAGGGGCTAGCGGCATCGAGCTCGAGCGCCTGCGCATAGACCGCGTGAGCCTCGCTCAAGCGTCCCTGCTGCCGCAGCAGCGCGCCCAAGTTGCTCAAAGTTTTCGCGTGCGGCCGGATCGCCAGCGCCTTGCGATACTCCTCCTCGGCCTGCATGAAGGCTTTACGCAGCCGGTAGGCGTTGCCCAGGTTGTTGTGCGCGACGTGCGACGCCTCGGGGTAGAAGTGGATGACATTCATGAAGAGCGTCTCCGTCGTCTCCCACACCCGCAGCTGCCGGTGCGCGAGCAGGCCGAGCGCGGCGATGACGGCGAGGGCGACTGTCGCAACGGCGACGCGCAGGCGCGGCAGGCGCAGCGCGGCAAGCGATGCCACCCATCCCGCGAGGAGGAATATTCCGAACGACGGAATGTACGCGTAGCGGTCCGACGCGAAATACACGTCCATGTCCCCGCCTTTGGCGAAGTTGAGGAACGTCGGCGCGACCGTCACCAGGAAGAACGCAAGGCTGAAGGCGATCCACCGCTGGCGACGTACCGTCGCAACCGCCACTGCGCATAAAACCGCGATGATCCCCACCGACCACGCGATGTCCGCTGTCGCCAGACTGACCTGCTCCGTGTACGGGTAGAGGAGCGAGAAGTGCCGAGGCCAGAGAATCTGCTGCAGATAGAACACGGCACTCTTGCAGGCCATGAGGAGTTTGGTCGCCGTGCTCGACGCGACGACGAGCTGCTGCTTACCCCCTAGCGCAATAACGCCGAACACGGCAGCGAGCGCAAGGTATGGGGCAATGTCGCGCCATAGTCCGGTCCGGCGCAGTTTTCCGTCACGCCACTCGACGAGGAGCAGCACGATGGGCAGCGTGATCACCATCACTTTTGACAGAAGACCCAGGAGGAAAAACACCAGGCTCCACAGGCGCAGCCGCCGGTCGTCACGATCGCGTGCGTAGAGGTACGCAAGCAACGCGGCGAAGAATAATGCCGTCGACAGAACATCCTTCCGCGCGCTCGCCCACGCGACGGCCTCGGTGTGGAGCGGGTGGAGGAGGAAGAGGAGGCCGACGGCGAGTGCGGGAAGCGGGATTCGGGAAGAGGATTTCGGAAGCAAGAGAAACGCCGTCCACGCTGCGAGCAGCGCGCTGATCGTGTGCAAAAGGAGATTGTCCAAGTGGAATGGCCACGGCGCGCCGCCGCCGATAAGCCAGTCAAATTGGTACGTGAGGAATGTGAGCGGGATATAAAGCTCGGGGTCGTAGTGGGTGAAGATCCACGCGATGGACCACGGAGCGATCGCCTGTACCGCCGGCTGCTCCGTGATGAGGAGGCCGTCGTCCCATCGCACGAAGGGAAAGCCGACGACGCGCCCGTACGTTGCAGCGGCCAGAACACCGAACAGCACGGCAATGCCTGCCAGAATGTGCCGGGCGGGCAACCGCGGGAGGGCGGGTTCTTCCATGGGACGATGGTAGCTGTAAGAAAATGGCGGTTCCATCGTCTATAGTGTTGTCATGCAACGCTTCGTCTCCGTCTCCATTGCTGCTCTCCTCACCGTTGTTCCGCTTGCCGCGTCGGCGCGTGACGATTCCATGGCCACCGTGCAGCGGGAGAAGATCCTCAAGGAACTGGCCTGCGGTACGAAAGTCGGCAGGGACATCGGCAGCTGTCTGCGCGATAAGCAGAAGACCGTGCGGGAGATGCGCAAACGCTTCCTCGATCAGCAGCAGGTGCGCGTGAAGCAGTGGTACAAGGACCACGCTTCCGAAGGAGTCGGCCCGGAGTACCTCCGTGCGCTCAATGCCTTCCTCAAAGGGATTGAGGAGGAGCGGAGGGCGTACGACCGTGTCCTGCAGGACATCCGTCGGGACATGGAGAGCGAACGTCGCCAGCTGCGCGGGCGCAATCGTCCCGTGCCGGTGACGGAGCGCGTCTCGCCGTCCACGACGGACAAACGCTGCTTCGTCGGCACACGCCGGCAGCAGAGCCAATGCCTCCGGCGATTGCTGCATCCGGTGAAATAGACGGGACAAAACCGCCGGTCTTGCGTACACTGCCCGCAACCTTCCTCCCGACCATGGAACGTACGCTCATTCTTCTCAAACCCGATTGCATCGCCAAAGGCCTCTGCGGCGCGGTCATGTCGCGCTTCGAATCCGCCGGCTTCAAGATCCGCGGATGCAAGATGCTCCATCTGGGCAAGGACCTCTTGCGCGACCACTACGCGCACATCGCCGACAAGCCCTTCTACCCCGACGTCGAGAGTTTCATGGGCTCCACACCGGTCATCGCGCTGGTGCTGGAGGGGGCAAACAGCGTCGCGGCCGTCCGCGACATGCTCGGGCCGACCGACAGCCGCAAGGCGCCCAAGGGCACGATCCGCGGGGACCTTGGGGTCGACATGATGGTGAACATCGCGCACGCGTCGGACTCGCCGGAGACGGCGCAGAAGGAAGTCGCGCGCTTCTTCAGCGACGAAGAATTGTTTCCGTACTGAAGCTTCACGCCATCAAATCAGCGGTTCCTCGAACTTCTCCTCGATGCTCGCGATCTCCCCTTCCTTTGGCGGCGCGGAGGCGGCTTCGTCCCATTTCTTCAGCATGTCTTCCACTTCCTGTTTCGGCGTGCAATATTTGCGACGTGAGGCGGCGATGATCTGATCCGAGTGATCCCACTCGGGCCGCGGCGCGTCGAGTGTCCGACCGGAGAAGGCTTCCCGCAGCTCGCCGTTCACCGACATCTTGCAGTAGAGTTCACGTACGCCCAGGTTGATGATGTCGCGCTCCTTGAAGACGGGGTTGTACTCCTCGGCGAGAATCTTGGCGTCCTCGGCGCCGACGCGGAAGCTGATCATGGAACCGACGTTGCCGAACACGGTCTTGCGAACGACATCGTTGAGCTGGCCCATGTACTGGTGGGCGATGGTCAGGTTCAGGCGGTACTTGCGCGCTTCGGAGAGGATCTCGGCGAACGTGTCGGTCGCGAAGTTCTGGAACTCATCGACGTACAGGTAGAAGTCCGTGCGCTGGTCCTCGGGCGTGTCGGCGCGGCTCATCGCGGCCTGGTAGAGCTTCGTGATGAACATCGAGCCGATGAGCGACGAGTTCTCCTCGCCGAGCAGACCTTTGCTCACTTTCATGAGAAGAATTTTCTTCTGGTCCATGATCTCGCGGATGGAGAATTTCGTCACCGGCTGCCCGATCATGTTACGGATCATGTTCGTGGCAACGAACTGGCCGACTTTGTTCAGCAACGGCGTGATCGCTTCGGCGTCGAATTTCTCCGACCATGCGGCGAACTCGCTGACCCAGAAGCTCTTCACGACGCTGTCCTGAATGCGCGCGACGATCTTCTGGCGGTAGTTCTTGTCGGTCAGCATCTTCAGGATCGAGAGCACCGTCGTGTTCGGACTGTCGAGGAGCGCGAGCGTCGTGTAGCGCAACACGTGCTCCAAGCGGTACGTCCAGTTGTCGCCGAACAACTTCTTGAAAATCTGCAGGAAGCCGATCGTCACCTGCATCTTGTAGGCGTCGTCGACCTTCTCGAGCGGGTTGAAGGCGATGGGGAAATCCGTATCCGCCGGATCGAGAAGCACGACGTCGTTGATGCGGTGCTCGGGAATGTACCGCAGAATGGCGTCAATCAGATCGCCGTGCGGGTCGAGAACGGCGATGCCCTCGCCATTGCGCAAATCGTCATTGATGAGGAGCTCAAGGAGCTTGCTTTTGCCCGATCCGGACTTTCCCACGGCGTAGAGGTGCCGACGACGGTCGGCGCGACGGATGCCGAACGGCACGAAATTGTTGTGGTAATTCGTCACGCCGAAACCGCTCACGTCCTTCTCGCCTATCTTCGGAAGATCCTGTGGCGGATCCGATTTGCGCGCGAGAACGTGGACGATGTGCGGGACGTAATCGGCGTTCGGGAAGTGGTAGAGCGTCGCCACTTCCTTCGCGCTCAATATGAACGTCTTCGTATGCCTGCGGGACCGGTACTGCTCGATGAAGCGGGCGTCAACGGCGGCGGCGTGGCCGTGGAAGCTATTGATGTCGCTGTCATTGAACTGCGAGAAGCTACCAATGATCGCCTCGAGTTTGCGGACGGCCGTCGCTGTGTCGCTGGAAATGTACGCGCAGCGGATGCTCACCTTGTATGGCTTGATGCCGAGTTTTTCGTTCGCGCGTTCGTGCCGGACGGCGGCGATGCTCTTGCGTCCGCCCTCGCGCAAGCGGTCGCGGATGCTGAAGAAATGCCGCATATTGGCCAGACGCATTCTCCACTTGCGCACGAAGTGGTAGCCGCCCGTATCGTCCTGCGGCTCCGCTATGATCTGTACCCACACCTGGTCACCCGCGCTGATCTTCGAAATGACTGCGAACAGTCGCGACAGGCTGTCCTCCTCAAACAGATCGTACGTCTTGATGGGGTAAATATCGGAATGATGCAACGTGATGACGGTCCCGGCGACCCCATGACTTGTTCCTTCGACGCCGGCGGTATAGTCGGCCGTCTCTTTGATCTCGGCATCAGGGAACGCCGTGTAAATCAAACCTTCCACCGTCTCGAAGAGGCGCTCCTCCACAACGACGAAGAAATAGGTGTACTGATTGGCTCCGTAAAATTCGAGAGAAATCGGTGTCCCTGTGAATGTATTACGCATGTTCACCAGCAATTCCTGGAACTTCGATTCCAGTTTTACTCGCCCCTCAACGCCTTGGGGGATAACCACATGAAGGTAGCGCAGAGCAGCCATAAACTTGGTGTCTTACATTAGCACATTTTTGGCTATTTTCAAAGGAAAACCGCCCGCTCCTTACTCTCCAAACTCCTGCTCGTACACATCCCTATCCCAAAGAATAAAGGGGCTCTCCGGAGGATATGTCGTCCGGATCGGCCTGCCCGTCTTCGCGCATGCGCGATCGTAGAGATGAATGCCGCCGAGCTTTTTGGCGCGTTCTTCCATACGCTCGTCGTATGTCATGCGGGGCAAGGGAACATTGAACTGCCGGTAGCGCTTGAGCTCCTGCGACGTGATCTTGAAGGGGCGGCCGGACAGGGCGCTCTGTACGATCATGGAGTCGTCGGTCTGCGGCAAGCTGTCGGGGAGCGCGGAAGAATCGATCGCTTCCGTCATGCTGACCGGCTCTTCGTGCCATGTCAGTCCCGCTTCCAATGCCTGGTTTTTGGTGAGAGGAAAATGGCGCTGCGCTTGCGAGCGGTTGTACGGATGCGGCGTGCGTGACAACGGGAAAAATTCGCCCCATTCCCCTGCCTGCCGCATCTGCTCGATAAGCTTCGGCATGAGCGCTTCGTACTCTTCTTTCGTATACTGCTTGTTCAAGATGCAGTATTTCTTGTGGTTCAGGCTCACGCAGCCGAAACACTGTTCGCACGCGTCGCAGTGCCAGCAGTACAGAAGATCGCTGCTGCCGGCACGACACTGATAGCAGAACGCGAGCCGCTGGATGTCGATGCCGCACGTCGCGCACTCGTAGATGAGCTCCGCGCGGCGTCCGAACAGCGAGTAATCGCGGCAGTCTTTGATGCCTTCGTGGAGATTGAAGCAATGCCGCAGATTCTCCCCATGCTGAATGAAAAAGCTGTCATGGACGTCTTTCGCCTCGAGGATGAAATTCCCAGAAACGTCTTCCGTCTGCCGCAGGATTGCATGGGGACGTGGGTGGCGCAGGCAAAGTTCCCTCCAGCGTTGATCCATCTCCGCGCGCTGGCGACGGGAACGCGCATCAAAGCCGTGGAGGAAAGCTTCGTACTCGTCACGTGTTTTCTGTTCGTTGAAGATGCAGTACTCGCGCCGCCGCAGATTCACGCAGCCGAAGCAGTGTTTGCAGGAACGGCACAGGGAAAGGAAGGTGCTTTCCTGGCAGTCCTCGCAATACTCCGAACTCTGCAACGCATAGCAGCGCGTGCATGCCGTGCAGTCGTAGCACAGCTCCGATTGCCGCGTGTGCGTGCATTCGACGCAGTCGCGCGATCCCCAGGCGTTCTCGCAGTACATGCAATCTTCGGCGAGCGACGTATTGAAGACCATGTAGCAGTTCTTGTTGTCCGAAAGATTGTTGCAGTACTCGCAATTCTCGTTGCGCGTCGCGGTGAGCGCGGGCTGGGGTACTTCCCGCTGCAACGCGAAAAATTGCGAGAAGAACGATTGGAACAGATCAACGTCCCGTCCGTACCGCAACGGGTCCCATCCGTCGCCAGACCATTCTTCGATGGGAACCACGGGGAATGGAACGGAAGTGGGGTACACGGAGAACATCGGCTGCCCCGTCGATGACGACGGCCGCGAATAGACGTAAATCTCCGTGCGAAACGCCAGCCGCCGCTGCAAGCGGCACTCTGGACATAGCGTTGGCGGAGGAACGTCGCATCGCACCCCGCCAAATATTGGGCCGATCTTCTCCAAGAATGCGAGATCGTCATCCGTAACCTCAAAAGTCGCTTGGCACTGTGCACAGGTTCGCCGACCGACAATGGGCTGTTGCATGGCCTTCTAGTCTACGACCCAAACTCTTTCTCGTACACATCCCGATCCCAAATGATGTACGGGCTGTCCGGCGGATACGTCGTCAGAATGGATTGTCCCGTCTTGGCGCATGCGCGCTGGTAGAGATGGATACCGCCAAGCTTCCGTATTCTCTCCTCCATTCGCTCGTCGTACGTCATGCGGGGCAGGGGAACGTTGAACTGCCGGTAGCGGCGGATTTCTTCGGACGTGATCTTGAACGGCCGTCCGGAGAGTGCGCTGCGAACGATGATGGGATCGTCCTGAGCCGGTAATCCGTCCGGCAGCGACGAGACTTCGACGGCCTGTTTTGCTTCGGGGATCTGCTGGTCGTACCAATGCAATTTCTGCGTTGCGGCTTCCGACTTCGTCAGGGGGAAGTACCGTTGGGCAAGCGAGTAGTTGTACGGACCGAACGCCTCGGTCATTGGGAAAAATTCGCCCCACTCCCCTCTGAAACGCATATGCGCGATGATTGTCGGCACCAACGCCTCGTATTCCTCCTTCGTATACTGCTTGTTGAACACGCAATGGTGCTGCTTCTTTAAGCCGACGCAGCCGAAACAATCGCGGCAACCGACGCAACCCTGGCAATACAACATGTTGGACGTGTTGGTGTGCACTTCGTAGCAGCACAGGAGACGTTGCGCGTTGATCCCGCAACTGACGGCTTCGTAGACCAATTCCGCCTTGTTACCCCAAACCGAATAATCGCGGCAATCCTTCGATCCGTGGACTCCGAAACAATATGTAAGATCCTCGTCGTTGGAACAAAAAAACGATCCTTGGACGTTGCGGGAATGCAGCACGATATTCCCGGCACACTGTTCCACTTGGCGTAAAATGACATTGGGGCGCGGGTGTTGCTGGAAGAAAACCTGGGTCTTCCGCCGCATATCTTCCCGCCAGGCATGTGATGATGCGGGAAGGCCACGAAGGAACGCATCGTATTCCGCCTTGGTCTTCTGTTCGTTGAAAACGCAATACTCCGCATGACGAAGATTCACGCAGCCGAAGCAGTGTTTGCAGGAACGGCAATTCAAGAGAAAATGGCTATCGCTGCAGTGTTCGCATTGTTGGGAGCTCTGCAGGTTGTAGCAGTTCTCGCAGAGCGTGCAGTCGCAGCACAATTGCGACGAGACGATCATCGTGCAGTCCAAGGTATTTACGGAGCTGTTCATCATTTCGCAATACATGCCGTCTTCGCCTCCCGTGGTATTGAAAACCATGTAGCAGTTTTTGAGCTCACCGGCATTGACGCAATAATCGCTGTTTTCCAGATTGGAAACCGAACGCGCGATATGCGGGACCTGCGATCGAAGCTCGTGAAATTGCTCGTGAAAGCTTTTCCCGAAATCAAAAGTTTGCCCCGCGGATAGCCCGTTCCAGGCATCACCCCACCATTCTTCATTACTGATAACAGGAAACCCCACGTCCTCTGGCCACGAGGAAAATATCTGTTTCCCTGACAAGGACGACGTTCGCGAAAAAACATGGATTTGATTCCGAAACGCCAGCCGCCGCTGCAGCCGGCACTCCGGACACAGCGTCGGCGCGGGGATCGCCTCTTTCTTCCCGTTGAACACGGGGGAAACTTTGTCGAGGAACGCGAGGTCGTCGTCGGTGATCTCGAATCCTGCCTGACATTGCCTGCATGACTGTTGCATAAGGAGGTTAGTATACCTCCTTCAGATAGCATTCCTCGCAATAGACGATCTCTGGCCTCTCCGGGCCGTACGTCGTCTGGATCGCCTTCCCGCACTTCGCACACGCGCGCGGCCAGAGGTGGCGGGGATTGCGGAGAGCGAGGCGATCACGATGACGCTGATCCGGGCAGCGGCGCGGGATTGGGAGCCGCATGCGACGATAGAATTGCAATTCTTGCGGGATGATTTTGTAGGGTTTGCCGGTCACTTCGCAACGGAGGATGCGATCGCAGATATCATCCTCCGCGCCGTCGATCGATTCGGGGATCGCCTGCGCCGGACCCATGTACGCGTCTTCCTTCGCCTGCCCGTCATACCACTTCCATTGGCGGCGGAGCACATCATCCCTCTCCATCGGAAAATACTCTTGAGCGAGCGTTTCGTTGTATCCCATGGTGGAGAGGCACGGATCGGGATACGCGCCCCATTCTCCGGTTTTCCGCATGTGCTCGATGATCTTCGGCACGAGAACTTCGTACTCCTCTTTGGAATACTGCGCATTCAAGATACAATGCTGCTTGCGCTTCATGCCGCTGCAGCCGAACACATCCGTGCAGTGATGACATTCGCGGCTGTAGTAGACATCACTGCCGTACCACGACAGAAAAGTCCCCATGCAGCGCTCGCCGCCGACGGTGGAATTGACGTTGTAACAGAATCGCACTCCCGCCGGAGCCGTGTAATTGGCATCCTGGCTCATGAAGCCCTTCGGGGTGTTGGAAATATGGGCGCAATCCTCACATCCCGTGCAATCGAATGCGTCGTGGCAATTCTTTGAATTGAAGATCATATCGCCGGTACATCCTTCGCTGCCGAAAACGTACGACGCGCGATGCGGCAGGGTTTTTTTGAGATCCTGGAACTTCGCGCGCATGAGGCGAACGTGTTCCTGCGTCAGCGGCGTGAGTTGTTTCATGCGCTCCTCGTATTCTTCTTTGCCGAGACGCTCATTGAGGAAGCAATATTCCTGGCCCTTCAGGCCGAAGCAGAGGCAGCAATTCTTGCAGTTCTGGCAATCTTCGACCATGAGGCAGTTGCTGCAATTGTACGAATAGAGAGCGTAGAAACATTCGTAGCACCCCTGGCAGGCAACGCTTTCGTATGACCATTGGCATGAGTAGAGCGACAGCGCGTCGACGACATTGCTGCAGCTGATGACAAAGCGGCCGTACAGGGAATCCTCGATGTCCGTCGCGCCGGCGATGAGATAGGTATTGCGGGCGTTGAGCGAGTGATTCGTGTAGTAGCTGTTTTCGGCGTTCGTCGTGAAGAGCGACATATGCGGGACGACGTTGTTCAGATCCGCAAATTGCTCGGCGAACGTTCTGGAAAAATCGAAAGGCCTGCCGTACGAACGCTCATCCCACTGATCGCTCCACCACTCATCCTGATCATAGACGGTATACGGCTTATCCGGAGCGTACATCGACACGATTTGCTTGCCCGTCAGATCGGACTTGCGATGGTACAGAGTGAGATCGTTGCGGAAGAGCAGCCGCCGTTGCGTCCGGCAATCCGGGCACAGCGTCGGCGGCAGGATGATTTCTTTTTTTCCTTGGAACACCGGCGAAACATTCTCCAGAAATGTACGATCGCCGGAGGTGACCTCGAATGCGGCCGAGCATTGTTTGCAGGTGGGCATCAGTAGACAGTGGCAAGGTAACACTCTTCGCAGTAGACGATTTCGGGGGCGTTGGGTGCAAACGTCGTGCGGATGCCTTTCTGACACTTGCCGCATGTGCGCTCATAGAGCACGCGCTTGTGCCTTTTCTTCAGGCGAAGCTCGTGACGCTCATCGGGTGAAATGCGAGGGAGTGGGATGTTCAACCGTTGATAGAATTCCCACTCTTGCGGGATGATTTTGTACGGCTTTCCGGATGCGGCTGATGTCAGAATTTTCGCTGTCACATCATCTGATGCATCACGAATACTGTCCGGCAGCTCTATCGCGGGCCCCATATATTTCTTCGTTTGTTCTTCCTCTTCGTCATGCCATTGCCATCCTTTCGCAAGCGTCTCTTTCTTCGTGAGGGGTATCTGCTCCTGCGCAAGAGATTCGTTATAAGCGTATATGCTCTTGTCAACGGGAAAGAATTCACCCCATTCACCGGTCCGTTTCATGTGTTCGATGATGCGCGGTACAAGCTTTTCGTATTCCTCCTTTATGCACTGCTTATTCAGAATGCAATACGTCTGTTTCTTGAGGGATACACATCCGAAGCAATTTTTCGTAGAGAAGCACTGATCGCAGTAGGTTAGATCGCTGCAATTGGTCCAGCAGAGATTGCAAAAACGCAGCTGAAATAGGTCGTAGCCACATGCCTGGCATTCGTACATCTTCTCGGTATTCCCTCCCCAATAGCTGAAATCCACACTGTCCTTCGCATCGTAGACGCACATGCAGTAGCGGATATCCTCGCTTCTATCGCACTCAAAGCAGGTGAAGGCGTTTTTACTGTCCTGCAAGTAATCACCGACACAGTTTTCGGCATTCGTTCCGGTAAATTCTTTCACGATGATTTTTCTGGAGAAATCATCGAATGTCTGTCTGCTCTTTTCCATTTGGATGAAACTACCCGTATCCACGCTCTGGAGGAACGCTTTGTACTCCCCCTCGGTCTTTTGCTCATTGAATACCATGTACTGCTTCTGCACTTGGTTGAAGCAGAAGAAACAATCGCTGCAACCAATGCAGTTGCGCAGAAAGAACGAATCGCTGCAATTGGTGCACTCTTGGCTGTAGCGCACGTTGTAGCAATGACGACACCCGACACAGTCGTAACAGAGTTCGCAGGCATCGATGTTGGTGTTGTCTAAGCAATCCTTCGATTGATTCACCCAGGAACCGTAGTAACAATCTTCGCAATGATTGGTGGAAAATACGAGATAGCAGTTTTTATTCATGCTTGCGCAATTGCAGTAATCGCTATTGACCATAGGTTTCTGTTGTTGAAGAGCGAGGCGGGGCACGACATCGCGTAACGCGAAGAACTGTTCAAAGAACGGTTTGTTGAAATCGAATTCCCTGCCATACGAGAGCGGGTCCCAGTCATCGCTCCACCACGCATCAATGTCATATACGGGAAACGGTTTATCAATGGAAAACGACGAAACAATTTGCTTGCTGGTCAGGTTGCATTTTCGATGATAGAGAAAACGTTCGTTTCTGTAGCTCAGCCTCCGTTGCATCCGGCAGAGATAGCAGTGCGTCGGCGCCGGTACATGCATATCATCGTAGAACGCGAGATCCTCGGGGGTTACAGCAAAGCCGGCGGCGCACTGGACACACGTTTTCTGCATTACGGAGGGGGGATCGGTGACGCCCCCATGCTGCACGGATGAGCACATTCTGTCCAACATTGAAAATTAGCACTAGTATTTTTTATTTCTATGAAGCCAAAAATTGATGATAAAATTGTGTAGAAAAAGTTCGACAACAGATGTATTCTCTTGCCGAAAGCATGATCTCCGAACTCCTCAAGCTCGGCCTCACGGATGAAGAAGCCCGTGTGTATCTCGCATGCCTCGAGATCAACGGCGGTCCCGTGTCACTCATCGCGAAGAAGGCGAACACCCATCGCGTGAGCTGCTATCACACCCTCGAGAATTTGCTGCGGAAAAATCTCTTGAGCCAGTACAACCGCAACGGCGTGAAATGTTTCGCGCCGGAGCCGCCCGAGCAGTTGCTCAAGCTCACGGAGGAAAAGGTGCATCTCGCCCGCGGCCTGCTCCCACAGCTGCAGTCCATCGCTAGCACGCTGGCATTCAAACCGAAGATCCGCTTCTACGAAGGGCGCGACGGCGTGGAACGTGTGTACGGCGAATCGCTCGAGCTGCGGCCGGAGATCGACGCGAAGAAACAGCGGGCGGACCACGGCATCGTGCGCGGCGCGGCGCCCGCCGAAATCCTGGGATACACGAACCTCAAGACCGTCACGACGTTCTTCCCTGAATTTTTCCGCCAATACACGCACGAACGTTTGTGCCGCGGCATCAAGACGCGCTACCTGTCACCGACGACCGTCGAGAGCGTGCACGCCATCGACCCTTTCCTGCCGTCGCGGTACGACGCCAACCTCATCGAAATCCTCCTCGTGAACAAGGAACAATTCCCGTTCGACAACGAAGTGCTGATCTTCGGCAGCAAAGTCTGCGTCGTGTCGCTCAATCCCGACGAATTGCTCGGCCTCGTCGTGGAAAGCGCGACATTCGCACGGACGATGAAGGCGGTGTTCGATTTAGCATGGCTTGGCGCGACGGCCTTCGTCGCCAAGTGAGTGTTTGCCATTCGCACACCCGCATTCCTCGCTCTTCTTCCCGCAACATCCCCGCTCTTCGGGCAGATCCAGCTTGAACCTGCCCTCGCGGAAATCGATCGTCGCGCCGCCAATGCGGGCGAGCGTGAGCGGCAAGGCGATGATTGTGAGATCGACGGCGGAATGGGAGAAAACCAGCGCCTCTGCGGGAATGTCGGCGCGGAATTCCATGCAGAAGCCGCCATGCCCGTCGGCGACGACTTCGAGCGCCTGGGACAGGCGCTGCTCGGCTTCGGCGATCGCGCGCAGGTGCTCCGCCGCGGGCTGCGTGACGTTGAGCGTCTGACTGCGTGCGGGCCGCGCACGGAGAAGCTCGTTGAGCTCCCCCACGAGCATGGCGATGTCCTCGGCGGGGAACCCGTGGCTCGCGCATCCGTCCTCGAGCGTTTCGATGTCGCTATAGTCGCAGGCGAAACAGTGCAATCCGTACCGCGCGAGCACCGGCTCCGCCTCGGGCAGAATCGTGATGATTTCCTGCACGCGCATCGCCCCCGTGATCTTCGGTTTCCTTGGCATCCTTGGTTGCCTTGGTTTCCCCGTCGGCACTTTTCCCATATTCTGATGCTCGCCAGAGATTCCATCACTGTCAATTCATGCCGCCGAATTTCTCGCCAATCTCGCGCCCGTTGCTCGTCGTCTGCCTGCTCATCATCAGCCTCGCCATCGGGTGGAGGCTGGGGGGGCAAGCGGAGCGCGTGCACCTCGCCGTGGAGCATGAGCGCATTGCCGAGCTTTTCCGGCAGAGCGATGACGCGGTCACGGACGATCCGGAGAAAAGCGTCTCGCTCGATTTGCTCTGGAGTGTGTGGCGTCTACTCCAAGACCACTACATCGATCCGGGCGATCTGAAGCGGGGTCCGATGGTGTACGGCGCCGTGCGGGGCATGGTCAGCGCGATCGGCGATCCGTACACGTCGTTCCTGACGCCCGAGGAACACGCCGAATTCCAGGAGGGGCTCGACGGCCACCTGCAGGGCATCGGCGCGGAATTGAGCACGCGCGACGGGCTGATCGTCATCGTCTCGCCGATCAAGAAATCGCCGGCCGAACGTGCGGGGCTGCTTCCGGGCGACATCATCACGGAGGTCGACGATTGGCCCACCTATGGCAAAACTCTCGCGGAAGTCGTGAAGCGCATCCGTGGCAAGCGCGGCACGACCGTGACGCTGACGATCGAGCGCGACGGCGAGCGCGAACCGGTCTCCGTCACGATCACGCGCGCAGACATCACCGTCCCCAGCGTCGAATTGCGCTATCAAAAGGACAAACAGGGAGTGATCGCCATTGCGGAAGTGAACCAGTTCGGTTCGGACACGACCGCGGAATTGACGTCCGCGCTGCGAGATGTCCTGCGCCACGGGAACATCAGTGGCTTGGTACTTGACCTGCGATACAACGGCGGCGGCTACCTGACCGGAGCGGTGGAGATGTCGTCGCTGTTCCTCACGAAGGGCAAAGTCGTGACGGTTGAGCGCCGCGAAGGCGAGCCGCAGCGCCATTACGTCGACGGGCGGCCGCTCCTCCCCGATCTGCCGATGGTCATCCTGATCAACGAGGGAACGGCGAGCGCGGCGGAGATCGTCGCCGGCGCGCTTCGGGACGCGGAGCGCGCGACGATCGTCGGCACAAAGAGTTTCGGGAAGGGAACGGTGCAGGAGGTCATCGAACTCCCCGGCGGAAGCAGCCTGCGCGTGACGACGGCACACTGGCTCACGCCGAGCGGCCGCAATCTCGCCAAGGAAGGCATTACGCCGGACGTCGTCGTGGAACGCACGAAAGAAGACCGTGAAGCGAACCGCGATCCGCAACTGGACGCGGCGATCGCGCATCTCCTGAAGGGGAGATGAAGCTCCACCGGCGTACGCCGGTGGCATCTTCAGATGCTGCAGCGCAACCGCGCCGAAGCATATCCGGCTACGCTTGCGAGCTACGCCGCGATACCCGCATTCATCCACCACCTGACGGTGGTGGCTTTCTGCGGAGGCGGGTAAAAGCAACCCGTAGCCTTGGCGAAGGAGGGTCGGTATCCTCATTGCATGCGCCTTCCCGCCGAGCTCGAGCGGCGTCTGACGGAACTTTTCCCCCGCGTGCGGGAGCGCGAGCGTTTCATCGCGGACACGCTGCGCGCGGCGCTCGAGGGCAAACCCGCGCCGGAGGAGGACCAACCGACGGCCATCGGCGGCACGCTGCATTTGTTCACCGATGGCGGATCGCGGGGCAATCCTGGGCAAGCGGCCATCGCCTGCATCCTGGAAGACCCCATCGAAGGCAAGGTTCTCGCCGAGCACGCGGAAACGATCGGCGTGGAGACGAACAACGTCGCCGAGTACAAAGCGTTGATTGCCGGCCTGGGGTTGGCGAAAAAATTCCAGCCCAACCGTCTCATTTGCCACCTCGATTCCGAGCTCATCGTCCGCCAGCTCAACGGTGAGTACCGCGTGAAAATGCCCGCGCTCAAGGTGTTCGTCGATGAAGTGCAGTCACTCGCCGCCGAACTGCCCGACGTCGTCTTCTTGCACATCCCGCGCGAGGACAACTACCGCGCGGACTCGCTCGTGAACCGCGCACTCGACGAAGAAGCGAAGGCGCGGAAGGGTACCATGCCTCCACGGCGCCCCACGCCCCGACCCGAGCCGCCGCAGCGAAAGTGGGAGTGGGAATGAAAGAAAGAAACTGTGAAATCCGAAAGAAATTCCCATCATGAAAACAGTAAACGGGCCAAACAATGTTTTGGTCATTCGGATTTGGATGTTTCTTCGGATTTCGGATTTTGTTGTTTGCAGATTTGGGATTTCATCGCGGACATTCTTTCATCACAATGCTTCCGTGTTCTGCCGTCGCATCATCGTTGGTCTCCTCGGCATCTTCGGTCTCCTTGGTCTCTTGCAGCCCGGGGCTGCCGCCGCGGCCTCCCTCACGTGGCGCCATGCCCATTGGCTCTTTCCGGTGACGCAGCAAGACATCGCGCTGTGGCGCGCGGACGAGGACGTGTGGACGCTCGACAGTCTCGCAATCACTCCGCCGTCGTCCCTGCGTGTCGACGGTGACGATGTTCCGCCGCTCCCGCGCGGGATAACCCGTTCGCTCCGACAGACGTGGGACCGCGCCAGAATCGAACGCACCCTGCGCGCCCGCGTTCTGCCCTCCGTGGAGCGCGAACCGCGCACGGTGACGATGAGCCTCTCTTCGACGGGAACCGTGACATTCGACGGCGTCGGGCTTCCGGGCAGGAAGGTCGACGTCCACCGCGCAGTGGACCTCACGATCGCGGCGCTCGAGGCAAATATCCCCGACGTGGAACTCCCCATGGATGATGTGCAGCCCGCGATGCATATCGCCGAACAGCTGCGCCGTCGCGGCATCAACGAGGTGCTGGTCGTCGGCGAATCGATTTATGCAGGATCGCCCGTCAATCGGCGGCATAACATCGGTGTCGGATTGCGGCGCTTCAACGGTCACATCATTCCGCGTGACGGCACGTTCTCCTTCAACACCGTCCTCGGTCCCGTCGATGCGCGAACGGGATACCGGAAAGAACTGACAATCAAGGGCGACAAGACGCTCCCCGATTACGGCGGAGGCCTGTGCCAGGTCAGCACGACCGTCTACCGCGGGGCATGGGAGTACGGCCTGCCCATCGTTCAGCGTCGCAATCACAGTTACACCGTCCGGTACTACGCGCCGGCGGGAACGGATGCCACGGTCTACCCGCCGCACACGGATGTGCGATTTATGAACGACAGCCCGGGGGACATCCTCCTGCAGACCCATTACGAGCAGGATCGCGCGTACGTCATCTACTACGGCACAAACGACGGCCGCCGCACCGCTTTCGCCGGGCCGTTCACCTGGGGGCAGCAACCACCACCGCCGCCGCGCACCGAAGAGACGACGGAAATTCCGCCGGGCGAAACGCGGAAGGTCGGCGAAGCCGTGCCGGGGATGAAGGCGTTGTGGTACCGCATCGTCTCCAGCGGCACCGGGGAAATCGTCGAGCCGGTATTCTCGTCTTACGAAGCGCGGCCGCTCTTCACGCAGTACGGCGTCGCCTCCTCTGCTCCGCCCCTCTTTCTTTCTTCGCCCGCTTCTTCGTCATCGAGCAGCCGCGCGGCTGCCGGAGCACGGAGAGGCGTGAGGAGATGATCGGCGAGGAGGGCTTCGCAAAACCTCCGGACAGCTCGACCGCACGGCCTCTGCGCGCATGATCGCCATGCGTCGGTACTTCGGCAGGCAAGGATGTACGCGCGGTCTTCCGCGCCGAGCATGGCGAAACGCGGTTCATCTTGTGTCGACGGCAGTGCGCCGAGAATGGCGAGGAGTCGCAGCGTGAACGCGGGAACGGGGTCCGCTTGCGACGTCGTGCAGAGCGTGGCGAAGTCGACGGCGAGATCGTAGACGTCCACAACCGGCTCGGCATCCTCCAGCAGGACCGTCAGCAGAATTTCCATGCCACGCGAGAGCCGCGCGAACGCGCGGACATCCGCCCACGCGGCCGGCACATCGGCTGATGCGGATGCCGCGGTCACGAGCCACCCGGCGGAGCGCTCACAGATGTTCACGCTGACGCAGCGGCCGGGGAGAACGCCCGCCATGCGGCTCTCGGCACGCCGCGCGCCGCAAACCCGCGCCGGAATGCGCCCCATTTCCCGCGTCAGGAGAATGCAGAAGCGATCCGCCTCGCCGACATCGATGGCGCGGAGGACGAGCGCGGAGCAGACGTACGTGCGCGGCATCGAATTACGGGGAATTAGGAGCGCGGAGGACGCGCACGGCGACGCCGAGCACCGCGATCACTGGCGAGCAAAGCAGGAGGAGGGCCGTCGCGCCCGCAACGTTGAGCATGGGGCGTTGCAAGGTCGCAAAGGGCAACGCGCTCCACGATGCATCGGAGAAGGAAAGCGCGAGCCATGCGAGTATGAGGGCGGCCAAGGCGATGACGAGACTGCTGAGCGCAGCCGCCTGGATAGTCGCGGCGCGCAGCGCGACGAGCGGCCGGTGGACGACGAACGCCTCCCGCAACGACCGAGCCGAGAGCAGGGCGTCTGGAAAGCGCAGCAGCGATGGCAAGAGAAAGACGCACAAGGCCGCCGCGAGCGCGGCGAACGCACTTCCGGCGGCGGCAATCCCCTGCAAAAGCAGAAGGGCATCTTGCGCCACGACGCCGGCCTCCCGCGCGGCATCCGCCGTCGACGGCCCGAGGACGGGAGCCCAGAGGGGATCGGCCAGGAAGCTGGCGAGTGCGGGGTAATCCGTCGCTGCATGCAGGGTCACGGCATAGGTATTGGGCACGGCCGCAGTGTCCCGTAGCAGGCCGCGCGCAGGATCATCGGCTGTCAGGGTATCGAGGAAGCGCGCCGCGCCCATGTACGTCACGCGCGTGACGCCGGGAACGGCGCGCAGAGCGGCGGCGAAGGGCGCCGTGCTCGCAGCATCCCCCGTCACATCAATGTGGATCGTTGCTCCGGCGTTGGCCCGCTCGAGAAGCTCGCCTGCACCGGCACGGGCGATGAGGAGGGTATCGACAACCAGCAGCAGAACGACGCATGCCGCCAAGCGCCCGCGTACGGCGGGCGCGCTGTAGAGCATGGACCAACCGGTGCGGACGAAATCCACAAAGGGAGACACACGGGCAAGGATAGCTCACCCCTTCACTTTTCGCTGGCCGTTCGTCGAGACCCCCCGCTCCAGCCGCTCAATGGCGGCCACGCACTCGCGCGCGCGGTCGTTGGCAGGATCGAGTTCGATGGCGCGCCCGAAGAGCGCCTTCGCCTTCTTGAGATTGCGCAGTTCGACGTAAGCGACACCCAGATCGCAGAGCGTGAGGGCGTTCTCGTGATCCAGATTCAGCGCACGTTCGAGTGTTACCACGCCTTCCGGACGGTGGCCCTGGTGGAACATCGCCCATCCCAGGCACCGCAGAATCTCCCCGTTGTTCGGCTTCAGTTTGTTCGCGCGCTTCAGGTGCGCGACGGCATCATCCCACTCCCCTTCATGTGAACGCACGAAACCGAGGATGTATTCGCCGGTGTAACTCTTCGAATCCAATTGAATCGCCTGTTGGGCCGCCGTTTCGGCGCGCTCATACGCCTCCAGGCTCAACTCGTTATCCGCGATCTCCTCCAATGCCGTGACGTTGCCGGGGTCCTCCTCCAGTAGCTGCTCGAGGATGATGATCGCCTCGCGGTATTGGCCGGCGAGCTTGAGCTGTTCGGCCTGTTCCAGGCGCTGCATGCCGGGCGGCGGTGTCGGATCGGTCATGGCAGAAATGGGGATGGGGGGCGAGACGGCGCGAATCCTACCCCGCACCGTAGAGGACGGAAACAACAATGCGGAGAATTCCCTGGGCGCCTAAAACGAGCGCCAAACCGATGAGCGATTCGATCATGAGCGTTTTCCCGCGCGGCAGGAACGGCTCCTGGCCGCGGGAGATGACGATCATGAGCGCGCCGACGATGAATGCGACCGTACAGAACGCGCCGATGGCATACGACAGGAAATACACCACGCGCACGATGAGCTCCGGCAGGCTGCCGCTGTATCCCGTATTCAAGCAGATGCACCGATCGTCTCCCGCGGGGCAAGCGCATTGCGCATAGGCCGTTTCGATGAGCGAAAGCAGAGAAAACATTCCCTCCAGTATAGCACAAAAAGGGCCTGCCGACGAAGGAAAAACTCCATCGGTGAATCTTCTCCCGCTCTGGCGTACACTGCCAGCTCTCCCCGATGGATTTCCAAATCCACTCCCTCGGCCAGGGCCCGCAACCGCGCCGGTTGCGTTCATTGCGGCAGGACCGTCTGGAGGCCGCGCAGCGCCTCCATGCGTCCATCGCGTGGGCGCGGCAACACCCACGGCGAATCGCCGCGATCTGCGCGGTCGCTCTCGCGGGGTACCTCTCGCTCCTCTGGCTGACGCTGCCGGACATTTCCGATCCACGCGCTCTCATCGCGGACACCAGCTCGGTCATCACGGACCGCAACGGCACGGAGCTTTACCGTTTGTATAAAGAAGAAGACCGAACGTTCATCCCCGGCGAACAAATTCCGGCGCACGTGAAGGAGGCGATCATCGCGATCGAAGACGAACGCTTCTACACCCGCGGCTGCCTGGATATTCGGGCGATCGCGCGTGCGTTCTTTCGCTTCGGCCAGGCCGGTGGCGCCTCCACGCTCACGCGCCAACTGGCCCGCAACGCGCTCAATCTCAAGCGCGAGAGCATCATCAGCCGCAAACTCAAAGAACTCTTCTTGGGTTGCATGCTCGAACGGAGGTACTCGAAGGAAGAACTGCTGGGGTTGTACTTGAACTGGATTCCGTTCGGCAGCAACGCCTATGGCATCGAGCAGGCCAGTCGCGTGTACTTCGGAAAATCGGCGTCGGGCCTGACCCTGGCCGAGTCCGCGGTCCTCGCGGCTCTCCCGCAGCGCCCAACGTACTTCAGCCCGTACGGCAAGCACGTGCGCACCGACCTGACCGATATCGCGCTGACTGAGTTGTTGCGCGGCGACATCCGCTCGGCGGACGATCTGGATGACGAGGACGTCGTCATCGGCCTCATCGGCGACGTCGTCGGCACGGGCGCGACGACGGTGTACGCCGGTGGCCGCACGGATCAGGTGCTGCACAACATGCAGCAGATGGCATTCATCACCGACACGGAGCGTAACGCGGCACTGCTCGACTTGCGAGCGATGTCGTTCCGTCCGGCCCGTGAGACGATCCGCGCCCCGCATTTCGTCCTCTGGGTGCGCCAGACGGTCGACGAAATCCTCGCCGGAACGGAGAGCGCGGACGTCCTCTCTCGCGGCGGACTGCGCATCGAAACCACCCTCGATTGGGATCTGCAACAGGCAGCAGAGAAAGCCGTTGAGCGCCAACGGAAGGATTTGGTCGACCGTTTCGGCGCACAGAACATCGCCCTCGTCGCCATCGATCCATATTCCCGCGACGTCCTCGCGTACGTCGGCAATGCCGACTACGGCGACGATGAACACAGCGGCAAGGTGGACATGGCCCGCGCCCCGCGGCAGCCGGGATCGACATTCAAGCCTCTCGTCTACTCCGCTGCGTTCCAGAAGGGATACGGCCCCGCCACCGTGCTCTACGACGTGCCGACGAAATTCGGGGAGGATGAACCGCAGAACTTCGACGGGACGTTCTGGGGGCTGACCGATGCGCGACACGCGCTCGGCGGATCGCGCAACATCCCCGCCATCAAGGCCTACTACCTGGCCGGCGAGGATGAACGGGAGGAGCGCATTCTGTCGCTCGTCGCCGACATGGGCGCGCCGACGCCGAAGCGCGTCTGGGAGGAGC
The DNA here is from genome assembly GCA_007376205.1 of Candidatus Peregrinibacteria bacterium Gr01-1014_25. Lineage (GTDB taxonomy): Bacteria > Patescibacteriota > Gracilibacteria > Peribacterales > Peribacteraceae > VMFU01. The sequence continues at coordinate 149,145 of VMFU01000001.1, forward strand.
ACCGCGCCGCCGATCGCGCGGCGGGCGTCGCGGAAGACAGTCTGTTCTCCTACGGCTATCCGCTGGCCATCGGCGCGGCGGAAACCCCGCTTCTGGAAATGGTCCAGGCCTATGCCACGTTCGCAGATGAGGGTCGCTTCCGCCCGGTCACGGCGATCAACCGCATCCTCGACCGCAGCGGCAACATCCTCTACGCGGCCGACCGGCAGTCGCCGGCCGACGTTCTCGACCCGCGCATCGCCTACCAGATCACGTCGATCTTGAGCGACCCCAATGCCCGCCCGAATGCCTACTGGCGCGAGGTGCTGTCCGTCCCCGGATGGGAGGCCGGCGCCAAAACCGGCACGAGCAACAAATGTCTGGAGCGGTTCGAGGCCGGCAAGGACAAAGGGAAGTGTAAGGATCGCAAGCCGTCCGATCTGTGGACCATCGGTTTCTCGCCCGCGCTCGTCGCCGGCGTTTGGGTAGGGAATGCCGACGGCACGGGGCTCTCGACCGCCGCGGAGTCGCTCATCACGGCCGCGCCGATTTGGAAGAACTTCATGACCGCGGCCCACGCGGTGATGAAGACCGCACCCGCCGCCTTCTCCGTTCCTCCGGGCATCGTCTCCCCGCAAATTTCCGCGTTGTCAGGACAGCTGCCGACGACATGCACGCCCATCGAGCGTCGCCGCGCCGACGTCTTCCTCGATGAATCGGCCCCGATCCAGGACGATCCCGCATGCGCCGAACTGGAGATCGACAGGGTGACGGGGCTTCTGGCGTCGGAGGAGTGCCCGGCGGAAGCGCGTGAGAAGCACGGCTTCCTCATTGCCCGCAGTATCGCCGCGGAACGCTGGCCGCTGTGGGAGAGCGGTGTGCAGGAATGGGCCGCCAAACAGATGGCCCTCTACCTCGTCCGTCCCGACCACTCCGGTTCCCTGTTGCCGTTGCCGCTCGCGCCGACCGAAACATGCCGCCTGTCCCTGACGCCGGGACGTCTGGAGAAGCCGACGGTCCGCATCCTCTCGCCCGAAGACGGCGGCTTGGCCTCGCATCCCGCTTTCCGCCCATCCCTCGACATCGACTCCGCGTCGGGCGTTCGCGAGGTGCGCTACATGATCGACGGTAAGAACGTCCTCACGAGCTCCGGCTCGGCCCGCGTGACCATCACCGCTCCTCGTAGTATGGACACGGCCGGGCAGCACACGCTCCGCGTCGTTGTTGTCGACCGGTACTTCAATGAAGCCTTCGCCGAGACGCGCTTCCGTTTCGGGGAAGACAAAGACCCGCCGCACATCCGGCTGGTTTCCCCGGCAAACGGCATGCACATTCCGTCGGGGACGACAGTGACACTGCGCGCCGACGCGGGCGACGGCAATGGCGCCCTCAAGTACGTGCAGTTCTTCCTCGGCGAACGCCTGCTGACGACGAAACCCGCCGCCCCCTTCGAGCTTCAGTATCCCGTGGAGTGGAAACCGGGCGAGTATTCTCTGCGGGCCGTCGCGACGGACGTTGCGGGGAACACGGCGGAGGACAGCATCGCGATCACAGTGACGCAGTAATAAAGCTTCAGCAGCTATCCGGTAATCTCCGCATTCGTGGATACTTGCGACACGTCGTCGTCTTCCTCGAGCCCCTCGACGAACGTGACGAGCTTCTGTACGACTTCGCCCGTAACCACCGTCTTCTGGGTCGGTACGAATTGCATCCCGGCCAAGACAACCTCGTAGCCGCTCTGTTTCAGGAAGTCGCGGATTTTCGTCCATTCGCCTACCCCCGTCGTTACCGTTAATACGCCATCGCTCTCGTCAATATCCTCCGCTCCGAAATCGATGAGCTCCAACTCCAATTCCTCCAAAGATTTCGTGCTGGCCGCTGTGCGCTGTGCGCTGACCACTCCTTTGTGGGTGAACATCCACTGCACGCTGGCGGTCTCGGCGAACCGTCCGCCCTTCCTGTCGATGATCATCTTCACGTTCCCAAGCGTGCGGTTCTTGTTGTCGGTCAGGCATTCGATGAGGCAGGCGACGCCGCCCGGGCCCATCGCCGCGTAGAGCACCTCCGCCATCTGCTCGCCCTTGAGCGCGCCAATACCCTTCTTGATCGCACGCTCGATGTTCGCATTCGGCACGTTCTCCGCACGCGCGTTGTCGATGGCGACGCGCAACGACGAATTCGTAACCGGATCGTCGCCGCCGGCACGAGCGGCCATCTCGATCAGACGCGCATGGCGCGTGTACACCTTCCCCCGCCGCGCGTCCTCGGCGGTCTTCTTGACGCGAATATTATGCCACTTGCTATGACCCGACATACGAGAGAGGAAGAATGTTCCTTGCCCTTCCGTAGCTGCAGAGGAGCGAAGGAAGGTGCCATGTACTGTGGCCGGATATAATGAGATTGTACAGCCATGACATCCCGCTTGCCCTCTGACGAAGCGATTGCCAAAGTCATCATGAGTTACACGGGTCATGATGAGTTTCGCATCACGCTCACAGCGGCGGATGTCCCCGTTCTTCTGCCGATCGTGAAGGAAAAACTCTTGACGCTCGGTGGACTGTCACGACACAGCACGGGCATCCGCGAAGCTCTTGCGCATGCCTTGATGAGTTCGCGTTGGCTGCATCGTAACACTGACAAATAGGCTCTTCTACGGTCGGAGAAACTCTTGTGCGGTAACTATTTCCTGTACGCGAGCATCGCCATGAAGCGTGCGCGCTCGATCGCGGTCTTGAGCATCTTCTGATGCTTCAGGCACACGCCCGTGTAATACCGCTGGCGGATATTGCCGAAGTAGTCGATGTACGGCTTCATCGTCGGGTAGTCCTTGTAGTCGATGAAACGTACCTCCTTCGGACAGAAGGGGCAGAGTTTCTGCCGTGGATCGCTGCGCTGCTGGGACTGCTTCTTGGCCATCAGAGATTGAGGGAATCGTCGGAGATGATCTTGTCGATCTGCACATCGAGAGATTCCACGGGGCGCACCGGAGTCGTCGAGGTCGCATCGGCCTTCTTCGTCGCACGCTTCGTCTGACGCTTGGCCTTCTCAACGACCTGCTGCTTGAGCTTCTCTTCGCGCTCGCGCTCCTCGCGCTCCACCGAAGCGACCCGCTGTACCTGCCAATCCTCGAACGCCTTCGCGTAGGCGATGAAGGGATAGTTCTTCGGCACGGTGATGATCATATGACGCAAGATGCCCTTGAGGATCTTGAGCTGCTGCTCCACGTCCTTCACTTTCTCGGGAGCCATATCGTAATACAGGATGACGTAGTTCCCCTCACGCAAACCGCCGACGGGATACGCAAGGCCGCGGCGTCCCCACGCGTCCTTCGCCACCTGCTTGGCACCGACGTCGTCGAAAATCTGCTCGATGCTCTTGAGCAGCTGTTGCTCTTCCTTCTGCTGCATCGGGTACGGATACAACACCGCGATCTCGTAGACACGGTTGTCTTCGATGGCCGATGTCAGGACAGGCGTACTCATAGGCGACTCGCGGACGAAGTCCACCCTGAGCATTGTCGAATGGGTGGGCAAAGCCCTGTACCCAAGCGCACATGGGCGCGAGTGGTTCAGGGAAGTCAGCCGCGGCAGCGTAGCAGGGATGGAATGGGCGTCAAGCGCCCCGATATGCGGAAAAATCCCCTGCCCCTCACTTGACCGGCCCCCTCCGACGGGTACAATCCCGTGGCTCTTCCCTGCTTTTCGGCCCCTTGGCCTTCAGGTGCAGGGGGAGAAATTTTTCGTCGGTACGGCATCCGCATGGGTGTGCGCCGCGATGCAGCCCTTTCACAGCATCGTGTAGTAGAGAAGTGAGTCCACTGGAATTCCGCAAGGAACGACAGTGGGTGTGTTCATCTCCCTCGGCCGCAAGGCAGAGGGATGCATGACCCAATTTTCCTTTGAATTTTTTCTGAACAGCAAATTCACCCCGCGAAGCTCCGCAAGGAGCGTCGTAGGGTCGAGTCAATCAATTCTTCTTCACGAAGAGTTTGATCCTGGCTCAGAGTGAACGCTGGCGGTGCGCCTAAAACATGCAAGTCGAACGGGTTCAGACCCGTGGCAAACGGCTGCGTAACACGTGGGTACCTGCCCCGGACTCAGGGATAACCCGCCGAAAGGCGGGCTAATACCGGATGGTCCCGCAAGGGTAAAGCTTTTGCGGTCCGGGAGGGGCCTGCGGCCTATCAGCTTGTTGGTGAGGTAATGGCTCACCAAGGCTATGACGGGTAGCTGGTCTGAGAGGACGACCAGCCAGAATGGAACTGAGACACGGTCCATACTCCTACGGGAGGCAGCAGTTAGGAATCTTCCGCAATGGGCGAAAGCCTGACGGAGCGACACCGCGTGAAGGATGACGCCCTTACTGGGTGTAAACTTCTGTTCTGAGGGACGAAATTTTTGACGGTACCTCAGGAGAAAGCACCGGCTAATTCTGTGCCAGCAGCCGCGGTAAGACAGAAGGTGCAAGCGTTACTCGGAATTACTGGGCGTAAAGCGTCTGTAGGCGTTCTCCCACGTCTGGCGTGAAATCCCGATGCTCAACATCGGACCCGTGCCGGAAACGAGGAGAATTGAGCCACTCAGAGGCATCTGGAATGTCGTGTGTAGGGGTAAAATCCGTAGATACACGATGGAACGCCAAAAGCGAAAGCAGGATGCTAGGGGTGCGCTGACGCTGAGAGACGAAAGCGTGGGGAGCAAAGGGGATTAGATACCCCCGTAGTCCACGCCCTAAACGATGCGTGCTCGGTGTAGGGACGTTCAATCTGTCCCTGTGCCTTAAGCTTACGCGGTAAGCACGCCGCCTGGGAAGTACGGCCGCAAGGCTAAAACCCAAAGGAATAGACGGGGACCCACACAAGCGGTGGAGCATGGGGTTTAATTCGATGGTAAGCGAAGCACCTCACCCAGACTTGACATCCTCCGAATCCTGCAGAAATGCGGGAGTGCCGTAAGGAACGGAGAGACAGGCGCTGCACGGTCGTCGTCAGCTCGTGCCTTGAGGTGTACTGTTCAGTCAGCGAACGAGCGCAACCCTCATCCTATGTTGTTTTTTCATAGGAGACTGCCGCCTCCAAGGCGGAGGAAGGTGAGGATGACGTCAGATCAGCGTGGCCTTTATGTCTGGGGCGACACCCGTGCTACAATGGCCGGTACAAACGGCAGCGAACCCGCGAGGGCAAGCCAATCCGAAAAAACCGGTCTCAGTTCGGATTGCAGTCTGCAACTCGACTGCATGAAGTTGGAATCGCTAGTAACCGTGAATCAGCACTGTCACGGTGAATATGTTCCTGGGTCTTGTACTCACCGCCCGTCAACTCATGGAAGGCAGGGGCACCCGAAGGACCGTTACCCGCAAGGGGCGGTACCACGGTGACACTGCTGACTGGGAGTAAGTCGTAACAAGGTATCCGTAGGAGAACCTGCGGATGGAACGCCTCCTTACCAGGGAGCAAAAACATTGGTACCGCATGCGCTGGATAGTGTCCGAACGTCGCGCCGGCCATCTCGGCAGACGCCATCATGCGGATTTGATTGCCTCGGGGGATACTCCTGCTGCTCTGCATCTTTCCGTCACGGAAGGAGTCAGGGCAGCGGGCCCGAGGAAACTTCTCTACTACACAATGCTGTGAATGAGTCTTCGATTTGCTCTATTTGACATATAATAAAATTGTAATATAATTACTGATAGGCTCTTTTGCACCAACGGGTTGCAAAATCCGCATCTGTCGGAAGGCGCATAACCGGAGATTTATCTCATGCGCAAGATCGTGAAACTGTTGGCCGCGGCTCACGCCATCATTCTGCGGCTGAAGTGGGACCTGCTGCTCGCCCAAGTCCTCGACAAGGTCGTCCTGGTCTACGAAAGTCGCGCGGGGGTGGCGCTGGAAAAAGCGACCACGGACATGCACTTCGCAGGATCTCATGACGGGACACTCGTCGCCGGGGTCAAGCAGATGCTGATCATCTGGCAGACGGATAACGTCGTGACACCTGATGACGGGGGCAAAAACACGCCGATCATCCCCGCCATCTGCCACATCCCCCTCGACCTGGAAACGGGCTGCGAACCGACCGCGGTGGCCTTCTACGACAATGACCTCGTCATCGTCGGCGACAATCGGGGTTTTGTGCGATTCTTCCGCGTCCATGACGGGTACGAACTCAAGGCGCTGAAAGCTGGATCGCCGGTCGAGTTCCTGACCGCCTGGAAGGGCCAAGTAATCTGCAAGACGATGCAGGGACCGGTCGCTTTCGAGATCATCGACGAACAGTAGCAACCCGACGGCAAAGGAAGCCGAACCCCGCATGCGCTGCATGCGGGGTTCTTTTTATGGGCGCAGAGATCGCATCGCCGCGGCACGAGCATCCTTTGGTAGTCGCGCGACGAGCTCGCCCAGGAAGCCCTCGACGATCAACTGCCGCGCTTTGTCTGGCGGCACGCCGCGCGAGGTGAGGTAGAAGATGTCCTGCGGCTGCACTCTGCTCACCGACGCGCTGTGACTTGCTTTCACGTCGCTCGTGCGGATGTCGAGCGCGGGAACGGCGTCGACCTTCGCCGTCGCATCAAGCATCAGCACATCCTGCGTCAGATACGCATCGGTGCCGGCCGCACGCGGACCGACGGCGATCAACCCCGCGCAGGCGAGTTTGCCCGTCCCTGCGGCGACGCCGCGCATGGTGATCTCCCCGCTCCCCTGCCTGCCGAGGAAGTGATTCTCGACGGAGAGGCGCACACCATCGCCGTTTGCAGCAAGCGCCGTCCATTCCACTGTACTGGAGGCGGCCACACCTTCGATGTGTGTCGTAATGCGGCGCTCCCCCTTCCCGCCAATGGTGACGATCTGCCAGAGGATGGCGGCGTCCTGTTCCAAAGCGGCTGACAATTCTCTGCGGCCGCTGCCGTGATCATCGATCCAGACGACGGTCGCGTGCGCGCCGCGCTGCACGCGGATGTCCTTCAATGCCTTCGTCACAACAACGGTCCTGCGCTGCCCGCGCTTGACGAGCAGTGAAGGGACGGCGCGCGCCACGCGTTTTGACATGGGGCCAGTATGCAGGAAAATGGCGGAGGTAGCCGAAAAACACCTCCGCCCCTAAATCGGCCATTCATTGCAAAATTTGAGAAATACTGTATAATTACTACATGAGCACTCCACGACTCCACGTCCAGGGGCTGACGCCTGCCGAGGGGGACGGCACACCCGAAGCCGGCGAACACGATGCGCCGCAAACGTTCATCGGCCGTATCCGGCGGGGCTTGCGCAGCATGTTCGGCGGCACCGCACCGACTGCGCCCGAGACATCGCCCCAACGGCGCACCGTCGAGCTGCAGGAGGGCGTTGCGACGCTGCGTTTCGAGTTCGACGATGCCAATCGCGTATGTACCGTCACGCGCAAGGAAATGCAGCCCGGCCGCTATACATCAACGGAGGCAACGCGTTTCTCCGTCACGGTGGCGTTGTCACCACAGCAATACGCCGAAGCGGCGATCATGGTGCAGCAGGCCGAGTCCCTCCCCCGCAACCGCGCGGCCCTGCTCAAAGCATTCGACGTCCACGACACGCTCCGCACCGCGGTCCATGCAGGAATGATTGAACAGTGTTTTGCAGACACGTTGCGGGTCATTCGCGAGCAGCAGGAGGCGGCGCACCGCACCGAGACAGCGAAACGTTCGGAACCCCGGGCGAATCCCGACGCAGCGGAGGACTTGGAAGCGCATCTTGCGCGACGCCGCGGGAAGAAGTGAGACAAGGTGTATACTGACACACTGCTATGCGCGGAATGGAACCCGGCGTGCACTATGGCTTCGACAGGCGGACGCCCTGGCTGCGGCATGTTCACAGGCAGCGCGAAGCACCGCCCAAGCAGCTCCTCGGCCTCCACGATCCGATCACGCCGGAGGAGTTGGAGGCGTACCGAACGCTGGAGGGCGAATCGCTCATCTTCCGTCTCGTTCAACTGCAACTGGTAACACGCGAGCAACTTCGACAGATGTTTAAGCAGAAGCAGCAATACGTCCGCACGCACAACAAACCCCTGCGCAAGAAAGTCGATCGCGAGCGGCGACTGCCGCGGCCCGAATTTTACGCGTTCGTCGGGCAACTCCACCGCGAGCGCTATCTCCCCGCCATCGAGGCGTTCATGCGCGGCGGTCACGCATCGCCGCGCGCAGCGATGGAGGCTCTTCTGGGAGAAAAGTAGGTTTTTCACAGCATAACCGGCGATACGCTGGCGCTTCACAGAAACAGGTGAAAGATGTACAGTAAACATTACATGAAGCGATACCCCCAGCCCCACGGCCAACCGGACTTCCGCGAACGGGAGACCGGACGAGGCGGCGAGGCTGAAGACATCTCCCGCCCGATCGATTCGCTGATGCAGAGCATCCGCATCCGCGTCCTCGTGAATGGCACGAACAAAGACGTTAGGGATCGCGCGCTGGAGGATCTGTTTACGACGGGCGTGACGCCGGATCTCGTCGCGCAGGAACTCCGCGCCCTTGCCAAACGCGCCCCGCGGGATTTCCCGCAATGCAGCGTGGAGCAAGTCATCTGCTGGGCGCACGTCCTGTGGAACAATCGCGCGAGGGGGTTATAGTGCGAATATGGTCGAACGCGATGCATTCCTCCGAACCGCCCAAGAGCGTCCCGATGACGACGCCCCACGCCTCGTATACGCGGATTGGCTGGAGGAACAGGGCGACCCGCAAGCGGAATTGATCCGTGTGTAGATAGAACTCTCACGGCTTGACCCGCACTCGGCGCGTGCACGGCAATTGTTGGTCCGCGCCCAAGAAGTGCGGGCACTGCTCGACCTGCGGCATCTTCGTCGCCTTCGTCGCCGCATACGCGGCCTGCAGTGCGGATTCCGCCGAGGCTTCATTGAAGTCGCCCATGCACCACTGGGCCCCCTCATCGAACACCAGGAAGAGTTTTGGCGCTGGGCCCGGAGACACACCGTTCTCCGTGCGGTATCCATCACCGACATTCATCCGGTCGATTGGGCAATGTACGATACTGCGGGGCAGGAATCATCCCTCATCAATCACATCGGAGATCTCCGCATTGATACGGATGCGCCGACGCTCATTCGCGAGCTCCGCATATCGACCGGAAATTTTTCCCGAGACGATCTCGCCCTATTTCGCGAGTGTAACAATCTGGGTCATATCCAACATCTTGATGTATCGCAGGTCGGCGACCTGACGCCATCCACGCTGGGAGACCTCATTGCCTTGAAAGGAAGCATGCTGCCGATGCTGCAAGCTGTACGGGCAAGCCATCGAGAAACGTTGAGAGGTGGCGAGCAGCAAGGTTTCCAGGGCATCCGCGAGCAACTGCTTGCAGCGATGGCTCGGCCGGCGCCCCGCCTTTCGCTTGAGCAGCTGCGCATCGATCATAACCGGCTCAACGATCATGCGCTCTACCAGACACTTCTCCGTGGGAATCTGGCCCACATCGGCCGCCTCGATATCCGCGGCAATCCCATCACGACACGGTGTGTCGACGAGCTGCGCGAGCGGAACATCGCGGAGCAGATTCTGTTCTCCAGCGAGACACGCGCCTAGCCGACCGACCCCTCCATTTCTAATTCAATCAGACGATTCATCTCCACGGCGTATTCGAGCGGGAGCAATTTGACGATCGGCTCGATGAAGCCGTTCACGATCATTGCCGTCGCCTCGGCCTCGGGGATGCCGCGGGAGGTGAGATAGAACAAATCCTCGGCGGAGAGCTTGCCGACGGTCGCTTCGTGCGCGATGGTCACGTCGTCGTTGCGGACGGCGATGTCGGGGATCGTGTCCGTGCGGCTGTCGTCGTCGAGGAGCAGCGCGTCGCACGTGACGCTCGCCGTGCAGTCGTGGGCATGCGACGCGACGTGGAGTTTGCCGCGGTACACGGCCGTCCCTCCACCCTTGCTGATCGATTTGCTCACAACCGTGCTCGACGTGTGCGGCGCGAGGTGCATCACCTTGGCGCCCGTATCCTGCCACTGGCCGGCGTTCGCGAAGGCCAATCCCAGATGGTCGCAGCGCGCGTGCTCGCCGACGAGCATCGAGCAGGGGTAGAGCATCGTCACGCCGCTCCCCATGTTGCCACCCACCCACTCCATCACGCCGTCCTTCTCCACGATCGCGCGCTTCGTATTGAGGTTATAGGTATCGCGGCTCCAGTTCTCCACGCTCGAATAGCGGCACCGTGCGCCCGGCTTTACGAAGATCTCGACGCACCCGGCGTGGAGCGCCTGCGATCCGTACTTCGGCGCCGAGCAGCCCTCGATGTAATGCACACTGGCGCCTTCGTCGACGACGATGAGCGTGTGCTCGAACTGCCCCATGTTCCGCGCGTTCATGCGGAAGTACGCCTGCAGCGGCTCCTTCACGTGGACGCCTTTCGGGACGTAGAGGAATGTCCCACCGCTCCACACCGCACCGTGGAGCGCGGCGAACTTGTGATCCGAGGGCGGGACGCACTTCATGAAGGAACGCCGTACAAGATCGGGGTATTGCCGCACGGCGTCGTCCATGTCGAGAAAGAGGACGCCCAAGTCTTCCCATTGTTTCTTGAGCGAGTGGTACACCACGTCCGATTCGTACTGCGCGCCGACGCCGGCGAGGACTTTGCGTTCCGCTTCGGGAATGCCGAGGCGGTCGTACACCCGGCGAATCTCCGCGGGCACTTTGGCCCAGTCGTCCGTGTTCCGCGCGCCGGATCGAGCATAGTAGACGATATCGTCGAGATTGAGCGCCGATAGATCCGCACCCCACGCGGGCATGGGCTTCTCGCGGAAGATGCGCAGGCTCTCGAGGCGATGCTGCAACATCCACGCCGGCTCCCGCTTGTCCGCGCTGATCTTGCGGACCAGCGCCTCATCCACCCCCTTGCGTGTGCCCTTGAGGTACGGCGCGGGGTTGGACTCGTCAAAGGTGGAACGGGAGAGGCCGGAGAAGATGGCCTTAGGCATGGAAACGGGATAATACCACGCAATGCCACACCTTCCCTGAAATGCCTAAAAAAAGACCCGACTGCCTGCGAGAGGCAGCCGGGATCCCGTTTGAGTTGCTACGATGCTCGCGCAACGTGGTAGTGCCACACGAAGCCGTCGAGGAGCGCGAGCTGCAGGAGAAACTTGTGCAATAGGGGGCAGATCTCCATCTCCGCTCCTTGCTTGCCAAGATGCAGCAGTTGCCTCGCCTGCTCGATGACCACGTGATTGCCGATCCGATCGACGATCCGCTGGCCGTCGAGCCACCGGTCAAGCGTCCGTTCCGGACACATCGGGGGTTGAGCCGGCAGATGATCGCGGTAGATTTTCGCGATCGCGGAGTTCCATCCGCATGCGGCGGGGACGAAGTAGCTGCGGAGATAATCCGGCGGCGTGAGGAGATACGGATGCCTGCCCTTCTCCGCGCGCGTGATATGTTCCTCCGTTTTGCCGTCGAGACGGCAGACCGCGAAGACGCGGGGGCGGCTGCCACTGATGACGAAGTCATCGACGTTGCAGCCGTCGAGGGCGATGTTCCAACCCTCTTCGTAGCGAAGAATGAAGAACTCCCGTTGCACCGAGCACCTCCTTCCGAGGTTAGAGTAAGTGAAAGAGCGAACCCAACAGGGCGGGCAGGCTACTGCAGAAAAACATGATACGCAACACCATGAAAAGGCGCGCCGAACATGCGGGTTTTGCGGGCCCCGCATGTGAGGACGCCTCCACGCTCAAAATCGGCGGCGGGCTTTACGCCCGCCGCCATAAGCCGTTGGTCAGGCAATGCAGGGGGTCTGCATTGCCGCTGCCACCTGACACCCGTGTTCCGCCGCACGCAGGAAGACGTCTTCGGCGCATTCGTCCTTGTCGAGATATAGCCCCGTACCATGCTTGATCGAACGGAGCGCCCTCGCCAGAAGCGAGGAGGCCACGAACCCGCGGAACGCATCCGTCGGACAGAGCGCGCGATGCCAGGTGAGATCTGCTTCCGCTATGGCATCCGCGTCCGGCGCGGGGGCGCCCTGTTGCCCGTGCCCCTGTTCCCCGAGCGTAAGGCCCGTGAAGACGAGCGCTCGCAAATCCTGGTAGAGGACGGACGCCCGCCCATCGACGATGAGTGGCGTGCGACAGAGAAGCGGCGACAAGGCATCGGGCAGCGCGATGCTGCCGACGACTTTGACGGGCTCGCGCACGCTCGTACAGATGCGCTTCAGCAGAAAGTGATTGGGGAATTCGCGCGTTGCGCGCGCGCCCCCGTTCCACGCGATCAGAAACAGAGTCTGCATTCCAAAACCTCCTGTGAAGGTGAAAGGAGCGACCAAAGCTTCGAATATGTTACAAAAATATATTTTTTTGTCAATTCCCGACAGAGGGGTCCGGTATCTGCCGGGCCCCTCTCGCATTCGCAACAGTGAATTCCTTACCGCAGCTCGTATGTCAGGACCACGCTCAACCGGACTTCCTGCTCGCCGGCGGGGACCGGCACGCCACCACCACCGCCCATGCCGTCAGCCATCATTGCCTTTTCGTACATCGGCACCGGCGGGCCGCCGAACGATCCCTCGTTGTAAGCCTTGAGTTTGCCGAGTGACTTGCCCAGCTGCGCCGCCAGCGCGGAGGCCTTGGCCTTGGCCTTGGCAATCGCCTCGTTGCGCGCCTGCGTTCGCAACTCCTCGGGATCGTCGATCGTGAAACTCACGTCGCCGACTTGGTTCGCGCCCGCGGCCGTCGCATCGGAGAGCACCTTGCCGATCGTGTCGAGATTGCGAACCTTCACGCGCAGCGACTGGCTCGCCTCGAAGCCCTGCGGCACCTGTCGACCGTCGACCCAATCGTAGGCTGGATTGAGCCAGAGCGATTCGGTACGGATGTCTTTGGCATCGATCCCCGCTGCCTTCACCGCTGTGATGATCGCCTCCATGTCCTTGCGAAGTTTTTCCATCGCAGCCTGCGCCGTCTTCTGACGTCCGGTCTGGATGCCGAAGGAGAGCTGCGCGATGTCGGGAGCCGCCGACACGCGACCGTCGCCGTCGACGGAAATCTGGAGCGGCTGGTAGCCGCGGACTTCGACGTGCTTGCCGGCGATGAACGCAAGGCCGGCAATGACAACGACGGTGATCGGCAGCCAGACGGGCGGCCGGAGATTGAGAGTATGTTCATCCATACGGAGGGGGGAGGAGAAAAAAGTGTACGTCATGTCGGGGCGGCGGGGAAGACTTCTCCGCTGCTCGACCACAGCCTATGACGCTCGAACGGGCAAATTCTTACAGCACATCATTCTCGTACATCGTTTTCCTGCCGCATCGGCAGTGTCACTGCTCCTTTTTTGCAACCGGTGAGACACCGCAATTCCACGACCGTACGATCCGCCACGGCATCGACGGTCGGGAAAGGAATCGGCCACAAACCTCGGTCCAAAGCGATCTGCTCGCACTCCATCGCCACGAACCGCCTCGCGCTGTCCCTCGCCTTCATGATCATCGCCTTCAAAATCGCCTCCAACTCCTTGCGACGTTCGGGCGTCTGCCAGCGCCACAAGCCAAGATCCCGCTCAAGATCATCAAGAACGCTTTGTCCCGCGGTAATGCCGCACTCCGCCGCCCACCGACAATGCTCGCAGCGATGCTTGTGCATCGCTGTCCATTCATAGAACGACGGCTTCCCACAGGCAAGACCATTCACGCTCCAGCGTCGAGGGCAATGGCGGAGGCATCGTCGCGCACGCCGTACCGCGCGTATCCCTCGCGTTCCAGGCGGTGCGCCAGCGCGGGGCCGCCGCTCTCGACGATTGCGCCGCGGACCATCACGTGGACGCGGTCGGGACGGAGATGTTCCAGGATACGCGCATAGTGCGTCACCACGATGGCCGCGAAGTTCGGGTCTCGCTCACGCTGCCGCTGCACGCCGGCGGCGACGATCTTGAGTGCGTCGACATCAAGGCCGCTGTCGGTTTCGTCGAGGAGCGCGAGCGCGGGCTGGAGCACGAGAAGTTGGAGGATTTCCGCCTTCTTCTTCTCGCCGCCGGAAAATCCCTTGTTGACGCTCCGATCGGCGAACGCGGGGTCCATGTGTAGAGCCGCCAGCTCGGCTACGAGGAGACTTTGGAACCGTACGGGAGTGATGCGGCTCTCCCCGCGCGCCTGGCGCTGCGCGTTGAGCGCCGCCAGCAGGAAGCTCCGCAGTGTTACGCCCGCGATTTCGCGCGGGTACTGAAACGCAAGGAAGAGTCCCGCCTGCGCCCGCTCGTGCGGCTGCAGGGCAAGTAGATTTTTCCCCCGCAGCTGCACTCTGCACTCTGCACTCTGCACTTCATATGCAGGATGTCCCGCCAGCGCGTGCACAAGCGTCGATTTACCCGAGCCGTTTGGCCCCATGATCGCATGGACTTCGCCCGCGCGAACGGCGAGGTCGACGCCGCGCACGATCGCGGTGCCGTCGACCGAAACGTGCAGGTTGGTGATGGAGAGGAGAGGTTTGGGCACGCGGAGGAGTGGGGTATGCAGAGTACGTAAGGTGGGTAAAGTAGGTACGGTATGTACGGTAGGTCGCAGAGCGGTGTTTGAAACCTACTGTACCTACTATACCTTCAGTACCCACCGTACCTCCCCATGCCCAAAATCACCTTCCAGTACGCCGGCGTGACGAAGACCGTCGATGCCAAGAGCGGCGAGTCGCTGCTGAAGATCGCGCTCGATAACGGCATCCCCATGGAGCATGCCTGCGGCGGGAACGGCTTCTGCACAACCTGCATGTGCACGGTGAAATCGGGCGGGCAGAACCTCGCCCCGCGCACGGACCGTGAAGAGCACATGGGCATCACAAGCGACCCGTACCGCCTGGGGTGCCAGACGAGAGTGACGGGGGATGGGGACGTGGAGATTGAAGTGAGCGTATGAAGCTGTCGAAGTTTCCGGTGCTTTTTCACGCTCCCACCAATTGTCCGCTGAAGGATTTGATTTTCGCCTTCACCTCTTCGTCGTACGGTTCGAGACGATTGATGCGCCGGTAGGTCTCTTCGGCTTTGTCGACCCAGTTGAGCTGCACGTAGCACTCGGCGAGTAGGTGGAGAAGCTGCGTGTCGCGCGAGAGGTGCGCGCAGGCCTTCTCGAGCAGTGGGGCGGCTTCCTCGAAACGCTGTGCGGCGATGCAGGCGCGACCGAGTGCGGCGCAGCGCTCGGGATTCTTCGGGTCGCGGTTGAGCGCTTCCTGATAGGCATAGCAGGCATCGACGTACTTGGCCTGCTTGTAGTACGCCAAGCCAAGGTTGGCGTGGAACGACACGTCGTCGCGCT
Organism: Candidatus Peregrinibacteria bacterium Gr01-1014_25; assembly: GCA_007376205.1. Taxonomy (GTDB): domain Bacteria; phylum Patescibacteriota; class Gracilibacteria; order Peribacterales; family Peribacteraceae; genus VMFU01. Next base: position 164,401 of record VMFU01000001.1, read on the forward strand.
GCTGGAGCAATTCCTTGTAGAGCGCCTCCGCTTTGGATTCGCGGTCCGTCGTGAGATACAGCTTCGCCAGTTGGGCCTGGACGTCGACAGCGCGGGGCTGGATCGTGAGTCCCTGAATGAGCATGCGCTCGACATCGGCGAGCTTGTCCTGGGACCACGCCTTGTCGGCGTCGCGCAGAAGGCGGCGAACCTGCTGCAACTCGATCGCCGATATGCGCGGACTCTTTGCAGGGCGCTGCGTGGGGGTTTCCTCAAGGAGAACCGCGCCGCGTTCCTCGGCGGCCTCCAGACGCTGGCGAACGCTGCGGACGAAACGGCGGACGAATCGCTGGCGCAGGAGAACTTTGCCTCCCAGGAGGAGGGCGAGCAGCGATACGGAGCCGATGAAGACGATGAGGTACACCAAAGGTGCTCAACGGGGAGACCGTGATGCTAGCGAGGAGTGACGGTGTGGGCAAGGCCCGCCTGCCCGGCGGGCGGGACAGGGCGACGCCATTCCCGTAGGAGCAGCAGGACGCCGATCGTGATGCAGCTGTCGGCGATATTGAAGACAGGGAAGGCCCCGACGCGGAAATAATCCGTCACCAAACCGTCGCCGATGCGGTCGAGGAGATTCACGATCGCGCCGCCCATGATGAGTCCGAAGCCGACCGCTCCGGCTGTCATGTGCCGCGCCGAGCGCCACGCCGCCACGCCGACGCACGCCAGTGCGGTGATGATGAGGAGTCCCTGCATCCCGGTGGGGAGCTGCACGCCGAACGCAACCCCCGGGTTCTGCACGGGACGCAGAGAGATTGCAGTCGTTATGAGAGGGATGTCCGTCACGAGAAGAACATCCGCGAGGATCTTGCCCGCAATAGCCAGGATCACGCTGCCGACGAAGGCAACCCAGAAACGCCGCATGCCGCCATGCTATCATCACTGCCTCATGCTGCGTCGCGTCGACCTCCTCCTCCTCGGCATCGCCGTGGGCCTGACGCTGTTCGGCCTGGCGATGATCGCCAGCGTCAGCGTCTTCGACAGTTACCAGCTGACATCGCGGTTGGCCGAGCGCGGGCTGCGCTCCGAACCGACGAACGCCTTCTACCTGATCCGCAGCGCGGTGAACGCCGCGATCGCCCTGGGAGCCATGGGACTGGTCATGCTCGTGCCGTACCGCCTATGGGAGCGCCTCGCACGTCCGCTATTCCTCCTGACATTCATCCTGCTCATCGCGGTCTTCCTCCCGGGCATCGGCAACAACTACGGCACCGCGTACAGCTGGCTCGTGATCGGCGGATTCTCCATCCAGCCAACGGAATTCCTCAAGCTCACGCTGATCTTCTACCTGGCCGTCTGGCTGCAGAAGAAGGAGCAGCTGATCGGCACATTCAAGGAGGGATTCCTGCCGTTCGTGACACTCCTCCTGCTGTCGACCATGCTCGTCGCGCTACAACCGGACCTTGGGTCGTTCCTCGTCCTGGGATCGATCGCCGCAGCGATGTTCTTCATCGCCGGCGGCAACCTCCTGCACCTCCTGGCGGGCGGCGCGCTCGCCGCCGTGATGGGACTGCCGCTCATCTTGAGCAAGGATTACGTCCGCGACCGCTTCCAAGCGTTCCTCAACCCCACGGATGTCGCCATCGCCGATACCATCGGCTTCCAAGTGAAGCAGGCGCTGATCGCCGTCGGCCGCGGCGGGGTGTTCGGGGTAGGGTACGGCAAGTCGATCCAGAAGTTCGGGTACCTGCCCGAGGCGAAAGCGGACATGATTTTCGCGGCGATGGGCGAAGAGCTCGGCTTTCTGCGGCTCATCATCGTCCTCACGCTCTACGCAACTCTCGTCTACCGCGGCTACAAAATCGCCTCGGAGGCGCCCGACCGGTTCGGATTCCTCGTCGCCATGGGCATCTCGACGTGGATCGCCGTGCAGACAATTCTGAATGTCTCCGTGAACATTGCCCTCTTCCCGCTCACCGGATTGACGCTGCCCTTCATTAGCTACGGCGGATCGTCGCTGCTCGCGCTGCTCATCGGCGTCGGCATTCTCCTGAATATTTCCGCGCAATCGCATAGTGCCGCGGCCGAGCTGCGCCGGGGGCGCAGCGGCGGTTTCTGGTTTCCTCTCACCGGACGGTGACCTCCCGCGTCCTCCTCGTCGGCGGCGGCTCGCTGGGGCATGTGGCACCGCTCATCGCCGTCTGGAAAGAAATGCAGACACTGCTTCCTCATGCCTCCGCCCATGTGCTCTGCGCCAAACGTGAGGATGAGATCGATTTTTGCCGCGATGCCGGGTTGCCCGCAACGGGCCTGCCCCGCCTGCGCTCGTCGCCGACGGCCATCGTTGCTTTTTTGCGCGGATTCGTGACGTCCTGGCGCGTCATCCGCGCACGGCGTCCGAGCGTCGTTTTCTGCAAAGGCGGATCGTTGAGCATCCCCGCGGTTATCACCGCCAGGATTTACGGCATTCCTGTTGTGCTCCATGAGTCCGATGCGGTGATAGGAAGGGCAAACCGATTCCTCGCGTGGTTTGCGAAGTCTGTATGTACAGGACAGAGGATAGTGGATGCTGGATGTCAGGTGGTGGGCAGTCATTGCTACCATCCAACATCTAACATCTCCCATCTCATCTTCACCGGCAATCCCGTCCGCCCGGAGATGACCCGCGGCCGGCGCGCCGAGGGATTGCGCATCACCGGCCTCAAGGGCGACCGCCCGATACTGCTCGTGCTCGGCGGTAGCCAGGGGGCGCAGGCGATCAACGAAGCCGTCGTAGCCCAGCTCCCGCAGTTGCTTGCGTCCTGCGACGTGATTCACATCACCGGCCGCGGCAAGCACGGCGCAGCGCCGCAGACGGGGTACGTGCCACTGACCTTCGCTCGCGGGGAGCTTGCGCATATCTTCGCCATTGCGACGCTCGCGGTTACTCGCGGCGGCGCGGGCTCCATCAGCGAACTGACGGCTTGCGCCGTGCCGATGCTCATCGTCCCCATCCGCGGTCTGGCGCAGGATCACCAGTGGAAGAATGCACGTGCGGCCGAGAGGCTTGGCATTGCCAGCGTGCTGGAGCAGGACGACCTGCCGCGCCTCGCCGAAACCGTCAGTGCGCTCCTCGTTAGCCAAGCAACGCTCGATGCCATGCGCGAACGCGCGCGAAGGCAACCCGCCGACGCCGCTCGACGAATCGCCAAAGTCGTGCTCGATATTCTTGCACAGGAGAACCAGCGCCCGTAGGGTGGCGTCCTATGGTCCGTTTCCTCATACCCCTTTTCATTTTGGCGTTGCTTGCCGCGTGCTCGGGCAGCCCAGCCGATACCGACAGCGCAGCGGACACGACGACGGATGGCACCGCCGCCAGCATCCCCTCCACTCCGGATTCGTCTCCTCCTTCCTCTATGGCCACAGCCCCCCACAAATACGGCTTTGACGGCGTCCTTCTGAAAGGAAAGCACCGCGTCGTCTTGCGCACCTCGCTCGGCAACATCACGGCGGAGATCGACGCCGACGCCGCACCTAAGGCAGCCACGAACTTCCTGACCCTCGCAAAAGCCGGCTTCTACGACGGTCTGACCTTCCACCGCGTCATTCCGGATTTCATGATCCAGGGCGGCGATCCCAGCGGCGACGGCACGGGCGGGGAGAGTATCTTCGGGCCCATGTTCGAGAACGAGAAGAACAGCTTGACCATGGTGCGCGGTGTGATCGCGATGGCGAACCGCGGACCGGACACCAACGGCAGCCAGTTCTTCATCGTGCAAGCCGAAGAGGCGCCGTGGCTCCAGGGCGGCTACACGATCTTCGGGAAGGTGACCGACGGCATGTCCGTCGTCGATGCTATTGCCAATGTCCCTTGCGGGCCTCGCGACAACCCATCGTCCCCCGTGACGTTCAGGGTAGAGCCACAGAAGTAGGAGAATGTTCAATAATCGTGTGCCTTGTTGAGTTCTGTTACGTCCTGCATTGTGATTGGCACTCCTGAGCGTCTAGATATACGGTTGAATACTCTTTGGTAATCACCAAACCCCCGAGGATTCTGCCCAATGAGCTCCCGGTAGTGAGCCCATAAAGCTGTTCGTTGTTTTTTGAGACCAAGCTCTACAGCCTCCCTACACAGGTCGTCCTGCTGCACAAAATTGAGAAACTCCGCATCGGCTTCTCCGGTCTGCATATATCGCACATAATCCAGCCAGCGACTGGGTGGCACTAGGGCTTTTTCTTCCGTAAATTCAAGGGACTCCATGGTTGGAGTATACAGAAGACTGATGTGTCAAAAACAGATACGCTCTTGGCATGCGTACCCGTTACGCCCCCTCCCCCACCGGCATGCTCCACATCGGCGGCGTGCGGACGGCGCTCTACTCCTACCTTGCCGCCAAGCAAACGCAGGGGGAATTTCTGCTGCGCATCGAAGACACGGACCGCGAACGCGAAGTGCCCGGAGCTGTCGAGAACATCCTCGACGCGCTCACGTGGGCCGGCATCCCGCCGGAGGAAGGCGTGATGCTGGAAAGTGGAGTGGTAACGGAGAAAGGGGCGTACGGCCCCTATACCCAATCGAAGCGGACGGAGATCTACCGCGAGCATACGAAGACGCTGCTGGAGAGCGGCCATGCGTACCGCTGCTTCTGCACGAAAGAGCGGCTCGAGGAAATGCGCAAAGAACAAGAAACCCGCAAGCAGGCCCCGATGTACGACCAGCGCTGCCTTGGCCTGACGCCCGACGAGGTCGTGCAGAAGATGCAGGGGGGTGAGCCTTTCGTCGTTCGTCTGAACGTCCCGCGCGATCGCGCCGTCACTTTCACGGACCGCATCCGCGGGGAGGTGTCGTTCCAGGGGCGCACGATCGACGACCAAGTGCTGCTGAAGAGCGACGGTTTCCCCACGTACCATCTGGCGAACGTCGTGGACGACCATCTGATGAAGATCGACTTGGTGCTCCGGGGCGAAGAGTGGTTGAGTTCCACGCCGAAACACATCCTCCTCTACGAAGCGTTCGGCTGGACTCCGCCGGAGTTCGGACACCTGCCGCTCCTCCTCAACGCCGACCACTCGAAATTGAGCAAGCGCCAGGGTGACGTGTCGGCGCTCTCGTACCGCGACAAGGGGTACCTGCCGGAGGCGGTCCTCAATTTTCTCGCGGTGCTCGGGTGGAATCCGGGCACCACCCAGGACGTCTTCTCCCTCGCAGACCTCGTCGCGCAGTTCTCGCTCGATCGTGTGCAGAAGGCGGGGGCGGTGTTCGATTTGCAGAAGCTCGACTGGCTCCAGGGACAATGGATGCGCAAATTGCCGGAGGCTGTCTTCACGCAACGCGTCCTCGATGCCACCGCGGAGCGCTTCCCGCAGGCCCACAGCGACGGCGCCTTCGGCGGGCGGGCGCTGCTCATCCGCGACCGCATCACGTTTTTCCACGAAGCTCCCGACATGCTGGCATTCTTCTACGAAGAGCCGCATCCCCCGGTGGAACTGCTGGCGAATGCGAAACAGAAGGTGACCGCCGCCGATCTTCCGGCCATTGTGGACGTGCTGGCATCGCTCCTCGACGCAATACCGGAGAAGGCGTGGAATGCCGAGACGCTCCTCGCCAGCGCCAAGGAGCAGGTTGCCAAGGGACCGTGGAAGCTCGGCCAGCTGCTCTGGCCGCTGCGCGCGGCGCTCACCGGCCGCGAGTACAGCCCGGGCGCGGTAGAAGTCGCCGCCGCGCTGGGCAGGACCGTGACGCTCGCGCGGTTGAGAAACGCGCGGCAGGCGCTACAATGAAACTATGGATACGGAATCGCTCAAGGAGATCGAGGTACAGGTCCGCCCCGACACGGGCAAGGCGGTGATTGAAGGGAAGACTGCTGTGCCGTTCCAGTCGTTCGTGACGCTCGTGCTGCAACGAAAGGTTTTACAGATGACAAAGCAGTGGGGGCGCGAACCCATCGTTGTGAACAGCGAACTCCTGACGCACCTCGCCAGTGCGCCGCAGGACTCCGTGGAAAACCGCTCACACCTCGTGACGGTGAGCATCGGCGTTGGCGTTGTGGGGGGCGTGTTCGCCTCTGCGGTGGCGCTGCTGGCTCTGCAGGAATTCGGCATCCAGCCGGGCCGCATGGAGTTTGGCATCGTCGTTGGCGGCATCGCCGCCCTTGGCATTCTCCTCGTCGCGCTCATGAAGGCCCGCCGCGTCCGACGTGGAGAAAAGCTCATCGACGCCGTCGAGAGTTTGAGTGCGTTTTTGGGGAAATAAGCGTGTCATGGTGAGGGGCCCGGCGATGTCATGGTGAGGGATTTTTTGCTGTTATAATCCCTGTCCATGTTCCTCCAGCAGAATGTCCCCTTGGCCAACAAGACCACCATGCGCATCGGTGGGACGGCGCGGGCTTTCGCGCAGCTGAAAACCAAAGAGGAGGTGGAGCAGGCTTGCGCATATGCGTTGGAGGAGGGGTTGCCGATGATCGTGCTCGGCGGCGGGAGCAACACGATTTTCGCGCAGGGCGAGATCGACGCGCTCGTTGTGCGGCTCAAGCACGATGCGATGACCGTCGAGGGTGGGCGTGTGACGGTCGGCGCGGGAAAAATTCTCGCAATGCTCATTAATGAGCTCGCAGCAAAGAACCTCGACCTTTCACCCCTTACGGGCATCCCTGGCACCGTCGGCGGGGCGATCTACGGGAACGCGGGACAGGGCTATGGAGGAATATGGATCGATCATTTCGTCTGCAGCGTCACGTTCTATCACGGTGGATCATGGCAAACGTGGAATAAAGGCGAATGTGCCTTTCGCTACCGTGAGAGCGCGTTTAAGGATATGACGATTGGGGCGGGCAGCGGGCAGCGATCAGCGGGCAATCCCCCGGTTATTTGGGAAGTGGAATTAGAGGTGCCAAGCCGCCCGCAGGCGGAGGTGATGGCAGAGGTGGAGAAACTCCTGCATAGGCGCATCGAAACCCAGCCGCACCTCAAGACCGCGGGCTCGTGTTTCAAATCACTGCCCGACGGCACGCCGGCGTGGAAATTGATCGATGCCGTGGGATTGCGCGGGAAGAAATTCGGCGGCATCGAGATCAGTGAGAAGCACGCGAATTTTCTCCTGAACGTCGGTGAGGGGACCTTCGACGACGCGATCACGGCTGTCGAAGCAATCCGGAAAAACGTTCCCCAGATCGCGGATGTCGAAATGCGGTTCGTGCGAGGGGATGGAACGCAGACGTTCTGACGTCCATGCCGTTTAAAACGGCAAGTCCTCGACCCGGATCTCCGGCGTGTAGTCGATGGGCGGGATGCCGGCGGTAACGGGCTCCTCCCCTGTCGGCGCCTGTGTTTTCGCACGTGGGGTGACCGTCATAGGCGCACCGTCCATCTGGATGACATCGGCAATCGCCGGGTTACGCATGCCCAGGAGCGACACGGTTTCGGCAATCACCTCGGTGGTGGTTCGCTTGGATCCGGACTGGGTTTCCCACGCACGCGTCTGTACGCGACCGGTGACGTACACGCGATTGCCCTTGCGCACCGTCTGCGCCAGGCGCGTCGCGAGCTCGCCCCACACGACGACGTTGTGGAACTCGGAACGGTCGCGGGTTTCGCCGCTCGCCTTGTCCTTCCATCGCTCATTCGTCGCCACGCCGAGTGTCAGTACGCTCTGGCCGCCCGTCGTCGTGCGCACCTCGGGATCGCGTGTGACGTTTCCGACGATATCGGCCCGGTTGAGCGCGCCAATAAGGTCCTCCATGCCCGCGGCTACTTGTCCCTGGCCGTCTTTGGGATCGAGGAGGATGAGTTCCTGCGCGACGACTTTGGTCTTCGACCGCTTCTCGCCGCTCTGCTCGTCCTCCCAGCTGTCCGTCTGCAGCCGGCCGGCGATGAAGACCTGCGCTCCGGCTCGAACGAATTGCCCGGCGACCTGCGCCATCGGCCCCCAAAGCGTCACCGTATGGAAACTCTTGCCGGTGAGCACATCGCCGCCATCCGCCTTGAACTGGTACGGCACGACGATGTTGAGATCCGTCACGCTCGTGCCCTGCGGGGTCTGGCGGACGGAGACGGGCTGGGTTTGATAGCCGATGAGCTGGATGCGGTTGAGCGAGAACACAGGGGTCGAGCATGCGGGGTGTGCGTTCCACGGTCAAGTGCTCGTGCATGTCGCAGGCGGCGCAGTCTGGCAGAATCACTGGGAATGATCCGTCATCGTGGCGTGCACCGGCGGGTAGCCTTCCTGCTTTTCCTCGTCGGAACATCCGCGGGCATCGCCGCGACCGCACGCGCGAGGGAGCCGCTCACCATCGAACCGGATCCCCCGAAGACGTACCGCGAGGCGCACGAGATCCTGTACGGCGATGATGAAGGCGGCATCCAGGACTACCTTCGCAAGGCCACCTGCGGCGGGTATACCGATACGTCCGCTGCGGACAGCGTGCCGAAGGTCGATGGTCTGCCCGGGCGACCGGGGAAATGGGACGGTGCCCTCTGGTCGGGCATGGGCACACGTGAAGACACGAACGGGAACAAGAATGAAGATGATGACTATGTGTTCCCCGATGCCACGGACGGCTTAAGCCTGGCCCGATTCGATAAAAGCAAGGAGTGCGCGGCGATCTACGAGAAGCTCAAGGGGGACGAGAGGACACCGGGTTGCACATCCCCCGACGATTGCGGGCAGAAGTGCAGGGAGGCGAACGAGGTGACGTACGACGTGTCCCTGACCGTCAAAGAATGCGTGCATGAAATCAAGGATGAAGAGGGCAACATAAAGGAGGAGCGCTACGATTCCTCCGACGAGGCGTACTACGAGAAACGCGGCGAACAGGGATCGTTCAACTGCCGCACGTGCATCTCGGGAGACAAGGAAGGCGGGCAGCGCCAGGAGTCCGTGGGGAAGAAGTACCACTGCACGGGAGATCCGGACGAGGCGGCGTCGGGAATCTTGAGCGTGCCGTACGGATGGGTATGGGGCGACAAGGATCAATCCGCCATCCGCCTGTCGGCGGCGTGCAAGCGCTTCTGGGTGCGTGAGGAAATGGAGTACCCGAACTGCACGTCGTGCGGATACAAGTGGCCGCCCGGAGAGGCCCGCGAGGAGACGCCGGGGCTGGAGTGCCGCTGCGGTTCGGGAGATCCTGGAGGGAAGTCGGGATGCCGGTCGACGCAGCGCATGTCCCCGCTCAACGGCGCGCACTACGAATCCTTCGCTCGCTCCTACAAAGGCACCTATACCCGTGACGCTACGGTCATCACCACCGATCCTCCGGAGGTCACGTCGCAACCGGCGGAGGTGTACTGCTACGGGTTCTACGAGGAGTTCGACCCGCGCAAGCGCCGGACGGACGTCCATGATCAGCGTTGCATTCTGGATATCGACGTATCCGAATTGGACGTCCAAACGCGGCCGGAGCAGCGCATCGTCCAGCGCGGGCCGGACCCCGGCGACCGCGATCAGCAGCGTGAGCATCCGAGCGGAGATTTCGACCAGCTGAAGGATCCTTTCTTTTTCTCGCTCGGTGGGGCGTTCTCGCTCATGAACTACAACGCGCTCAAGAACGGATGGATCCCGACGATCTTGAGCGTCGATCAGGCGCGCCTGACGGCCACGAAGCAGAACGAAAACTCATCCTACGCGAAGTCGGGCATCGGCCGCGCATTCGACCACACGGGTACGGGTCGCACGATCGTACGCTGGTGGCAGCGCCAGCAAACGCTGGCGCAGAAAATCTTCCGACCGCCGGTCGTCCACGTCCTCCTGCCGGACATCAGCAGGTCGATCGAGACGGGATCGGGGGTCATCGGCATACCGGACCGACGGAGCTCGAGCATCGATGTGCAGATCGGCGCGGAAACAAGCCTGCTCGACGCCGTGGTGGACGGCCTGCAGCAGATGTTCCGCATGTCGCTCTACGAGGAACCGATTCCCGTCGTCGTCCCCCTCGGCTCCCCCGTGGAGTACCGGGCGCTGGCGGAGAAATGGTGCCTGTGGTGGATGCAACGCAACGGAACCACCTCCTGCGACTCCGCGCCGGAATCGGTCCGCAGCCTCATCTCGCGTTTCGACGAGTATGCCGACCACATCGATGATGTCCGCATGTTGCGCGCGCAGCTCGTCCGCCACCTCGCCGCCGTCCTCGCCCTGCAGCAGGACATCTTCTCCCCCATCCTGGCGTGGATGACATCCATTGCAAGCAACATGCAGACGCTGGCAGCGCAGCAGAGCATCATGTACTCCCTCCTCCCGCTCCTGCAGGAGGTGACGAAGGAGCAACAGACGTTTACGGAAGATATTCTGTTCCCCTGGTGCAAGAACGACCGATTCACCACGCCCGTCTACTCCCTGCTCGATCCGTGGCTGCCGGGCCGGGCCGCGGACGGAAGCGTAAGGGAGCAGACGCTCAAGGGCGGATTGCCATCGCTGCCGGAGAGCATCCTGCCGACGGATCTCGTTCTCGATTTGTCGGAGCTGGAACTCCCGTCGCAAGGTCTGACTGTTCCGGTCCTGAAACCGATCCAGGTCCGGCTCGCGCTGGAAAACTACGAACCGCCGAGCATCGACGAAAGTAATCCTGACATTCCCTCCCCCCCTCCGTCACTGCCCTCCGTGGCTCCCATCGTCGCAGCCATGTCCGAAGCGGCAGCCTCATTGACCCGTCCGACGGTATCCGTCGTCAATCCTCCGGCCGTGCCCACGTTCCCCGTTCCACTCAACGAGCTGTATCGCCAGCGGACGGAGGTTGCCCTGCAGGAAATCCTGGAGACGCTGAAGAAGCGTTCGGAGGCATATAGGAAATTCTGGGAGAGTATCGGTCCTCTCCCCGACGATTCGGGGAAGGACAACGAGGAGGACAAGAAAGCGCACAAGTGCGAAGAGCGTGGCGAGAAGGCGTGCCTGCACGTCGAGATGGATTTGTTGGAGCGATTGCAGCTCATCGGGGCGCCTCCGGGCGTGCTGCGGCCGGAGGACCGGGAATCCTGGTCCATCGGCCGCATTTCGCCCGGCGGCTGCCTGCCGGAGGACGATGCCTGCGACATCCTGCACCCCGAAAACGTTCCCGCACGGACGGGCTGGCGTGTTCTGCGTCCGTCGGAATTCTATCAATCGACCGTGTGGGACACGCTCCGCACTCGCGTCCGCGCCCCCTTCCTCCCCAAGCCCCTCGGCGACTTGTCGACGCAGGACAGTCTACCCTTCGCCCCCCAGTCGTCCGATCTGCCCCCTGCCCTCGTGCTCCCGGAGAAGATTATTCTCTCCCCTGCATCGTCTTCCTCTTCCAACAGTTTGTGATGCGCCGTACCTCTCTCTTCGTCATCGCCCTCGCAGTTCCATTCACTGCCGCCTCGGCGACGCCGGCCGCTCTCGAAACCGATCCGTGCCTCGTCTCCACGAGAGCGCTCATGGGCAAGGAACAACGCTTTCTTCATACCGTTGTCTTCGGACAGCCCGCCGCCTCGCTCGCGCGCACGGGGTCCGTGCGGTACGACAAGAGCGGCAACAGCTGGGTGAAAACCCGCAGCAACACGTGGCTGACGCTTGCGTCGGGTTTCCAGAATACGACGTACTCGGACCAGCAGATGGAGTCGCAATCGGAGCACGCCAAGCGCCGCGGCCTGCTCGAAGTGCGCCAGTCCCTGACGAGTGAGTTGGTGCCGCCACTGGCGCAATCCCTGCGGGCTTTCCGCTGCCGTCTCGCCGCGATCTGCGCGCTTGCAGATGAAAGCGAACAATCAACGAGCTCCTCGCTGACGATTTCCGTGGACGGCTGTTATCCCCGCACGGAAAAAAGACTGACGTCCTGCACGTTCCGCAGCCGCGATCCAGCTCCCGCCCGCACGGCGGTCCTGCAACAGTGCGCAGACGATGCGTCGCAAACATTCGCGCAGGAATCTGCCTTGCTCGAAGCGACCATCGCCTACGACGCTTCGTACCGCACGCTGCTGCAAATCGCCGGAGGGTTCGACGCGTTTTTCGAGGATTTGCGGGACCCGCTGCTCTCGCCTCTTCGCAGCGCGGCACGGGCGATTGGTGAACTGCAACGCATTCCCTGCTTCCTCTCCGAATGCCATGAGTGATTCCGCTCGCTCCTCCGCCGGCATTCTCGGCATGTGGGGCTCGCTCCTGCTCCTCCTGGGCTTCTGCGGATTGCAGTACGTCTCCACGGTCGTGCCGGAAGGGCAACGCGCGGAGCGGCTCACGTCCTGCACAGCGGACGGAACGCCGTTTGCATCTCTCGAATTCTCGCAGTGGGCCTCGACCTTCCATGGCACGGTCGACAGCGTCGTCGCCGCGCATTTGAAGCGTCGGAAATCGCTGCAAATTCCGGTGCGGTGTGCGGCGAGCGGCGTCCGACATACCGAATTGCCGACGGATGAGCTTGAGAAGCTGGCCCGCGCGCTGCCCCCGTGGAAAGGCCGGAGCAACGTCTCGCTCTTCAGCGGCCCCTCCCAAGCTCCCGATCTCTCCGAAGATGACATCGGTCCGGTCCTCCTGGAATTCCTCCGAACGTACGAGTGCAGCATGACCGAGTATCAACTGGAGAAGCAGCTGCAACAATCGGGTGAATCCACGGCGGTCTTCGTCCTGCGTGCGAACAGCGAGCGACGGACCATGCGCGAGGAATTGCAGGTTGCGCGGGCGGCGGTAGGTCAAACGCTCGTCATGCTCGGAGGGATCGGACGATTAAACCCTCTTTTGCGGGAATTCCTGTGCCTCGAACGTGCATCGATCGATCTGCGCAACGGCCTGGGTCTGGTCGCCGAGGCCAGTGCCTGTCTCCCCCGCGCGTGGGATGCCCGTGGCACCGTGCGCGATCTTCCCTCCGCATCGCAACAATGAAGCGTACTCTCGCCATCCTCGGCATGTTCCTGCTGCTGGTGCCACACCTTGTACAAGCATCGATCTACGAGACGATCCTGAACCAGGAACGACAGCACGCATTGCTGGAAACGGGGGAGCCCGTCGTACGATTGTTCGCCGCCGGCATCCTGGCGTCGCGCGCGCCGTTCGACAATTGGCAGATGTCTCCCGCGGACATCAACCTGTTGCTTCGGGGCGATCGCGGCGCCGCTTGTGCGGCGCAGTGCAGCGGGGAATCGGGGACGACCAGTTGTTCCTCCGGCGGCTCTGTCACCCGCCGCGCATTGGGCGATGCGGAATGCGAGGAGTTGGTTTCGGATGTCGAACAACTGACGCAACGGGAGGGGGAGGTTCGCGCGTCCGGCAGGCGCCTGCACCGTCTTGCCGCCGGCCAGGAGGTGCTCCTGGGAGACCCCACGAACACGTCGAATTCCCTGGCGCTGCACTTTGAAACCGTCATCAGCCTCTGGGTTCCCGGGACCGGCAGTTCCCTGACGGGACAACGGCGGCGGTTCCGCGTGATGTCCGCGAAAGACCTCCTGACGAAAACGCTCTCTGAAGAGAGGCTCAAGGAGATGATCGATGACGTCGATGCGAAACTGACGAACTTGAAAGCGGGCGTACAAACCGACGAGGCGCCGTCCGAAATCCACAGAACCATCTACGACCGGGTTACCGCGGCGGCGTGGCGATACCGCGGGGGTGTGCGTCTCGTCAGCGGGGCCCGTGCCCCTACCTACCCGGCGCCGGACGCCTACCGATCGGAAACAAACCTGGAACGACAGTACCTGTTCATGCGTTGGGAAGACCTTGAACAAGCACTCATGCGCCTGTGGAACTCCCTGCCGCAGAACCCAACCGACTATTCGCCGGCGCTGATCGAGGACGAGATCGTTCTGATCACGTTCGCCGGCAAGGACACGTCTCTAACGCAGAACCCGGATGTCGCCATCTGGGCGCGAATGGACGGCAATACAGAGGAAAATCATCCTGAAGCGGACATCGGCCTATTCGTCGAGCTCCCAACGGAGCCGGTGCTGCCGTCTCTCCTAAGCGCCAACGCCGTCAGCTGCCTCTCATCCTGCGGCGGCTCGAATTCTTGCGAGCAGCAGTGTCTTGCGCAATCGTCGGCCCTGGTTCTCGGCGGGACCTACCCTCCCGAGCCGACGGACGAGGCGGGCAGACCTGCCCCCGCGGACGGCCGCGTTCTCTGCAGTGATCCCATCGCGCAAGAAGGATACCTCTGCAGCCCCGTTCCCAGTAATGCAACATCCTCCTGCAAGGAATCCGTCAGCACGCAGAACGGCGCCATCGTCCTGACGCGCTGCACGGCATCCACGGCCTCCGGCCGGACCGTTGCCGGAGCGGACGCCTGCGAGCCTGTTCGATGGCGCGACGACGTTTTCGACCCGACATATGACTGCCGTGTATCCGTTACGTGCCAGGCGGACTGCGGTGAGGGGATGGAAGAACGCGTCGAACAAAAAACGGCCGATGGCCGCGTATCCGTTTGCATTTCCGATCCCAGCAAAACCGGCGCCGCGCCGGCAACATACCGTATCATCGGCCGCCTTGCTCAGGCCAACCTGCCGTGCGGCCGCGAGGCGGGATGGTCACCCTACGACGGCGTCGATGATCCGGACCGTAAGCGCGAAATTTGCTGCCGCATGGAAGGCGAAGTGAACGCCGTCGCATGCCAGGCGATGGCGGAGGATGGGGTATTCAGCGACGAGAACGGCCTCCCCCTGACGGCGAGCGGTTCCATTCCTTTCTCGGCGCAAACCTGCGCGGAAGCGCTCACGGACCAATCCTGCGACAAACTGCAGAACGTCGGCCGCTGCCCGACGAGCTGGGACTACCCCGAAGAATTCGTGCAGACCCTCAACACGTTCGTCGGTCAGCGTGCACCCGCTTCCGTTGCTCGTTCGTGTACGCAAGCACTCAAGAATCCCGACCCGCGCATCACGGCTGCTGTGAAGGCGTTGCAGCGCGATGACCGCGTCTGCACGCCGAACCGAACAGTGCGCTACCGCAACTCCATCGGCAACAACGTCTGCTACGCCGCGCAGTGCGCGGAGCAGTCTCTCGAGACGCATCGTCTGGCGCCCGGTCGGATGCCGCTCGCCGTCAATGACGGCGCCTTCCCGACGGACGACCGCCTCGGCGTCACCGGGAACACGTGGGACACGGCCCCGATCGAAAGCATGGCGGGCCGTATCCCGGCCTACGAACCGCAGCGTCTCTTCCTCTCGCTCGAGGCCGCCCTCTGCCAGAGCAGCGGTCTTCCTCCACTGTCTCCGGGGGTGGCCTGCCGCTACAACCTCCGTCTTGCGGATCTGCAGGGTCCGCGCTTCGCCCTCACCCCTCCTTCGACCGGCCTTGACCAGGGAACGGACATCCGCGATGCGGGATCGATCAGCCTGCTTCCTGCCGCGGGCGTTCGCGCCGGCGCGTTCCTGCAGGCGGAGTATCTGCGAGGAGTCCTGGACCCTCTCACGAGCCTTCTGCAAGCGGCGGAACGCCTGCTCTCCAACATCCGCTCCACGACGCCTCCTTCGACCATGTGCCCCCTCGGACCGTCATGATCCTCCCCGTCCTCCTCCTCTCGGCCGCATTGCTGCTGCCCATGCCCGCCCTCGCGGCGAGCGAAGACTGTTCGGGCTACCTGCGCATCAGTCCGGTATCCACGTACGTGCAGATGGTCCTCAAACGGGCGGACGCTGGCATCGCACAAGCACAATCATCGTCGGCAGCGGCGGACTTCGCCCCGCTCCACACGCCCGGATGGCTGCGCTCGATTGACCGCGCCGTCCGGTCTCTCCTCGATTCCGAGCTGCGCGTCGGCGAACGGGAGCAGGAATTGGCCCTCGCTTCCGCCTGTCTGCACTTGGATAGCACGCTGCTTTCCTGCGCGATCGACCGCACGCGGACAGAAATCCACTCGGCACTGCAGCGCGGATCGTGGGTTGGTCTGTGGCAACTCATCGATCTCCTGGGCTTCTTGCAGGAACGCCAACGCCAACTGGTCCTCGGAGCGACCGATCCTCTGTACCGCGATACGCAATGGCACCGCACACGTTCATTCGACCCGCAGGAAGCAACGTACGGAACCCTGTCGGAGAGTACGTCCGCGGCAACGTGCGGCGACGGTCTCATCCAAGGCGCCGAAGAGTGCGACGACGGCAACGGGAGCGACGGAGATGGCTGCGGGACTGGGTGCACGAGCGAAGTCTGCCCGTTCCACTCTGACTACCTCACGCCCGGCGTGACGGGCTACGGCTGCGATGCGACGGTCATGACGGCCGGAGACCGGCTCCTCTTCCCGCCGATGGAGAGCGAGCTCAACGCCCTACAGGTCCTTGGCGCGACCTATGGATCGTTCGCGTCGATCCTGTCCGATACGTCAACGGGCCAGCAGTACAACACCGATACGAGCGTCCACCGGACGGCCGACGGGTGTGTGCGATGGCTCGGTGTGTGTCTCGCGAACTCCTCCGCCCCCTGCTCGCAGGATTCGGACTGCTACGGAAGCTTGGGGGGTATCTGCCTGCAGACGAAGCTGGTCGGAGCGGTGCGCGCGTCGAACCGTCACCCCTTCGCCTTGGAAAAAGACGCCTGGAACAGCGTGCGCGTCTTCCGAACATTGCGCCAGAAGGAAGGTGAAGCCCGCTACTCCCGCGACGAGGAAACGGGACGGGCGCCGTCGATGTTCTCCACGGCGTTCCGCCTCTACGAGCGCGACGTGAGTTCGCTGCAGGGCGCATGGGAAGCCTTGATGTTCGCCGAGGGGGTCGACCCGCAGCGCATGATCGAAGACGCACTGTCGCCATTCAGCGGGGTCGTCTCCAGCATCTCCACGCTCGCCAACTCCCCCAAGGGGATGCGGGCCTTCGCCGAACGCCTCTCTCTCTACCTCCTGCGCACCTGCATGGACCGCCCCTGTACGCTGCGTCTATTGCATATCCTGAAGATCGTCAAAACAGACTCCTGTTTCCCCTACACGAACGGGGAGTTCCTGGAACACAGCTGCCAGGAGCCGGATTGGAAAGTCTGCATCGACGCGGTGAAGGAAACCGAGTCCGACGCGTCGGATCTTCCCGGTTTCTCGCCATTCGCCGTCACGTACCCGGAACCGGAATGTTCGGAGTAGCCGGACCTGCTACGCTCGTCCCGTGCGACCCGAAGACTTCGTCCATCTGCATTGCCATTCCATGTACTCGCTGCTCGAGGCGCTCCCCAGCCCCGAGGAAATCGTGCTGCGCGCCAAGGAGCTCGGGCAAACGGCCGTCGGCATCGCCGATAAGGGGTATACCTACGGCCTGATCGAATTCTGGCAGGAAGCGAAGAAACAGGGGATGAAACCCATCCTCGGGATGGAGACGTTCGTCGCGGCCCGCACGCGTTTTGACAAGGAAAGCGGCATTGATTCGAAGAGCTATCCCATCACACTGCTTGCGACTTCGAACGAGGGATACCAAAACCTGCTCCAGCTGGCGACGTTCGCCTCGCTCGAGGGCATGTACTACAAGCCGCGCGTCGATGCGGATCTCCTGCAACGGTTCGGCAAGGGGCTCACCGCGCTGACCGGACCGCTCGGCGGCGCCATCCCGCAAGCAGCGCTTGCAGAGGACGGCGATCGGCTCGTGAAGTTGACGGAGCAATACCAGGGATTTTTCGGGAAGGAGAACGTGTACTTCGAGCTCATGGATCTGCCGAACGTTCGGGGGCAGGCCGAGGTGAACCAGCAGCTCATCCACTGGGGAAAGAAGTTGGGCGTCCCGACGGTCGCGACGTGCAACAGCTTCTACTGCAGGCCGGACGATGCCGAGGCGCACGACGTCCTGCTCTGCATCCAGAAGAACGCCAACGTCAACGACACGTCGCGGTTCTCGTTGCGGGATTCCGATTTTTCGATGCGTCCTTATGATGCCCTCGAGCGTGCCTTCGCACACGTTCCGGAGGCCCTTGAGAACACCCGCGTCATCGCCGACCGCTGCACGGTGGAATGGGGACCGCAGAAATACCATATCCCCCGTTTTGAAACGCCGAAGAAGAAAACGGAATCGCAGTACCTGCGGGAGCTTTGCGAAGAAGGTCTCTCGAAGCGCTATGCAACGGTGGAGGCTGTGCATCGCGAGCGTCTGGAGCATGAGCTCTCCATCATCGATGCAATGGGATTTTCCGGCTATTTTCTCATCGTCGCCGACTTCGTGAACGAAGCGAAAAGGCGCGGCATCACGGTGGGCCCCGGACGCGGTTCGGCGGCGGGTTCCATCGTTTCGTATTGTCTGAACATCACGACCCTCGATCCTCTGGAGCACGGCCTTATCTTCGAGCGCTTCCTCAATCCGGAACGCATCACGATGCCGGATATCGACACCGACTTCGCGGACAATCGTCGCGATGAGGTGCTGGAGTACGTCCGCAAGAAGTACGGGGAGGACCGTGTCGTCCAGATCTGCACGTTCGGAACGCTCGCCGCGCGCGCCGCCGTGAAGGATGTCGGGCGGGCATTCGGCATCCCGTTCCTCGAGATGAATGCCCTCGCAAAGCTCATTCCCGAGCGCCCGGGTACCACGCTGGACGAGGCGCTGGGGACGCAGGAACTGAAGAATGCGTACGACACCAACACGACCTACCGGACGATCATCGACACGGCGCGGCGCCTGGAAGGCATCACCCGCCACGTCTCCGTGCACGCCTGCGGCGTGATCATCTCCCCTGAAGACGCGACCACCTACACGGCGCTGCAGCGCGCGCCTAAAGACGATGAGACGATCATCACACAGTACGGCGCGAAACCACTCGAGGCGCTTGGGCTTCTCAAGATGGATTTCCTCGGCCTCACGAACCTCACCGTCATTCAAACCGCGCTCGAAATCATCAAGCGCACCCGCGAAAAGGACATCGACATCAGTCGAATTCCGCTCGACGACAAAGCAACGTACGCCCTGCTTCAGCGCGGCGACACCACCGGCGTCTTCCAGTTGGAATCGGCGGGCATGCGGCGGTATCTGCGACAGCTGAAGCCCACTGTTTTCGGCGACATCACGGCGATGGCCGCTCTCTACCGGCCAGGGCCAATGGAGTGGATCCCGAGTTACATCAAGCGGAAGCACAAGCAAGAGAAAATTGAGTACCTGCACGGGGACGTGGAGGAGATTTTCCGTGAGACCTACGGTATCGGTGTCTACCAGGAGCAGATTCTGCAGCTAGCTCGCAGTTTCGCCGGCTACACGTTGGGGGAGGCCGACATTCTCCGCAAAGCCATCGGCAAGAAGATCAAGAAAGAGCTCGATGCCCAACATGAGAAGTTCATCAAGGGTGCCGTCGCGAAGGGGTATGGCAAATCACTCGCCGAGAAGATTTTCTCGGATGTCATCATGCCCTTCGCCGGGTACGGTTTCCCGAAGGCTCATGCCGCCTGCTACGCGCGTATCGCCTACGAAACGGCATACCTCAAGGCGAATTACGCGCCGGAGTTCATGGCCGCACTCCTTAGCAGCGAAGCGGACGACACCGAGCGCGTCATGATCGAAATCGAGGAGTGCCGGAGCATGAACATCGCCGTGCTTCCGCCGGATATCAACGAATCGCGCAGTCACTTCACGGTCGTCCCACCCGCCGCTCAAAGCCCAAAACTCAAAGCCCAAAACTCCGCCGGCTGGTCGATTCGCTTCGGTCTGTCGGCGGTGAAGGGCGTCGGCGGAGGCTCCGTAGAGCAGATCATTGTCGAACGCGAGCGGGGGGGGAGGTTCTCAACCATCGAAGATTTCGCCCGCCGCGTGCCGGCCAAGCTGCTCAACAAGAAACTCCTGGAATCCCTCGGAAAATCCGGCGCGTTCGATTCGATCGTTGAACGGCGCGCCATCGTGGAGCACTTCGACGCAGTGACCGATTACCGGAAGTCCTGGGGGGGCGGCGAGGGGCAGGGAGATCTCTTCGGCGCGATCGATGGGGGGATGCAGGCGGCTGCCATTGAGTTCCCGCCAACTCCTCCAGCCACGCCCCAGCAGAAGCTCCAGTGGGAAAAGGAGACCCTGGGAATGTACGTCAGCAGTCATCCGCTCGCCGGTCTGAAAAAGTACATCGGGAAGAAGGCGCAGCTGCTCTCCAGCTTGAGCCCGCAGGACGCCGGTCGCAAAGTCACCGTCGCCGGAATCGTCGAGAACATCAAGCGCATTCAGACGAAGAAGGGCGAAACGATGGCGATTGTCACGATCGAGGACCCAACGGGAAAAATTGAAGTGACGCTCTTCCCTCGTACATTCGTGGACGCGGCGGCGATCCTGGAGCAGCCGGACAGCGTATTGGTGATCGGCGGCGCCCTCGATCTGCGCGGCGGCGCGTTGCAGGTGCGGGCGGACGCCGTGAAGCGCGCCAGCCTTTCCACGATGATCGAACGCGCGAAGGAGGAGGGATTCTTTGATGAAGAGGAGGCGCGCCGTGGCCTGCAGCCCCCGGCTCGGCTCATCCAGGCCGACGGCGGCGATGCCGTCGAGGCGGTCGACGAGGAAGGTAATGTGATCGCCGGTGAACGCCTGCACGTCACAGAAGAAACTGCACCCACCGAAGAATTCTTCGGCCCTTTGAGCCTGTGGATGATGCGGGGGATGCCTGTGGAAGAGGTTCTCCGTTCATTGGGGTTGAGCGGCGATGTCCCCGCAGACCTGTCGAAAGCTCCCGTCTCACCGATTACGATTCATACGATCGTTCTCCCCCAACGCGCCCCGAAGCAGCTGCTCCTGGATCTCAAGAAGGTCCTGCAGACGTTCCCCGGACCGGAGCGCGTTCAATTGAGTATCGACGGCAAGCTCGTGCCCCTGTCGCTCACCGTCAGTATGTCTACGGTGTTGCAGAAGAAGATCGACGACGTGCTGGCCGCCTACGCTTGTGTGGAGCAGGCACCGGAAAAGAGCCGTTTTTGACGGCTTAATCGGGACGTGATTGAATGGAGGATTGCACCATGCCTCTCCTCTCCATCGCCATCTGCGGCTTCATCCTGGCATTTGAGATTGCCGCGTGGTTGCTCTTCCGCAGGAAGGTTGCCGGCCTCACCATCGACGGGCCCGACAGCTCCAGCATTCCTTTCTTCACGCTGCAACGACTGCGCGTCATTGGGATTGTCCACACCGTCACCATGCTGGCGATCGTCATCGCCATCTTCTCGCTCCTATGGTAGTCGATACCCGCCGCAGCGGCCCGACGGCATTCCAGGGCATGTCCCGCGCCGAACACATTGAGTTCTACTTCCGCCAGCACTGGATCCGGCTGCTCTGGCCGTTTTCGCGTCTCTGTCTGGCATGCACGGTGATTGCCGGCGGCGCATGGTTCGTCACGGCCGGCATCCCCGACGCCTCGATGCGTCGACTGGGCATTCTCGCGCTTCTGCTGATTTTCCTGGCATTGCAGGCCAGCTTCCTTGTCCGTTTCTACCGCCATTTCCTCTACGTCATCATCGTCACCGACAGGAAAATCCACCGCATCAAGAAGACGTTCCTCGCCATCGACGACCATCAGAGCATCGACCTTTGGTCGCTGCAGGACATCAACAAGAGCCAACGCGGTATCATCCAGAATCTCTTCGGGTTCGGCACGCTCACGCTGGAAGCGCAGGAGAGTATCCTCAAAATTCACTTCGTCCCGAAAATCACGAAACACTACGAGAGTATTCTCCGCTTGCAGGGCCGCGGTCAGCGCCCCATCCCGCAACAAGCACCGGCGTAATATCCTCTGTTTCTCTGTTGCTTCGGTTTCTTTCGCCGTCTCTGTATCCTTTCGTCATGCACTGCCCGCGCTGCACATCGACGGACACCAGCGTCATCGACTCCCGCCTAGCGGAGGACGGACGCGCGGTGCGGCGCCGGCGCGAGTGCCCGAAGTGCGAGCACCGCTTCACCACATTCGAGCGCGTCGAACTGTCGCTGCTCATCGTCGTGAAGCGCGATGGCACCCGCGAGCCCTACGCCCGCGCCAAACTCGAACGCGGTATCTGGCTCGCCTGCGCCAAGCGCCCCGTGACGCAGGAACAGATCGATACGCTCCTGCGCCGGCTCGAGGAGAAGTGGGCCGCGAGCTCCGGCGAAGTCGCGAGTGCGACGATCGGCAACGACGTGATGCGGGAATTGAAGAAACTCGACAAGGTCGCGTACATCCGCTTCGCTTCCATCCACCGCGAATTCAAGGATGTGGATGAATTCAAGGAAGAACTGGGGAAATTGTTCAAGTAGAGAAAGGGCAGCATCCCTGTCTCTAGCCCCAAACCCAGCCCTAACCCTATACTCACGCCATGCTCCGGACGCACACCTGCGGCGAACTTCGCGAAACGCATGCCGGCAAGGCCGTGTCACTCTGCGGATGGGTGCACAGCCGACGCGACCACGGCGGGCTCATCTTCATCGATCTGCGCGACCGCTACGGCCTGACGCAGATCGTGTTCCACCCCGAGAAGGACAAGGCGCTCTTCGCCGCGGCGGAGGCGCTGCGCCCCGAGTGGGTCATTAAGGTTGACGGGGTTGTGACGAAGCGTGCGGCTGGCGCGGAGAACGACGCGATGGACACCGGCGCCATCGAACTAGCCGTGTCGGTATGTTCGGTTTTGAACAAGGCAAAGACGCCGCCCTTCGAGATCGACAGCGATGCCGACGTGAACGAGGAGCTGCGCCTCCAGTACCGCTACCTCGATCTGCGACGTTCGCGGATGCGCAGGAACATCGAACTGCGCTCGAAGATTTTCCAAATCATCCGCTCGTACTTCACCGCACAGGGCTGTTTGGAAATCGATACCCCGTGCCTCATCAAGGGCACGCCGGAAGGAGCGCGGGAGTATCTCGTACCCTCTCGCATCTATCCGGGGACGTTCTTCGTCCTGCCCCAGAGCCCCCAGCAGCTCAAGCAACTCTGCATGGTCGCCGGCCTGGATCGTTACTTCCAGATCGCCCGCTGTTTCCGCGACGAAGATCTGCGTGGCGACCGCCAGCCCGAATTCCTCCAGCTCGACTTCGAAATGAGCTTCGTGACGCAGGAGGACGTTCAGACGATCATCGAGGGGTCGCTGCTCGAGATCCTCAAGCACTGCAGCACGAAACAGTTGAAGGGTGGGAAGGTCGGACGCTACACGTGGCGGGAAGTCATGGACCGCTACGGCTCGGACAAGCCCGATTTACGCTACGACTTGCCGATCACGGACATTTCGCAAAGCGTCTCCGGCTGCGGCTTCAAGGTCTTCGAGGAAGCGCTCGCCGCTGGCGGCACGGTTCGCGTGCTCCGTGTGCCGGGTGGTGCCGCGCTGACGCGCAGCGAGATCGACGTCTGGACGGCGCTCGCCAAGGAAATGAAAGCCAAAGGTCTTGCGTACATCCTCTTTAAGGAAGACGGCCCGTCGTCGCCCCTCTTGAAATTCTTCAAGGACGGCTTCCTGCAGACACTCCAGGAACTGACCGGCGCGCAGACCGGCGACGCGCTTTTCTTCGCCGCCGACACGTTCACCATCGCCTGCGCGAGCCTGGCAAAGGTCCGCGGCGAGGCGGCGAAGCGCTTCAGCCTCATCGACACCTCGGTGCACGCGATGTTTTGGGTCACGAACTTCCCGATGTTCGAAGAGCAGGATGACGGCTCGCTGACCTTCTCACACCATCCGTTCACAAGCCCGAACATCGACGAGTGGCCCCGTCGCAAAACCGATCCGCTCTCGGTGCACTCCGTCTGCTACGACCTCGTGCTCGACGGCTACGAGCTCGGCTCGGGTTCGATCCGCATCCACGACAGTGTGTTGCAACAGGAAGTGTTCGAGATGCTCGGCATCAGTAGGGAGGATCAAGAGAAGCGTTTCGGACACATGCTTAAGGCGTTCGAATACGGAGCGCCGCCGCACGGCGGATTCGCGTACGGCATCGACCGCGTCGTCATGCTCATGGCCGGCGAACCGAACATCCGTGAAGTCACGCCATTTCCGAAAGACCAGAAGGCGAAGGACCTGCTCATGGGCGCTCCCGCCCCGATGCCCGCCGCGCAAGTCGCGGAATTGGGTATTCAGCTCATCAAAAAAGCATAGAAATTGGTGATATACCTCGAAAAATGGTACAATGGGGGGAATGCCTGATGATGCGCACAAGCGGCGACAGGAAGAGCTCGCCCGCATGGCGGACCTGACGCAGAAGCTGCGGTTGGCCGAGCAGAGGCAAAGGGAAAAACGCGAGACTGAAGAAGAGGAAACACGCGAGCGCATGTCCACCTCGGTACTCGAGGAAAGCAAGGCGCAGCAGCAACGTCAGGAAGCGAAGGAGGAATGGCGGCAGGGCAAACACGCTGGCCGTCGGGCGGAAGAGAAGCAGCGTCAAGCGGCGGCGTTGCGAAGAGAACGCGAAGCTGAAGAGCAGCGCAAGCGTGACCTTGAGGAAAAGAAACGTACGCAATACATGGAGGACCTGCATCGCCGCTCATTGCAGAAGCGCGTGCGGACGCGCCAGGCGCAGGCGAAGCGCGAGGAGGAATTGACCGACCTTGCTGCCGGTGCGAGCGCTGCACGCGCTACTCGGGACATCGACGCGAAGGAACGGTCGACGCTCGGGCACTACGAAAGTGAGCGCAAGAAGCGCAAACGCCAGATCGAGATGCAACGGGACGCCCTGCTCAAGCGCGCCGATCAGGATGCACTCCTGGCGCGTAAGCTGGCGCAGCGGGAAGCGAAGGGTATGGACCTCGATCGCACCCTCGCCGATATCGAACGCGAGCGAAAGCGCGTTTCCAGCGCGGCGCAGGAAGCGTGGGAACTCGCGGACAGCGCCATCGACGCGGAGTTCAACCGTCTCGTGCAGCAGGTGAAGGCGGACGCGGCTCGCCGCCGCGCGTCCGCGGACAAAGCCGCCTCCGACCGCACATCCCGCGCGCGGCGCAAGCGGCGCGAGACGGAGGAATGGCTAGGACTCAAGCCCTCGGATGAGTGATAGAATGCGTATCCGTGCCGAGGTGGCGAAATGGCAGACGCGCCGGCCTTAGGAGCCGGTGCCCGCAAGGGCGTAGAGGTTCAAGTCCTCTCCTCGGCACCACCAATAATGAGGATAACGCATACCCTCGCAAGCACGTGCCCGCGCGTCACGATGGAGCAGCCCCCATCAAGAAGATGCCTGTTCCTTTTTTATTTTCAGCTTTGCAATTGCAGCGTTGATGTCGGCAACTCGCGCGCCGCCGGTTTGCCCTTCGGGGTTGACGGATAGGTTGTCCAAAAGAAATTCCTTCTCCGTCGTATTCGCATTGATCCATTCTTGATAGAACGCCTTGCTGTTTTCTCCCCGTTGTTCGCGGGTCGGCATTGCGTCGCTCCTCGCACGAAGAACAGCATATCCCTTCTTGAGTTCATCACTTGCCTCCCCCGGCTTGCGCACACTCGTGGCAGCGTCACCCGCTTTGCTGATAGCGGATCGTTGAGGAGTTTTCGCCGGCTCCTGCAGGCATTCTACGAGCCGCTTGATCGCCTCTGGCGTTGCGCTTGAAACTGTGACGACCCAATCGGATCTGGTAAATCCCGCTTCGATCTTCATGTTTGTGTTGATGGATTGTAGATGTGGATCCGCTTTAAGATGCTTGGCGAGCGCCTGCGCTGCGTCGCGCGCATACAACGTCTTCCCGCCGCTTACGGGCAGATCGCGCATGACCATGGTGACGTCCTGCACTTGTCCTTCGCGCGCCTGACCACTCGCGGGAGTCACTTTTTCCTTGCGCGGCGCGGTGGTGTTGAGCGAGCAGATGCGATTCGGATTGTTGTTATACGCATCGATGGGGTCGCCGGTCGCTTTCGCGTCGGCCTTCTCCTTCCCTGCCGCCTGCTTGCCGGCATCGGGCCTGTTGCCCTTGCCACCGTCGCGCAGGTGGCTGCCAATGAACCGCAACCCTCCGACAAGCATGACCATGCCATACTCCAGGCGGGTCTGGGGGCGCTCCAGCGTTCCGTCCTCTTTCGGCACGACGCCATGCAGCATCATCTCGGCCTCGGCGCGCTCACGCTGCTCGGGCGTCAGCGGCGGCTTCGCCGCTATGGTGTTCTTCCACTGCTTCTGCAGTTCCGCGGGAATGGGTTCGGGTTTGTAGTCATCGATCTGTCCCGTGCGTTGGACATTCGCAGGAGCGTTTCGGGGATTTTCACCTGGCCTCCCCGATGGCATGACCGACGTCCGCTCTCCAAGAGGAACAACTTTGCCGGTATCCAAGTCGATCTCGTCCCTTGCGATGGTGACGAATTCCACAGGCTGGTCACCAGCGCTGTGCGTTCTGCCGCCGCCCGGCCCCCGGATGTCCTGCCGATCGCCCGATTTAGGCGCCAGATGCCCTTTCTCCTCCATCGCCTTCAGCGCCTTATCCTGCTGCTCCGGTGTCATAATATCCAGGAGCGATCGCGCCATAGGCGAAGCGCGAGAGAGCATGTCCTGGCGCTGGCGGACCACATCACCTGTTTTCTGTATGCGGCTTGCGGCGGCATCGGGAACGGAGGCTATGTTCTCTTTCGCTTTTGGTTGATCCTTGGGCAGCTCCCCTTCAGGGATCTTTGGCATCTCACCTCCCGCCGCCGGGACATCCCACGCCAATCTGTGCTCGCGGTGCTCCGAAGACGCCGACGGAAAGAGGCGTGTGTACATCACGCGGGGGTCATCATGGAAGATTCGAGCGACTGCAACGTGTTACCTTCATCCTCCCGCACGATCTCCTCGAGGGAGGAGAGCAGCTCGCGCTGCATCTGGCGCGCGTACGTCGTACACGCCACTGAAAACTCCTCGAGAGCTTTGTCATAGCGCACGAAAGCTTTATCGTAGCGATCGCGCCTGGCTGCGGTCTGCGCAGGGCTCTCTTCCGTATGCCGAGCCTCTATGGATGCGATCTCCTTGGATACGAGCTCCGGATCGATCTGCGCCATGAGAATGTCGTAGATCTCCTCGGGGGTCGGCAGCGCGGGGCGCCGTGCCATGTCCTGGACGATCGCGGTGATGGCGCTGTCCACGCTCCCGCCTGCCGGTGCTGGAGTGGGAGGGGGCATGGGAAAACCGTGTTGTTAGAACTCGTTGCGGTTCAGTGCGGCGAGTTTGTCTTTCGTTGTGTTGAATCGCTTCTTCCCGGAGTTATCGGGGTAGTTGTACTCCTCCGCGAGGATCCAGTTCCCACTGCTGCCATCGCGGCACTTCCATTTCCCGTCAATAATGGCCACGCGGCTTTCGTTGCCGAACATCGACCGGAAGCGCCAGATGCCCTCCTTAACGTCTTTGTCCTGAATTCTCTTGAAATCGTTGCCCGCATCGGCATCGCTCTTGGCATTCTCGACGATCTGCTCGCCCCTGCGCTTGCGGATGTCGCCGAAGGGTTCGTTGTTGAGGAGGACATTGTACGCCTTGATGGCTCCTTCCAAATTACGAAACCGCTCATTGATTCCGCCATCCCCTGTAAATTCTTTGGGGTCGGTGCCGCGGACCGCGCGCAGGATGGGACTATTGGAAACCATGCGCAGGTGCTCTTTCTCTACTTCATTCGCTTTGATCATTTCCGCGAGAGCCTGCTTCAGAACATCGGCATTCGGCTTGGCACCGGGTTTCGTGGCCGCATCGACGAGGACATCGTAGTTCCTGCGCGAGGCGTCGCTCTTGGCGCGGAGATCTTTCGCTTTGAGGAGGTTTTCGTGATTCTGAAGGTCGTTGAGTTTCTCGCCGAGGATGTGTCTGCGCGCGTCGACGGCGGCGTCCTGGGCCTGGGGGATCGACTTAAGGAATGTGAGCTCTGCATTGATGGCGTTGCGCGCTCCGGCAATCGATCCGGTCGTTGTTTGCAGCGGGGGTTCGCCTTCATATGTCTGGAGTGCCGCGGTCGTTTCCTTCAGGAGCCTATCACGCGTCTGGTCCCTGTTTTCGCCTGGCTTCTCCGTCGACTTCGGCGGTTTGTTGCCCTCGGCAGCCCCCTTCGGCGTCAGCGACTCGACTGCGGTGATCGCCTTGCGGACGGTGTCTTCCGTCGGCTTGTCGAAAACGATTTTTCCGTCCGCTTCCTTGAATTCCTTGTCTTTCTTCAGACCCTGCTTCTCCAGTTCCTTCACCAGATCCTCATTCTTGATCTTCGCGCCTTTCTTCACTTCCATCGTAAGCTTGGTGATTTCCTTCTTGCTCGCATCCCGCTCCAGTGTCATCTGTACGGGCGCGTTGGGGTTATCGTTGAGATTCTTGATGGCTGCGTCGATGTCGACCGGCGGCTGTTCACCGGCCTTGAGAATTTTCGCGTAGCCGATGGCCACCGCGACGAGCCGCAGCGTGCCAATCACGAGCAGGAGATTCTTCTCACGGCTCCCGCCGACGATGATCGGTTCTTTGCCTGCGATCATCGCATCGAAGTTCTGCGGTGCGCGGCATCCCGTCATCTCCATGCTGGCGATGATCGACTGTTTCCACAGCTCGCGGCGCTCCGGCGTCATCTTCTCCGGGTTACGCGCCTGGTACATGCCGCGGATGAACGTGTTGTAGTCCGGGCCTGCGACGCGAGGGGGGTATTCAAGACGACCGCTCAAGACGTTCTGTGGCGGGTAACCTGGGGCGATGCCCGGGTGGTTCGGCATGCCCGGAACGGGCATCGGGCCGACGGGCCCGGGGAATGGGGCGCCGGGAAAGCGCATAATGTGAGGCCCGCGCGGCGTCTGCATGACGGCGACGATACCGTCGGGCGCCGGGTGAAGAACGTAGAGCGGATACCGACCGCCGCTCTGCATGTGACGCATGAGGAGTTCACGGTTCGCTTTCTGGATCTCTTGGGTCATCTCCGCTCGCATGAGTTCCGGCTGACCGGCAAAACGGCTGGGGATATTGTTGTACCGATTGAGGAACTCACCTATCTCCCGCTGGAAGTTGGACGCAAGGAGCTGGTCTTGCACATCGGAAACAGCCTGAACGCGGGTGTCGACGCCCTGCTGTGGCGTAGCAAATTCCGCCGGGTGTTCTACCTGCTGTGGTTCGATGGGGGGCATTTCCCGCGGACCGGGCGCGGGCGCCTGTCCAGGACTCATGCCGCACACGCGGGCTTCCGCGGACAACCGATAGGGAATGGGTGTATGACGCAGCATATTAAGAGAGGAACTGGTGTTCGATGTTGGACATCGTTGCCGCCTCGCCCGTCCGGGCGCGCTCCTCCGTCGTCGCGACGACCGTACGCTGATAGGCGCGGGCCTTCTGCTCTATTTCACGACGCCATGCGCGGAACCCCTCCTCGTACGACGCAAACGCGCGCTGGTAGCGGTCGCGCCTCGCCTGCGCTTCGTCGGGGCTTTCTCCGCGATACTTGCCATCGAGGAGTGGAACTTGAGCTACTGTCAGTTCAGGCTCGATGGGCGCCATGATCGCGTCGTAGACCTCTTCCGGAGACGGAAGGAGGAGTGGGGATGGCAGGTGAGCGAAGTAGCTTCCCTGCTGCGCGGCCTGCGTTGCGACTGGAGACGTCGTCATGGGTGTGGGTTTGATTTCCCATAAGTATAGCAGAATGCGGTATATCGCACAAGCTCTTGGCATGCTACAACCGGCTACGCCGCTTTTTTGGCTTTTCCTTCTTTCTTGTGAATGAGGGCCACATGCGCCGCGAGGGCCATTACCTCATCCCCGTTTTCCGCATCTTTTTTCAGCTCCACTTCGGCAATCCGCAGAGTATTGCTAGAAATACGCCATTGCGGGTGACCTTGGAGAAGCGGCATCAGGTGCTCGGCCGTCACGCGCGGGTGGAGCGTAAGCACGATGTCACGCGGACGGACGGCGTTCGCATGCACCAGAGGGCCGGTTTCCTCGGCTTTCACCCGTAGCACGCCTGCGCGGCGGCAGGCGAGCTTGAGCCGCAGAACGCTGAAGAGGTTGCGAACCTGACGCGGCGGCTCGCCGTACTCCGCCTGCAGATCGCCTTCGAACTCGGCGAGGATGGCCTCATCCTCACTGCCCGCGAGTTTCTGGTACACGGCGATACGTTCATCGCTGTCGGGAATGTAGAACGACGGCAGGAGCGCCTCGACGGGGAGGAGGATTTCGATCGCCTGTTCGATGTCGGCCTCCTCGCGCTTGCCGGCACGCAGCTCCTCCACGGCATTCTTC
The DNA here is from genome assembly GCA_007376205.1 of Candidatus Peregrinibacteria bacterium Gr01-1014_25. Classification (GTDB taxonomy): domain Bacteria; phylum Patescibacteriota; class Gracilibacteria; order Peribacterales; family Peribacteraceae; genus VMFU01. The sequence goes on from VMFU01000001.1 coordinate 194,296, forward strand.
AGCATGCGCAGGTAGTGGCTCACGCCGACGGTCTGCATGGTTCCCGACTGGTTGGCACCGAGGATTTCGCCCGCACCGCGGATTTCCAGATCGCGCATGGCCACCTGGAAGCCGCTGCCGAGTTCGCACGCCTCGACGATCGCGCGCAGACGCTTCTTCGCGTCCTCCGGCAGTTTCTGCGAGTGGTAGAGGAGAAACGCGAACGCCTGGACCTTGCCGCGACCGACGCGGCCGCGCAGCTGGTAGAGCTGCGACAGTCCGAAGCGCTCGGCTTCGTTGACGATGAGCGTGTTCGCGCGCGGGAGGTCGATCCCGTTCTCGATGATCGTGGAGCTGACGAGGACGTCGTAGGCGCCATCCTTGAACTCCAGGATGCGTTGCTCCAGGTCGTCCGGACTAAGCTGGCCGTGCGCGACGATGAAGCGCGCCTCGGGCACAAGCACACGGAGTTTTTCCGCGAACGCGTCGATCGTCTCGACGCGGTTGTGGAGGACGAAGCATTGCCCCTTCCGCTTGGTCTCGGCAAGAATCGCCTGGCGAACAAGGTCATCGGAGTACTTGCGCACCTCGGTGATGATGGGGAGGCGGCCAGGAGGCGGCGTGGTGATCGTCGTGATATCGCGCAACTTGTGCAATCCGAGGTTGAGCGTGCGCGGGATGGGTGTCGCTGTGAGCGTCAGGATGTCAACGGATGCGCGTAATTCCTTGAAACGCTCTTTCTGCTTTACGCCGAAACGCTGCTCTTCATCGATGATGACAAGCCCTAAATTGTGGAATACGACATCCGGCTGGAGGAGTCGGTGCGTGCCGATGACGATGTGAACATCACCCTTGCGCAGTCCTTCCAGAATCACCTTCTGCTCCTTAGGCGTGCGGAAGCGACTAAGCATCTCGATGCGCAGGGGAAAGTCTTTCATGCGCTCATGGAACGTCCGCTCGTGCTGGTCCGCCAGGATGGTAATCGGGGCGATGACGGCAACTTGCTTCCCCGCCTGCGCGGCTTTGAACGCGGCGCGCATCGCAACTTCGGTTTTCCCGAACCCGACGTCGCCGCACACGAGACGGTCCATGGGGCGGTCGTCCTCCATATCGCCCTTGATGTCCTCGATCGCCTTCTCTTGCCCGGGTGTCGGGGCGTAGGGGAATGTCGCCTCAAACTTGCGCATCGCGTCGCTGTCCAGGGGGTATGCGTGCCCTTTGGCACTCGCACGTTTCGCATACAGCGCGAGGAGTTCGCGAGCGACCTCCTCCGTCTCCTGCTTGAGACGCTCGGTGACACGCTTCCATTCGCTGCCGCCCAGTCTCGTCAGGGCGGGGTCCTTCCCCTCTTCATGAACGTACTTGCTCAATTTATCCGCCTGGTCGACGGGGATGAACAGCTTGTCCCCCTCGGCGTAGTGGAGTTCCAGATACTCACGGAGCGTGCCATCCACGAGCTTCTGGGTCGTGCCGATGAAGCGGCCGATCCCGTGTTCCATGTGCACGACGTAATCCCCAGGCGCCAGGGACGTCAGAAAGTCGAGTGCAAGCTTCTGGACGCTGCGCTGCTTCCCCGCTTTGCGCAGCGTGAATATTTCGCGGTCCGTGAGCAGAGCGCACTTTAAATCGGGGTTCTGGATGGAGTGCGGCAGGAGCGACTCTTCATCCGCAGAGATAACCGTGACTCCGCGGTGCGCGGCTTTCTCGGCGCCGAGGACGAACGGAATATGTTCCTCGCGGAAGATCCCGGCCAGCTCTTCACTCCGGCGGCTGACGATGAGAAGGTTCCAGTCCTGCTGGATTTTGTCGCGCAGATCGTTGAGGAAGTCCGTCAATGTGTAGAATTTAATGACGGAGAGGTAGCGCACGTGCATGTGCCCGCGGGCGGACTCCGGGAACGCCGTAAACCGCAAGATACGGGTATCTTTGGGATCGGGGACATCGTCCTCATCGTCAATGACCAGCACGGACTCCTCCGGAAGTTGCGCTGAAAGCGGACGGGCTGCCGTCGCGTTGGCTGGGAAAATTTCCAGCGACGTTTTCTTCCCGCCAGATATGTCCTGAATTGCTTCTACGCGATCGAAGTGGAACGACACACGCCAGACGTGCGACTCCTGGATGGGGTGGATGTCGAGGACGTCGCCCGTGCGACGGTACTGGCCGGGTTGGATATCGCGGTCCTCGGCATGGGCGTAACCGAGATCGAGCAGCTGTTCGACGAACGCCGTGAACGCGATCTCCTCACCCGTTTTGATCGTCGCCATTCTTCTCGTCAGCTCATGAAAATCCGGCACCTCGACTTCCCACGCGTCGCGCGGGAGGAGGAACACTCCGCCGTCACCGCGCAGGATGGATAGGACCGCGGGATGCACGACGCTCGCATCATCGACTCGTTCAATGGGGGTGGTGCGGACTGGACATTCGAAGAAGTGCAACCAATGGCGCCACGCCTCAACTTCTTCGCTACTGCGCGTGAGGATGACCGACGATGGGAATGCTGGTGGGTTGAGCGACCGTACGTGTTCGAAGACGAGCGCTTTCGCCGTTTGGTTGGCGGCGCCGGACACGGTGAGGTGGCCCTCCTTGCGGAAGAGCTGACTCATATCCCGATGTGTATCCTCACCAATGAGGAGTGAGGGCTTCATAGAATGCGGCGGTGCTTATGGCCGGCTGCGGTTATTCTTCCTGCATCCGCAGGGGCATGATGAGATGGATGAAGCGCTGGTCGTCATGCGCGGAGAAGACGGCAGGGTGCATGCTGTCCGTCATGCGCATGCTCACACGATTCGCATCGATGTGGTTCAGGAAGTCCAGCAGGTAGGAGGAGCTTAGCGCAATTTTCCCTTCGCCGCTCATCGCTTCCGCGGAGAGTTCCGCTTCGTCTTTTCCGAGTTGTGTTTGAGGAGTGGCTATGCGGACGCCCTTCTTCTGCACATGGAGAGACAGGCTGTTGTTCATCTCCTTCGCGAAGTAGTGCATGCGCTTCACCACGGTGCTGAATTCGTGAACGGGCAGCGTCGCCGTCACGGAGAATTGCTGGGGGATGATCTGACGGTAATCAGGGAATTTTCCTTCGATGAGACGGGAAATGAGGCGCGTCTGCCCGATGCGGAACTCCACCTGTTGCGGATTGAGAATGATTTCAATGGGGGGGGGTTGCTCCTTTTCTTCTTTTTCCTCCTGTTCTTTCTTCCCGCCCTTCTGGGCTCCAACGGCGGCGCGCAGCTCCTCTAAGACCTTCACGGGGATGATGCAAGCGATATCTGCACCGATACTATCGGCCTGTGCCGTGTATTCTGAAAGACGGTAACTGTCTGTTGCGGCGAAGATGAGTTTTCCTTGTTCGCTACGAACGTACACGCCGGAGAGAACGGGGCGCAGCGTCGAACGGGCACACGCGAAGGTTACGGCGTGTAGCGCCGTGAGGAGAAGAGAACCATCCAAAGAAAAAGAATTCTTCTTCTCAACAGGGGCGATGGCGGGGAACTCTGTCGCCGCTTCCCCGGCGATCGTTGTTTTGGAATGTTTCGATGTGCACTTCAGTTGCGTGCCCTCCACTGTCTCGAGAATGAGCTCACTATCGGTTGTGTATTGAGCAAAATGTAGGAGTGCTTTCGCTGGAATGGTAATTGATCCTTCATTTTCAATCACCGCCGGGAATTGGGTTACGATGCTCAATTCCAAATCCGTCGCGCTCAAAACACACCGTTTCCCTTCGGCTTCTAGCAAAATATTATGAAGAATTGGGAGGGTTTGCTGCCCGCTGATCGCGCGACTAACAAGTTGCAAACCCCGAAGTAGATCCGCTGCAGTACAGGAGAATTTCACGGGTTGTGTGGAGATGAAAGAATAGAGGAAGAGAATAATACCAAAGAACTCGTCATCATCATACGCATTTTCAAAAATACCAGAAATGAGATGTGCTCTGTGGAAAAGTGGGAGGTTCTTGAAAAGAACTGTTAGAAGGGGTTAGTTGGAGAAAGTAAGGGTGTGGAAAAAATGTGGAGAAGGTGTGTGTGGCGAAAGACGTTAGGGGAGGGGGGGCTGGTGGTGGCTTTTTGCCCACCACACAGCGACCGCGGTCATCACAATGTGGGGAAAGTCGGCAACATGAGGAAATTTCTTCCCTCCCCACCCCCAAGAAGTGCACAACAAGCGGGCGATTGTCAGAGCTGACTTTTGAAGCTTCCGCGGTCGCCTGGCGAGGGGGCGGAGGCCGTATTAGGCCGGCAATACATCTCTCCATTCTTCATGGAAACGAACGACCGTTCAGGGGCATCATGTGATACAAACACACTACTGCCGATGAACGATCCCGCGCCGATCTTCACCCCCGGGCTGATTCCCGCATGGATGCCAATGCGGCAATTCTCTCCGATGACCGTGCCGAATTTCTGCAGGCCGGTCGCCAGGCGCTCGTCGGCGACATGGGAGTAAATCTCCCCTTCATCAAGGCGTAGATTTCCCGTGACGGAGCCGGCGCCGAAGGAGACGTTGCGCCCGATGACACTGTCACCGATGTACGTCGAGTGCGTCCATACGTGTTCGCCGAGAACGGAGGACTTTACCTCCGACTGGAAGCCGATGACGGAATGGACACCAATGCTGGACTGTCGGACGAGGCACCCGTTGCCAACGACCGCATGCGCGTCGATAACGCATGGACCGACGATTGTGGCGTGCGGGAAGACGCGAGCGTCCGAGCCGATGATCACGGGGCCCTCAATAACGGCCGAGGGGTGGATCCGGGCAGAGGCATCGATACATGGAGTGTGGATATCCGACAGCAATTGCCCGAGTAAAGGGAGGAGATGCCACGGATACTTGATGGGCAACCACGGGCCATCGATGGGCACGGCGGTGTAGCGGTATTTGGCGAAGAGGAGGCCGAGTGCCGCCTCGTAGCCATCGTCGCGCTCCGTCTCCGCGTTTTGCAGGGCGGCCAGCAGGGCCTTGGGAGAACGATGGACGTGCGCAACGATATTCACCAGGTTACTCGGTTCATTCCCGGCGCCTGGTTTCTCGAGAATCCCCGTGACTCGCTCTCCATCGAGCGTGAGGTAGCCGCCGGGGAAGTATCGCGAAACGCGGGAAGCGAGGAGAGCCCCGTCGACCGCAGAGTCATTGAGAGCGGCGAGAAGCTTCGCGTACGACGATGGCGGGATGACGTCGTTGCCGCTGACAATGAGCACCGGGCTTTCCCCCATCCGCGGGAGCGCGTCGAGGAGGGCGCCGCGCATTCCCAAATCCAACTCCCGTTGCTCAATGGAAGGGACATCCGGGCAAACACGGGCGGCATCGGCGGCGTTGTGAGCCCCGACAACCAGCATGATGTCGGTGCACCCCCCGTCACGCAGCCGCTGGACCTGGTGCTCCAAGACCGTCTTCCCGCAGATGGGGAACAGGGATTTCTCCGAGAGCGGCCAAAACCGGCGCGAACGCCCGGCGATGAGCAGAAGAGTGCGCATACGCAGGCATAGGGAATAGGGAATGCCCAGGAAAGGCAAGTCATCACAGGGGAATGTGCACATTCCCCTCTATGGCCGTACTGCGCAGCTCGATGCCGAAAGCGCGGTATCGGGCAACGACGTCAGCGTGAGGATGGCCGTAGCGGTTGGTCCTCCCAACAGGGAGGACGGCAAGAGCGGGTCGCACGGCGAGAAGCAGGCCCGTCGAGGACGATGTGCGGCTGCCGTGGTGCGGGACAACGAGCACGTCGGTCTTCAGCGCCTTCTCCTTAAGGCGAACGAGGAGCTGCTCGCTATCCTCTTCAATGTCGCCGGGAAGGAGCACGGAACGCCCTCCGCCGAAGACCTTCAAGACGATAGAACCGTTGTTCCCCGGTCGTACCGCGCCATTGCGAGGAGGCCAGAGAATGTCGAGAGTGATGCCGCCAACATGGATGCTCCGTACGGAACTGCTGCGGAGCAGGGGAATTCGCCTGGCTGCGGCGAGGTCCATGAGCGCCGCGTAGCGCGGCAGGTCATGAGAAGCGCCGGTAAGGAGCAGAGCATCCACGCTGTAGCGTTCGAGGATAGAGACAAGCCCCGTCAGATGATCACTGTCCGGATGGCTTAAGACGACGAGCTCGATCCTGCGATCGAGGAACGGCATGACGCGCGGCAATTGTTCCAGGACCGAGGCGTCCGGGCCGCCGTCGACGAGCACCTGCATGCGCCCCGGTCCCGTCAGCAATGCAGCCGTGCCCTGACCGACATCAAGCACGTCGAGCGCGAAATTCCGCGGCGATAACCACCATTCGCGGGCACCCATGACCCCGATGGCGGTACAGACCAGGATTCCTGCAAGTATGCGATGCACATTACCATTCTTCCGGATACAGCGTGCGCTTGGCCGCATCCATACATACACAAAAACGACCATTAGGACTTTTCCGCATTGCTGCGATCACGCGAACGTTCTACTCACAGAGAGAACGCGCCGTCTGCGGCGCATACTCATTGCAGCCGCGAGTGCTCCGCCCGCGACGAGCATGCTGACGGCGACGCCCCCGCTGGAAGGAAGGGCCGCAGCGGGAATTTTCGTTGCCGGCACCACGGCGGCTACGGGCGCGTGCACGGGAGGCTTCGGTTCTGGCGCGGGGCGCTCAATCACATTCACGCCCGGCAGCGTTACGATCACGCCGCGGCTGACGGCGTTGTCTGCGCCGACGGCGCTGATGCGCAGCGCAAATGCGGACGTTGGATCGACGCCCCGGATCCGTGCGCCATTCGTGCTGGCAGGCACGGGCCATTCGCGCGCGAACGTCCGGCCGCCGTCAATGCTCTGCGAGAGGATGTAGCCGACGGGCTGCGTTCCGGATGGCATCTCCCACGAGATCTCCACGAGGAGCGAGCCGTCCATTTGCGGGAGCGCACGCAACGCCGCATTGCGGACGTCACCGGCTTCATTGCTCGTACTCGTCGGTCCGGTGAAAAGTGTTTTGCGGGCGGCCGCATCCAAGGGGAGCATCGTATCGCCCGCGGGATCAATCTTCAGTCCGCGGATTTTGTCGGCGGTGACGGCGTACGCCACGCCATCCCGCAGCGGTTCGGTATCGAGCGTCACGATTTCACGGTCGATGAAGAGGCGCTGAATCCAGGTAATTTTTCCAAAAGCATCGGTGATAACGAACGCATGTTCCGCGTCCGCCTCATCGAGGACGACCGGATGGGAGAATGTCAGGCGTACCTGCGTGGCAGACGGCGTTTCCGCCATGAGCATGCGCAGCGTTTCACTGCGTCCATCGCTGCTCGCAGCCGACGCCTCCGCTGCATCAGGTTTTTCCTGCTCGGGGAGTGCGAGCGTCGGCCCGTCGGCTGACGGTGCGCTCTTCTCGCCGGGGATGTGAGCTTCCTCAATGAAAATACCGCTGGTCGCCCCGTCGGCATCCTCGGCCAACACAGCGATCCACAGCGGTCCCTGCGTAGCGAATTCCCCCTTAAGGAGATGTTCAGGAGCAGGCCCTTCCGTCACTTCAACATCATCGTAGAGCCCCCCGCCTTCCAGGATGGATGTGCGGCTGAAGTACACGTGGTATCGGTGGGCATTCGGTACGGCTTTCCACGACACATGGACGCCGACATCGACACGTTGAGCGACGATGCCGCTCACGGGAGCGGGCATAGCAAGCACCGCCGCGGGCACGGCGGCAGCGACAACCACTGCGAGTGCCGCTCGGCGCAGAGAGAGATGGATGTGCATTTCCCACAATTATATACTACTCCGCTTGTTTTTGCAATTCAGCAGGAGAGAGCGTTTGAGGAAAGCGAAGGAGACCCGTGGCGACTGCAAGAAGTGCGACAGACACCGCGCCCGCAGCCATGCCGATGAGCGACCACACGCCACCGGGCGTCACCCAGCGGAGAAAGAGGAGCACGGCGGCGCTGGCTACGGTGAACAGAGCCCAGCGCGCGAGCGCGGCGCGGGAAATACGCGGCGGGAGAGAGCGCATGCTACAGGTGAAGAGAGCGGCAGCCAGGGATGCATGAATGGCGACAGAAGTCCACGCTGCGCCAACAAATCCAAAACGGGGGATAAGAAAGACATTCAGGAGGACGGATGCCGCCGCGCCGGCCGAGAGCCAGCTGACGAGGGGTTTCCAAGCGTGTTGCGCGAGGAGCACGTAGAAGGCGTAGAGCATCACGCCGCCGCAGGCGATGGCGAGGCTCTGGATGGCCAGAGCGGTGTCCGCGCCCGGGTGTCCGTCGGATGCAAGGTAGGCAGGAGACGTCAGCGCAAGCATGATCGGTCGTGCCCAGATGAGGCCGAAGAGCGCACCGGCACTCCCCAGCGCAAGAAGAATGAGGAGCGTCCTCCCCAGGAGCGTGCGCACGTCTTCCTGCCGCGCCAGTCGCGCGGAAAGCGTGGGCAGCACCGAATTGAGGAGGAACGTGGGCACGAGGAACGCCATCTCGGTGATGCGCAGCGCGAAGCCGTACGCGGCGTTCTGCAGAGCGAAGTCCGGCCGGAGGAGGGCGATCAGCGTGACATCGAACTGTCGCAGGAGGGCGAGAGAGAGGTACGCTGCGGTGTAGGGAGCGGCGAGCCGGAGGAGGTGGATCGCCATGGTGCGGTCCGCGCGTGGCCGGACGCCGAGTACCCACCGTGCGAAAATGGCGGATGTGAGAAAAAGGAGGAACGCGCCGATCCCCCCCATAAGGAGGAACAAGTACAGGCTCCCGGTGTCGCCGCTCGCGCGAATGCCGGAGAGGATGAGCAGGCCGATCAATGCGACGGTCACCGCGCGCTGTGACACTTCCGCGATGAAAACGAAGTGCATGCGGTACGCGACCTGGAATGCAACGCGCAGCGTGCCTGCTAGCAGCGTGAAGAGCGGGACGAGCGCGGCGATCGTCACGGCGATCGGCAGCGGCGTCGCCTGCCACGAGGGGACGAACCACACGAGTAGGAGCGCAAGCAGGAGCGCGCCCGCGATGGTCCCGCACCGCACGATCGTCACCGCTCCGAGCGCGCGGTCACGATCGGCGGCGCGGCTCACCTCGCGCACGGCTACGGCGTACAGGCCGAAGTCGGCGAGAATGCCGAAGAGCTGGAGCGAGCCGTAGGCGGAGTTGTAGTACCCCGCGAGTTCCTTGCTCAAACCGATCGTCACCAACTTCACCGCGACCATGCTCAACGCGGCCATGATGACCTGGCTGCCAAGCTGCCATAGGGTCGACGATGCGATCTGGCGTGAGGACATGGGCCACCATGGTAGCGGATGGCAGAAAAGCAGCAGTGGCTTTTACCGCAACACCCTCCATGCGGAGACAGCGATCGCGATGGCTGCGACGGCACGCATCCAGAACTTCTGCGATGCAGGCGATGTCTTACCGATATGACGGAGAAGTTTGCCACCGATGAATCCTCCGATAACCGCCCCAGCTCCCCACACGATGCTGACAGCCCAATCGATCTCTCCGGCTACCGCGAAGGCGCCGACAGAAACAATGAACGCAAGCAGCTCCAGCAAAAGCATGTGCACACGAACGGAGTGAATCTGCTCATCACGCGGGAAATGCACCCGCAGGAACGCCATGGTGATGACCGATCCTCCAGCCCCGATCACGCCGTAGTAGATGCCTGTAAGGAGGAGGGCGAAGACGAGAGCGTGGCGGTGCATGTGCCGGGAAATCCACGGCGCAGCTTCGGTGATCGCCACGGCAAACAACAGGATGGGAAGCAGGAATGTCTGGGGGACATCGGCGATACCCACCGTGCCGATGACGGACCCCGCGCACACCGCGACAATGAATTTCAGCATGGACCGCAGCCGCACATCATGACGTACGGGAATGAGCGCCACGGCGTCGCGGACCATGTTTCCAATCCGCAGGTTGCCGATGATCCCGCCCAAACTCATCTGCGGGAAAAAAAGCTGGAAAATCGGGATGGAGACGAACTGCGACGCGCCGATGATCACGGCGAAGACGCCGACGGGAATCGCCGTCAGGAAGAGGAGAAGAACAGAGCCGCCGTCAGAGAACCACGCCATCGCGGAGTTTGGGAACGCCGCCGACAAAGACATCGGTGGCTTTGCCGTAGAGCGTTTTGCCCGCGAAGACCGAATTGCGTCCCTTCGATTGGAACGTCCATGGATCGACGATCCACCGGATGTCGGGATCGAAAATGCTGATGTCTGCCGCCGCGCCCGGGCGTAACGTCCCCGCAGGCAATCCCAACGCGGAGGCGGGGCCGCTGGTCATGCGCTCAATCGCGAGTTTGAGTGGCAGCACTTTCTTGCGGATGAGGTAGGTGTTCACGACGGCGAAGGACGTCTCCAACCCCACGGTTCCGACGGGGGCGATCTGGAACGGCAGGAGCTTCTCCGAGACGAGGTGCGGCGCATGATCGGTGGCGATGGCGGTAAGCGTACCGTCGCGCAAGGCGTCGTGCATCGCGCGGACATCCTCCTCTTCGCGCAGCGGCGGGTGCATCTTTGCGCTTGTATTCCACCCCAGACATTCCTCATGCGTCAGACTTACATGCTGCGGCGTCACTTCCGCCGTCACCCGCACGCCGCGCTTCTGCGCGCGCCGAATTTCGTCGACGCCCCGCGCGGTAGTGACGTGGGCGATGTGGAGACGTGCTCCCACCTCTTCGGCCAGAGCGATACTCTTCTGGATAGCGAGCACTTCGGTATTCGCGGACTGGCCCTGGAGACCGAGAAGTTGCGAGACCTTCCCCTCGTGCATCACGCCGCCATGAGAGAGCGAGGCGATCTCCGCGTGCGTGATGAGGGGGATATCGAACGTCTTCGCCCATTCCAGCGAATGAAGCAGGAGGCAGGCATCGTCAACATCATGGCCATCGTCGGTGACGGCGACGGCGCCGGTGTTCTTCAGTTCCCACATCTCCGCGATCCGCTGTCCGCCCTTCGTGATGCGGCCGGCGACGAAGAGGCGGGCGAGGCCGAGCTTCCGCGCTTTCGACAGCTGGAATTCCACAACGGTCTGGTTGTCCGTTTCAGGCGTCGTATTCGGCATCGATACGACGCTCGTGATGCCTCCTGCGAGCGCCGCCCGGAGCCCCGTTTCGATCGTTTCCTTGTCCTCCCGGCCCGGTTCGCGAAGATGCACGTGAAGATCGACCAGCCCCGGCGTCACGAGTTTGCCTTTTGCGTTGACAACCTGTGCGCTCTTCGGCTTCAAATTCTTCCCGACGCGCGCGATGACTCCATTCTCCACAAGGACATCCGCGATGCCGTCGACCTTCCCCGCGGGATCGACGACGTGGCCGTTGGCGATGAGAAGGGCGGACATCAGATGTGCGTGAAGGATTTCTTCCTGCCGTCCGTTCGGCGAGCGAGGAGCCAGAGGAGCGCGAGGCGGACGGCAACGCCGTTCTCCACTTGCGTGAGAATCTTCGTCCGGTCGCGCGTCATGAGCATGTTGTGCACTTCGATGTCGCGCATCACGGGGCCCGGGTGCATCAGCACGGCATCTTTCTTCGCGAGGGCGAAGCGGCGCTCGTTGACGCCGAAGGTCTTCGAAAACTCCCGCAGCGTCGGCAGACACTTCCCTCCACCGCGTTCTTCCTGGACGCGCAGCGCCATGACGATATCGGCGCCCGTGAGAGCCTCCTCGACGTTCAGGAAAATTTTGACGGAGGGAAACGCCTCCGCGAAGCCGTTGCGCACGAACGTCCGCGGAGCGGCGACACGGAGTTTCAACCCGAGTCGGGGGGCGATGCGGACAAACGAGCCGAAGACACGGGAATGCGAGATGTCGCCGATAACCGTCGCCGTCTTTCCTTTCAGCTGCCGCGCGCCGAAGTGCTCTACAAGCGTGAACGCATCGAGCAATCCCTGCGACGGGTGCTCGTGCATGCCGTCTCCCGCACTCGCCACGGCGGCCTGAACATGCTTCGCGAGGAATTGCGGGATGCCAGAGAATTCCGTCCGGACGACGATGACATTGGCGTGCATGGCGTCGAGCGTCTGGGCGGTGTCATGGAGCGTCTCACCCTTCCCGATCGACGTACCCTTCGACATGATGTTGATTGTCTCGCTGCCGAGCTGCTTGCCTGCCAATTCAAACGAGGCGCGGGTGCGAGTGGAATCCTCGAAGAACGCGTTGAAGGTCGTCGTGCCCCTAAGGAAGGCGTACTTTTGGTTGCCAAGTTTCTTGAAGGCGTGTGCGCAATCGAAGATGAGCGCGATGTCGTCGTCGGTCAGATCGTCGATCGAGCACACGTCGAAACAACTCAAGTTGCGATCCCCGCGGACCCCAACCATGTGTTTTTCCGGCTCGAGCATCGGCGACGATGGTAGTCGCAAATGGCAGCCAGGCGCAAGGATGCAGTCCTGTAATGGACAAAAATAAATAAAATGCTATAATAGGTATGTGACTACAAGGAGTACCACCCCATCAACGGATGCCGAATGGGTCGATTTTCTCGAGAGCCATCTCCTGCATCCGTCGGAGGAGACGATCGGTGGCGATTGCGTTGTCACAGTGCATGACTGGTTGCGCTTCGCGGAGGGGCGCATGTTGCATCTCACGCACCCAAGCGAGCGCGCACGCCTGGAAACGGCAATGCGTATCGCACGGACACTGCACAACGCCGTTTGATCCAGGCTAGAAGCCGCGCGTGCCTGCAATTGATTTTTTTGTAAAAAATTATATAGTGTTACCACTATGCATTTCCCCAAACAGCGAAGCGGCCCGGCAATCGACCTCCATCAACTCGATGCGGTACTTGGGAATGAGTACGGCGTTCCCATGCACTGGAAACAACTCATCGCAGCCGAACGGTCCAAGATGCGCAGACTCCTCTACGACAGCGACGATTTGAGCGTGTACCGCAATCAGGATGTTCTCGATTACGGCGGCGGTTCGAGCTTGCGGTACCAGCCGTGGTTTTCGCGCATCCTCGGTCTCCTTGGAGCGCGTGCAACGTGCGTGGACAGCGGGCCCCCAACGGCGACCCCGGAACCGTTTGACTATTACCAACTCGATCTGCGCACGCCAAGTGTTCTGCGCGTGCTCCCCGGCGCGTCCTTCGATTTGATCACCAACAACAGCTTCCTTTCACCCCCCGGGGCAGTGCCAGACAACACAGAGCCCGATCTCATCGCCGGTATGTCCGATGCGCAGGTGGACCAACTCCGTGCCGACCTTCTGGCCGAGACGGAGCGTCTGCTGCGCGAAGGCGGGACATACCTCTACGATCAGGAAGTCCTGTCGAAGCAGGGGGGAGTTCTCGTGTCCGAAGGCAGCCTGCAGGACCGTTTCAGGAGGTGGCTGGCGCAACAAAAACCTTAAAAGGAAGAACGGCCACACTGCTCCGGCAAAAAAAAGAACACCCATCCGACATCGCCACGCGCTTTGCATGGGGCTATGCCGGACGGGTAGAGGGAGGGTTCGAGGAAAACGGGCTCAAACCTCCACGATAAGAGGAACCACCATCGGTTCGCGGTCCAATTTACGATCGAAGTAGCGGTAGAGCGCTCCGGTCACCGCGCGCTTGAAGGCCTTACGATCCGTCTCGCCACGCTGGAGTTCTTCGTCGTATGCCTTCCGCGCCGCCTGGATCACCTCGCGGGTGATCTCGATCTGCTCGGAGCCGTAGATGAGTCCGCGACTGATGATGTCGGGGTCACTGACAAGGCGCTTGCTCTCGCTGTAGCAGCGCAGCAGGACAATCAGGATACCGGCGGAACTCATCATCTTGCGGTCCGTCAGGACGCGCTGGCCTTCGCCCGCGGCCCCGCGGCCGTCGATGATGACGTCGCGTACGGAGATCTTCTGCTTGCTCTTGCGCGCCGTACCGTTGCGCTCGAATTCGAGGATCTCACCGTTCGTGAGCTGATGGATCTGATTGTCCTGGTACCCGAGGGAGCGCGCCAGGTCGGAATGCGCCGCGAGCATGTGCGGCTCGCCGTGCTCCGGGATGACGTGCTTGGCATGGACGAGGCGATGCATGAGGAGGATGTCGTGCTGGTGGCCGTGGCCGGTCACGTGCAGCGCGAGTTCCTGGTTCGTCTTCACGGTCGCGCCCTTCAGGTGCAGGTTGTTGATGACCTTCGCGACGGCGCGTTCGTTGCCCAGAATGGGGTTGCTGCTCAAGATGACGGTGTCCCCTTTCTTAACGGTGATGTGCCGGTGCGTGCCGAGACCCATGCGTGCGAGGCCCGCGGTCTCTTCGCCCTGGCTTCCCGTCGTAATGATGAGCACGTCGCGATCCGGCATCTTGTCGACGCCGGGATTCATCTTGCGGACAAGCCCGCGCGGTGCCTGCATGAAGCCAAGCTGCTGCGCGATTTCCACGTTCGTCTCCATGCTCCTGCCGGAGAGGAAGACTTTGCGATTGTGGCGTTTGGCGATCTCGATCACCTGCTGGATGCGGTTGAGCAGCGAGCTGAACGTCGAGACGATGACGCGCCCCTTCGCGTCGCCGATGAGATGCTCGAGGGTTTCGGCGATTTCCTTCTCGCTCTTCGACGCTCCGGGTTTCGTGGCGTTGGTCGAGTCGGCGATGATGGCGAGGACGCCCTGCTTGCCGAGTTCGGCGAGACGCTGGAAGTCGGCGGGAGCCTCGTTCATCGGCGTCAGGTCGAATTTGAAGTCGCCCGTATGGACGATCGTGCCGTACGGCGTATGGAGCGCGATGGCGGCGGAATCGGGAATCGAGTGGGTCACATGGAGGAATTCCACCTCAATTTTGCCGATGCGGATGCGCTTTCCGTAGGGAACGACGTTGAGCTGCGCCTTGCCGGCGATATGGTCTTCGTCCAGCCGCTTGCGGACGAACGCCATCGTCAGCTTCGTGCCGTAACACGGCGGATAGTGAAGCTGCGGCAGGAGGTGCTGCGCGGCGCCGATATGATCCAAGTGGCCGTGCGTAAAGAGGACGGCCTTGATCCGGTTCTCACGGCCCCGCAGGGAGGAGAGGTCGGGGACGAGGTAGTCGATGCCGAGCATGTCCTCGTCGGGGAATTGCAGCCCCAGGTCGATGATGTAGAGGTCGCCGTCAACGTCGACGCAGAAGCAGTTGCGGCCGACCTGCTCGAATCCCCCGAAGGGGTACAGGCGAAGGCCATTGCGCCGCTCCGGCGCCGGGGACTGCTGCTGCGGGCGGCGTTGCGGTTGCCCGGAAGTGGGCATTGGTTGAGGGGGCGTCCCTTGCGGGGGCGCAGAAGACGGGTTATCGGTGATGAACATCCGTGAATTGGGTAAGGGGGTGCGATTGCACCCAGTCGTCTCCAGCCTACGCTCCCGTGGGTGGATATGCAAGGTCATTTTGTCGACGCATCGTTTTTTTGGCTTATATACAACGAATTTTTCCTTTGATTTTTTGTTTTCCCCCGAGGCCTCCCTCGCGCGAGGGGGCTGGGGCAGCCACGCTTGCCCCACAGCGAGGAACAGGTAGGCTACGCCTCCAATGGAAGTGATGCTGCAGTCCGGCTCAACGAAGGCGCCGAAAGGCACGCTTCTGCGCACGCATGAATTCACGGATCCCCGGGGCGAACATTCCTGCCTCGTGCTCGAGCTCGTGGGGAAAAGCGACGATCTCGCCACCGTTGAACAGGAGTGCATCAACGTCGTGCGGCAGGGCATCGTCGATGCGGATGGCGCGGCGGAAGCGCGGCTCGATGGCGTGCTCAAGGAGCTCAACGGCCTCCTCAAGGCATTCATCGTTGCCGGAGCCGTGGAAGATGCGCACATGCTCGTCGCCATTCTGACGGCGGACGGGCAATTGCACGTGTCGCACGCCGGACGCGCGGAGGCGTATTTGATCCGCCGCGGGACGGCAAGCCAGATCACCGAGTACACGCCGGGGAAACCGTCACCGACATTCGTCCACATCAGCAGCGGCACATTGGAGCCGCGCGACGCCGTCGTCTTCTGTACGCAGCGCCTGCTGCGCGCGCTGACGCCGGCGCAGCTCGCCCAGCACATTGCCCGCGATGACCGCGCCGTGGACGGCGTCGTCCGCGCGCTCGATGGCGAGGGCGAACACGCAGCCATCGCCGTACTCCGCACGGAAGGCGTGCAGGTTACGATGCCGATGCGGGCGGCCCGCCCGACCCGCCGCAGCCGCGAGCAGGGTCTGCGCGCGCTCTTGGCGCCGGTGCTCTCCGCTATCGAAAATGTCGTCCGCTCCGCCGCAGGCGCCCTTGCCCATCCGCGCTGGTTCGGCACCGCGCGCGAGGCGGCCGGCACGTTCGTCGCCGACTTGTCGCACCCGCAGCGCCGCCGACGCGCACACCTCTTCCTCCTCGCGGGATCGCTCTCGGCGCTCCTCCTTGTGTGGACGACGGTACACGTGTTCACCTTGAGCCAGCGCAGCAAGACGCAGGCCGAGCTCGAGAAGCTCGTCGGCCAGATCTCCGACCAGATCCAGGCCGCCGATAGCCGCCGCCTCATCGGCGACGTCGTCGCCGCCAACGAAATTCTCTCGCAGGCGGAGGAGCAGGCGAAAACGGTGATGGATTCGGAGAACGGCACGTTCCGCACGGAGGCCCTCGATCTCCTCGATTCCATCCGCGCGAAGTACGCCGAAGTGAACAACATCATCCGCGTCACGTCGCCCACCGTTCTGGTGAACGTCGCCTCGCGCAGCGCGGACATCGTGGCGCGCGGACTCGTGAGCGTGGGCGACGGGGAGTTCACGATCTTCGACCGCCAAGACACCTACCGCGTGCTCCAGAACTCGGTCGATACGCCCGTGCGCCTCTCGGACGAGGAGCTGATCGTGGACGGCGCCGCCTTCCCGCAGTCGCGCCTGGCGTCCCAGGTGTTCCTCCTCACGGGGAACGACGTTGTGGAGGTGATCGACGGCCAGCGCAAACAGATGAAGACGGAAGACCCCGCCGGATGGATGACCGGCCAGGACGTCGAGGCCTACCTGAAGAACATCTACGTCCTCTCGGCCGAGAAGAAGCAGATCTTCAAGTACGAGCGGCTCACGGACCGCTACACCGCTCCACTCCCGTACAACGTCAGCGGCGACCTGACGGACGCCCTCGACATGACGATTGACGTGAATATCTACGTGCTGAAGCAGGGCGGGTCCGTCGTGAAGCTCTTCCGCGGGGAAGCGCAGCCCTTCGTCATCAGCCGTGCGCCGGAGCATGTATTGGACAGTGTGACGAAGATCGCCAAAGCGCCCGGCGGGAACCTTTACTTCCTCGATCCGACGCACAAGCGCATCATCGTCGTGAGTGAGAACGGCGACACCGGCGACGCCGCATACGTGCGACAGTATGTGCTGGAGGGAGAGCAGGTTGGGAATCTCGTCGACCTGTCCGTGGACGGCGAAGGGACGCGGTTGTATGTCCTGGATGAGAAACGGCTGTACGTGATCGATCTGGTGACGCGGTGATGACGCGCATTCTCCTCTTCGGCACGTTCGACGGTCTGCATCCCGGGCACCGCTTCGTGTTCGCGCAGGCGCTCGAACGCGCGGCGGGAGGCGAGGTGTACGTTGTCGTCGCCCGCGACGCGAATGTCCAACGCATCAAGGGCCGCCCACCCCGCGCGGCGGAGGATGAACGCGCGCGCCTAATCAGCGAAACCTACCCGACGGTCCACGTGCTCCCCGGCGATCCGACGGACTTTCTCGCGCCCATTCGCGCCGTCCGTCCCGATCGTATCCTGCTCGGGTACGACCAGCAGCTGCCGCCCGGCGTCGCCATGAGCGACTTCCCCTGCCCCGTCGATCGTCTGCCCGCATTTAAGCCCGAGACCTGGAAGAGCAGTAAGTTGTAAGCGGCGCCTCTTCGCCACTTTCCTTTCGGGCGATTTTCCGGTATGATGACACGATACCCAAACACCCATGTCTGACCGACCACCCCTCCTGCGGCAATTGACGGGCGCCGGCATCGGCGCGCTCATCGCCGTCGGTCTCTACGGCGCGTACCGAACGGCGGAGCCAACGGTCCGCGCGTACCTGCTCCCCCCCGGGTATTCCGGTGGTGAGGTACCCGCGCCGCACGTGCGCATGGCGACGTCGGAATCCACGGATCGCGAGGCACGTTTGAACGATCGCGCGCGGCGGGTTGTCGCTCGGCTCGAAACATCATCGTCATCGCGATCATCGCGTGTCTCATCCGCGACCGGCATGGCGCCGGTATCCGCGGTCGCGACAACGTCGCTCGGCACGGCATCGTCCGTGGCAAACACGACGACATCGCCGAAGAGCATGGGCACCATCAAGCGCCTCGCGCAATCGCGGTTGGCGCAGGCGCACGAACCAGATGCCCTGCCCAGTTCCGGCTTCCCGCTGGGGTTGGCGGCCATCGCGGCCATGGGCATGACTGCGGGGGGCATGCACGGCAGAGTGCGCGCAGCGCTCCGAAGAGTACACTTGGGGTGAATGGTCCTCCCCCCTCTCGCCGGCGTTCTCTTCTTCGTCCTCGCCATCGCACTCGGGCTCGTCTTGGGGAGTTTCGGTACGGTGCTTTCCCATCGTCTGCCACGCGGCGAGACGATCGGAGGCCGTTCGCGCTGCCCGTCCTGCGGTCGCGTGCTCACCGCCTTCGAACTCATCCCGATTGTGAGCTACCTCATGCTCGGCGGCCGCTGCCGCGGCTGCGGCAGGAGGATCAGCGCCTTCTATCCCCTCGTCGAACTCGCGAGCGCGGCGGTGTTCGCCGTCGCCATCATTGAAACCGGCGCCGCTCCACTCCACACGCTTGCCCTCGGTATGGCGCTGTGGGCTCTCATGCTCATCGCGGTCACGGACGCGCGGACGCAGAAAATTCCCGACGCGTTGACGGGCATCCTCGCGGTCGCGGCCCTCGGGCATCGGTTCTTCCTCGATGATCTGCGCATCGATGGCGCATTCGCAGCACTCGCCGTGCTCGGAGCACAGTGGATCGTGAGTCGCGGAAGGTGGGTCGGGACCGGCGACCTCTTTCTCGCGGCGGCCATCGGTCTCCTCGTGGGGAGTTGGGCGCACGCGCTCATCGCACTCGGGCTGGCGTATATCATCGGTGCGGTCTTTGCGGCGGGCGTGCTGCTGCGTCGCCCCGTTCTGGGCCAGCGCATCGCCTTCGGCCCCTTCCTGGCATTGGGCGCGGCGTCGGTTGCACTCTGGGGTGATTGGCTCGCGAGCGTCATGCGCATCTAGCCGCACGATCATGGTAAGAAAAAGGCCCCTGTCTCCAGGGGCCGCAATTTTCCGCCAGGGCCGCGGACCTCACGTGGAGGTTCTCGCCCTGGTTGGTGCCCCGCGTCCCCGGCTCTATGAGGCTGCGGGGCACCAACCAGGAAAGAATGCGACCTTGACCCGGCCATAGTACTTGAATGTCGTAGAAAGTCAAGGTCTCTGAAACATCGCAAAGAAGCCCATACCGCTACGCTGTGGCCCATGGCGCACAAGATCGTCGCACAGAATCGTCGCGCACGCTTCGACTACGACCTCCTCGACACCGCGGAGGCGGGCATCGCGCTCACGGGGCAAGAAGTGAAGGCGTGCCGCGCGGGACAGGTCAACCTCTCGGGTGCGTACGTATCTTTTCCAAGGACCGGCGCCGCCGTCCTCCGGCACGTCACCATCACGCCGTACAAGCACGCATCGAACGTGGCGGAAGCGCCGGAGCGGGATCGGACGTTGCTCTTGGGCGCGACGGAGTTGAAGCGGCTGCGTGAAGCGAGTGAGCAACAGGGCGTGACCGTGCTGCCGATCGAGGTGCGCGCCGGCCGCTTCATCAAGGTCGTGCTCGCCGTCGCGCGAGGCCGGAAGAAGGTCGACAAGCGCCAGGCGATCCGACGCAAGGACATTGAGAAGCGACTGCGAAAAGGAGAGGAGGTATGACCGAACCCTCTATACTCTCTATACCATCCTGACCCTCTATACCCCCTCCCCCCGTGCCCCTCCTCCCCCCACAGATCACGCGCGCGATCGAGGAGCTAAGCAAGCTTCCGGGCATCGGACCGAAGACGGCCGAGCGGCTGACGTTCCATCTCCTCCGCTCATCGCGGGCCAGCCCCGAGGCTCTGGGACGCGCGCTCGCGGATCTCAAGCGTGAACTCCGCTTCTGCCGCGTCTGCCAGATGGTAACAGTGGATGATGTATGCCCGCTCTGCGCGGACGCGTCACGGGAGCATGACGTCATCCTCGTCGTGGAAGAACCGCTGGAGGTGATCGCCTTCGAGCGCGCGCGTCACCGCGGGGCATACCACGTCCTCCACGGCGTCCTGTCGCCCATCGACGGCATGGGCCCCGAACAGCTGAAAATTCGCGAACTTATCGACCGGGTGAAAACCGGCTCCATCCGCGAAGTGATCATCGCCACAGATCCGGATGTCGAGGGCGAAGCGACGGCGGCGTACCTGCGTGCGCAGCTTGCGCCTCATGTCGCATCAATCACACGCCTTGCGCACGGTCTTCCCGTCGGCGCAGATATCGAATTCGCCGATCAATTGACGTTGAAGGAGGCTTTGGCGGGACGAAGGACCCTGTGAGCGGACGCCGGACACGCGCATTGTCTCCATCACTGTTTTCTGCTACAATATTGAGATTTCTCCACACCCATACCCATGACGCCGAAAGCCGCGCGGATAGCGAAGAAAAAGCGCATTCTCATCATCGAGGATGAGCGGCCGCTGGCACACGCTCTCGAGCTCAAGCTCACCCACGAAGGCCACGAGACCGTCGTCGCATCGACAGGCCAGATCGGATTCGAGCAGGGACTCTCGGGCAAATTTGACCTGATCCTCCTCGACCTGATCCTGCCGGAGATGGACGGCTTCACCGTGCTGAAAGAACTGCGGGCCAAGAAAGTGAAGACGCCGGTCATCGTCCTGTCGAACCTGGGCCAGGAAGAGGACAAACACAAGGCCGAGGATCTGGGCGTCGCGGCGTACCTGGTGAAGTCCAACGCCCCGCTTGCGGAGATTGTCACGCTCGTGCAGTCCGTTCTGTAAGCCCCCGCTATGCCGCTGACCGACGCCCAACTCGCCGACATCCTGCAGCAGCAGAACTACCTCTCCACGGAGGATGTTGACCGTGCACGGCAGCAGGCGAAGCAGCATGGCAGCACTCTCAAGAGCGTCCTGACGGAGCAGGGTCTCCTGACGCAGGATCTCTACGAGAGTGCGATTGCCGAGTACTATCACCTGCCGTACCTGGACATCCGCAAAGTGCAGGTGGACCCGAACATCATCGTGCAATTGCCGGAGCAGGTGGCGCGGCAATGCGGCACGGTTCTCCTCGCACTGACACCCGAAGCGGCGACATTTGCCACGGCGGACCCGCTGTTCCCAAACCTGGAACAGATTCTGCGGCTCAACGCCGGACAGTCTGCTGCCCTGTTCCCCGAAGGCACGGGCCCCATACAGACCGCGAAGAAGCAGCCGAAGAAAAGCGGCCTCTCCCTCGGCATTTCCCTGACACACGGCAAGAAGAGCGAGACGCGGACACCCTACGGCGGCGCTCTGCAGTTCTACTACACCGCGCAGTCGACCATTGACGCGCTGCTCGCTCACTATCGCAAACCGCTGGCGACACGCTTCCAATCTCTCATCGAACAGCGGCGCACCGTCGCGCCGGAAATCCTGGAAGAGATCATCAACGACGCGATCCAGCTCCGCGCGTCGGACATTCACTTCGAACCGCAGGAGGCCGTCGTCCTCGTGCGCTTTCGCGTCGACGGCGTGATGCACGAAGCGGGCCGCATTCCGCGGGAGTTCTACGAGGGCGTCGTCAACCGCATCAAGATCGAGGGCAACATGCGGACCGACGAACACTTCGCGGCGCAGGACGGCGCTATCCGGTTCATCGCCGGCCGCACGGAAGCGATGGACATTCGCGTGTCCATTGTCCCGCTCGTCGACGGCGAGAAGATCGTCATGCGTCTACTCTCCGCGTACGTGCGGTCGATCACCCTCGGCGACCTCGGGTTCTCGGAGCGCAACCAGAAGATTCTCGAACAGGCGGCGCACAAGCCCTTCGGGATGATCCTCACCAGCGGTCCGACGGGGTCTGGCAAATCGACGACACTCTACGCGCTCCTGAAAATCCGCAACTCGCCGGACGTGAACATCTCCACGATCGAGGACCCGGTCGAGTACAAGTTGCAGGGGATCAACCACATCCAAGTGAACCCGAAGACGAACCTGACGTTCGCCAGCGGCCTGCGCGCGCTCGTGCGCCAGGACCCGGACATCATCCTCGTCGGAGAAATCCGCGACGGTGAGACGGCCGATATTGCCGTGAACGCCGCGCTCACGGGACATCTGCTCTTCTCCACAGTCCACGCGAACGACGCAGCCACCGCCGTGCCACGCCTCCTCGACATGGGCGTGGAACCGTTCCTCCTGGCGTCGACACTGGAAGTTATCATCGCGCAGCGCCTCGTCCGGCGACTGTGCCCGTACTGCCGCTACAGCGAATCGGTGAGTCGCGCGGACATCGAGAAGACGTTCCCCGTCGCCGCGTCGGTGTTCCCCGAGAAAGGCTCACTGCTTCTATACAAAGGCAAGGGGTGCGACGCGTGCGGCGGCACGGGGTACCGCGGACGCATCGGCATCCACGAACTCCTGCCGGTCACGCCGGAGGTCGAAGAACTGATTATCCGCCGCGCCTCCAGCACCGAGATCAACAATCTCGCGGAGGAGCGGGGCATGCTCCATCTCTTCGACGATGGGTTCGAGAAAGTCCAGAAGGGCGTGACGAGCTTGGAGGAACTCCTTCGCGTCGCCGCGCCACCCGAACGTCTTTTCCACCCCAAGACCCGTGGCACGCAGAAGCGCTAGCGACGACACGAAAGGCAACTCCGGCCGCATCACCGCGCTGCAGGCGCTCGGGCATATCGGCCTGGGCAAGGAACGGATCGCCTTCGTGCAGAATCTGGCGACATTGCTCAACGCAGGGCTGCCGATCACCGATTGTCTGAAGACGCTGGAACTCGAGACACGCACTAAACCCATGCGCAAGATCTACCAGCAAATCCGCGACAGCGTGGAGCGAGGTAACCCCCTGTGGCAGGCGATGGACGACCAGCGATTCTTCTCCCCCTACGTCATCGCGCTCGTCCGCATTGGCGAGGAGGCCGGCAGTCTCGCGAAGAACATGGAGTACCTCGCCCTGCAGCAGGAGAAGGACCAGGCCCTCAAGTCGAAGGTGAAGATGGCGATGATCTATCCGGCCATTGTTCTTGTCCTCGTCCTCGTCGTGGTCATCGGTCTCGGCGGTTTCGTGCTGCCCAGCCTCGTGCCAGTCCTGCACTCGCTCGGTGGCGAATTGCCACTCGTGACGCGCATCGTGATCGGTGTCAGCGACTTCTTCACGCAGCAGGGGGCCGTTGCCATTCCTCTGGTCTTCGGCGGCATGCTCGCATTGATGCTCCTCCACATCTTCACCCGCTTCCGCGAGGTAACCCAGTGGCTCGTGTTCCGCATCCCCGGCGTCGGGCGCTTGGCGCGTGAAGCCACCATCGCGCGTTTCGGGGTCATCCTAGGAGGGTTGCTGCAGGCTGGCGTCCCACTCGTTGACGCGCTCGTTTCCCTCGAGGAAGTGACGACGATCGTCGTGTACCGCCGGTTCTACGGCAAAGTGCGCGACGGTGTCAGTCTCGGCCAGACGTTCCAGCGCACGTTCAAGGCAATCCGCGGGAGCACGACGCTCTTGCCGATCTCCGTGCAGCAATTGGTCCTCGTCGGCGAACAGTCCGGTTCGCTGGCGACCATTCTCCTGAAAATCGCGGACATCTATGACCGCAAGGCCAGCGAGACGGCGCAGAAACTGCCGGTGATTCTCGAGCCGATGCTCCTCCTCTTCATGGGTGGCCTCGTCGGGACCATCGCCTTCGCCATCATCATGCCGATCTACGACGTGGTAGGCAGCGTTGGGAGGTAGGGGCCCGTTTCTCCCGAAACTTGTCAAATTTGATAAAAAGCGTATAATAGCAAACGAAACCCACACTCATTCCCCCATCTGTATGCGTCGCAAAGCTTTTACGGCAGTGGAGACGCTGCTGACAATCGGTATCGTCGCCGTGACCGCGGGCATCGCGTTGCCCACACTGCGCAACGCGCAGCTGCGTCATGATCTTGATCTCGCGGCGATGCAGGTCAAGCTCGCGCTGGAGCTGGCGCAGTCGGATGCACGCAAGAGCGTCGAGAGTTCGGGGTGGGGTGTGCACGTCGACCCTGCCGCCGTCGGTGGCGCGGTCCTGTACAAAGGATTGAACTACAGCGGCCAGTCGGTCGAGCAGTATCCGTTCCCCGCGACGGTGAGCGTTGCCGGTGTGACGGACATTGCCTTTTTGCCGGTGAGTGGCGCGCCAACGGTGGTGGGAGAAATGATTTTCACCGCGCTGAATGGCGACCAGATTGTCCTGTCCGTCGGCGCCCAGGGCGCGGTGGGCACGACGGCGATCGCATCGGGTGACGAAGGCGGCGGGGCGGGAGGCGTCAACGGCGGAACGACCGGAGGCACCACGAGCGGAACAACGGGTGGCACGACAGGTGGAACGACATCGGGTACCACGGGTGGAACGACAGGAGGTACGACGGGAACAACCGGTGGCACGACGGGCGGGGCAAACTCCGGCGCGACCGGAGGCACCACGGGCGGTACAACGTCGGGTACGACGGGCGGTACGACCGGTGGGACGGCGGGAACAACCGGTGGCACGACGGGCGGGGCAAACTCCGGCGCGACCGGAGGCACCACGGGCGGTACGACGGGAACGACATCCGGCGGTAACAGCGGCGGCGGCATCTGCTTGAGCGGTCTGGAACCGGTGTCCTGCGACGATCCCCTTTGCACCACGGGACCATGCACCGATCCCATTCCCTGTAAAGACCGCTTCATCGTGTCGGGCAATGACGCGCTATTCACGTCGGCAAAGGTCGATGTGGAATTCAAAGTTCTGGGTGCGGAAATCACGTACGGTGCCCGCGGACCGGAGGTCGACGTGCGCGTCCAGACGAGCGCGGATAACGGTAAGAACTGGAAGGCGCTCTTCGGGAGCGCCGATATCGACGGCGGAGAAAGCGAATGGCTGTACAACGTCCCGGCAGGATCGAAGATCGCGATGAAGTTCGTCGCGCAGTACCAATCATTCTTCCACAAAACGCGCGTCAGCAACGACAGTTCGGGCTTTGTGAAAGTGCTGCGCAACGGCGACGCGGCGCCGGGTATTCTGGCCTTCAGCGGCCAGACGCCACTCATTTCCTTCCTGCAGCCGTACGTGCAGAATGGCATGATCCGTATCGGCCAATATGAGGCGATTTTCCTTGTGGAGCTCGGGGCCGATAACCGGAACACACCCGCTTATGATCTGCAGGATGCCGTCATCCTCGTCCGCATGACGCCGACGAGCGACAGCTGCGCATCCGGCGGGGCGTCGGGTGGCACGGGTGGAGCTGCTGCGAACGGCCCGCGCTTCAAGATCGTCTTCGATCGCTTGGAAAACTCCGGCGCAGGCAATGCCGCGAAGCATATCTTCGTCGGCTCTGATCAGCGTTCGTACGCCGAAGACAGTTGGATTCCCCTCGTGGGGGCCAACGGCCAGGACATCCTTGATGGCGGCCTCGTGGAGGAAGTCGCGGGTCTCTCGGTCGAGAGGCGCCAGGGGGTTGTCCGCGTGCTCTCTCATGGTTCGTATGCGGGCGGTGCCAGCAAGGAAATTGTCGATGCACGTGTCATCTTCGACGGCGCGTCCGTCGTGGCTGTGCAGAATGACACCGGACAGAATGCGACGGAAAACCCCTTCGACGGCGTGACGAGCGACACGGCGGAAGGCGATGAGGCGGTCACATCCGCCGACCACAAAACAGTCACATACAAGACGCGCGTGACGGTCGCCGACGATGCGTTGTTCATCCAGTGGAAGCGCGGCGAAGCTGCCGCCGGTGGAGAGGTCTCTAAATTAACGATTTGCCACGTGACGGCGGGTAAGGGTACCGACGACATCGCATTCCAGACGATCACTGTTGATGAGAACGCGTGGGCGGCGCACGGAAATCACGGCGATGCTGTAGGCGCTTGCGACCGCCAGCGCGAGATCAAAATCTGCCATTTCACCGGCAACCCCAGCGATCCGTACAACACGCTGGCTGTCTTCGAAAGCCAGTGGCCGGGATACCGCGAGGCGGGAGATCGTCTGGGCGCCTGCGGGGACGATGACGACGGCGATCACATCGCCAACTGGAAGGACATCTGCCCGCGCACCGTGCGCAAAGAACGCCCCGAGCGGTACCTGCTCTGGTTCCGCAACGCGCACCAGCGCGAAGGCACGGAGGTCTTCCAGCGCGGCCCGCAGAACGCCACGAGCCAGTACACGATGAGCGATACGAGCGGCTGCGACTGCAAAGACCTGTTGGACATCGCCGAGCGCAGGCCAGGGAGCCTGACGTACAAGAGTCCACGTCTGTACTTTGCCCTGGGCAGCTTACCGCCCTTCTACGTCACGACGGCGAGGAAGTTCGGTTGCACGGATGCCCTTGTGGAAAACGTGCGCCGGCAGATGCCGCAGCGGTGACTTCCCTTCAACACCAGCACGCCACCCCCCTCTTCGGTAGACTTGGGGGGTGGTTTTGCATTTCCGCGTGCGGCGATGTCATTCCGGCTTCCTGCTCCTGGAAGCTCTCATCGCCTTTACACTCCTTGGACTCTTCCTTCTAGCGGTCGGCTTAACACTCCTTTTGAGCCACCGCGGCGTCCTGGCAGCGGGCGACCGCACGCGTGGCATCGGGCTTGCGGAGCGTGCCTTGGAAGCGGCGCGCAGCATCCGCGACCAGAGTTTTGCCTCGGTCACCGACGGCAACCACGGCGTCGTCGTCGGCACGGGGGCATCCGCGGGCCAATGGAAGTGGAGCGGCACGGCGGTCACAGGCAGCGGCTATACGACGGTTGTGACAGTGTCCACCATCGCCGCCGATCGCAAGCGCGCCGATGCGCGAACGTCATGGAACTTCGGCGCGAGCCGGTCGGGGAGCGTGCTCCTGACGACCGAGCTGACAGACTGGCGGTTGGCGTGGAGCGTCGGCAACTGGGGGGTGGCATCCCTCGATGGGAGCATTACCGAGGGCGCAGCCGTCGTGTTCCGCGACGTCCTGGTCGTTGCATCGGGCAGCACCCTCGCGGCCTATGTTACGGGTGACGACAGCGTGGCGGGGAATGGCGTTCTCGTCGCGTACGACGTCACGACGATGCCTCCGACGAAGCAGTGGTCGGAAACGTTCGGCGGCCAGGGGCTGCAGCTCGCCGTACGGGGAAGCACCCTCTACGTTCTGACGCGCGCGGCAGGCAGCGAAGTGCGCGTCTACAACATCGCCTCACTCTTCAGCCCCGCGCTCCTCTCCTCGCGGGATATTCCGGGGAGTGGACGCGCCCGGTCCATCGCCGTGCGGCAGGACGCTCTCCTCGTTGGCGCCGCCCAGGATGCGGTGGAGGCGGAACTGTACGCGTATGCCATTCCCCAGGCGTCGATCTTCACGCTCTCCGGCAGCCTGCAGATGACGGACGGCAGCGCACCAATCAGTATCAACATGATCGGCTTGCGCGGAAAATACGGCTACCTTGCCACGTCACAGGACACGGCGGAATTGCGCGTGGCGGGTGTGGACGATGCGGAGCGACTCACGGCGCAGTCGGCCTCGGGGTATAACCTCACCGACCGCAGCGAGGATGGAACGGCGATCGCAATTACGGGAACAGCGGCGCTCATCGGAACACAAGGCGGCAGTCTCTTTTCGGAGGCGGTGCTCCTCACCGCGACCGGCGCGGTACCGCGGTCTCCACCCGGCCCATGGGCACACGAAGCGGGCAGTGGGGTATCGCCGTCCGCGCAGGTCAACGACATTGCGATGGATCCCAGCCAACGGTATGCCTTCTGCGCCGTCGAGGGCGATCGTGACCTTCAGATCGTTGATCTTCGCAAGCTGCAACAGGGCCAGCCGGAGGAGGTGTTCTCGGCGACGCTCGCCGGTTTCGGGAGGGCGGTGCATTACAACATCCAGCGCGACCGGCTGTACATGCTCACCGACACGATTTTGTCCGTCTACAAACCCGGATGATGCTCACGCGGGCCCGCGACGGCTACGTCTTCCTGGTGAGCGTGCTCGCCGTCGGCGCCATTGCCATCGCGGTCGTAGCAACCCTCCTCCTCGCGGCGACGTCGATCAGCCGCAACCGCCTGACGCTCGAAGAGTCCGCGCGCGCCCTGGCGCACAGTCAGACCTGTGCGGAACATGTACTGCGTAAACTGCGGATCGACGCAGCCTACAGCGGCAACGAGACGCTGACGTTGACCAGCGGATCCTGCACGGTGCGTTCCGTGGGCGGCGTCGGTAACACCGACCGAACGGTGTGCGTGGAGGGCGTCAGCGGCAGCGTGACGCGTCGCCTGGAAATCGACGTGGAGCGGGTGTACCCGTCGATGCGCGTTCGTCAGTGGCAGGAAGTCTCCGCATTTTCCCTGTGCCCGTGATTCGCCCGCACGCCCGCTCCGGCATCACCCTCGTCGAGCTGCTGCTCTTCGTCGGTCTGCTGGCGTTCTCCGGGCTTGCGACGGTGCAGCTCCTTTTCCTCACCAGCGACAATCAGATCCGCCAGCAAGCAACGGCGGACGTCGAACAGAGCGCGCTGCAGATCTCGCAGCTCTTGGCGTACCGCGTCCGTCACGCGGAGCGCATCGTTCGCCCGCTGCGTGGAGGGACGGGGGCGATTCTTGTGCTGCAAACCGGGAGTGTCGACAACAATCCGACTGTGATCGGCACCGCAAGCGGCGTGATTGTCGAGACGCTCGGAGACACCGAGGAGGCCGTCAGCGACGCTCGCGTGACCGTCAGCAGTTTTCTCATCACGAACACCTCCCCCTCCGACGACCGTCCGAGCGTGCGCATCACGATGCGGCTGACGAAGCCCGGCGTGGTGCCGTCCTCTCCGGCGGTGTCACGCTTTGTCGATCTGGCATTCGCGTTGTTTCCCGACGACGTCACAAGCGGCGGAGCATGCAACGGCGTCATCTGTGCCGCGCCGCGGTGCAGCTCGGTCCATCATCATTACCAGTGGGATGTCTGCGTCTCCGGCGCATGCAAAGCGGCATCGGGATCACTGATCTGCTGAAAGGAGATGTCAAGACGATCTACCGTAAAGAAGCGCTCGCCCGCGTATACTGGTGGCCTCGCGCGAGGTGGCATTCTTGTGCCCGACGCGCCCCCTTCCTTTTCCTCCCCTTCCGTATGGTTCAACACTTCCTCTCCCGCAACGCTCGCAAGGGCTTCACCCTCATCGAGCTCCTGCTCGTGATCGGCATCATCGCGATCCTGGCGGCCATCGTCATCGTCGCGATCAACCCGACCAAGCAGCTTGCCGACGCGCGAAACGCCCAGCGCCGCAGCGACGTGAATACGATTCTGAATGCGGTGTACCAGTACTCCATCGACAACACGGGCAACCTGCCGTCGACCATCACGACGACAACGAAGGAAATCTGCGAGTCCAAGGCCGACTGCGACAGCGATGGCATCCACCTCGACATGCTCACCGGCACGTATCTCGTGAGCCTGCCGACCGATCCGCGTGCAGCCAGCACGGCGACGGGCACGGACTACACGATCGTCAAGACCAGCGGCGGCCGCGTGACGGTCAGCGCTCCGCAGGCCGAACAGAGCCAGACGATTCAGGTGACCCGCTAAGCATTCGCTTCATTGCGTATGTCGCGGACACTCCCTACATCGTCGGCTAAACGCGCGGGGTTCACCCGTCAACGTCTGCGTGGGCTCCGCCGAGGTTTCACCCTCATCGAGCTTCTGCTCGTGATCGGCATCATCGCGATCCTAGCGGCCGTCGTCATCGTCGCGATCAACCCGACCAAGCAGCTTGCCGACGCGCGAAACGCCCAGCGCCGCAGCGACGTGAATACGATTTTAAATGCGATCTATCAGTACGCGATCGACAACAACGGCAACCTCCCCACCGGCATCCCGACGGGCTCGGCGAATATCCGCGAAATCTGCAAGACGGATCCGGGGAAGAAATGCATCAGCGCTGCGTCGGTCGCCGGTCTCGCGTGGGGGCGCACGAACCTCGATATCCTGACGGGTTCGTATCTGACCGCGCTCCCCAACGATCCGCGCTACCCTGGTACGTCTGCTTCCGTCCACGCCCAATCCGGATCGTACTATTTCATCTACCAGTCCACCGGCGGCCGCGTGACGGTCACGTCGTCCGGCGCCGAACTCGGCGCGAGTATTTCGGTGACGCGGTAACCCTCATCAGGCGTTCCATAGCGGCGAGGCGTTCTCGCCGCTATTTTTCGCTGCCACTGGCCAAAATACCCCTTCTCTGCTATACTCCTTGGATTGACGGAAAACACCAACCAATCACCGTCTAAAACCCTGCTGCGCGGATCCATTCTGCGGCGCGCCGTCATGCAATCGGTGCTGCTGGGATTCTTCACGGTGGGCATGTTGAGTTTGGCGGCGTTCATCGTCATGCGCCGTCTGCTGACCGATATTGTACTTGCGATCCACGAGGCGACGCCGGCATTCACCTGGCAGGCCGTTCAGGAGGTACTGGAACGCGAGGGGCTGACGGACGGCCGCATCATCGCATCGGCGCTCGCGACCATCAGCGGTCTCATGCTGCTCTGTGCGATTCTGCTGGCGATTCTGCTGGCCCGCAGTCTCACGCAGCCGATCGTCTCGCTCACGGGCAAAGTGCGGACGCTCCGGCCCGGACACTGGCGCTTTGACCGCGACGTCCGGACAGGCGATGAAGTGGAAGTGCTCGACGCGGTGGTGGCGGACATGGCGCAGCGTTTGAAGAAAATGTACGAGCGCCTGGAGGCCGAAGTGCGGTCGCGCACGCGCGAGTTGCGTCGGCAGTACGTACTCGACCGAGCCATTCTGGAAGCCATTGATTACGGGGTGATGACCGTCGACGAGCACGGCGCCGTGCGTCAGGCGAACCCGGGGACGGAACGCCTCCTCGGCTGCACGCAGGACGTGATCGTGGGGAAGAGCATTGCCGAAATTCTGCCGCTCTGCAGCGGGCGCGAATGCCGGCCGCTGTCGAAGCATCCGGTTGAACAGTGCCTCCGCACGGGAAAGCCGTACCGTTCCGGCGTCGGCGAACATCTCACCGCGGTCCGCGCTGACGGGACGATGCTCCCCGTTGTCGTCGCGGCGAACCCCCTCGGCATGGCGCGGGTCCGCAACGCCGTCGTCGTCGTGCAGGACGTCAGCGAAGAGCGTCGCGTGGACGAAATGAAATCGGAATTCATCTCCCTCGCCTCCCATCAACTCCGCACGCCACTGTCGATTCTGCGGTGGTATCTGGATCTCTTTGGCACTGGCGGGGCCGACGTGGCTCCCGCGCAGCGCCCGTACATCGCTGAAATGCAGGGCGCGGTTGATCGCATGGTCAACCTACTCAACGCGCTTCTGCAAGTGGCGAAGCTCGAAGGCGAGGATGCGCGTGCGACACTGCAGCGCGTGGACTGCCGCACCATAGTCCGCGAGGCCATTCGCGACATCCGGCCCGTTTCCGAGGCGAGGCATATTCGCTGTGTAGAGGATGTTCCTGCGCATGCCGTCTACGCGAAGACGGATGCCGCGCTGCTGAAGGTCATTCTGCACAACCTCCTCATGAATGCCGTGAAGTACAACAAGGACGGCGGCACGGTGGATCTGCGTCTCTGGACGGATGGCGCTCGCGTGCGCATCGCCGTGCGCGATAGCGGTGCGGGCATTCCGCTCGCGGAGCAGGCGAGGGTCTTCCAGAAGTTCTTCCGCGCGGAGAACATCAAGCGCTTCGATACCGACGGTAACGGCTTGGGGCTCTACATGTGCAAGCTCATCTTGAGCGGCCTCGGGGGTGATATTTCCTTTGAAAGCCAGGAGGGCAAAGGCACAACATTCACGATCGAGATCCCGGCGGGGCGGGGGAAGAAGCGCTCATGAAGAGGTAGACTGGGGGCATGCCGCTGTAGCTCAGCTGGTAGAGCAACTCACTTGTAATGAGTAGGTCGCCGGTTCGAATCCGGCCAGCGGCTCCACCAAGAAGGGATCGTCACCCGTCGTTCTCCTGACCCCGTGCGTCGTCGTCGCGGTGGTTCGCAATCCACTGGGACCATTCGTGATCCGCATCAAGGAAGCGGATGCACGCGTTAACAATAGTCATATCATTCATCCAATCTTTCGTTTGCCGTGGAACTTGATCGAGAGCGAGCAGACCTGCTTGCCCGATCGAGTCATGCTCCTCTGCCTGATGCATCGCCTCGCTTTCAGAGTGGAGCACTCTGCCACAAACACCCATGATTTGGCCTGCGACATATTCAGCAACTTTCACAGGAGTGCGTCGATCTGCATCCGTGAATGTCCCCACATGGAGCTTCGGAGTAATGCCGAGCGCGATGAGTCTGCCTTGTGCATGTTCCAAGGCACCGTATATCCGCTGTCTGGCTTCTGGGTTCAGGCCCTCTTTCTCCGTGAGAATCATACGGGCGCTTCGGATAATTTGCAGAGTAATCTCGCGGAGCTCGCGTGCTCGGGGGTGAGCTGAGTATTCTTTTTGCGTTGGGTAGATTGGTTTATTCACTGTCATAATGTTATTTTATCACTTTTTTTATTATATGCCAAACCGAGGGTACGAATACCCTCGATTCTGGCCTCCCACTCTTCTGTACGCCGGGTTCTGTCCGCCGCCGGGCGACGCCGGCGGCGCAGTGACCATCTCTCTAGGGGAAACGGTTGCCCGTTCCCTCAAGCGGAGGAGCATCGGGAGCGACGAAACCATCGCTGTATCCCAATACCCAAACCCTCCTTGCATCACCATGAGTTTGCCAACCGCGAACCGATACTGGTCCACGGCCTCGGTTCCCGAGGCGTTTCACATCCATACGCTTGGACTCCTTGCGGAGGCGTGTCGCACGGACTCGTCTCTGTGGCACTGGTCCTCCCGCATCCTTATGGATTATGCGATGCGGTGGCGGGTGTTACCCGCATGGCGTTTCGGTGATGCCCGGACGTTCCTCCCCGCACCTTTTTGAGGCTGAACCCCGATGGGTGCCACGTATTTCCACGTGGAAGCAAATGACATCTTCCAAGGAACGACCTCAAAAGGGTGCGGGGCGGTCACTCAAAGAGCAGGACAGCCCATTATCTCGCAAAGGCCCGCCAGAAGCAAGATTTTCCACACTTTTTCCCATCGAAGGCGATGCTCCAGACACCCTCGACGCCTGCATCCTCCTCGCCCATACTCATGGCCGCATGAAGCGGCTGGAAATCCTCTTCGGCGCGCTCCGCGTCCCCCTCGACGCTGTTGCCGTTGCCGCCGCGCTCCTTCTGGCGTACGAGCTGCGTGTCCGGAGCATGGATTTGCTTCCCGGCGTGCAACTCCTGGAGCCCCCGACAACGTTGCCGGGTGCACCGGAGTACCTCGCATCGTTCGTTGTGCCGGGCGCCGCCCTCTTCATTCTGCTCGCCGCGCTTCTGGGGCTGTACACACTGACCACGGTGCGCAGCGCGTGGCGGGAAGTCGGACGCACCATCATCGCATGCGCCCTGTGGCTTTCCCTCGTCATCGCCTGGTATTTCCTCGTGCGCAAACAGCTGTTCTACTCCCGCGTCCTGCTTCTCCACGCCGTCACGTTCGCCGGCCTCTTCGTGCTGACACTGCGCGCCGCTCTGACGCTCGTGCAGCGTGCATTCCTCCGTCGCGGCTACGGTGTTCGGTCCGTCCTGACCGTTGGAGCCGTGCCACCGTCCCCGGCGGCACTCGCCACACTGATGAAAGATATCCGCTACGCGTACCGCGGACATGTGGATTCCCTGCGCCAGGCCGGAGAAATTTGCACGCACGGCGACATCGACCTGATCATTCAGACAGACGCCCGGCCGGGCAGCGACGAGACGGCGCAACTCATCGACACATGCCGCAGCAGGCAGGTGGCGTACGCGTTCCTGCCGCCGCTCTTTACGGACGTTCCCCACCTGCTCGGCGTCGAGCGGCTCGGGCTGCTGCCGCTGCTCCAATTCCAGCCGACCCCGCTCGACGGATGGGGCCGCATCTGGAAAGCGCTCTTCGACGCCGCGGCGAGCCTGGTCATCATCCTCGTCCTACTGCCGCTCTTCCTGCTCATCACCCTCTGCATTCTCATCGAGGACGGATGGCCGGTGTTCTTCGTCTCCCGGCGTATCGGCGAGAAGGGGCGAGGGACGATCCCCGTCGTCAAATTCCGTTCGATGGTGAAAGATGCCGAGCGCAAGAAGCAGGAGCTCTCCGCGCAAAATTTCCGAAGCGACGGTCCGCTTTTCAAGGTGCGCGGTGATCCCCGCGTCACCCGCGTCGGGCGCGTACTCCGTCGCTGGTCGCTGGACGAGTTGCCTCAATTCTTCAACGTCCTCGCCGGCCACATGGCTCTGGTCGGCCCCCGCCCACATCTTCCCGAAGAAGTGGCGCGCTACTCGCCGTACGAACGTCGCGTGTTCGTCGTGCGTCCGGGCGTTACCGGCCTCGCGCAGATTTCCGGCCGTTCGGATCTCTCATTCAGCGAAGAAGTGCATCTTGATTTGCAGTACATCGAGGAGTGGTCGCCATTTCTGGATCTCTGGGTTCTCTGGCGGACGGTCGTCGTGGTGTTGACGCGCAAGGGGGCAGAGTAGAGCGCTTTTCGCCTCCCGCTTCCCGCGGTATGCTCATCGCGTGTCTTCGCAGCTTCGCTTCACCACCGTGGTCTTCTTGGCGTTCGTTGGCATCGTCACCGTCGCGCAGACGGTGATCCGCGGTGCGCGGCTGGACGCGCTGGCCAACCGCCCCAAACCCCCGCCGGTGCCGTGTCGCGGAGAATCCATCGCCGTCGACGACGATTTCAACGGGGGATCGCTCAAGCCCTGGTCGTGCAAGGCCAAATGTGCGGAGAAGAAGGAATACTACCTGCTGTACCACAACGGCGTGGCCACGCAGTGCGGCGCATACCCGGACTGCTTTGATGAAGGCGAGGACAAGGGGCTGACGTGCATTCCACAACTGAAGACGACGAAGAAGAAGTGACCGTCACAGCATGGCCATCTGCCCGCTTCCCGCGCCGGCGGGCCGGCTTCCGTTTCCGCAAACACTTTTGACGTAGGCAAGCACCGTACGTCCGTAAGTTTTCTCATGGAGCCGCTTGTCGAGCAGGAGCACGCGCCCGCCGCTCGTCCGCTGACGGGAGAACGTGCGCAAAATGCGGAAGAGTCGGTGGAGCAAACGCGGCAGGGAATAGGCGGTGAATCCGTTGCCGCTCCGTTCCGAGCGGAGGTGCGTGACGGGGTGCGATGGATGGTCAAAGGGCAGGCTGTCGATCGCGAGAAGATCGACCGAGGCGGCCGGCAAATCTAGGGTTTCGTACATCCACGGCGTCAGCACGAGCATGGCATGGGGAGAGGCCAGGAATTCCGCTTCCATACGCCCCTGTCCTCCGCTGAATCCTTGGCAAATCAAACGAGTGTTCCCCTGCTCCAGTCGTTCGGTCCAGCGGATGAATGCCTGCTCGATGAGGCGCTTGCTGCCGAGCAGCACCACGGTCCGTCCGTCCGGCGGCTCCTCGAAGAGCCGGTCACTCGTCATGCCGGCCGGTGCATCGTACGAAAGAGGTACTCCGGGCAGAGGACACGCCGTCTCGCGCGTTACGATGTCAGGAGGCAGGACGTCGACCAGGTCGCAGCCCGGCGGGGTGATCAGCGTCACCGCATGCTTCCGATAGAGGTGCAGGGCGAGAAGGCTGCCGGTCGTGACGGGCGCGCGGTGGAGGAGCTGGCCGCCGCCGAGGCGGACCTCCGTCCAGGCGATGGCCCCCTCCAGGCTGCGCGCGTCGAGGAAGGATTGGAGAGCGAGGAGCAGATCCCGCGTGCGCGAGGGTACGTCGTCACGCGCTACAGCATCGGCCACCGCATCCCGCAGACCCTTCGCTTCGCGCGTGCCGGCGTCTTGCGGGCCCAAGAGATGCTGCTCTTCCTGTCCACGGATTTTCCCCGTCCAGAGCTCGGCGAGATCTACGAGGTGCATCAATGTCGCATCCCCCTGCGCGGCGGCCCGCAGGTCATCGAAGGCGATGCTTGCACCGAATGTCTTGGTCGCCGTGTCTTCGAGCATCGACGCGTCGTCGATGACGATGTGATCGTCGTTAGAGAGAACGGCATTGTCCTCGTCCCGCGCGAACATCAGCAGTTGCCGGTGATCGACGAGCAGTGCCTGCGCTTTTGCGTCGAACTGTGCACGGTATGCCGGTGACGACTCGGTACAGGCGATTTTCCCGTTCCAGACATCCTTCTCCCCGCCGTGAAGCGGGAAGCCGTCGCGATGGTGCGGTGCGTACCACAGGAGTTTGATCGCCAGGCTCGCCTCGTCCGCGGTGAACATCTCCTGCTGCGTCAACCGAGCGATCGTCGCGGGGTCGGGAAGTTGCAGCGGCGGCAGGATCGCCGTGGCTCCATGCGGAGGTGGTGAGCGCCGCAGAATCGTCGTCAGATTTTTAACGGCGAACCAGGTGCGGCGACTGCCTTTTGCGGCCGTGGCGATGAACGATGGCAGCAGCGCGGGCGAGAGGGAATCGTCAAAGAGTTGCACCGTCCCTACGGGAGGCGGATCGGCCGGACAGGGCTGCAGCGCAACATCGATACTGTCGCGGTTGCGGCAGGAGAGCCATGCGGGCGTGTCCGTGGACGTCGCCGATGGCAGCGCCTCGAAGAAGCGGCGGTACCCCTCCGGCGCGCGGGTCATGATGTCCTGGGCGATGGCGCGGTGCTCCTGTGGCAGCTGGCAGAGGCGTTCCCACACGCGTTCCAGGAGTTCGAGTGTGGCGCGGACGTCGCCGAGCGCGCGGTGCGGGGGATCGTGCCGGAGATTGAGCGTCGCGGAGAGGTAACCGAGCGAAAAGCTCGCGCATTCCGGAAACACGAGCGACGCGAGCATGGACGTGTCGATCCACGGGCGCTCGGTCAGATCGATGCCGTTGCGCTTCAGGAACTGCAGGTCGAAGGTGACGTTCTGCCCGACGATGATGACGTCGCCGTCGAGTTTCTGGGCGATGTCGTCGCGCACGTCTGCAAACGTCGGCTTCCCCGCCAGGTCCTCCGGTTTGATGCGCGTCAGGACCTGCACGTGCGGTGGGATCTCATCATCGGCCGCAAGCAGCTGTTCGTAGGTGTCGACGACCGCGCCGCCCTCGACGCGCACCATCGCGTACTCGATGATACGGTGCGCCCCAGGCACGAAGCCCGTCGTCTCGGTATCGAGAACGACGAAGGAGAGCGGGGGAAGGGGCATGATGGAAGGATACCGAGGGGGCGAAGGAAACCAAGGAAACCAAAGCAACCAAAGAGACCAACGATCCAATGAGCATTTCCGTCACGAATGTCACCTCATCGCTGGCGCGGTGGGGAAAGGTTATTTCTCTTCCTCTTTAACTTCCTCGGTCGCCTTGGTTTCTTTGGTTGCCTTTACCTCCTCGGCCTCCTTTGTCTCATCGGTCACTTCGGTCTCTTCTTCAGTCTTGATCTCCGCCACCGCCACCGGTTCCCCGCGCAGCTCGGCAAGCTTGGCCTTGAAGGCCGGTAGCTCCTCGTAGTTGTACATGTCCAATTCGTACGCGGTCAGCTCCGTCGCC
This sequence comes from Candidatus Peregrinibacteria bacterium Gr01-1014_25, assembly GCA_007376205.1. GTDB lineage: Bacteria > Patescibacteriota > Gracilibacteria > Peribacterales > Peribacteraceae > VMFU01. The sequence continues at coordinate 231,830 of VMFU01000001.1, forward strand.
AGGCGGATGTTCTGCCCTTTCTTGCCGATGGCCATCGGACGCTGTGCCTCTTCAACGAAGACGGCGGCTCGTTTCTTGATGCGCCGTCCAGCGTCATCCATGTGCTCCTTGTCGTTCACGATGATGACCGCCGAGATCGATGCCGGTTGCAGTGCCGTGGCGATGAGCTTGATGGCATCCTCGCTCCACTCGAGCATGTCGACGCGCTCGCCGTTGATCTCCTCCATGACGGCCTGAATGCGTACGCCCTTCTGCCCGACGCACGCGCCGATGGGATCGACGCGCGGATCCTTGCTCAACACCGCGACCTTGCTGCGGAAGCCCGCGTCGCGCGCGATCGATTTCACTTCGACGTCGCCGTTGCGCACTTCGGGAATTTCCAATTCGAGGAGTTTGCGGACGAGGTTGGGGTGCGTGCGGGAGATGCGCAGCTGCGGACCTTTGCCTGTCAGCTCGACCTTCTCGAGGTACACGCGGATGCGCTTGCCCGTGTAGTAGTGCTCGCCCGGGATCTGCTCGCGCCACGGGAGACTCACGGTCATACCCTCGATTTCGAGCGTGACCCAGTTGGGATCGACTTTCGTGACCGTCGCCGTGAGCAGCTCATTCTCGCGGTCTTTGAATTTCTCGTAGAGGCTCTGGCGCTCCGCTTCCTGCAGTTTCTGCAGAATGACCTGCTTCGCGGCCTGCGCGGCGATGCGACCGTAACCCTCGGGTGTGACGTCGATCTCGACCTCGTCGCCCACGTCGACGTCGCGCTTGATCTTCTTGGCATCCTTAATACCGATTTCGAAGTTGTCGTTCTCCACCTCCGCGACGACTTCCTTCACGATCAAGATCGTCGGCATTTCCTTGCTCTCATCCAGCCGGACGCGGATTTCCATTTCCTTGTTGCCGTAGTCCTTGCGGTACGCCGTGGCGATCGCCTGTTGAACGGCTTCGAGGACCTGGTCGGCCGACACATTCTTTTCAGCGCAGATTTGGTTGATGGCGGCGAGGAACGATGCGCGCATGGGATGGGAGAGAAAAGAGGCCCGATGAAGGCCACCGTTCCATCATCAATGGAACAGTGAACGATCAAGGAGGAACGTTGATAAGCAAAGTGTACACGAACCTCACCGGAAGGCAAGGGCTTTTGGAAGCTGCAGGAGCGGCCAAGCTATTTCTTCGTCGCCATCTTCGTCGTCACCACGTACATGAAGGCCAGCAACACGAGCGACCAGAAGCCGGCGAAAATACCGCGGCCCAAGCCGACGAGGGACGAGAGCGCTTGGAGCAGAACGACCGGCGTCATGCCGTACAGTGACAGGCGGTACAGCGCCCCGTACGAGAGTTTCGCTTTGCGCAGGCGGTGGATAAGCCAGAGAACGAACGTGGGGAGCAGCAGCCAGAGCAGGTGCCACGAAAGGGAGAGCGCTCCGGCGATGAAGGGCAGAACGAGAACCGAGAAGGCGAGTAGGACCCAGAGCATCATCGGCAACATGGAGCGCAGACGCGCGAGGCCGTCGACGTACTCTTCGCGCGTGATCGTCAGCGGCTCTTTGGGATACGAGATGACGCGATAACCGCTCTCTTCTGGGATGACGATGCCCCCGCGGGTTAGGAGCACCAAGCTCCCGCGCGCCGGGTAATCCTCCACCGATGCCGACGTGTCGATCGTTGCGAGAGAGCGGACGGTCTGGCCCTCATCTTCCAGCGCTTCCTGATCAATGAATGTTGGGAAAGGAATGACGACCGGCTTGGGATCGCTCGACGTCAAAAGACCGTTGTCGATCGTCAACGTCAGATCCTCCGGATAGAGCACGCGGAGATCCTCCAGTTTCTCGTCGATCGCGCTTCCCGATGGGATGACGGTGACCACGGGGATGGCAAGGGCGAGGATGCCGACGAAGGAGAGGAGCGTCAGGAGCGCGTACGCGTACCCGGTGCCCGTTCGCAGTGAGCGCTTGCGGAGCGTCCGGTAGAAACCGACGTCGCTGCAGGTGCGCAGGACGGTCTGGAAGAAGGTGCGGAGGCGATGCATGCGCGGAGTATACCTATGCGATCAGCTTTTGCCCGCCATGAATTTGTGAAGCTTGCCGTACCACGCTCCGCGGATGTGTTTCAGGAGAACGGTTTTCACCGCGTCACTTTCGAGTGTTCGGGTGAGCAAGAGACGCAGCTCGTGATCGGCGTCTTTCCGATCCTCGATGCGGCTGCCCACCGCTCCGACGATGCCCCGTGCTTCATCAAGGAACTGCGGGAAATCGACAGCGGCCAGCACCTCCTCCCGCTGGTCGCGAATGGTATCGGTGATGAAGGAGCGGACGGATTCATCCGTGCGGCCCGATAGACGTTTGCCCTGCACATGCCATCGATTACCGAAGAACACGCCCTGCGTTTGGAAGCGGTGCTTCTGAAGGAGCGCATCGATGTCTCTCTGCTGGTCCATCGCCGCTTCGCGCAGATCGGCGACGGCGATTTCGTTCACCGTTCCTCTTTTCAAAATGAAGAGTTCGGGCGCGACGATGCCCATCGACACGAGGACGTACTCGCCAATGGTGTTGAGCAATTGCACCGCGTGCATCTCCGCCGAATCGCGTCTCGACATTTTCATGTAACCACTGGCGAACCGCGCCTGCATGCGTTCGGAAATGATCGGCAGCAGCTTCTCGAGGACGACGACATCGCGGAAATATTCCTGAAATGGTCGCGAGGTGCCATCGCCGATCGACGATGCCAGCGACAGAATCTTCGTGATAATGCGAACATGGGGATCAAGAACCGAGTGGATGTCGAGTGCAGCGCGGTTTTCGCCAATCTCTTGGACGATTCCCTGCGAGTCCTGGCCTTTCATTGCGTTCAGAAGATCTATGTTCTCCCGCATGTCCTTCTCCAATTTCGCCGGGTTTTCCCATGCCTGGAGGTATTTTCCCTGTGTTGTGCGGAGCGTGTGCGTGCCCCCATTCTCCGCTTCGACTTCCACATTCCCCTCGCATGCGGCGAACAGTGCGAGCGCAGCGACACGCTGGTAGATCTGCTGGCTCGGAAGCGAAACCGCCGTGCGATTCGCCAAGAGCTGTTCGCGGATCGAAGGATTGAGCAATCCCTGACGGAGCGTGTCGATGTGCTCCGTCTTGCCTTGCTGACTAGCGGTCTGTGCGAGAGTCTCGACCATCTGCTCGTACTGCTCATCGGTGGCGCACGGGCCGTCCTCGAGGAGCTGGCGCATGGACAGGCCCATGCGCTGTGCCAATTCCATGCGCAGCTCCATGCGCTGGGCAGTCGTCAGCACTTGGCGCTGTTCCAGCCTCTGGCCCATGCTCATTCCCATCGACATACTCATCATTTCGAATGGTAAACTATTTTAGTGTTTTTGCAAGTTCTTTGCGGCGATTCTGCTATGCCTGCGTTCGCGCGGTATCTATGCCTTGCATGAACGCTTTCGCATGCCTTCCACGCATGGTCGGGAACAGGCTGATGCATCGGTACGCAAGGCGCTTCCACCCACGCGGTGCGCGGTCGAACGCGGGGTCCATGCGCGCCATCGCGACCGCGGACCGGCCGATCGTCTCCATGCGTTTAAGAGAATCTTCCAACGAAAGGCGGTGGTGGTGGAGCGCCCGCGCATTTGGTTCGTAGAGGAGCGCTATGCCAGCGTCGCGCAGCCGCAGCCCCCACTCGACGTCCTCCCAACCGTAGAGCGAAACATCCTCGCGAAACGGGAAGCGGCGCGCGATCTCCGTCGGCAGGCTAATGTGACTGGTGTACGTGAAGCGGTGTTGGATGGCTTGCGGCAGGGCTCGGTGCGCATACGCTGCAATCCGCGTGTACCCAAACTGCCACCCCGTCCTGTCGAGCCAGCGCATCGCTGGCGTGATGCCCGCGGCTGGATCCCAGGCGGTGTGGCCAAGAATAGCTGTGAGCTGTGAGCTGTGAGCTGTGAACTGCCTAGAGCCCATAGCTAATAGCCCATAGCTGTCATGCGCTTGCACATGTATTTCACAAGCATCTCTCTCGAGCAATATGTCGTCGCCGATGAAGAGCACATAGGGGGCAGTCGCCTCGGCGACGCCGCGGTTGCGAGCAACGCCCTGATGGCAGGGCGGGATGTTGATGAAGCGAACAGTGGGCAGCGGGCAGCGGGCAGAACTATTCGCTGTTCGCTGTTCGCTGACCGCCACCTGTGTTTCGTCGTCTCCCCCGTCACTCACCACAATCACCTCGAGCCGGTCCGCGATCGTCTGCCGCGCGAGGCGTTCCAGGCAGAGCGCAAGGATTGGTGCGCGCCGGTGCGTCGGGATGATGACGGAGAGAGCCGGCGATGGGTGGACAGCGTTCAGCGGACAGGGGACAGTGGGGGCATCATCGCACGGGGCCGGGGCCCTTTTCCATGCGTTCCATGAGAAGTTTCTTCCTCGATCTTGCATCCCACGACGGCATCGCGGCACTCGTCGAAGGCGATCGCGTCATAGGACATCAGGCGATGGACCACCGCGTGAGCGACGCCGAGTTGCTACCGACGATCGAAAACCTCTTGCACGCCGCGGAGTGGACATTCGCCACGCTCACGCATGTCGCCTGCGTGACAGGACCGGGAGGATTCACCAGCCTGCGCATCGCCGTGACGCTCGCCAATACGCTGTCGGACCAACTTGGCATTCCGCTCACCGGGGTGCACTTGAGCGATGTGTATGCGGCGAGAGTAACGGGCGGGCAGCGACCAGCGACCAGCGGACAGATTTTTTGGCTGCATTCAACAAAGGCCCACGAGGTGTTCGTGCGGGAGATGGGATCGGCGAAGACGCAGTGGACCGAACCGACGCATATGACGATGGAGGATCTGGACCGCTTGTTGCCCAAGACGTTCTCCTGGTGCGGCGAGCTGCTCCCTGCGCACCAGCAAGTCATCGCCGAACGAGGCGGCGCAGCGCAGGCGACAGCGCCGCTCATGTCGGTTCTTCCTGACATCGTGCGGAGTTTGTCCTACGCAAAACCCCCAGTTCTGCCTTGGTACGGACGTGGATGGTGACGTCGGTGGAAAACTTGCGAATTTTAAGAAAATGGTCTTCAATATCCATATTCGCATTTGTGCAAACGGGCACCTATGCGAATGACAGTGACTGCTCCTTTCAGAAGGGAGGGACCATGGAAGAGTTCGTGCGCTTTGCGCTGGGACTCCTCGATGCTTCGTACGACCCGAAAGGGTTTGTGCTGACGCCCGACGACCGTCGCCGCCTGATCGAAGGTCTCGAGCGCGTTGTTGTTTTGGGCCCAATGAGCGAGACGCTTCTCGCCTACCAATGCGCGTTGAGTCGCATCAACAAGGCGCAGGGCGAGCGGTGGAACGCGGCATATACCCGCTGGATTGCCGATCAGAATAGGCGGCAGTTCGTAGAAAATCGCGATCAACCCCGCTGGAGGCAGGAAGCCATGACCATCGCGGAAGCGGCCCAGGCAGGATTCGGGTCTCTCGCGGACGATCAACTCCTGCAAATGGTCGACCCGACCGTGGCCATGGAAGTCGCCGACCAGCTCTGGGCCCACGACCCCGCCACGAAGCAGATCGTGCTGCCGCCCTACTGGCTAACACTGCGGCAACGACTCTTTCCAGGCTGGGAGTCGACAGGGGACATGCTGCGCCGTTCGATTGAGGAATGGCGACGGCGTCGAGAAGATCAGTCTGAATGACGGACAGTCGCTTCCCGGGAGGCATGCGTGCCTCCCGGATTTTCCTGTAGACTGCGTCTCTCATGGTTTCCGTTCTCGACGTTCTCAATAAGCTCCTCGGCGACCCCAGCCAGCGTGAGCTCAAGAAGCTCTGGCCTTCCGTCGCGCCGATCCGCGAGCGGCAACGCTCGGCGGAGTACCAGGCGCTCGCACTTACCGATCTTCCCGCGCAGACCGCGCTGCTCAAGCAGCGGCTTGTCGACGGCGCGACGCTCGACGACGTCCTCGTCGATGCCTTTGCCCTCGTTTGCCGCGCCTGCGAACTCCTCCAGGGCACGACGACACAGATCGGGCGTCAAACGTTCACGTGGGACATGGTGCCATTCGACGTGCAGCTCATCGGCGGAATGGTGCTCCATCGCGGATGCATTGCGGAGATGCGGACGGGTGAGGGAAAGACCCTCGTCTGTACGTTGCCCGTGTATCTCAACGCGCTCGCGGGCAGGGGCGTGCACGTCGTCACCGTGAACGACTACCTCGCCCGCCGCGACGCGCAGTGGATGGGCGTCCTCTACGGCGCGCTCGGCATGACCGTCGGGACCATCGTCCACGGCCTCACGCACGACCAGCGCCGCGCCGCGTACGCCGCGGATATCACCTACGGAACGAACAACGAATTCGGCTTCGATTACCTGCGCGACAACATGGCCGTCGCCGTCGACCATCAGGTGCAGCGCGGTCTCCATTACGCCGTGGTCGACGAAGTGGACTCGATTCTCATCGACGAAGCGCGCACGCCGCTCATCATCAGCCAGCCCGCGGGAGAATCGACCGCAAAGTACGCGCAGTATGCGCGGCTCGTCAGCCAGTTGCAGGAAACGACGCACTTCACGAAGGATGAGAAGCAGCGGACGGCGATCCTCACAGAAGAAGGAATCTCCGCCATGGAGAAGCTCCTCGGCGTCGAGAGCATCTACACCGAGCGCGGCTTCGAGGAAGTTCACCACATCGAGCAGGCACTCCGCGCCCATGCCATCTATCAGCGCGACGTCGACTACGTCGTGAAGGACGGCGAGATCATCATCGTCGACGAGTTCACAGGCCGCCTCATGCCGGGCCGTCGCTACAGCCACGGCCTGCACCAGGCGATCGAGGCGAAGGAGGGCGTGGAGGTGCAGCGCGAGAGCCGGACGCTCGCCACGATCACCTTCCAGAATTACTTCCGTATCTACCGCAAGCTCGCGGGCATGACCGGCACGGCGAAAACCGAAGAGGAGGAATTCGAATCGATCTACAAATTGCGCGTCATCGTGATTCCGACGCACCGTCCCATGATCCGCAAGGACAATCCCGATGCGGTCTACCGGACGGTGAAGGCCAAGTTCGTCGCCGCCGCGGCACTCGCGAAGGAGAAGCATGAAAAAGGACAGCCGGTGCTCATCGGCACGACGTCCATCGAGAAATCCGAGGCGATGAGCGCGCTGCTCACGGACATGAACGTGCCGCACCACGTGCTCAATGCCAAGCACCACGAGAAGGAAGCGGAAATCGTCGCGCAGGCGGGACAGCGCGGCACCGTGACAATCGCGACGAACATGGCCGGCCGTGGCACGGACATCAAGCTCGGCCCGGGCGTGCCCGATATCGGCGGTCTGGCGATCATCGGCACCGAACGCCACGAAGCCCGTCGCATCGACAACCAGTTGCGCGGCCGTGCGGGACGTCAGGGCGACACGGGCGACAGCCAGTTCTTCGTCTCGATGGAGGACGATCTGATGCGTCTCTTCGGCGGCGACCGGCTCAAAAACCTCATGGTCCGCCTGAACGTCCCGGACGACGTCCCGTTGCAGAACGCGATGGTCAGCCGCAGCATCGAGAGCGCGCAGAAGCGCGTCGAGGGACACAACTTCGACATCCGCCGCCACGTTCTGCAGTACGACGACGTGATGAACAAGCATCGCGACATCATCTACAAGCGGCGGCAGAACATTCTCGAGAAACTGGCGGGGGGTGAGGGCGAACAGCGAACAGCGAACAGCGAACAGCACGTCAGGAACGCATCATCACTGCACGATGACATTCTCGCCTCGATGCGGCATGAAGCCAATGCCATCGCCGGCGCCGCGACGGCGTCCGACGACCCCGACGAGTGGCAAATTGACCGGATGATGGACGATGTGCGCGGCGTGCATGCCGAACTGGCCGACGGAGCATTCACGGCCTTTGTGAAGGAAACGCGCGAACGCGATGTACTGGTCGAGGGTGTCTGTAAGCGCCTCATCGCCTTCTACGAAGCGAAGTGTGCGGCCCATGAGCCACCCCTTGTCGCGCAGGCCGAGCGCGTCATCACACTGCGGTCGATCGACACGCACTGGATGGCACACATCGACGACATGGCGCATCTGCGTGAGCAGGTGGCCTTCGCCGGGTTCGCCCAGCGCGACCCGCTGATCGAGTACCAGGACCAAGGCTTCCAGCGCTTCCGCCAGTTGCTTGCGACCGTCGATGCGTCCATCGTGCGCATGCTCCTGCAGGTCGACTTCCGCGAATTCGCGCCGAAGCAGGTCCTTGAAGAGGCCGAGGAGGAACTGGAGAACATTGTCACGAACGCGGCCCAGATTGAAGAGGAACTCACGCAGACGGGCGTCTCCCGCGCTTCGCCCCTCCAGAGCAATCCCGAGGAAGTCCTCCTGCGGTCCGTGGAAGGCATTCCAGCCGCCATGAGCCCCTTGCGGCAATCTCCATCTTCCCAAATCCCCAAATCCGAATCCCGAATCCCAAAAACGGGCCGCAACGATCCGTGCCCGTGCGGGAGCGGAAAGAAGTTCAAGAAGTGCCACGGGGCGGGCAGATGAACGTTCTGCTACGATCGTTCTCCCATGCCGGATACCGTCATCCTCGGCCACGAACGTCAGCGTGAGGCGCTGCTCGACGATCTTGCGCAGGACAATGTTTCGCATGCGTACCTCTTCGAGGGGCCGCCGCATATCGGCAAATTCACGGTGGCGCGGTGGTTCGCTCGCATGCTTCTCCTTCATGGGCTCGGCGACGCCGCCCGCGCCGACGCCGAGAGCCGCATCGACCGCCTGCTCCACCCCGACCTGCTCATGCTCGACCAATTGTGGATCGAGGAACGCTGCGAGGATTGGGCGGTGATCGGGAGGACATCGAATGTTCCGCAAGAACATCGTATGAAGGCGAAGGCGAAAACGGACGCAATCAGCATCGACGATGTGCGCGTGATCCAGGACCGCCTCTACGAGACGGGGATGGGGGCCTACCGCTGCTGCTGCTTGCGTTCTGCCGAGCGTATGCAACCGCCTGCGGCGAACGCCCTACTCAAAATCCTTGAGGAACCGCCCCCGGGGCGCGTGTTCTTCCTCACCACACAGCATCGCGCGCTGCTCCCGCCTACCGTCGTCTCCCGCACGCGCGTCATTCCCTTCTACCGACTCCCAGACACCGCGTTGCAGCCGCTCCTTGAGGAGCAGGATCCCGACGCGGTGCGTTTCCTCCTGCACCTCGCCCAGGGGGCGCCGGGGCTGCTCCTTCGACTGCGGGCGGACTCCGACCTCCTGCTGCGGGAGAAACAGCTGCATGCGTCCGCCGCGCGGGTGTGGCAAGGTACGCTCTTCGAGCGCTTGCGGCTGCTGCAGCCCCTCGCGGAGCGCGGCGAGGAAGCCGATCGTTTCCTTCTGCACCTCGCGCTCACCGCCCGCGAGCTCACCCAGCCGCCTGCGGAGGCGATCGCCGCATTCCATCGCTTGTCCGGCGGACTGGAGACGAATGCCCATAGGGGCCTGCTTATCCAGCAGTTTGCGATGGCGTTGGGAGAGTGAGATGGCGGTGCTACACTCCCTCGTCCATGGATATTCGCTTCCATGTTCGCGGCGGGACACCCCTGTACGGGGACGTCCGCGTTAGCGGCTCGAAGAACGCAAGTCTCCCGCTCCTTGCGGCGAGCTTGCTGTGCAGCGGCGAGACCGTTCTGACGAACATGCCGCGCCTGCGCGATACCGAGGGGATGATCCGTATCCTCGAGTTCCTCGGAGCAACGGTTGCCATCGACGGGACGACCGTGCGCATCAATGCCGATCGAGCGCGCGGGCGCCCCATCACGCACGAGCTTGTGTCCAAATTACGCGGATCAATCGTTCTGTTGGGTCCGCTCCTCGCGCGCTTCGGCGTCGCGGAGATGGGATATCCCGGCGGCTGCGTGCTGGGCAAGCGGCCGGTGCACGCGCATATCGAGGCGCTGGAACAGATGGGCGCGGTGAACATGAGCAATGAGGACGTGCTCCACTTGCAGGGAAGACTCCGGCCCGGTCGTGTCATCCTGCCGGAGTTCTCCGTCACGGCCACCGAGAACGCGTTGATGGCCGCGGCACTGACGCCGGGCGAGACACGTATCGATCTGGCCGCGGCAGAGCCGCATGTACAGGACCTCGTCCGCTTCCTCACGGCCGCGGGGGCGCAGATCGCGTGGGCCGGGCCGCACACGCTGGTCATTCGCGGGACATCATCGCTCAAAGGCGTCGAACACCGCGTGACGCCCGATTACCTCGAGGTCGGCGCATTGAGCATCGCCGCGCTCGTCACACGCGGCAGGCTGACGTTGCACGACATCGACAGCGAACACCTTGTGTCATTCCTGGACACGCTCCGGCGCGGCGGAGTCGTATGGCAGCATGACAGCGCCGCACGCACGCTCACCGTGGACGGTGAACGGTCCGAATTGCGCGCCATGAAGGTCCAGACGAATATTTTCCCCGGATTCCCCACCGATCTCCTCGCGCCGCTCGGTGTCGCGATGACCCAGGCGTCCGGCGTCAGCCGCATCTTCGAAATCCTCTTCGAGGGGCGGATGGCCTACCTCTACGAGCTGGAGAAAATGGGGGCGCACGTCGAAGTGCTCAACGCCCACCAAGCGCTCATCATCGGTCCGCGCCAGCTGCGGGGACGCGTCGTCGCGAGCAACGACATTCGTGCGGGAGTCGCGATGGTGCTGGCCGCCCTCTGCGCCGAGGGCGAGACGACGATCACCGACGTCCACTACATTGAGCGCGGGTACGACAGGCTCGAAGAGAAACTCCGCAGCGTCGGCGCGCACATCGAGCGCGTCGCCACGCCCAAACAAGAGGCAACAGCGGTTGCCGGGATTCGGGATTAGGAATGCGGACCCCTACCCTCTACTTTTCCCGTCCTGTACCCTCTCCCCATGCTTACGATTACCTACCATTCTAAGGGGGGCGTGCGACTGACCGGCGGTCAGCGCGGCATCACGGCGTACGCGAAGGCGCCCTTGGAGAAAGGCGACATGCTCCTGCAGTTCATTCCGGAGGAGACGCCCACCACGGGCATCTACTGCTGGCCCGGCGAGTACGATGTCGGCGGCGTGATGTTGCGCGGCATCGGGCATAACGAAGGACAGCAGGTGACGTTCCTGGCCGTGGTCGACGGCATCCGCTGCGCGCTGCTCGCGCTCCCTCTGCCGGAATGGTCGGATGCTGATCTGCAACTGCTCGGCGACGTCGATGTGTTGCTGCTCCCCGATACCGATCCCAAGGTCATTCAGACGCTCCTCGATAAAATGGACCCGCGCGCTCTCGTCCTACTGCCCTCCGAGAAGGGCAAAGTGTCCGACGAGGTCCTCCGTGTCTGTGGAGCGCAGGACAAAGCGCCCGTCAGTGAGTACAAGGTGAAGGGCCTGCCGCAGGAGGGGCGTGAGGTGGTGGTGATGGGATAGCTATGAGCTATAGGCGATGAGCGATAAGCTGGGTCCGTTCTTTCTCATAGCCAAAAGCCCACAGCTCGCCGCTTTTCAGGCCTCGTAGTTCAATGGATAGAACGGCCCTCTCCTAAGGGGCAAATATAGGTTCAATTCCTATCGGGGCCACCACGAAGTATGCGCTCTCCATGCGTCGAGGCGAATGACTCTGAGCGAGCGGTCGAAGAGCCCCTGCGCGGAAAACAGCGCGACCATCCTTGTAAGAAATCTTCCCCTGCATCGTCTATACTTGTGGCAATGCGTCGCGCCTCCCTCCTCCTCGCGCCCTTCCTTCTGATTCCGGCGGTCGCCCTCGCGGACCTGGATTTCGCCGATACCACGGAGCGCTACAACGACGCACCGTTCCCGGCCGAGGAAAGTGCGGCGATCAGCTTGCTGACGAACCTGGATGCGGTCGAAGGATATCCCGACGGTACGTTCCGTCCGACGCGCAGCCTCAACCGCGCGGAGTTTTTGCGGATCGTCCTTGCGAGTCATCCGCTTGGGAAGTCTTGGGCGGAGCGGCAGACAAACCTGCGATGCTTCCCCGATGTCCGCAGCGATGCGTGGTACGCGCCGAGCGTATGCGCGGCGAAGGAGCGTGGCATCGTCGGCGGCTACCCCGACGGCTGGTTTCGGGCCGAGCGGACGGTGAACTACGCCGAGGCGGTGAAAATCCTCGCAACCCTCTACAGCTACGACGTAGAAAAGAATAGAGCCCCGTGGTATGCGCCCTATGTCGATGCCGCGGCATCGCATGATGTTTCGCTGCCCGACGCCGTACCCGATACATTCCTCTCGCGCGGACAGATGGCGCGCCTCGCAGCGATGTTCCGTGCGGAGCATGACGGCGAGCTCGACGCCTACTGGAAGGCGGTTACAGGCACGTGGCTCCCGTCGATTTCCTCGTCGTCTGCATCCTCATCCTCTGCCCCCTCCTCAATCTCGTCGGCGTCCTCGTCCTCCTCGATCGCCATGGAAACCTTCCCCGACTACCCTGCTGTCAGCCGTCTTCTCCTCCTCGGCAGCCGCACGCCGACGCTGCTCGATGGCGTGTTTCTTTCCAGCGAAGACGCGGTCATCCGCATCCCCGAACTCAAACTCCGCAGCGAAATTCGCTCAATCGACAAGATGTTCCTGGTCGACGAGAACGGCGTGGAGCTGGCGCAGCTCACGCTGGCGACGACCGACGAAACTGATAAGCGCATCTGGCGTGTCGAGTTGCCTCCCGAGAACGGGAACATCCTCCGCGCGGGCGTCGCACGCAGGCTGGGCATCCGCGTGACGCTGAAGCAGCCGGGATTCGGCACTCCGCGCGAGCTGTGGGAGGTGGAGAGTTTCTCCATCGTCGTGCGGGGCGTCGAAAGCGGCACGTCTCGCCAGCTGGTCCCACAGACTCCGCACCAACCGACGCACCAGATCACCCTCGCGCGCATCGCGTCCGTCCGGTCGCTTCCTCCAGAGACCACGTTCATTCGCCCTGGACCGAATCGTCGGTTGGCATCGTTCACGTTCTCCGGTGCCATCGCGCCGGGTGCATCCCTGACGCTCAAGTCGATCCTCGTTGCCGTCGACAGCACAAATGTACGCGTCGAGACCGTGCGCATCGGCGACGGATCGCCGGTGAATACCGCCGACTGCGCCGCCGACCCGGCGAACGCCACGCTCTTCTCGTGCACCATCATTCCCCAAGCGCTCCGCGGCATCAGCGCCTCCTCTCCGCGCACGCTCTCCATCGAGGCGACAGTGTCTCTCCTCGCGGGAAAAACGGAAGGAACGGTCCGCGCGTGGCTCGGGAACGCCGGCTCGCCGACGGGCGAGGGCGTCGTGCGATGGGATGACGGCACGAGCGAGTATGGATGGATGGATATTCCGTCGCCGGTGGCAACGGGACCAGAATGGAAAGTGCAGCCCTAATCCTGCACTGCGAAAAATCCGAAAATCGAAATTCGAACAAATATGCATTGCAAATATTCGAATTTCTCAAACTCATTCGAGCTTCGGATTTCGGTATTTTCATGCACTCAACACTTTCCGCAGCTCCGCAGCCATAGTCTCCGCCGCCTTCCGTGCCGCGTCCTGCCAATCGCTCCCGCCGGACGCCTGAATGATCGACCGGCTCGCGCTCACAACGGCCCCCGTGCCGTCGGGAATGAATCCGCGGGCAACGTCCGCCGCCGTCCCTCCCTGCGCCCCGTAGCCCGGGATCAGGAACGGACAGTGCGGCATGAGCGTGCGGAGGTACTTCAACTCCTCGGGGTACGTCGCTCCGACGACCGCGCCGACGCAGGACAGGTTCGTCTTGGGTCCGAAGTGCGCCGCTCCCCAACTCTCGACGAGCTGTGCCAGGTGCTCGTGCACGGCTTCGTCGCCGCAGGGCAGGTCCTGGAGCTCGCCCGCAGACGCATTGCTGGTCTTCACGAGGACGTACACGCCTTTTCCGTTTCTCGCCGCGACGTCGATGAAGGGGCGGATGCCATCGCTTCCATGGTACGGGTGAACGGTGAGCGCATCGACCGCTGCGTTCTCGTGCAGATACCCCTCCGCGTACGCCTCCGCCGTCGATCCGATGTCCCCGCGCTTCCCGTCTGCAATGACGAGGAGCTTCTTGCTCTGCGCGTACGCGCAGATGTCCCAGAAAATCTTCATGCCCTCCCAGCCGAGGAGCTCGAAGAAAGCGAGGTTCGGCTTCACGCAGGCGGCGATATCATGTGTCGCGTCGATGATGCCGTGACAGAACTGCGCGACGCCCTCGGGTGAGTGATCCAAGCCGGAGGGGAGTTTGCGTATCTGCGGGTCCAGCCCGACGCACACGGGAGAAGTGTCGGCGATCCGCGCCTGCAGCCGGTCAGCGAAGTGGGAGGAGGTCACGACGAGAAGTATAGAGGGCCCTTATACCCATCATTGATCCAAGTGTCTGCGGATACGCGTAAAGCGGCCGCAGAGCTGGCCCTTGCGCAGATCGTTGACACCGCTGATCGTCGAAGGAGCGCAGGGCGAAGCGGTCATCGAGGTAGCCATGCCTTCCGGCTGCACCGGCCACTGCGAGGGCGGCGGCATGGAATCCGATGATGGAGCCTCCATCATGGACAGCGGCATGGAAGGGATTGAGGGCAGGGGCAGAGCGTCGGTCATCGGCCAGAGTGCGCTCAATGCGGCAAAGAAATCCTCGGGGAGGAGGGCGTTTGCCGGTGCGACAACGGCGGGCAGAGTCGCGAGGTGCTGGGACGAACCCTTGAGGCGCATGGAGAAATCCTCCGTGGCCCAGTCTCCCGCGAGCGTCCACGACGAGGGCACGTCGCCGCTTGCACGCACGCGAAGCGTCATGTGCAGCGAGGAGAACATGGCGCGGAGCACGGCAACATCGTCATCCCGCAAGACATCGCGCAGCGCCTGGCGGAGGAGGAGCGGATCGGCCCCCTGCATTTCCAGGATGAAGGCCGTTCCGGCGCGCAGAACGTCATCGACGAACGAAGGCTTGAGTGTGAGGATGTAGTCCGTGCCCCCCGGCGTCGCCGATCGCGTCAGCGAAAAGGCGGCGTTCGCCAGGGCATCCATGAGCGCCTCGGTCTGTTCCTCGCCGACGTCGATCCCACTGCCGCGGAGCAGGTCCACGAGCATCGTCATGGCCGCAGCGCGGTCCATCGTCTGGAATTCCTGCGGCAACGGAATCATCAGCCACTTCTTCCCGTGCATGCGCAGGTCGAGCACCGCGAGCTCGTCCTCGAACGCGCCGCGGATTTCCTCCAGCGAGACGTAGAGCGTCCCTCCGGTCAGACGGTAGAGCAGGCGGATGCGTGCGTTGATGCCCTGCGCATGATCGACCACGTCGACGGTCACCGTGCCCTGGCCCGCGGCCAGCGCGGGGATCGTGCCCCGGTGCGTGCCTTTGCCCCACAGCGAAACGTACGTACCGTCGGCGCCAGCGTGAATTTCGACGGCGTATGCATGGGGATGTTCGTCGCTCTCGATCACGCCGAGGACATCGGCCGGCGTCGTCAGTGCGGCGAGCGCGGGGACGGGGAGGATGGTGACGACGAGCAGGGCGACCGTGCGGAGCATGCGGAGACGCATACGCGGAGGGGGAATGCGCTGTGAGGCTAGGAGGCTTCGGCTGGAGCGTCAATCCGCTGCGCTCTCATTCATCCCCCAGGACGTTCTGCCGGTACTGAAGCGCCTCGGCGATGTGAGGAGGCGCAAGCGCGGCGTCGCCGGCGAGGTCGGCGATGGTGCGGGCGACTTTGATGGTGCGGTGATAGCTCCGGGCGGAGAGTTTGAGTCGCTCCGCCGCCTGCACGAGGAGGCGCTCACACTCCGCCGTGAGGGGACAGAGCTCCTGCAGATGGCGGACCCCCATTTCCTTGTTCGTGCGGATGCCAATGCCGCGCAGGCGCGCGACCTGCCGCTCACGTGCATGGGCCACCATCTGCCGCAGCTCCGATGATTCCTGCACGCCCACAGGGGCGCGCTGCTGTAAATCGCCGATCGGGACGGGTTGGACGTCGACGGTCAGATCAAGCCGGTCAAGGAGCGGCGCGCTGATGCGGCGGCGCAGGCGATGTTCATTGCTCCCCGTGTACTGGGGCGGATTCATCGCGGTCACGAGCAGGACGTCCGCCGGGAACGTCACCGCCCCTTGCGCGCGGGTGATGGTGATCGCGCGGTCTTCCAGCGGCTGGCGCAAAACCTCCAGGACGTGCGGCGGAAACTCCGCGAGCTCGTCTAAAAAAAGCACGCCGCGGTGCGCAAGGCTGACTTCCCCCGGGCCAGGAATCTGGCCGCCGCCGACGATGGCGACACCGCTGGCCGTGTGGTGTACGGCGCGGAACGGGCGCTGCGTGAGCAGCGGCGTGTCGGCGGGGAGGAGGTTGGCGATGGAGTAAATCTGCGTCACCTCGATGGATTCCTCGTGCGTGAGAGGTGGCAGAATGCCCTGGAGCGCGCGGGCGAGGAGCGTCTTTCCCGATCCCGGCGCGCCGGAGAGCAGCGCGTTGTGGCCGCCCGCGGCGGCGATGACGAGCGCGCGCTTCGCCAGCTCCTGCCCGCGCACATCGGCGAAATCGATGGCCGGCGCATCGGGCGACGCGCCGCACGCCGGCGGGCAGACGGGTTCGGGCTGACTGCGGCCGGCGAGGATGTCGAGCAATTCTTGGAGCGTGCGCGGCGCGATAATCGTGAGCCCGGGGATCAGCGCCGCCTCGGGTCCGTTCACGGCCGGCACGACGAGCGTCGAGAGCCCCGCGTCGCGACAGGCGATGGCCGCCGAGAGCACGCCCGACACGTGGCGTAGCGAACCGTCGATCCCCAGTTCCCCGATGAACGCCATCGTTTTGAGCTCCTCCGGTTTCGCCTCGACGAGCTCGTGTGCGAGCAGGAGCCCGAGGGCAATGGGCAGGTCGTAGCGCGGGCCGGCCTTCTTCAAATCCGCCGGAGCGAGATTCACCGTCACGACCCGCGACGACGGGAAACGCTGCCCGCAGGCGCGCAGCGCCAAGCGAACCCGCTGGCGGCTCTCCTGCACGGCGGTATCCCCGAGTCCGACGATGAAGAATTTGCTCTCGCCCGGCGTCGATCCGACTTCCACGGTGATGCGTTCGCCTTTGAGGCCGACGGGAGCGAAAGAGGTGAGTTGGGTGAACATCTGCAGTGAGGAAAGCGCAGGGTGATGCGTTGGTCGAGGAGAGTGTACTTTCGTACACCTATGACTGTCAAATAGGTCGCCGAAAGCCCTATTCCGTCCACTCCAGATCCTCAATGTGCGCGATGACGCGGTCGCCTGCGACGCACAGAGCGTCGAGCCGGCAACCCGTCTCCCCCGCTCTGCGCGCCAGCCATTTGCGTGCTGCGCGGCACATCCGCCGCTTCTTCGCCGGCGTCAGGTTCAGTTCGGGGTTGAAGTCGCGGTCATCCGCCGCACGTGTTTTTACCTCGACGAAGACAATGGTATTGCCGACGGGGTCGATGGCGATCACGTCGATCTCGTCGCCGCCGTAGAGCCGGACGTTGCGTGCAAGGATGCGATAGCCCAGGCGCCGCAGGTACGCCGCCGCGATACGTTCACCGCGTCGGCCAAGTTGCAGGTGCGCCGCCAGTTGCGGGTGGAAGCGACGCGTAAGCAGGGAGAACATCTCTGCAGCATGCCCGCACGCAAAAGGAGCGCGAGAGCAGTGGACGGAGATACACCGCGGCGAAAAAGTGCAGAATGCAGAGCGCAAAGTATTACCAGCCCAGTACCGCCGTCGTCTCCACTTTCTCCGTCACGGCCTTGAGTGGCCAGCGGTGCCAATCCTCTTCATTCGCGCGCAATTCCTCCCACGCGCTTTTCTTGTCCTTGCCCAAGAGCACGACGGCTTCCCGCGCGGACGTCAGCACAGGCAGCGTGACGCTGATGCGCTGCGGGATGTCGAAACGGTCGGTGTGCGTGGCGATGACGAGCGCTGGCCCTGCGGCGGTGTCCGGCACGGGCGGGAAGAGCGAGGCGATGTGTCCATCCGCGCCCAGTCCCAACACAACGGCGTCGATGCCGCGCGTCACGATAGGCGCGAGCACGCGTCCGTACTCCTCCGCGCTGTCATCCGGCGCCAGCGACGGATCGGGAAACAGCACCTGCGATTCCGGGATCGGCGCCGCGCGCAGCAGGGTGGACCGAAGCAGGAACTGATTGCTGTGCGGACTGTCCGCTCGGACGCAGCGGTCGTCGACGAGGAACACGGTGACGGCAGACCAATCGATACCCGCCGCTTTTCCAAGAATCTCGTACACCGGTCGTGGGGTGGACCCTCCGGAGAGCCCGATCGTGCATCGGCCATGGTCGGTGATGTTCCTGCGCAGAATCGCCGCAAGCAGTCCGGCGCTCTGCGTGGTAAATACGTCGGCCGCCGGTGCATGGATGTTGATGCAGGACATCGAGGATACGGTATCCGAAATTCCCTCTCCCCGCTCGTTACGAGCACCCCTCCCCCCACGGGGGAGGGGTTGGGGGAGAGGGGAATTTTCACTCCATCCATCGTCTCCCCTCCTTCTTCATCCACTCTTCCGCCGCGTCGGGATGGTGTCCCGCGGGGTAGGAGTGTAGGGGGGTTTCGGGCCGGTCGAGGTGCGCCTGCAGCGGATCGACCAGCCGCCACGCCGCGCGGACTTCGTCGATCGACAGGTACCACGACGTGCGACCGTGGATCGCTTCGAGCAGGAGCATGCCGTGTTCGGGGAGGCAGTCGCCGACGCACACGAGCGGATCGGCCATGACAAGCGGCCGGAACCGCGGCTCGGTGCCCCCGAGTTTCGTCTGCAGGAACAGGCGCATGCCGGCCTCTCCTTGCAGGATGATGTCGAGGCGGTTGGACGTCGATCCTTCGCCGATGTGTTTGGGCTCCTGGAAGAGGATCGAAACGCGCGTCTCCTTCGCCGGCAGCCGCTTGCCCGTGCGCAGGTAGAACGGCACGCCCTCCCAGCGGGAGATGCGCGTGAGGAGTTTAAGGGCGATGTACGTGTTCGTCCGCGAGTCCGGCCGGACACCCGACTCCTCGCGGTACCCGGGCGCGTGGTCGCCCAGGATCTTCCCCGCACCGTACTGGCCCTGCACGATCACGTCGTCGAGGCTGGACGCATGGGGAAGATAGAACTGCTCGAGGGCGTTGAGCCGGCTGGTACGGAACGAGTCGCCCTCCTGCAGGCGCATCGTGAGCAGTGCGGCGATCTGCAGCAGGTGGCTCTGCACGAAGTCGCGCAACGTGCCCGTCTCCTCGAAGTACCCCGCCCGCCCCTCCAATCCGTGCGCCTCACTCGCGGTAATCTCGACATGCTCGATGAGCGTGTTCTTGAAGATGCGCTCCAGCACCGGGTTCGCATGCCGCAGGTAGTACACGTTCCGTACCGCCTCTTTCCCCAAGTAGTGGTCGAGCAGGTAGACGGATTCCTCGCCGAAGCACGCAACGAGATCGCGCCAGATCGCCTCGCCGGACTTTTGGTCGTGACCCAAGGGCTTCTCGACGATGCAGCGGAAGCCGCTCACACCCGTACCGTGCGGGATGCCCGCTTTGCACAGATTCTGCAGCACCGGCGGGAAGATGGTCGGCGGCACCGAGAGGTACGCCAGGCGGACGTGCTCTTCCCATCCGTTCTCCAGGCTCGTCAGATGTTTCTCCAGCGCGGCAAAGTCGGCCGGCGCGTCGTACGCGCCGCGAACGTAGTGCACATGGGTCAGGAAGTCCGCGAGGGCGCGCTCGGTCACTTCGGGCATGTCGGCGCGCACGGCGCCCTCGACGAGCGTGCGAAAACCGCCGTCGTCCATCGCCGACCGCGCGAAGCCGACGATCGCGTACTGCGCGGGCAGGCGCTTCTTGAGGGCGAGCGTGTAGAGCGCCGGATAGAGCTTCTGCTTGGCCAGATGCCCCGACGCGCCGAACAGAACCAGCGTGAAGGGAATGTGCGAGCCGAAGGGGGCGGGGGATGCGGCCATGGGCGAGACAGAAGTGTACTACACTCCTCTCCTGCCCCGCGTTGTCCATGGATGTCTGTGATTTCCTTACGTCAAACGGCATTCCCTTCGAGCGGTTCGATCACCCCGCGGTCTTCACGTGCGAGGAGTCGGCGCTCCTTGCGCCGATGCCGGGGGCCGACACCAAAAATCTCTTCCTTACAGAGGACCGGGGCGATCGCTCCTTCCTCGTGACGGTCGGGCACAACAAGCGCGTCGACCTCAAAGGCCTCTGCGGACTGCTCGGCATCAAGCGCCTCTCGTTCGGGTCGCCGGAGGAGTTGCGAGCATCGCTCGGAGTCGATCCCGGATCGGTCACGCTCCTCGGCCTCGCATGCGATACGGAGCACCGTGTCGATGTGGTGATCGACCGGCCTATCTGGGACGCCCCGTCCGTACAGTGCCACCCGCTTGTGAACACCGCGACGCTCATCATCCCGCATACGGGGCTAGAAACATTCCTCGCGCGCACGGGACACACGCCGCGGATTATCGACGTGCCGGAGCGGTAGACGGGAATCACTTCTTCTCCTTGAGCTTCTGCACCTGGTCTTGCACGTTTTTCAGGCGGGTGCTCAAACCGAGAATGCGGTCGCGCTGCGTGCGGGACATTGCGCCCAGGGCGTGGATGATCTTCATCGTCGCCGCCGGCGTATCGCGTCCCCGGGCGCTTGGAGGGAGTGATGCTTTCTCGATCGCGCTGATGAAACTGGCGAGCGCGCTCTCGTGCTGGGCATTGCCGACGATCACCTGCGCCGTTCCCGGCAAGTCCGCCAGGGCGTCGAGCTTCTCGAGCGCGGCCAACGCGATCGCGTTGCCTGGGCGGTCCATATCCGCGTAGAGCTGGCTGATGGACTTGGCGGCTTTGCCACTCCCCACCTGGAGCACCGCGGGAGCGACGGGAACGCCCTCCGTCGTGCTCGGCGCGGGATGGAGTTTGAGCATCGTCGTCAGCCATTCTTTGGCGAGCGAAGGCTTCGCGGCGAGTTCTTCAAGGAGCGCGCGGATCTCGCGCTGACGCTCGAGCGCGTCCTCCGTCACACAGTGCGCCCGCAGAAGGAAGGCCACCGCGTCCATCGCCTGCGTGCCGTCGCCGATGTCCGCAACCAGCGCGAGCTGCTCGCGGGCGTGGCGGCGGAAATCGTAGGCGGGGTTCGAGTGCCGGAGGATTCCGGCGAGGAGGTGACCGGCCGCGGCATTGCCATCCGCGGCCGCCGACGTGAGGAGGCCGCGCAACGCATTCTCCCGCTGTTGCCGCTCGCGAAGCATGATCGCGCGGCGAGGATCCTCGGTCGTTGTCGTTTCCTGTAGTGCTCGGAGGTTGCTTGCGGTTTCCGTCGTCGATTGCAGCATGTCGAGGGCATCGTTACCGTCCACGGTCGTCGCTTCGACAATGAGCAGCTCCCCCATCACTTCACGCACGCGCATGCTTTGCACGTGAACGGACGCGGAAAATCCGGCGCCCTGCAATCGAAAAACGCGGTGTTCCGGCGCATCGACGGTGCAGGCGGCACCCCGCAATTTCTCGCCGAACGCCGTACGGATCTTCGTCATGACGGGCCCGTCGACGATTCGCAAATGCCGGCGCTCGTAGGCAACGGGAACGGGGATGGCGGTGGGCGGGATGTCTGTTTGAGAAGAGACATCGGGCATGAACCGAGCATGTCCCGGGGAAGAGCGGCGGGCAAGCGGGAAGGATTGCCCAACCGTGGGGCGCGCAATTTTTTCGCTTGAGCAAGCGAACGGCTGATGATTGCGATCAGAGAATGCCGCTCGCGGCCGCGGAAATATGTGCACATTTTTTACACAATCCTGTAACGAATTCGTCAATCGAACGTCTTAGCTAGTGTCAGCACCTCTCCATCCCATGTCCAAGGACACCCGCAACGCCGGCTTCGCCCTCCTGCTCTCGCTCGCGATCGTCATGACCGCAAGCATCTCGGCGCGCGTGTTCTTCGAGGACGTGAAAACGGTCGAAGCGGGAGAAAGCCAGATTATGACGCCCGTGGACGGATACTAGAATAGTGTTGCTTTGATTTTGAGGCCGAGGCAGCATACCACCATGTCGGCCATCAATGCTTTGCGTGCATTAACCGAGGATTATGCGGATGACGATCCTTTACGGAAGGCTGTGGTGACGATAGCGCATATCGGTGACACCATGCTCCACAACATTCTCGTTTGCCTGCTCGAGCATTCGCTCGACCAGCGCGAGCCGGACACCCAGGGTTTACGGGAATTTTTTCGCCTGGCGGGTTTACGTTTGAGTACATCGCGCAAGGAGGGCCTGGATCAAATCGCCCATGGGATCAACGGCGCCTGCCTTGTGGATGCCGCCAAGTACGCAGTGGATGAGCTCGATTTCGAGGCGTCCCACAGCCTGCGCAGTGCGTTGCTGGCGGTCAACGTCGACCTCGACGAGTGGTAATTCCTTGCAAATTAGTAAAAAACATCGGTGGATATTTTTGGCTTCGGTGAGCTATTTTTCCGATCAAAAAAAGTACTCAAACAGAATGTCTCTCCAATGCATAGTCCGATGCATTGCGTGGATTTTGCCCTTGGATATGATAGCTCGATTTGCCAAGCACAGCCCGGCAGATCGCACACCAAGAGTACAGACACACATTCGTTCTTTTCTCTCTAGCACATCCACACACAACGAATCGTCCCAGGCGCGGCTTGGGACACCGGCTCCGGAGCCACCATATGAAAAGCATCAGAGGAACAAGAAGAACCGATACACCGACCTTTGACACCATCGCATCGCAGAGAGGGTAGCGGACAGCGTGCTACGCGCGTTCCTCCCCAGCCAATCATTGCATTCTTGCACAATTCTGGAGCCAGGCACGTGACCCGTGCCGCTGGACGCTCCTCTCTCTGCTCCATGAATTTCACGCGGTGCGGGCAGAGGTTCGTCCCGCCGCGTGTGCCCCTTCCTCCCCAGTGTTCCCCTTCCCTCCTTGAGGGTCGTGGCGGACCGGTCCGGGGACCTCGGTGCGGTGCCGAGGAGAAACAAGACACCGGAATGGGGCAGAGACCAGGGTAGCCTCACCCGTGTCCTGCATCCTCGCGGTGCAGGGCAACCCGCGCGCCTACGGCGCGCGGACCCCCCTCTCGGCCGCGGCTCTTGGCTCACAAAAAGCCCTGATAGCCCCCGAAGGGAACATCAACACAAAGACCGGCCACTCCGGTCTTTTTGTTATGCCTTTTTACACCGCCCGCCTCTCTATACTATGGAATCGTCATGCCCTTGCGGCGCCTTGCCCAAATCGGGATCGCTCTTTTCCTCCCCATTGTTTTTTTGACGCTCGCCACAGAGCATGGCGGGAAACGGTTTCTGGGAGCGAGCGGCGGTGGCGACCAGAGCGTGGGGACTGATGGAGGAGGACAGGTGAATGAGTGGTGCTGTCCGCAAGGATGCTACAACCCCGACCCGACGCTCGATCCTCCGTGCAATCTCTTCGGTCCGAGTCAGTGCAGTTTGATTCCCGCTCCCCCGACGGAGCAAAGTGCCTGCAAGTACTGGGTGTGCCAGGGATGGGACGCGATAACGGGTGGCCCGGCATGCAACGCGTACTGCAATGCGCAGCCACCGATCCCGTACTGTCCCGGCGCGGGTGGGGGCGTCGGCACGAACGCGGGTGATGGCGGGGCGAACGCAGGAGGCATCGGCGGGTCTTCTACAGGCGGTGGAACATCAACGGGAGGCGGCACTTCCGTCGGAGGGGTGTCCTCGGGGGGCTTTGCGTCCTCCGGGATTTCTACGTCTCCCAGTACGTCATTGCCTGGTGGGACATCTTCCCTCTCTTTTTCAGCGGTGTTCTCTTCAAGTAGTGCGACCTCCTCAACGACGAGCAGCGCGTCCAGTCAGTCCGTCGGCCCCGGATATGATGTCCCGTGCAATCCCACGGAGTGGTACGCCTGTGAAGTGCCCGAGGAAGGCGCACCGTACTTCGGCATGTACATCGAACATCGCTTCCCCAAGGATCGCGGGCCGACCGTCACGGACGAAATGCGCGATTTTCTTCAGGAGCACGGCAACGCGGGCTTCGGTCCCTGCATGGTCGATACCTTTCCTCCGGAGGTTCCCCTGTGGCCCCTGTGCTTCGAAGGCCGCACGTTTGGATTGGGAACGGGACAAGTAAAAGAGTATTTGGATCGCGGGGCGACGCTCGGCGCTTGCCAGCCGACTCCCGATTGCCCCGGCGTCGATTTCCAATGTTTCACCGATGGTCCGATCTTCATACAGGCAGCGGGCATTGCGCCGGAGTATCCACTCGTCGATAACGATCCTCCGGACGGTATACGCGGGGTGTATGACCGAGGCGACGCCGATCCACTGCCATCGCTCTGGAACATGGTACGCGGATCGGGTCAGTGGAATGGTCCCCCGCAAGGCATCGAACCTTCCGATAAGAAGGTGTATGTCCTCGACTACGATCCCAAGCTCCCGCACATGCGCGCCTACAAGGAGCCGATACCGACGCCCATTGGTCACTACGTCGACGACCAGGCGGAATTGGAGGGTTTCCCGGGGGCGACGCGCGCACTCCGGTACAGCGAGAATGTCTGCACTCCCACACAACCCAATAGCGGGGCGCTGTCGTATCTCACAGAGCCCACGGACGTCACCGAAATTGCGTGGCTGCCCGGCCGGGGGTTGGCTGCCCGGCTGGATGCGGACTTCGTCGATGACTGTTCTGCACGTCATGGGCATTCGGACTACTTCGCGATCGTCGCGGCATGCCGCGACGCCTACCGGTGCGGCGAGGGCGTGCTCCACCTCGCCGTGGATGCGAACGGAGAGAACGCCATGGTGAAGCTCCTGGGATTCGGCGGAGAGGAGCTCGCATCCATGAAACTCCCCGGCGTCTACGAACCCGCAATGGCGGTCGATGCCGATGGCAGGCCATACGTGCTGCAGGTTCCTGATGGCAAGACGGTCAACCTCCTGCGTCTTTTTGAGGGCGGAACGCTTCTTGGTGCCACGGGGTTGCCGCGCGGCGTGGACTCGATGACTTTCGCTCCGGACGGCACGCTGTACGCCATGCATTCACGCCGCCGCACGCTGTACCGCATCGACGTGGTGACGGGCCGCGCCACAGTCGTTCACGAATTCAAAGACGGATTGCAGCTAGCCGGCGGCGATATTGCCTTCGATGACAACGGTCGCCTCTTCTACCTTGGGCTCTCCCTTGAGAAGGCGCCTGTCAATGTCCTGTACGAGGTCAACCTCACAACATTCAGGATCACGAAGATCGGGACGCTTCCGAAAGGAATTCACGACGGCCTCGCTTTCGTCGGATACAGCCGGTTCCTGACGGCAAACGTGACGGAGAAGCATATGGCGCGCATCACCGTTGACCCGTGGAGGGTCGACAACCTAGCGAGCGCCGAAACCGGCGATGCCGCCGATTGCGCAACATGTCCTCCCGCGCCCCTGCCCGGCGGAAGTTCGACGAGTACCTCAACATCCCGGACATCCTCCACCTCGTCGCACGTTGATAGTACGACCAGCGCATCATCGACCTCCGGCCCGATCGTCGCCACGACCAGCGCGACGTCTTCTTCTGGCAACCTGGACTCCACCACGAGCGCATCGTCCACCTCCAGGGTGATCGTACCTTCCTCGACTGCTCCCTCGACCGCTACCTCAAGAGTCTCCTCGCAGAACAGCGCATGCG
This sequence comes from Candidatus Peregrinibacteria bacterium Gr01-1014_25, assembly GCA_007376205.1. GTDB lineage: Bacteria > Patescibacteriota > Gracilibacteria > Peribacterales > Peribacteraceae > VMFU01. The sequence goes on from VMFU01000001.1 coordinate 257,406, forward strand.
CATTCTGTCCGTCGGGGCAATGTGTGAACGGTCAGTGTCTGTGCAAAGACAGTACGCAGTGTCCCGCAGGCAAGAAGTGCATCAATGGCAGGTGTGGGTGTACCGACAATGCGCAGTGCCTGGCAGGACAGCAGTGTCAGGACGGAAAGTGCGTGTGCATCGACGTTCTGAACTGTCCTCCGAAGCAATGCTCCACGGACAAGGATTGCCCGGCGTACTACGCATGCCGCGACGGTCTCTGCAAGGCGATGGCCTGCTCGGGCCTCGAATGCGCGAGCGGAGGCAGCGCACTCTGCGCCGCCGCGGGCAAGATCTGCCTGCAGTACTCCACGCCGCCCTGCGCGGTGTGCGGCGGTGAAACGCGCGAACAGGCGCTCGCCGACATCGTCCTGCAGCAGGCCTTCTGCGGCAACGGCCGCATTGAGGTGGGGGAAGAGTGCGACGACGGCAATGCTCGTAACGGCGATGGCTGCTCCGCGTTCTGCGGCAAGGGAGATGAGAATCCCCCTTTGTCGTCCGTGCTTGAAGGTATGCGCCAACAGAGCGGCATTGCCCCCAGGCTGGGCATGCGCGAGTTCGTCTTCGGCCGCGCCGCCGCGCCGCTCCAAGGAATGGTCGCGGGATCATCGACCCGGGAATTCTTGCCTGCGCCGATGCACGCTCCCGTCGGCGACACCGGCCCTGCAGCCGTCGCCGTCATGGCCGCAGGCGCGGCGGCAGGCTGGTCATGGGTGCGGAGACGGAGGAGGCGATAATGAGGAGGCGGTAAGCGGGAGGCGGGAAACGAAAGGGGCGCTACACTATTCCTATGCTCGAGCAACTCACCGCGACTGCCGGCGATCTGATTCACACCTACGGCGTTCTCGGCGTGTTTCTGGCGAGCATCGTCGAGGAGGTTATCGCGCCCATTCCCTCCGCGGGCGTCGTCCTGCTGGCGGGCTTCCTGCTGATTCCGCCGGAGGCGACGTGGACCGCCGCGGCCGCGGCCGCGGCGGTGAACGTGATGATCCCCGCGTCGATCGGACTCACTGTCGGATCGCTGTTCCCGTACGGCGTCGCCCGCATCGGCGGCAAACTCGCCGTCGACAAGTGCGGCCGTTTGCTGGGCATCGACTGGTCCTTGGTCGAACGGGCCCAGGCGCGATTCACGCGTTCGCGCTCCGATGAACTGCTGCTCTTCGGTGTCCGGTGCGTACCCGTCATCCCCTCCGTCGTGATCGGCGTGCTGTGCGGCCTCGTGCGATTGCCGCTCCCGGAATTCATCCTTTTCACGTTCCTCGGCAGTCTCGTGCGGACGTTCATTCTCGCGCTCGTCGGATGGTCCGCAAGCGCGGCGTACAGCGCGTACGCCGAGCAGTTTTCCCGTGGCGAAGACATCGTGCTCGGCATCATTGCCATTGCGATCGTTGCCTTCGCGCTCCGATGGCACAGCAAGAGAAAGCAACGATGAACCCATAATTTCCTTCCCGCGCCACTCGTCCCGATTTGCCGTGCAAATCGCCAAAGCGATACCATAGCCCCCATGGGGCGCCCCGCCTTCCCATTCCACGGAATCTTCTCATCGCTGCAGCAAGAAGGAGCAGCCGATCCTGTGGTCGGAGCCGCAACCGGCGATCGTGGCGTTCCGGTTCGGAGCGCGGCACAGGGCCAAGGGCAGGTCGCAGTCGACATCTACGAGCAGGACAATTATTACATCATCAAGGCGCCGATCGCGGGCGTGCGTCTCTGCGATCTGGACATCGAAATCAGCGACAGCGTCGTCACCATCCGCGGCACGCGGCAGCAAGGGGATGATGTTCCGCGGGACACCTACTATGTGCAGGAGTGTTTCTGGGGGCAGTTCAGCCGCTCCGTCACGCTCCCCTGCGCCGTCGATCCCAAGCGCGTCCGCGCGACGTTCAACAAGGAGTGTATTCTGAAGATCATCATTCCGAAGGAGGAGAAGGTGAAGATTGTGAGGATCAATGAAGGGTAATATACTGCCCCACCCATGAAGATCACCCAGGCCATCCTCCCCGTGGCCGGCCTTGGAACGCGGTTCCTGCCGTGGACGAAGGTCGTGCCCAAGGAGCTCCTGCCCATCGGCAGCCAGCCGATCATCGCGCACCTCGTCGACGAGTGCATCAGCATCGGCATCGATGACATCTGCTTCGTCATCAGCCGCGGCAAGGAGATGATCCCGCAGTACTTCTACGCCGCGCCCGCGCTGGAGCACGAACTCAAGCGGCGCGGGAAGCACACGATGCTCGACGAGCTCAAGCGCTACGATACCGTGCGCCTGCACGTCGTGTACCAGGAGGACCAACTCGGCGACGGCCACGCCATCCTGCAGGCGGTGCCCTGGGTGCAGAGCGACACCATCGCCGTGCTCTTCGGCGACGACATCATCGTGGGCGATGAGAACGGCTTGCAGCAGCTTGTCCGCGCGCACGCGGGCCTGCCCGCGGAAGAGCGCACGCATGCGTCGGTGCTCACACTGGAGAACGTCCCGGCCGAACTGACGCACAAGTATGGCATTGCAGACATTGATCCATCGCGCTCCTCCGGCCGACTCCATCGCATCAAGGGGCTCGTGGAGAAGCCGGCGGCGGGTGAAGCGCCGTCCACGTTAGGCATCGTCGGCAAATACCTCATTCCGCGACGCATCTTCGATCTCCTCCCTATCGTCGCACCGTCGCACGGCGGCGAGATCCGGCTGGTCGACGGTCTGATCGCGCACCTCAAGAACGGCCCCGTCTACGGCTACGAATTCGCGGGAAAGCGCTACGACACGGGCTCGCCCGAGGGGTACAAAGAGGCTGTTCGGGAATTGGGGTGACCTTTGCTATACTCCGTGCTTCCTTTCCCTACGCGCTATGTCCGCACAGCAGCTCTATAGCATGATCGCCTGGTTCTGGGACGCCGGCTCGTACATGGTCGGCCATCTGCGTGAGGCGGAGTACGTCGTGAATCACCTGCCCATCGACTCCCAAAAGCCGATCAACGTCCTCGACATCGGCTGCGGCACGGGGCTGTACACGCGCAACATCCTCCGGCGTTTCCCTCACGCCAAGGTGACGGCAATCGATTTGAGCAAACAGATGCTCGGCGAGCTGCAATCTTCGCTCAAGAAGCGCGGATGGGATCACCGCGTGACGATTCTCCACGGCGACGCGATCGCCACCGCCAAGAAGCTGCAGGGGCCGTTCGATCTGATCGTCACAGCGGGGCTGCTGGAGTACCTCGATGACAAGGCGCTCCTCGACGTGATCGCGCAGAAACTCGCCCCGGCCGGCACGTACCTGAACTCCTCCGTCCGCGACACGGTGTCCGGACGGGTCATCGGCTTGCTCGCCCGCTGCCGTACGTCCACAACGCGCAGCACCATCGATCTCTGCACGCGGCGTGGCATGCGCCTGGAGCGTCTCATCACGGTTCCGGAGACCATCTGGTATTTCCCGGCCTGCCACTACAAGGAAGGACAGGTGTATCGGAAAGCGTAGAGGCGAAGCCGTTGACATGTCCGCTGTGCGGGAGTGTGATGGCCGCCTTGCGCGTGCAAGGCGTGCCGTCGGCACGGGACATGTTTCACAACGACGGGAGGCAGATCATGACACCGTATCTCTTCGAAGGCGACTTGAGGGAGTTGAGCATGACGCTGGAGGCCGTGAAGTGTGTCCTTCAGCAGGGCACTCTCGATGGATCAGCGCTGAACGTGATCGCACGGTCAGCCGGTGGACAGGATGGCGCCGCCGCCGTGCGTCTCGCGTATATGTTTCGCAAAGTGAGTGCGCGTGAGCAGCAAGACGTCAGGACGAACGCACTCGTGCAGTTCGGCATGTACGTCCGCCGGCACGGTCTGTACAGCAAATCGGTGCTTGGAATGCTGCTCCTCTGGCAGCTGATCGACCTGGAAACGGCAGACCTCATGGTGACAGCGCATCGCACCGCTGCCGCACTCGAAATGGACATGGCTCTGTCATAGGAGCTTCCCGTAGGGGCCCGAGTACATCTCGGGCCTCTTCTTTTACCACATCAATTTCTCCCGGTATAGGCAAGGGAAAGCGCGCGGGCTTCATTTCATGAACTCCCTCCGCAGCAGCTCAATCTCGTCACGCAGGTCGGCGGCTTTCTCGAATTCCAGGTTCTGCGCGGCCAGGTCCATCTGCTCTTCCAGTTCCTCGAGCAGCCGCTTCTTCTCGTCTTTCGGGATCTTCGTGTGATCGTGCTTTGGACGACGCAATTCCAGCTTGCGGTGCTCTTCGGCGATGTCGCGGATGGCCTTCTTGATCGTCGTCGGCGTGATGCCGTGCTTGGTATTGTGGGCCTCCTGGATCGCCCGCCTCCGGCCGGTCTCGTCGATCGCCTGCTTCATGGCGTCGGTCATCCGGTCGGCATACAGCGTGACATGGCCGTTGACGTTTCGCGCCGCACGGCCGATGGTCTGGATGAGCGCGTCGCGCGAGCGCAGGAAGCCCTGCTTGTCCGCGTCGAGGATGGCGATGAAACTCACTTCCGGCAGGTCGAGCCCTTCGCGCAGCAGGTTGATACCGACGAGGATGTCGATCGTGCCCGTGCGGAGTTTGCGCAGAATTTCGATGCGGTCGAGTGTCTCGACGTCGCTGTGGAGGTACTGGACCTTTTGCCCGTGGTCCGCGAGGAACTTCGTGAGGTCCTCGGCCATCCGCTTGGTGAGCGTGGTGATCAGCACGCGCTCGCCGCGCGTGACCGTCTCCTGCACTTCACGGAAGAGGTCGTCCATCTGCCCCTTCGTCGGCTTCACCGCGACCGGCGGGTCGAGCAGGCCGGTGGGGCGGATGATCTGCTCCACGAGTCGTTCCTTCGGCGTGTGCGCGTACTCGTACTTTCCCGGAGTCGCGGAGACGTAGATGCGCTGGTGCGCTCTATCCTCGAATTCCGCGAATTTCAACGGACGGTTGTCATGGGATGACGGCAGGCGGAAGCCGAAATCGATCAGCGTCTGCTTGCGGCTTCTGTTGCCCTCCTCCATCGCGCCGACCTGCGGGATGGTGATGTGCGACTCGTCGATGATCATCAGGTAGTCATCGGGGAAGTAGTCGAGCAACGTCGAGGGCGGCCGTCCGGGCTCGCTGTTGTTCGTCAGGTAGCGAACGTAGTTCTCGATGCCCGTGCAGTAGCCCGTTTCCTTCAACATTTCGATGTCGTACTCCGTGCGCATTCGCAGACGTTCGGCCTTCACCAACTCGCCGGCCTTAAGCAATTCGGCTTCGCGATCCTTGAGCTCGACGAGGACACCGTCACACGCGCGGTCGATCTTGTCCTGGGTCGTGACGTTGTGCGACGCGGGGAAGATGGTGGTCGCGTTGAGCTCCTGCAACACTTCACCCGTGAAGCTGTCGACTTCCTGGATCCGCTCGACCTCGTCGAATGGCATCTCGATGCGTATGACCGTGTCGGCGCTCGGAGGGAAGACTTCGACGGTGTCGCCGAGGACGTGGACCATGCCCTGCTTGAATTCCAGGTGCGACCGCCGGTACTGGATGTCGGTCAGCCGCCGCAGGAACGTATCGCGCTGCATCTTGTCGCCGCGCGTCACCGTGATCGCGAGCGCCTCGTAATCCTCGACGTTGCCGAGGCCGTAGATGCACGAAACCGATGCGACGATGAGCACGTCGCGCCGCGTGAGCAGGTTCATCGTCGCCGCGTGCCGGAACTTCTCGATTTCCTCGTTGATCGACGCGTCTTTCTCGATGTACGTGTCCGTGTGCGGGACGTACGCCTCCGGCTGGTAGTAATCGTAGTACGAGACGAAGTAGCTGATGGCGTTGTCCGGGAAGAACGCCTGGAACTCGCTGCAGAGCTGCGCCGCGAGAGTTTTGTTGTGCGCGAGGACGATCGTCGGCCGCTGCACTTTCTCGACGATGTTTGCCATGGTGAACGTCTTGCCGGTCCCGGTGGCGCCGAGGAGCGTCTGGTGTTTCTCCTTCGTCAGCAGCCCGTCCACGAGCCTGTCGATGGCCGCCGGCTGGTCGCCCGTCGGCGAGAAATCCGAGACGAGGCGGAAGGGTTTTGCCGCGAGCTGCTTCTTCGGGTGCGCCGACATGTCCGGGCATTGTACCGAAAACCGAACTATGGTCCAATGCCTCACGTATGCGGGATATCCCCGAGGATTGGCGCCACGTTGCGGAGTCCGAGCCGTTTCTCGACGCGCAGGAGGCGCTATGCGCAGCATTCCACCAACAGCGCGACAGGCTCCTCGCAAAAGTCCCCCTGCCGTATCGCATCTACCTTCAGGACGTGCAGCCGCGGAATTTCTGGCCGGAACTGGAAAACCCGCCGCGCGATCTACGTGGCAAGCTGATCATGTTCATCGCCGGCTACCTTCGCGCGCCGACGGAAGGCGGCGAGATGCGACCGGCCTTGTCCTTTGAACAACGTCTGTCCATCGCATGGGTCCAGAAGATCTGTGGGCAGCTCATTGCTGCCCAGCAGCGCGCCATCATCGATGTGGCGTTCGGTCACCACCAGGAATACCTCGAGCACATCATGCGTCAGGGGCAGGCAATCTCGGCCACGAATCTGCTCAATATCCAACAGCACTGCGAAAAGCTCTGTCACACCTACCAACAGGCCATCGATCGTCTTGTCCGTGAGTAGTGATTTCACCCATACTCCTCCCATGATCGACTTAAGCGACCTGCGCGCGCGGCCCGACGCCTACAAGACGGCGGCGAAGCACAAGCACATCAACGTGGACATCGACGCGTTTCTTGCACTCGATGCCAAGCGCCGCGCGCTTGTGCCCGACGTCGAGACGATGCGCAAGCGGCAGAACGAGGCCAGCAAGACGATGCCAGGTCTCAAGGGCGCGGAGAAGGAGGCTCTTCTTCAGGAGATGAAGATACTGTCGTCGGCTCTCAAGGCAAAGGAGAGCGAGCTCGAAGCGATCGAGGGGGATTGGCAAGCGCAGCAATTCCTCCTGCCGCAGCTTCCGCATTCCTCCGTGCCCGTCGGCAAGGACGAAACGGAGAACGTCGAGGCGTCGCGATGGGGAAACCCGGACACGTGGCTCGGTGACAGCCCCCCGAAAGCACCCAGGGACCATGTCGCCCTCGCCGAGGCGCTCGATATCCTCGACATCGCGCGCGGCGTGAACATCGCCGGTGCGCGTTCCTACGTGCTCAAGGGTGCGGGCGCGCTTCTGCATCAGGCGGTGCTGCGCTTCACGATCGACCACCTCGTCGCCAAGGGATGGACGCTCTTCCAGCCGCCGTACCTGGCGCGGTACGAGTGCTTCCAGGGGACGGGGTTTTTCCCGGGGCCCGACCAAGCCAACATCTACGCCGTCGGCGGACAGACCGGGCGCGGTGGCCCCATCGAGCCTGACGACCTGCATCTCATCGGCACGTCGGAAGTGTCCGTCTGCAGCTACCACGCGGGGGAAACACTTCCGACCGACGCCCTCCCCACGCGCTACGCGGGCTACTCGCCATGCTTCCGCCGCGAGGCGGGAACGTACGGCAAGGACACACACGGCCTGTACCGCATCCACCAATTCGAGAAGGTGGAGCAAGTGGTCCTCTGCGAAGCGGATGAAGGGAAGGCGATGGCGATGTTCGAGGAAATCCGCACGAATGCCGAAGAGGTCCTCCGCGCGCTCAAGCTCCCCTACCGCGTTCTGACGATCTGCACGGGCGACATGGGCAAGGGCAAGGTCTTCATGCAGGACATCGAGACGTGGATGCCCAGCCGCAAGAGCTACGGCGAGACGCACAGCTGCAGCTACCTGGGCGACTTCCAGGCGCGCCGCCTCAACATCACCTATAAGGATGCCGACGGCAAGAAGCGCTTCGTCCATACCCTCAACAACACGTGCATCGCCAGCCCGCGGATCCTCATCCCCATTCTTGAGATGTACCAGAACGCCGACGGGTCCATCACCATCCCCGAGGTTCTGCGTCCGTACATGGGGGGGCGGGAGAGGATCGAGAAGATATAGAAGAGAAAGAGGCCCCCTCCTCTCGTTCTTCTATTTCCTCTGCTTCCTCTATATCCTTTCATCATGATTCTCCTCGTCTGCGGAGCGTCGGACATGGCCCGCAGGATGCTCGCCGAGAAATTCGTGCGGGAGCAGGAAGGGTGGAAGCACTTGCCGCTGGAGCGCGTGCACCAGCTCATGGAGCGCGAAGTGGAGAGCGATGACCCTACGCTGTTCCTGCGCGTTGCCTGCCACTGCGCGCGCGAGCTTGCCGAGGACGGTACGCATGTCATCTTAAGCCATCCGGAAGCGACCGAGCACGTCGCGCTTCTGCGGGAGGAGCTGGAGCCCGGATTCACAGCGTTCCACCTGGGTCCCATCGACGAAGAAGGCGCCGATCCTGACATCGAAGAAGCGTTCGATTACCTCATCGATTCCCGCCAGCATTCCGTGAACGACGCTTTCGAACTCATCGTCGGCGTGCTGGCGCAGCGTTGATTGCCACGATTCCTATGCGCATTCTCTTCACACGCTTTCCCCTGGAGAGCCGCTACGGAGGCGCCGAAGTCCAGACGCTCACACTGATGCGCGGGCTGAAAGCACTCGGGCACGATGTGACATTCCTCGGGAGCTGTTCCGTGCTCCTAGAGCACACTGCCCGCTGTTCACTGCCCGCTGCCCGCCTCGACATCGGTTTCCCGCCGGTTACGAAGTGGCTCGCCGTCAGTTTCCTGTGGCGACAGTTCGCCATGCGTCGCCTTCTCATACAGGCGCTCATAGCCCACAGCCCACAGCCCACAGCGATCGTCATGCTCTCCCTCTCCGAAAAACTCCTCCTGACGCGGTGGGCCGCCTCGCGCGGCATCCGCGTGATCTGGGTTGAGCACGATCGCGTCGGACGCTGGTTCACGCATAATCCCTGGCTGCCGCGCCTGCGCCGATTGGCAAAACTCGCGACGACGGTCGTCGTGTCTGAAATGAGCAGAGACATCTACCGCGAACTCGGCTGGCCAGAGGAGAACATTGTCGCGATTCCGAACGGCGTTGAAATGCAGGTATCCCTTCCCACTGTCCGAATCCCTATTCCCGATTCCCGTCTTCATATCGGCTGTCTCTCACGCCTGACGCATGATAAAGGCATTGACGTGCTGATCGACGCCATGGATCACCTGCCGGATATTCGGCTCACGATCGTCGGCACAGGGAGAGATGAGGCGGATTTCAAAGCGCGCGCCGCCCGCGGCGGCGCGCGCGATCGCATCGACTTTTTGCCTAGCGTCAGGGCTCCGCAGGATTTGTTCGACGCAATCGATATTCTCATCCTCCCCTCGCGCGAACACGATCCGTTCGGTCTGGTCGCGGCCGAGGCGATGTTTCGCGACATTCCGGTGATCGTCACCGATGCCTGCGGCATCGCGGGGTACTTGCAGAGCGGCACCGACGCCATCGTCGTGAAGGCAGGTGATCGCGGAGCCCTACAGGAAGCCATTTCTTTACTCTCCGACCGCGAACACAGGAATGCAATCGGCACTGCGGGACAGCATGCCGCGCAGGAGAAGTTTACCGCGGAGAGAATGAGCCGGCAGTACGAGGAACTGCTCCAGTCCCTGTAGTAACACATCGACGCCTTCTGCATTCCATATTCTTTAAGCCCCATCCCTACAATTATTGAAATAATTGTAGAAGTAGTGCTGGGTAGACGGTGCGAGGGGATGAAAAGGGATGCGCACGGAGTATGTTCTCTCATGGGGATTCGTTATACTTCCCTTCTCGTGCGACGACGTTTCATCAGCATCGGATGCGTCGGCGCCGCTGTCGTCGTGCTATCGCTGTTGCCCATCGAGTCACAGTCTCCGCGCCAGCACAACGTCAGTCGGACGTCATCGCTGGGCGTATTGACGCAGGAGCATCTGTCGTGGGGCGCGCGCTACTCATTCGCAGAGCCGATTGATGCCGTCAGTTTCCGCATGCCACAGAATTTGCAAACGGCCGCCGTACGAGGATGGACAGGATCGGGTTGGACGGGCTGGGAGGCTTTGGCGGTGGAGACGGAGTTCGATCCGCTCCTCACGGAGTCCAACCTCGTGATGTTTCCCGCCGGCGTACGCATCGTGGAATTGCAGTCGCCGTTGGCACTGGAGATGCATCCACTGACGGTTGCGCATGACCCGCCGCGGTACGCCGTTGCCGCGCGAACTCCGTCTGTGCGCCCGCGCATTCTCTCGCGATCCGAGTGGGGTGCCGACGATACGTTCCTCGTCCGCGGTCCCGACACATCGCGTTCCGATGTGCCGTCGACGGGCGAGGACGTCGTGCAGCAGCGGGAAGCGAACGGAACGGCTGTGGAAACGCCGTCGCAACGCATCGTCGATTGTGAGCAGGCGCATCGCAACTACCCGCAGGAATTCAAACCCGCGAAGACGGTGCGCACGCTTCCATCGGGTGGAGCGCTGCGGTGGCCGCAGCAGTACTCCAAGGAAGTACGCATCCTTGCCGTGCATCACACAGCCATCGCCGTGCACGGCGACAGCCGTCCCGCCGCGGAGCGCGTCCGCGCACTGTACGCGTACCACGCCAACAATCGCGGCTGGGGCGATATCGGCTACCACTTCGTCGTCGACGAAGACGGGCAGATCTACGAGGGGCGCGCCGGCGGAAAGGGCGTCGTCGGCGGGCATGCCTACTGTAACAACGTCGGTTCCATCGGCATCGCGCTCCTGGGGAACTTCGAACTGGAGCAGCCGACGCAGAAGCAGGTCGCCGCGTTGCAGTGGCTTCTCCACTCTCTTGCGATGACGTACGACATCGACCTCGCCTCTTCCGTGCAGTTCCATGGCAAGGCGATGCCTCCGATCGTCGGGCACGGCGACCTGGTGTCGACGACGTGCCCGGGGTTCTACATGCGCGAGGTGATGACGCAGGTGCGTCGCAACGTCCGCGTTGGCGACATCGACGTGAGAGTGTCCTTCCCGAAGCTGCCGAAAGCGTCACTGAAGAAGCGTGCGCCGTCACGCGGTACGGCCCGGCCCGCGCAGCGGCCGCCGGGAGTCGAAGGCGTCTCGCCGATGGGCACGACGTTTCTGCAGGGGCATCCCGGATCGCAGACGCTCATTGCGTTGCGTTACCAGGCGGGCGACCATGCGACGAAATCTCATGAAGAGGTTGCAAAGGTCGACAGGACGGACGGCTCTACCGGCGTGTGGCAGGACATCGGCGGCACGTTCGAACGCGTACGCGACGCACTCGTCACGTCCGCGCCTGTTCCGTCCCGCGGGACGGTGCTGCTGCGGGTGAAAGTGCAATTCCCCGATGTCGCAGGCAGGAGCACGCTCACCATCGGCTCCGTGACGTATGTGCTCGAAACCAGCGGCCGTCCGCTGCGCGCGCCGTCCGCGAGGCCGGCGAGCGCGACGGGTTCATCGCCGATTCAAGAGCGTCCCGCGCTGTCCACCGCCCGCACACGCCCAGCCAAGCACCCGCGCAGCGGCGGATCCGCGACGCAAGCAAAGAGCGCGGCAGACGGTCCCGACGTACGCATCCGTTTGAGCGTAGCGGGCGACGACGCGCGGCTCACGGCGCCCGCAGGCACCCGCATCGGCCGTGAGCGTCTGTCCGCAGTGCAGCTGGAACTGCACCGCAATGGAACGGTCTGCACGGCGTCGCAGGGGGGACGCACGCTTGCGAGAGGCATCGTGCGGATCGAGCCTCCCGCGGGGGGCATCGTCAGCATCGACAGCGGGGAGAAGGAAGCGCGGCGATTCCGCGGGACAATCGAATGCCGCGTGATCGACAGAGCGATGGTGCTCATCAACGAACTGCCGCTTGAGCAGTATCTCTACGGGCTCGCCGAAGAACCCGACAGCGAGCCGTATGAAAAACAGCGGGCATTCGCGATTGCGGCGCGCAGTTACGTGATGCACTACCTCAATCCCGATATGCGGAAGTTTCCCGGGAAGCCCTACGACGGCAGCGACGATCCCGCCGTGTTCCAGGCGTACGGCGGCGTCCTGCTGGAAGAGCGTAATCCGCAGTGGATGCGCGCGGTAAAGAGCACGCGACTGACCGTTCTCACCGTCGGCGGCGACATCCTCCGCGCGGCGTACTTCTCCGCGAGCGACGGCAAGACCCGCTCGCCGGCGGAGGTGGGATGGCCGAATTTTCCTCATGCGGAAGTATTCACGAAGAAAGCCGATCCCTGGTGTAGCGGGCAGGGGCGCCGCGGTCACGGCGTCGGCATGAGCGGGTGCGGCGCGGAAGGCCAGGCGAACGAAGGCAAAACTGCGGAAGAGATTCTCGCCTACTATTACAGCGGCGCCATGCTCAAGCGCCTGGACGAGGTTCGCTGAACGGAAGGAGCGTGGTAGTGTCAGGGGTATGGGTTACCTCGAGAGCGCTTTCCTCGGTGCGCTGCAGGGCGTCACGGAATTTCTGCCGATCTCCAGCGACGGGCATCTCGTCGTGGCCGAGGCGCTCGCGGGTGTCAGCTTGCAGGGGCGCGATGCGTTGGGATTCGACATCCTCCTGCACGCGGGGAGTTTGCTCGCGCTTCTCCTATGCACGGGAAAACAGTGGATCGCGCTCCTGCGTGATGCCATTGCCGATGCCGACGACGCGCGGCGGATGCTTCTGCTCATCGTCGTCGCGACGGTCCCCGGCGCGATTGCCGGCCTGTTCTTTGCCGACGCCGTTGCGCAGATGCGGTTCCTGCCCGCCGCCGCCGCGGGGTTTGCGGCGACGGGATTCGCGCTCCTCATCGGCGAGCTCGCCGGCGGGAACCGTGCTCCCGCGCAGCGACTCCAGTGGGAACTGCGGTGGTGGATGGTGTTTGCCATCGGTCTTGCGCAAGCCCTCGCGCTTCTGCCGGGCGTGTCGCGCTCCGGATCGACGATCGCCGTGGGGATGATCCTGGGTCTCTCGCGGCGCGACGCGTTCAGCTTCTCCTTCCTCATGGCAGCCCCCATCCTCGCGGGCGCCATTGGCAAGAACATCCTGGACGTCGCCGGCGGCGTGGTGACGCTGCCCCCCGCTTCGGTGAGCGTGGCGGGATTCGTGGCGGCGACGATCGTCAGCGCCGGCGCGTACCTGCTGCTGCGCACGTGGGTCACGCGCTTGAGCCTCTCGTGGTTTGCGTTGTACCTCTTCCCCCTCGCGCTGGTTCTCCTGTGGATCGAAATCGGGATGCCGCACACGTTCGAAGCCGCCGAAGCGCGCGTACTCCTGGAGCGCTACGGCGCGATGGCCGTCTTCCTCTTCGCCATGCTGGAATCCACGCCGCCGTTCAGCGTGATCTCGCCGGGCGTGGTCGTGATGCTGCTCGCGGGAGCGGTGGCGGGCGATCTTCGTCTGCTCATGATGTTCGCCGCAGCGGGGGCGGCCGGCGTCCTCCTTCCGAGCGTGACATTCTACTTCCTCGGCGTGCAGTACGGCCGTTCCATCGCGCACCGTTTCCATCTGACCGACTCCGCCCTCTCGCGCGCCGAATCGCTGTCGGTACGTTACGGCGGAGCGGGGGTCATTATCGGGCAATTCATCGGCCTTGCCCGCCCGGCGGTGGCGTTCATCGCCGGCACCGTGCGCCTGCGCAGGCGGGTCTTCCTCCCGTGCGCCGCGCTCGGAGCCATCTTGCTGCCCAGCGCCTATCTGGGCCTCGGCTATCTCTTCCGATCCAACCTGGATGTCGTGATCCCCGTCGTGACGCTCGGCGGAACGGCGCTCGTCATTCTCACGTTCCTCTTCGGCGGAGCATGGGGCGTCGGCAAAGCAATCGCGCGCCGCCGTTGACGTCATTTTCACCACTCTTGCATGGAAATATTCCGTAAGTAGAATGCTGGCCTCCACACGTTCTCACCCACGCCCATGACAACGACGGTCGTCCTCCGTAATTCCATCCGGCGTCTGCGCTTCGAGCACAACATGACTCAAGAAGAACTTGCGCTGCGCACGGGCGTGAGCCGTCAGACGATCATGAGCATCGAGCGCGGAGAGACGAATCCGTCCGTTCTTCTGGCCCTGAAAATCGCATCGGCATTCAGCGTGCCGGTGACGGATGTGTTTGCAATGGAGGGCAAACTGGCGCCGGTGTAGCCACGGGGACGGAGAGTGAAACGGCCGACCGCAGATCGTCCACGATCCACTGCGCGCGTTCTTTGCCGTTCCACTGGTTGATGCCGAGTCGTGCGATGACATCCACGGCGTGCGTAAGATGCGGTAGCGTGCGGCCCAGGCCGAAGCCGATCGCGCCGATGCCTGCGAGACCGGCTTGCAGGTGACGTCCATCGCCGCCGACGAGGCGCGCATGCTCCAGCGTGACTTTGCATAGGAGGAAGCGCGGTTCCGGATTGCCTTCGCCAAACGGTTCCAGGGTGGAGAGCGTGCGGGCAAGCGCCGCATTGGCAAGGCGGGGATCGATCGCAACGTCCGCGCAGCACGCGGGCGAGCGCCGGTCGATCGGAAGCAGCGCGTCGACGTCCGCGTGCACGGCATCGGCAACATCAGCGAAATGCTCGGCGTGGAACGTGCAGCCGGCGGCGCGCGCATGGCCGCCGACGGAGGAGAATCCCCCGCCGCCTCCTTGAAGAAGGCGTTCGTGGCAACGCCGCAGCACGGCGATGATGTCGCATCCCGGAGGGCTGCGCAGCGACGCGGTGCAAAGGCCGCCGTGGATCGTGCCGACGAGCGCGGGCTTTCCCGTGCGTTCTGTGATTTTGCCGGCGAGCAGGCCGAGCAACCCATGGGGATACCGCGCGTCGGCAATGCACACACAAGCCTGGTCGTGAGCGCCGGCAATCGCCGCGTCACAATCCTGCAGGAGTGCCTCGGTCTGTTCCTGGCGCGCCGCGTTGAGGTGTTCCAGCGTGTCCAGCGCGGCGGCGTCGCCAAGGAGCGCGCGTAGGGCGATGTGCGGATCGTCCATGCGGCCCGCCGCGTTGATCCGCGGCGCGATGCGGTAGGCGATGTCCTGTGCGGTGAGTGGACCATTCCCGCCCAACGTGCGCTGCACGAGCAGCGCGAGGGGCGCATCGGCGTCGATCCGATGGATGTCCGCCAGAGCCGAACGTACGAGCGCGCGGTTACCACCGAGGAGCGGTACGACATCGGCAACGGTGCCAAGCGCGGCGAGCAGACGATCCTCCGCTTCACCAATCCATGTGTCACCTTCAACGCGGCGCACGAATGCGTAGACAATGCCGGCGGCGCTGGGATGGGGTTCGGACAAACCCGCGAGCGCCGGGTGCACGATGGCCGTGGCGTTGGGAAGCTGTGTCGGCAGCGCATGATGGTCGAGGATGATCACGTCCATGCCGCCCGCCCGCGTCGCTTCAATGGCAGCAAGCGCCGTGACGCCGGTATCGGCCGCGATGAGCAGTCCGACGCCGGCATCGATGCAGGCCGCCACGTGCGATGGATGCAGGCCGTAGCCGTCGCGAACGCGATGCGGCAGCAGGACCGTCGGTTCGCAGCCGTGGCGCCGGCAGCACCGCACGAGCTGCGCAGCGGAGGTGATGCCGTCGCAATCGTAATCACCGACGATGCCGATGCGTTCGCCCGCGTCCAGCGCCGCACGCATCCGGGTCGCAGCCGTCTCGATGGCCTCGCCCCATGCATCGTCAGCCCGCGTCTCCTGCGTCGGGTCGATGCCGCGCAGGCTCAAAAGCGCCTGGAGCACGGCATCATGCGATGAGAGCATCGGCGCGCCTTCATCGATGGTCACTCCCGATCGCCACACCCAACGTTTGCCGGTGAGGGAATGCCGGGACATGCGGACACAGTGATGACCCCCGCCCGCATGCGCAAGGGCGGTGGACGATCATCTCCTCACCACGACATTTCCACAGTGACGTTCCTCCGCGCCCGTCGCAGGACGAACCAGCCGATGACGGTGAGCATCAGGAGTGATACGGGCGTGCCAAACCCCGTGTCCGTGAGCGGAGCGCCGCTATGGAGCACCTCGCCGCCGTAGGGGGATTCCGGCTCATCCTGGTGCCGCTGGATGCGCTGCAACAGGCGGTACGTTTCCGGATCGAGCGCAATGCCCTCTTCCTCAACCAGCGCATCATCAGTCGCCCCCGGCGCCGCCGGATGGCCGGCGCCGCCCTGCAGCGATTGCAGGATATCCGCCAGCTGTTTCATGAGCTCCTCCTGGCTCGTTGCAGCGCCCTCCGTCGCCGCGGGTTCGTTTGCAGTATTCTCCGCGTCCTTCTGCGTGCGCAGCTGGTCGTAGGTCGCATTGCGCATGTCCGTGCTCTGCTGCATCTGCGTTTCCGCTCGCTTCCGTGCCTCGGAGCGTCGGGGCGGGTAGAGGAGCATCTCGGAGAAAATCACCTCGTCGGGGCTCATGTACGCGGCGGCATGCGTCGGCAGGACGAGCAGGATGCCGGCCAGAAGCGCAGTGGAGGCACGGAGGAGCATCAAACCATTATACAGCAAATCCGTCGCGCCCGCAATGCACAGCCTTTCCCGGCGCATGAGCCTCATGGACTGATCAGCAATCCTTTCCCCCCGCCAGGTGGCAGGTGATGAACTCTTGGTAATCGCTGATGCCGTCGCCGTTGCTGTCCGGGTTGAGCGGGTCGGTTTCCTTGTCGTCGACGATGCCGTTGAGATTCCGGTCCTCGCCGATGTACAGCTTCTGCCGTTTGAGTTTAACAAGACAGAGTCCGTCGCACAGGTCGTCGCGATCGCTGTCGGGAGTGCGCGGGTTGGTTTCGCCGCGGTCGACCCTGCCGTCCCAGTCCTTGTCCTCGATGCCGTCGATGAGTCCGTCGACGTCGCTGTCTCGCTGCGTGGGGTTCGTGCCGGTGCGGTACTCGACGCCGTCGAGAATGCCGTCGGCGTCGGTATCGGGCAGTTCCGGTCGCGTGCCGGAGTCTCGCTCTACGCGGGTGTTGAGTCCGTCGCTGTCCGCGTCGACGCCCAACGGAATGGAGAGTTCGGACATCACGTAGCACATCGTCGAGCCTTCGAAGACGTCCACCTCATGGCGGATCCGGCCGTGAACCGCCGTTCCCGCGATAATGTCTTCCTTGCGCGGCAGCCGCAGGAGCGAGAATCGGTACGGCTGTTGCTGCGTGTACGCCTCGCGCACGGCGCGCTCTTTCTTCGACAGGAACAGCTGGCCCGGCAGGTTCATGCGCTGCGCCTGCACCTCGGGTTCGTAGTTCGCCGGCAGGCAGTATCCCCAGAAGCGCACGGTGTCGCTCGTGTAACCAAAGAGCACGTCGAGCGAAATGCGTTCCAGGGTGTCGGGTAGATGGAAGACGACGTGCGTGTCGGCCGGCACGGACACGCCCGTGGCGACATCCGCCTGGTCGTAGACGATCCACGGCGTCGGTTTGCGTTCCTGCTGTACGATCAGACCTTGCAGGGACTCCGGCGCAAAGCGCATGCCGGCGACGCTCACGAGCGCCGTGACGGCGACGGTAGCCATCGTCCATCCAAGAGCGCGGTGCAGGAAGAGGAGCCTGCGAGAAGCCATCCCGCCATTGTAGCACGTTTTCCTGTGTCCCGCCATCCGCTACGATGGCTTCCCGTGGCGAAGGATCCGTACACCGTCCTCGGCCTCAAACGCGACGCCTCTCCCGAGGACGTGAAGCGTGCGTATCGGTCGTTGAGCAAGGAGTGGCATCCGGACAAACACAAGGGCGACAAAACAGCCGAGGAACGGTTCAAAGAGATCAACAGTGCCTACGAAATTTTGAGCGATCCCGAGAAGCGCAGGATGTACGACCAGTTCGGTGCGGCAGGCGGGGGGAGGGGGATGCCGGGAGGATTCGATTTCAGCGGTTTCCGCGGGGCCCCCCAAGGCCTTGAGGATCTTTTCAGCACGTTCTTCGGTGGGCGCGCGCAGTCGCGCCGCCACCGCGAAGAGGGGGAGGACATGGAAATGGGCATCGAACTGACGTTGCGCGAGGCGTTTGAGGGCGGCCAGCGGACGGTGCAGCTGCGGCGGCCGGTTCAGTGCTCGGCATGCAAAGGGACGGGAGCCGAGAAGGACACGCGCATCATCACGTGCGATGCGTGCGGAGGGACGGGCGAAGTGACCCACACCGTGCAGTCGTTCTTCGGCGTCATCCAGCAGGCCGCCGTTTGCGAGGCATGCGGAGGCGCGGGCAAGCGCCCCGAGAAGCCATGCCATTCTTGCGGTGGTGATGGCCGCAAAGACGATCGTGCCTCGGTGACCGTGCGCATCCCCGCCGGCATCGCCACCGGCCAGCGGTTGAAGGTTGCGGGCGAGGGCGCGGCCGGACGCCGCGGCGCGCGCGCGCGCGATCTGTACGTCGACATCGCGGTGCTGGACGATCCACAGTACGTGCGCGATGGCGACGATATCCGCAGCGTTCATGAACTTGCGCTCATCGACGCCCTCCTCGGCGCGGACGTCGCGGTCACGACACTCCACGGCGACGTGACCGTGCGCGTCGCGGAGGGGACCCAGCCCGGCCAGGTTTTTCGCCTGCGCGGCAAGGGCATGCCGGTCATCGGCACCAGCCGTCACGGCGATCATTTCGTCGACATGCGCATCGTCGTTCCGACGAAGTTGTCCAAAGCGGAACGGAAGTTGATGGAGGAATGGAGGGAAATGGGGAAATAATGAAACCGTGAAATCCGAAATCCGAAAGAAATCCCAATGACCGAAACAATGAATCATTCAAACATTGTTTTGGTGATTCGGATTTGAAACATTCTTTCGGATTTCGGATTTCATCGTTTTTTCCATCATACATCCAAATTCCCCAGATCATCATCCTGCGCCATGACGGGCGTCAGCTCTTCGCCTGCGGACACCTTTTCGTCCTTGAGCTTGAGCACGACCTGGCGGAAGTCCCCCTGCCCCACGCTCTCCGTCGTCATGTCGCCGAGGGCGGGCGAATTCGCAACGAACGTGTGCACCACACGGCGGAAATACGGGCTCATCGGCTGGAGCGCGATGCGGCTGCCCGTGCGGCGGACGAACTCGGCCTTCTGCTCGGCGATGCGGCGGACCTTCTCCTCCTGGCTGCGGCGGTAGCCATCGACGTCAAGGACGAGGAACACCGGCGCCTTGCCCGCGGTGCGAAGCATGGCTTTGAGGAGGTGTTGCAGCGAGCTCAACGTCTCTCCGTGCCAACCGATGATGCGGCTCGGCTCCGTGGAGGCGATGTCGATACGCAGCACGTCGCCCTCCGGGGTCACCGTACATCCGTCGTACGGCAGTCCGAGGTGCTGCATGAGCGCGGCGAGTTGTTGCTGGATGAGTTCGTGATCCATGAGTGGCGAGAGGGTAGCAGAAAAAAAGCCTCCTATGGAGGCTTCTTTTCCTGATGACAATATTGTCGATTACCGCACGGCGTCCTTCAGCGTCTTGCCGGCCTTGAAGGACGGAACCTTCATCGCCGGGATGGAGATGCGCTGCGAAGGATTGCGCGGGTTGACGCCCTGGCGGGCGGCGCGCTTGCTGACACGGAACGTGCCGAAGCCCGTGATCGTCACGTTGTTGCCCTTCTTGAGCTCCTTCGTGATCGTGAGGGTCATCGCCTCGAGCGCCTGGGAGGCAGAGCGCTTCGTAATGCCGGCGGCATTCGCCACCGTGTTGATCAGGTCCTGCTTGGACATGGCCATAAAAGAGGAGGGAAAAGAGGTAAGCACCCGGAGTCTATAGAAAAGAATTCCGCTTGTGCAAGCCAAAAACGACTTGCGGTACCGGGAAAAACGGCTATGGATCGCCCCTCTGCGTGATGCCAAGCCAAAATTCCTGATGACAAAACGTGCTCAAACCCCTATCCTCGCCCCCCGATTGGGGACGCCGTCCCCACCTCTCCTCTGTGCCAACGCACCTCGTCATCGTCGAAAGTCCGGCAAAGGCAAAGACCATCAAGCGATTTCTTGGCAAGGATTTCCTCGTCGAGGCGAGCATGGGGCATGTCCGCGATCTGCCGGAGGGCAGTTTGGGAGTCGACGTCGACGACGCGTTCGCGCCGCAGTACGAGGTGCCGGAGGAGAAGCAGTCTGTCGTGAAGAATTTGAAGAAAGCCCTGAAGGAGGCGGACGATCTGTGGATCGCGACTGATGAGGATCGCGAGGGAGAAGCCATCGGGTGGCACTTGGTCCAGGTGCTCGGTGGCAAGAAGCTGGGCGCCATCCGCCGCATCGTCTTCCATGAGATCACCGAGTCCGCGATCAAGGAGGCCGCAGCGCACCCGCGGGAGATCGACATGCGCCTGGTCGACGCGCAGCAAGCGCGGCGCATCCTCGACCGCCTCGTCGGCTACACGCTCTCGCCTTTCCTCTGGAAGAAGGTGATGAGCGGGCTCTCCGCCGGACGCGTGCAGTCCGTGGCGGTGCGCATCATCGTCGATCGCGAGCGCGAAATTCAGGCGTTCATCCCGCAGGAGTACTGGACGATCGCCGCCGAACTCACGACGCCGAAGGGCGAAGCCTTCACCGCGGAGCTCCAGCGGTACGGTGAGAAGAAGTGCGAGGTGCGGTCCGAGAGCGAGGCGAAGCACGTCCTCAAGGATCTCGACGGCGCGTCGTTCTCCGTCGCGTCTCTGGAAGAGAAAGACGTCCGGCGCTCTCCGCCGGCCCCCTTCACCACGTCGACGCTGCAGCAGGAGGCATCGCGCAAGCTGGGTTTTTCCGTGAAGCAGACGATGGTCGTTGCGCAGCAACTCTACGAAGGCGTCAGCCTGGGGAAGGGCGACGGGCACACCGGACTCATCACCTACATGCGCACGGACTCCGTGAATTTGAGTGAAAAGGCGCTGGCCGATTGCAAGGAAACGATCGGCAAGCTCTACGGGCGCGAGTACGTCCTGGCCGAGTCGCGCACCTACAAGACCAAGGCCAAGGGGGCGCAGGAGGCGCACGAGGCGATCCGTCCGACGGAGATCTCGCGCACGCCAGAGTCGCTTGCCGACGTCCTCGATCATCAGCAACTCAAGCTCTACACGCTCATCTGGAACCGCACGATGGCGACGCAGATGCCCGCCGCGGAATTCAAGCGCGTCGGCGCGGACATCGACGCAAACGGGTACGTCTTCCGCGCGACCGGCCAGACGGTGACCTTCGACGGATTCCTGCGCGTGTATTCCGAAGGCCGCGACGAGCCCGTCGATCATCGCCAGAATCCGGAGGAGGATGAAGGCGAGAAGCGGCTGCCGCCTCTGAAGGAGGGCGAAAAGCTCGGTCTGCAGCAAATCGTGCCGGAGCAGCACTTCACCAAGCCGCCGCCGCGGTACACCGAGGCGAGCCTGGTGAAAAAATTGGAGGAAGAGGGCATCGGCCGGCCGAGCACGTACGCGCCGACGATCTCCACCGTGCAGCAGCGCGGATACGTCATGAAGGAGAGCAACCGCCTCATTCCTTCCGCCGTCGCATTCACCGTCGTCGATCTCCTCACCGAACACTTCCCATCGATCGTGGATCTGGGATTTACCGCGCAGATGGAGCAGTCGCTCGACGATATCGCCGAGGGCGGGAAGCATGGCACCGACTTCCTGCGCGACTTCTACAAACCGTTCAAGCAACTCGTCGACGTGAAGACGAAGGAGATCCGCAAGGAAGACGTGATGAAGGAGCGGCTTTTAGGCAAAGACCCCGCGACGGGCCAAAGCGTGTACGCCCGCATGGGCCGCTTCGGCCCCTACGTCCAACTCGGCGAGGCGAAGGACGCCGAAGGCAAGCGCAAGACCGACGCACGCACGGCGTCGCTGCCGAAGAACGCCCTTCTCGAGAGTGTCATGCTCGACGAAGCCCTTGCGCTGCTGGCATTCCCGAAAACTCTGGGACGTCACGGCGGGGAGGATGTGACCATCCAGTTCGGCCGTTTCGGCCCGTACATCCGCTGCGGCAAGCAGACGACGACCGTGCCGAAGGACGCCGATCCCACCACCATCACGCTCATGCAGGCGGTGCAGATGATGGCGGAGGCGACCGAGCGCAAGAAGCGGGCGGCCGAGCCGCTTCGTGTCCTGGGGTCCGACCCGGCGACGGGCGCCGAGATGCTCATCAAGGACGGCCGGTACGGCCCGTACATCACCGACGGCAAGACGAACGCATCGCTGCCGAAGAAGTTCGACCCGCAAACGGTCACCGTGGAGGAAGCGGCGGAACTCCTCGCGAAGAAGCGCGCGGCGGGACCCGGGAAACGCGTGTGGCGAGGGAAGAAGAAAGGGGCGTAGGAATGGTCAGTACACAGGAATGACGTTATTGGCGATCACGAAGAGGAAGATCAGCGCGAAGAGGGCAAGCGTCAGTTTTTCGCGAGATGCGGCGGAGAGATTGCGGAGCATCTGCGGGAGGTACATCCACATCGACAGAAAGACGCCGATGCCCATCGAGGCTGCGGCGATGTAGATGACTTTGTGGTGGCCGAGGCCCGGCACGGGATACTTTGTGATCACGGCGATGAGGAACAGAAGTTGCAGGAGCGAGAAGCGGACGATGAAACGCGAAAAAAAGTGCCACTCATCCCTTGGTCTGCGACGGAGGAGATAGATCGCGATGCCCATCAAGACGAGCCATGGCATCAATGCAAGGTAGACATTGCTGAAGGACTGGGCGGCCGGGGATTGCGGCGCATGACCTTCCCCACGCCATAGCCCCCACCACGTCCGGACAAGCCGCCCCTCATGTTTGGGGACGTGCACGAAGGACACGATGAACCCCAGGGGGTCCGCATTACGCTCAGCGATGGACGGCTGGGATTCGTGCAGCAGCATCGTCCCCGCGCTTGTGTAGAAGAATGTGCCCTCCGGAATGTAGTAGTTGACGAAGTAGTAGGGCATGACCAGAGTCATCGCGACGGCGACCATCACCAAACCCCGTTTGATGTTCAGGGCCACATTCTTTCCCGCGGTGATCGCATAGAGGAACGGGATGGCGAGGCTGACGATGCCGGAGAATTTCGTCAGACAACCCGCGGCGAGGAAGTATCCCCCCAGAAGGCTGGATGCGCAGACGACGCGCCGGTGGTCCGCCTGGACGAGCGTCACCACCTGATACAGAGCGGCGCATGCCCACACAAAGACGAGCACATCCATATTGACGCCGACGAGCAAATAACTCTGTAGCGGCAGATTGCAGGTCACATAGAGGAAGGCGATGGCGCATGGGTGGTCGAGGAGATGGAGCCGCCCCAGTGTCGCGCGCAGCAGAAAGAGAATTTCCAACGAGGCAATGAAGGACACGGTTTGCACAGCTTCGAGGGGTGAGGAACCGGTGATCCACGCGACGGTGTCCGCGAGCAGAAACGCAAGCGGCGGATGCATCGCGTAGTAGAACGCGCGCAGATCGAAGAATGGATGCAGCCAGTCAACGGCCGCCATTGCCTGGAAATAACTGGGCACGTCGTATCCCCACGGGACATCAAGTCGCGAAACAAAGAGGATCGTCTTTGCGAAGACGGTGACGAAGAGAAGGCAGAGTTCTATATTTTTCCAAACCGGCGGCACGAGGGGCTGGTTCGTCATGGCGATCGCAGTGTACAACAAAAAAACCGCCTACCCCCTTCGGGGCAGGCGGCGGAAGTCCTTGGCGCGGCTTCCTCGTTACGATTCGTAGCGCGTCGACCAGACAATGCTATCCGGCAGATCCGTGCCGACGAAGAACGTGCTGCCCAACGCGTCGCGGTCATACCATGCGAGCGCGGACAGATCGATCCCGACCCGCAGGAGCGACGTTTGCGCGCTGTTGACCTTCGGATTGGTCACTAGTAGCCGAAGGACGAACGTTCCGTTTTCTCCGGATGCGAGCTGCGCGTTCACGGCGGAACTTTCGAGCTGCGCAGTGACCCTGTAACGGCCACTGCCCAGATCTTCGTAGCTCGCCGGCACGCTGGTACCGGGGTCGCTTTTGTTGAACACACGGAATGCGTTCAAGTCCAGCGCCACGTTCGTCGCTTCGACGATGAAGACCATCGTCATAGCATCGAATCTGTTGAGTCCGTACAGCGTGTTGACGTTTGAAGCTGCCTGCAGTTTGAACTGTCCGACGTTGCTGACGCCGGTCGGGACATTCGTCCCGTCCGCGTCCGGATTTACGTTGGTCACCGCCGTGAGTTTGGACATCACGACCGTGTGCCTCGGGCCGACGACCGGGCCGTCGGGACCGGGCGTCGAAGTGCCGATGAACACCTCGCCTTCTGCGAGAGCGTCACCGTCGTTGTCGACCAAATTGTTGGAGGACATCATGCCCCGTGCTTCGACGTCGTACAGAGCGATCAGGAACTGATCCCCCGACACGCCGCCATCGCTGTCCGTCTTCATGACGGGTTTCACGATGACGTCGGTGACGAGGCCATCGTCGATGACCAATTGCCGACCGGGCATCCGTGCCGCGAAACCACGCGCTGGCTCTCCGTTAAGCGTCGATGGCATGAAATCACTGCCCCATGCACCGACCGTCGCGAACGCGAACGGTGATGGTTCCCCGGGACGGTAAAGCGCGAGACGGTCGATGGAACGGCCGTCCGCATTTCCCGCCACGAGGAACTTCAGGGTGTAGACGTCGATGTCTTCGCCCTGTGCGCGGAATTCGATGCGCTGTCCCGTCGCGTCGCCCGTCCCGCCAAGCATGTGCATGGAGCGGACCGGCGTCGTGTCGGTGATAGCGAACAAATTCCCCGTCTCCGACGCGTGATCGATCACGTGCAGCGGTTCCCTTCCGTGTTCCTGCAGCACGCCCCTCCACGGTCTGTGGAGAACTACCTGCCGCAGGTCGATGCCGAGCATGTCGCCGGCGGGGTTCGCCGCGATGTCGATGGTCACTTGGAAATGCCCGGGCATTCGTCGCTGGAGATGTGGATCGAACCGATTCAAAGGATCGAAGATGATCCCGCCTCCCGTCGGTTGTACGGTCTTGAGGCGCGTTTCGAACGTTCCGTTCCGATCACGGTCTTGCCAGAGCGTTGCCGAAGCAACGTCGCCGGCGTTTCCCTGTACCGCGTACGCGAGGGAATCGACGCGGACATATCTGCCCGCATGCAGCCAGAAGCGATCGGCAACCACGCCGGCTTCACCTCCTTCCAACGTCCTTGCCTCTACAGTTTCGTGCATGGCGGTCATCGTGACCGGCCAGAGCGCCGGAGCGATGCGACCTTCGAGTTGCTCCAGTCGCGGCACCATGTTCTTCATGTCATACCTTTCGTGAGGAAGCCGAAAATGCCAAGGACCGGTGCGCATGCACCTGTCATCCTTGCAATCACGCAAACGCCCGGGAATGGTACAGAAATGTATTTTTTTGTCAAGTGTCAAGTGCCGAGAAAAGGGGAATATTTGAGAGAGACGACAGGCCATCCATGACACTAGTCCGTATGCGCTCCGTGGACTCTCTAGAGGGAGAGTCCATGGAATGCTATATTTCAAATGTGCGCAAACGTGTGATTATTATTCATGGATGGGGTGGCTTTCCTCAGGAGGGTTGGTTTCCCTGGTTGGCAGAACATCTGAAAAAAGAAGGTTTTGAAGTGGCCGTCCCTTCCATGCCTGATCCTGATACGCCAGAGATCACTACGTGGGTGCAGCATGTTTCCTCCGTGGTAGGCACACCCGATGAGCACACGTTTCTCGTTGGACACAGCATCGGTTGCCAGGCGATTCTGCGCTATCTTGAGTCGCTGCCCCCGGACACACATGTAGGAGGTGTTGTGTTGGTAGCTGGATTCTTTACTCTGACGAATATCGGTGGCCCGGCGGAAGAAGAGATCGCCCGACCATGGCTCACCAAAAGCATAAATTATGAAAAGATTCTGTCACATACAGATCGGATCACAGCAATTTTTTCAGATAACGACGAATTTGTGCCTTTGGAAAATGTAAAGTTTTTTGAAGAGCGTTTGCAAGCGAAAACCATCATACAAAAGAATCGTGGGCACTTCAGCGGCAGCGATGGAATCATGGAATTGCCCGTTGCATTGACCGAGTTGCTGGAGCTCAGCAGATGATAAATGCGGATCGTGCCTGCGACTCCACGCTCACAATGATTCCACCAATGCGAGAATCTTTTCACGGCAATCCCATTGCTCCGGTAGCGGGAACGCGGATCTCGAGCGGATAGCGTTCCTGCGAACGTGAACTTCGGTGGTTGCAAAATGTTAATTTATGTATTATTATATTTTTTAGTTCATTGGCATCCACCGTTGACTGAGAACTCCAATGTTGCGTGTGGCAGAGGAGGAACGGGTGGAAATCGCAACGCACGCACAGGAATCTTTCCATGTCAGTCCGTTTCGACGGGCAGCGCCTGTGGATCGGCGACATCGAATGCCGCCGTCCGCGCGAGAGCGCGCCGGGCAAGACCCGGCCGGCGCACCAGGAACGAATCTTGCGGGCGAAGGACATGCCCGACGGCGGGGCTTTGAGCCTCGCCGGGACCACGATTCGTCAGTGGTCAGCCGAGGGGAAGATGGTTGCGGAGTGGCAGGTGCGCTTGGAACCGTACCGCCGCATTCGGGACATTGCCATGGTGGCGGGTGTCCTCGCCATCCTTTACCACGACATCAGCGCGCCGCCGAACCCGCGGCTCGCTATGTACCACCTCGTGGAGACCACGTGGGTGAAAACTCGCGAGGTGCAGCCCGGCTATCTCTGGAGCGCCGACACGGTCGAGGCTGTTGGAAATGAGTTCATCGTCAGCGGGGACGAGATGAACTGGGCGGGAAGCACGGACTTCCCGAATACCTCGACCATTCCCGCGAAAGCGTGAATGGTCTGTATCCCCGACGCGTCACGCGTCGGGGATACTCCTTGATGCTGGATCACAACGAGATACCCTTGGGAAAAATGAGACTTTTCTTCAGGCCGCTTTGCGCACGAAGGCATCGATGATCTCGTGCTGCTTGCGGACGCCAGCGGCATTCGCGATGCTCTCACGCTCCATTTGGGGATCAGCCATTTCAGCGGCAATTTGGAGGGCGCCGATGACTTTCTGCCGCTCCTCATCCGTGGCTTGTTCAAGCATTTGTTGCGTAAGCCCATGTTGCCGTGCGATTGCCTGACCACGCTCATCTGTCAGGAATTCGATGGCATTCGGATTGGGTGTCAGTCCACTCATAGGAATAGGTGGGGAGGAAGTACGAAGTATATTGTATTACAATATATAAATAAGGTCAATTCAGCGATGTTTGGCAGGCGCTGTAGGGATCGAACCTACGACCTTCGGTTTTGGAGACCGACGCTCTACCAACTGAGCTAAGCGCCTATGGTGATGACATTATGCCCTACAAAGGCGACGTTGACGACGGTTTTCTGCGGCCGTAGCGCCGTCGGATGGCGAGCACCGAGAGGAATGCTTCGGTGATCTCGTGCAGCGAGAGATTGGAGATGCCCCTGCGGCGATTGACGAACACGGTGGGCACCTCGGCAATCCGCATCCCTGCGAGGTGAAGCTGGTAGGCGACTTCGGAGAGCACGACGTACCCGCGCGCATGGATGCATTCAAAGTTCAGCGCTTCCAGCGCGGATCGCCGGTAGCAGCGGAAGCCGTTGGTGTAATCGGTGATCGGGATGCCGAGCACGAAGCGGGCGTAGCGGTTCGCCCACCGGCTGAAGAACGTACGCCTCCACCCCCAGCGATGGATCTCGCTCCCCGACAGATACCGCGAGCCCAGGACCATATCCGCGTGTTCGATCGCCGCCAGCAATCGCGGGATCTCCTCCGGCTTGTGGGAGAAATCCGCGTCCATCTCGATGGCCAGTGCGTATCCGCCTGCGAGCGCGCGCCGGAACCCATGCAGCACCGCGGAGCCGCGGCCGCCCTTGCCGTCGCGCACGTCGATCAGCAGTCGATGGGGGTACTGTTTCAACAGCGACCGCACGACGTCCGCCGTGCCGTCCGGCGAGCCGTCGTCGACGACGAGCACGTCGAGATCGGCGTGCTGCTTGAGGAGTGCGGTCACGAGCGTGCCGATGTTGTCGCGCTCGTTGTACGTCGGAATGATGACGAGCGTTCGCGACGCCATGGGCCGAGAATAGCACACCAGCACGGCTTCCTCCCGCGGGCGCCCGACGTTGACCGGCTCATGCATGCTTTATATTCTGCGGCCATGCACGAAGAGCGCGACCAGGGTTCTTTCGTCGGACGGTGGTACGGGCTGTTGATCGTGGAAGCCGCCTTCTTCGGCGTGATGCTTTTGCCACTCCTCTTCTCCACGAGCTACCGCTTCGGCCAGTTCGATGCGGCGACGCAGCTCTACCCCGATCTCCATCTCCTCAAGCAGCGCCTGTTCAGCACGGACGCGCTATGGAACGACATGAACTTCCACGGGTACCCGACGCTCCTTTTGTATGGCCTCGCCTTCCAGCCGGTGCTCTCCCTATTCATGCTCGCGATGCCGGCGGCGCTCGCCTCGCACTGGGCGCTCTTCGCCCACCTCGTCCTCGGCGCGCTCTTCGCTTCCCTCACGCTGCGGCAGTACCGCCTGTCGGCGCTCGCGAGCCTCTCCGGCGGCATCCTCTATTCCCTCGCGCTGTGGACGTGGCTCTCCGACATCAGCATCTCGTTTTTCCTGCCGCTGTTTTCCCTCCTCACGCTGATCTTCGCCTACTGGCAGCGCCGACCGTCGGGCGGTGACGGGCGACTCATAAGCTTTGAAAATATCGGCCTCTTTGTGGTCGGCACGGCCGTGATGGCATTCGCGTGGCTCGGCCTGCTCTTCCACTACTCCGCATTGCTGTGCGCCGGCTTGTCGCTCTTCGTGATCGCGCAGTGTGCGGTGCTGTGGCGCGGAGGCAACAAGGCACTTGCGCGGCGCCTGCTCATCGCGTTCTGCGCGGTGGTGGTTCTCGGTTTCGTGATCGGCCTGCTGCGGGTGCTGCCGGCGTGGGCGTACGGACTGCTGTCGACGCGGACGGAGGCGGTGACGTTCGAGCGTGTGCAGCACATGGCGATCGGCCCGCTCTACACATGGCAATTCATCATGCCGGAAACGTCGGCGCCGTTTCTGAAGGGTGCGGGCGAGATCGATCCCTATCTTGGCCCCTTCGCCATCATCTTCGCACTCACGGCGCTTGTGCGTCACTGGAGGCGCCCGCTGACGTGGTACTGCCTCGGCATCGCCGCGTTCGTGCTGCTCATTGCCGTCCCATCCTCTCCCGTCCGCACGTTGGTCTACGAACTTCCGTTCATGCGCTACCTCGGATCGCCCACGCGCTGGTTGTTCCTCGGTACCCTCGCGCTCCTCCCATTCACCGCCATCGGATTCGACGCGATCGTTCGCGACGCGGCTCCATCGAAAGCGCAGCGGTACATCTCGTACGCCTTCCTCGTGATCGGCGCGCTGCTGCTCGCCGGAGCATTGGCTGCAACCACGATGCCGTTCCTGTTTGCGTCTTTTCAGGGAAAATTTTCGCAGTCCTTCGACGTGCGATTCCTCTCGTTCGTGCAGTCACTCCCGCAGTCCTCGCAGCATCTCCTGCTCGCCGAGCAGGCGCACATCAAAGCGTTCGTGACACACCTCCTGCAGTCGACGACCGCATCGCTGAAACTCGTGTACGGCATCGATAGTCCGCGATTGCTGTTCCCTCTCCTCCATCTCCTGCTCGCGGGCATCCTCCTTGCACCGCGGGTATGGACGCGCATTCCCGTCGCCCGCAGGGCCGCCACGCTCGCGGCGGTATCGCTCGGCGGTCTGCTGCTGACATTCACGTCGATGACCGTGCGCGGCACGACGAACACGTGGTTCCTCTCCCCGCCGCTGACGGCGTTACATCTGCAGCAGTCGCTAAAGGACGGCGGCACCTTCCTGCCGTTCCTCACGCAGGAGAATTATCCGTACGCCTTCCGCGGCAATGCCGACACCGTTCGCCTGGAGCGCGAGTATCAGGAGGCCGTGCTGCGTCCGAACATCAACTTGCTCTGGGGCATCTCCAGCGCGGACTACATCGACCCCCTCGCCGCAAAGCGGATGACGCGACTCATCGCCGCCATCGGCGCGGAGACCATCCGTTTGCCCTCCGAAGAGGTCCTCGCGCACGCCGCCATCCCCTTCGCCGAGAAGATCCAAACTCTCCGGCAGCGGCGGCACCTGCTCGACATCCTCAACATCCAGCAAATCGTCAGCGTCCTGCGGCTGGAGCAAGTCGGCCTGACCAAATCCTTCGCGCTCGACCTGCCGTCGATGACGACGCCCATCACGGTCTATCGCAACGACAGAGCTCTGCCGTTCGCCTACTTCGCGCGCAGCGTTGAATCGATGCCGCTCGACCCGGATCTTTCCTACCGTCGGCTTTTGGACGAACGCTGGTCCAGGGATCGCGTGTTGCTCGAGTGCCCGGGGTGCACAGGGAAGCGGTCGTATTCGGCCAATGGAACGGTGGACGTGCAGACGCGACGACCAACGCGTGTGGAAATCGCCACGACATCGAATCAAGCGCAACGGCTCATCGTTTCACAGAACTACACCCCCGGATGGAACGTAGAGGTGGATGGGCAGACGGTGCTCCCCGGCTTGGCATACGGAGTCTTCCCGGGGATCGACGTGCCGCCCGGCCAGCACCGCGTCGTCCTGACGTTCTCGTATGCGCAGCTGCTCCGCGATTCGCTGCGGATGGCGCTGCGGTCGCCTGATCAGGTGTGGCGGGATACGGATTCCTGAAGACCGCCAAGCAGGATGCATCGCCGCGCAATAGATCGTGCGGTGTTTTCGTGCTATACTGGCGAGATTTCTATGCCTCGCGTTGATATTGATCTGCCGCGGCCGGGATGGGAGCTCATCACGCTCGTCGCGGTCGCATGGGCCATCGGCGCCGCCGCTCCCGGAAGGGCGGGCGATAGTGATGCCGTCGGCAGCCCGGCGTTCGACCGCGTGCAGGCGGTTGCCGTCGCGGAGGGCGATGTCCGGCGTTTGCGCGACGAACAAGCCGTCCTCGATCGCAAGGAAGACATCCTGCGCGTGCAGATCGAGGCGCTTCAGGAAGAGGCACGAGGAGACAGCGGCAACGTCGATCTGCAGACGGCCATTGCGACGGCGACCGAGCGCCTGCGCGATCTGCTCACGGACAAGCAGCGTCTCGAGGAGGATTTGCGCGCGTCGCTCACGCAGCTCTGGGATGCCCAAGGCGAAGCGGTCCAATTGCAGCAGAAGTTCTACCGATATGGCCGCCAGCCGGGCGTGCTCTCGCGCTGGCCCGTCGAGCCGCGCCGCGGGATTTCCGCCGGATTCCGTGACAAGTCCTACGCGACACGCTTCGGCGTGCCGCACGACGGTCTCGATATCCCGACGCCGCAGGGAACCGATATTGCGGCCGCCGCGGACGGCGTCGTGCTAAGTGCCAAGGACAACGGCTATGGATTCAGCTCGGTGACGCTGCAGAGCGACGACGGCATCACGTATTTGTACGGTCACGTGAGCGCCATCCTCGTCGAGAGGGGTGAACGCGTCCGCGCGGGAGGCATCGTCGCGCGATCGGGCGGACGGCCCGGAACGCGTGGCGCGGGACTCCTCACGACGGGACCGCACGTGCACGTGGAAGTCATCGTAGATGGCGAACACCGCGATCCTCTTCAGTATCTCCCGCGTCGGGACGATGTGCAGTGGAGAAACACGCCGAAGGCACAGCCGCGGTTCTGGCGTATGAACGAGGCGCGCTCATGACGTCTCGGTCTCCGCCGCAAGCGGAGAGATCGACGACAGATCCTGGTTGGACGTGCACTTGGCCATGATGAGGTGCGCGGCTTTCTCGTGACCGCGGACCATGTGCAGCTCGACTTTGCCGACGGTCGCCGACGGTGTCTCGATTTCGATCGACCCGTACCCGAATATGTAGCCGATGGCGCTGGAGTAGTACGGCTTCACGTTCGTGATCGCGTAGTAGTTCACCTGGTTGATGCTCCGCCCGAGCAGGTGCTGGTTCTGGAAAATAAGGCGGCGCGAAGTGATGTAGATGAGGTCGTAGCTGTAGTCGAGCCATGTGCGCCAGAAGAAAATGAGGCCGAAGAGCAGCAGGGCCACGGCGACCGACACGGCCGCGATGGACGAACCGAAGAGGAAGAACGCTCCGAGCGACGCGGAGAACGCGAGAAGCGGCGGGAGGCAGCCCAGAAAGAGGTACAGCGGATGGCGGGAGACGATGTACTCGACCTTCTCATCCGGCGCGAGGCCGACGTCGTGCTCCAGCGTGTGCTCCTCCTCCTCGGTGCCGGCGGCCTCGATCTCGCCGATCTTGAAGAGCCGGAGGATGCGGAGCGCCCGCAACGAGGGCGATGCGAAGAAGCCCAAATAGAAGGGCACGATTGCGAGGAAGTCGATGATGCCGTAGAAGGAGAAGATGTAGCGCATCCGCTTGGGTGCGGCGTAGATGCGCAGACAGTACTCGACCGTGAAGAGGGCGGTGAGCACCGCTTCGATCAGGAGGAACGAGTGGTGGTACGGACGGAAGTACGGCATCAGTTCGAGCGGCAGAACGGCGACCGAGAGGATGATGAGGATGACGAGCGCGACGTTGAAGGCGTGCCCGCTCAAACCGTGGCCGTCGTGCATGACGCGCCAGAGCTGCCGTCGCGTGACGCTTCCCTTCGATTCGCCGGTGATCAGAATCTCCGTCGGCATGCGTTAGCTCGGCAGTATACCACGCGACAGCGCGTGTTGGTGCGCGTAGGCGTCGGTCATGCCCGACACGTAATCGGCGACTGCGACGGCGAGCGGACATCCGGTGGACTCACGCAGCAGCAACACTTTCTCGGACGGCGCGCGATACTCCTCGTCGCAGAGAGCGCGCAGAATTGCCTGGCCCTGCGTCGTCGCGGCGCGAACGCGAGGGTGGAAGTACAGCCGCTGGTGCAGAAATCGGCGGAGCGGCGAGAGCATGGCGCGCATCTCGGCACTGAAGCGAATGACCGGTCGGTTGAGCCGAGTGACGTCGCCGCTCGCGTGTATCTGTTTGGCGAGCCGGCGCGTGGCATGGTCGTAGACGTCGTGAACGAGCAGATGGATGAGCGCCCCGCGAAGTGACGTGCCGCGGTGTCGGGCGTGGGCGAAAGCAGAGCGAACAATCGGCAGGCGCTCCATGTCGGCGACGGCGAAAAGCCCCGCCTTACGTCCATCCTCCGTATCGTGCGCAGTGTAGGCGATTTCGTCGGCGATATCGACAACCTGCGCCTCGATCGAACTGCGGAATCCCGTGGGGAAGCGCATGCCCGGCACACGCTCGCCGTGCTTGAGAATGCCGCCGAGCACCTCGCGTTGCAGGTTGAGGCCGGGGTAGGCGGCGGTGTGCCGCTCGAGGATCGTGACGATCCGCAGGGACTGACGGTTGTGTTCGAAGGAGCGGCGGTGCTTGCGGAGCCAGGCGTCCAGCATCGCTTCGCCCGCATGTCCGAAGGGGGGATGACCCAAATCGTGCGCCAGCGCGATGCACTCCGCGAGATCCTCGTTCAGCCCGAGCGTCCGGGCCATGTCGCGTGCGATCTGCGTGACTTCCATCGTATGCGTCAGCCGCGTGCGATAGTGGTCGCCCTCGCCCGCGACGAACACTTGCGTCTTGCCTTGCAGCCTGCGGAACGCCTGCGTGTGGATGATGCGGTCGCGGTCCCGCTGGAAAGGGAATCGGGTGTCATCCTCGGGTTCGGGGTGAATGCGGCCCAGGCGGCCGCCGACGGGAACGGCATATGGCGCCAGCAGCGAAGAGGCGAGGGCCTGCCGCGCTGTGCGGGGAAGCATGGAGCGAGTATAGGAGACCGCCGAGACCGATGAAACCGGGTACCGATGCCTGGGGTGGCCTTCCGCACTTTGGGTATGCCCAAACAGCCGTCGGTATCCGCAACGCTTGTCCCTGGGTGTCCAGGTGGGTGGCCGCATCCCCGGACCACGGCCCGGAGAGATTGAGCCTCCCGTTACAAGCTGTTAGAGAAGAAACGTTCGCGGACCTTACGAGCAGTCGAGGCAGAGCGAGTGTAGCACTATCGGAATCCTGTCGATCACCCTCCGCGTCCCGTACGCGTAGCCGTACTCCTTCGCCAATTCGTCACCCGCCCGTTTGATCGTCTGCGAGGCGAGATGCGCGGCGTCCACGGGATCCATGCGCTGCGCGATGAGGCCGGCGATCACGCCCGCGAGCGCGTCGCCCGTCCCGCCGACGGTGAGGCCCGGATTGCCGCCGGTGACGTCGATGACCGATCCGTCCGGTGTGGCGATGTGGTCGATGACCCCCTTGGCGAGGATCGTCACGCCGCAACGCTCCGCGGCCGCAGCGAAATCGACGGGGGAGAGTCCCATGCGTTCCCATTCTCCCGCATGCGGCGTCAGGACGGCGTGCTTATGGGCAATGCAATCGAAGGTCCACGGCTGGAGCGCAGAAGCGTCCAGGACCAGCGGGCACGGTGCGGCGGCGACGAGATCCTTGAGCGCGCGCAGGGAGGCGTCCGTCCGCGCAATGCCTGGGCCGATAACCGCGCAGTCGATCGTCGCCAGCAACTCAAGGAGCGGAGCGACGTCCTTCTTCGCAAGATCGTCCCCGATGAACGGGTGGGCTTGCACGTTCAGCGAGCACTGCTTGGCGACGTCCGCGTGGCATGCCGGCACGGCGACGTAGAGCAGATCGACCCCGCTCGCCTCCGCCGCGAGCGCGCTCATCAGCGGCGCTCCATGCTGGAAACGCGATCCTCCGATGACGGCAACCTTCCCGTTTTCGCCTTTGTGCGAATCGTTGCGTCGTTGCACGGGCACGATGATACCACGACGGCTATGCCCCGCACTCAACGATCCGCCGCAGGCTGCTGCGGAAGCCCTCCTCCGAGAAGTCCCGGGCGCGGCGGCGGATCTCCGCGCGATCCCAGGAGACTTCCGTGAAACGACGGAGTGCGGATGTCAGATCATCGGATGTCTGCTCGCAGAAGAGGATGCCGGTCACGCCGTCTTCCACGGCGTCCAAAACGCCGCCCTGTCCCAAGGCGATGCATGGGGTGCCGCAGGCGAGAGCTTCGCGGGGGACGATGCCGGCGTCCTCGACCTGCGGAAAGAGCACGGCACGTGCCCCCGCGTACACCGCGGGGAGCTCTTCCTCGCGGACCTTCCCCAGGAACGTCACCGTCGGTCCCGCGAGCGCCCGCAGGCGCCGCGCGTCCTGGCCATCGCCGACGATGGCCAACGGCAGGCCCAGCGCGTTCGCCGTCGCAATGAGCAGATCGAACCTCTTGTACGGCACCAGCCGCCCCACGGCGAGGAAGTATGCGCCCGGGAGCAAGCCCTTGCGTTCCAGAGCGTGCGTCGCCGAACCGCCGAGTGTCGTCGCATAGAAACGCTCGTGCACCGGTGGCGGCAGGATCACGCTCTCGCGACCGTACGTCTGACGGATGCGCTCGGCGGTCGTCGTGGAATTGGCGATGAAGGTATCGACGCGCTTCGCCGTCGACAGGTCCCAGCGCCGCAGTCGTTTGAGCTGCGAACGAATCCACGGTTGCATGATGCGTGGAACGCGGAAGTCACGCAGATAATCCTCTTCCATCTCCCACGCGTAGCGCATCGGCGTGTGGCAGTAGCAGACGTGCCGCGCCGTTGGCGGCGGAAGGATGCCTTTGGCGACTGCGTGCGACGACGTGAGGATGACGTCGTATCCCTTCAGGTCGATCTCCTCCAACGCACGCGGCATGAGCGGCAGGAGCAACTGATGGTTGCGCAGCAGCCGGTACCAGCGCTGCAATCGCGTCGTGTGCAGCGCCCCCTGCGCGAGCGAGCCGATGGCGTCGGGCCGCGCGACGGTGGTGAAGATGGGGGCATCCGGATACACGCCGCGCATCGCGTCCAGGACGCGCTCGGCGCCGCCGAATGTTGTGAGCCAATCCGCAACGATCGCGAGACGCATGGAGGTGTCCTCCCGTATCATACCTTGGTGCTCCGCACCCCACGCCCCCTGCCGCGTCGGTTCAACCGGACGATCTCCCCGGCGACGGCATCCCTCGTGCGCCGGCGTCATCGCGATCCGCATGCACTGCGCTCCCTGCATGACCGCGTGCAGCGCCTTGTGCTGCGCCTGCGCCGCCGGTGCGTCCTGCCGCAGGGCGCTCTGCGCGCGGCAGGCCTCGGAATCGTCGCGATCATCGGCGTCGCCGCCGTCACGGCCGCGCTCTTCTCGCCGATGTTCACCGTCCAGGAAATCCGCGTGCAGCGATCCGATCCGCGGATCGATTTCGAGCAGGTGCAGAACGCCATCGGCAGCATCTACGGTCGCCATCTCCTCCTCCTGACGTCGTCCGATGTCGAAGCTCCCCTGCGGGAAGTCATTCCCGACCTGCGCACGGTCACCGTTCGCAAACGCTATCCGCAAACACTCTGGCTCCGTCTGACGCTCGATCCGATCATCGCGCGCATGGAGATTCTGGAGCCCGACGGGAGCAAACCGATTGTCCCCGATGAACCCGGTCCCGTGGCCGACTTGCTCTCGTCGCGCGGCATGTACCTCGTCTACACGCCGGCGCAGATGGGGAGCGGAGCGGCGTTGCCGACCGTGGAAGTGACGGACTGGGGCGCACGGCCAAGCCCGTGGTCGATCATCGTGGATGAGCATTTTCTCGCGGCAATGCAGCAGGCCGAGACCCTGCTTGCCCAGCGATTCGGACAGATCGTCCGCCGGCGGACGATCTTCCTCCGCGCGCGGGAATTTCACCTGACCGTAGACAAGATCAGTCTCTGGTTCGACATCCGCAGTCCCGTCGACGAACAGCTCGCGCGCTACCGAAATTTCCTCGATGCTCTCGGGCCGTCCGCCGCCGCGCGGTACATCGATCTGCGCATTCGGGGGAAGGTGGTGTACCGATGATGGGACCGATACACCCGGGAATGGGACGCTAGGATCGGCGCCCCGTTTCTGGTACGCTTTCGCCAATGTACGGTCCGGTTCTCTCGGCCTTATTCCTGGGCATGGTGCCGCTATGGGGGATCGGTGCGCCCGCCCATCCATCCGCGCCGCTCCTGACGGTGGCGCCGCCCGCCCGCGCCGACGGCACGCAGATGCTTGCGGCACTCATCGAACCGGCTCCACCCCGAGCGCAAATCCTCTCTGCATCGGCGGTGCTCGTTATCGATATACAGAGCGGGCAGAAGCTCTTCGGCAGGGATGTCGACGTACCGCGCCCGATGGCGAGCCTGACGAAGCAGATGACCGCGTTGCTCATCGTCGAGAAGTTCGGGCACGCGCTCGATACGGAGATGACGGTCGCCGCCGAAGCGGCCGGCGCCGAGGGAAACGCCGTCGGTCTTGCCATGGGCGACCGCTTCACGCGCGGCGATCTCCTGACGGCCGTACTCGTCGCGTCGGCCAATGACGCCGCAACGGCGCTGGCCATTGAACACAGCGGCAGTGTGTCGGCGTTCGTCGAGCAGATGAATGTTCGCGCGGCGGAGCTGGGCCTACGTGACACCGTCTTCGTGAATCCCACGGGGCTGGACGCGCCCGGGCAGCACTCCACGCCGCAGGATCTGGCGTGGCTCGCGATGTTCGCGCTGCGCTATCCGCAGGTCGTCGATCGCATGGGGTCGCGCAGCGCGGAAATCCACTCCCTTGCCGGCAAATCCATCACCTTGAGCCATACGCACGCCCTCCTTCACACTGCGCCGGACGTGCTCGCGGGCAAGACCGGCACGACGGACCGCGCTGGACAGTGCCTCCTGTCGCTCGTCAGCGAAGGCGGCCGCAAGTATCTGGTTGTGCTCCTCCAGTCCAACGATCGGTACCGTGACATGCGGGCGATTCTCGACGCTCTCCGCGCCTGACGGTTTTCACCGCTTCTGTGCGTACCCCTCTCCTTCGTCAGTTGGCCTTCCGCGTGCGGCTGCTCTGCGCTGCCGTCATCCTCGTCGGCGGCTTTTTCCCGCCGTACGTGCCTGGTGACGCGATGGTGCCGCCCGAGGAAATCGCCTTCTCCGTGCCGCAGGTGCTCATGGTCGAAGACGGATTCCTCATGAAGTCCTCGTCGCTCACGCAGCAGGGCGCGCGCCGCGCCTATGCCGAGGGCATCATCCACGTCGTGCAGGACGGCGAGAGCCTGCAGCGCATCGCGCGCAAGTACACGTTGCAGCCGGACACGATCGTGTGGGCGAACCGGCTCGACCCGGGGCGCGGCCTGCAGCCCGGCCAGGAACTCGTCATTCTCCCGGTCGACGGCGTGCTCCATTCCGTCGCGCGCGGCCAGACGCTCTCGCGCATCGCCGATCTCTACGGCATTCCCGCGGAGGAGATCCGCCGCCAAAACAAGCTGACGGGAGACTTCATCGTCGTCGGTCAGGAGCTGATCGTTCCCGGCGGCAAGCCCATCGTGCAGAGGCCCGTGCAGGTCGCCGTGCAGCCCCCGGCGAAGCCCGGCGCCAAGCCCACGCAGCCGCCCAAGGTGCCGCCGGCAGCCGCGGCGATCCTCACGCCCGGCGTCTTCCAAATGCCGTGCAACTGCTTCGCGACGCAGTACTACCACCCGGGACACTACGCCGTCGATCTCCAGACCAAAGGCGGCGGTCCGGTCTTCGCCGCAGAGGACGGCGAGGTCATTCGCGCCGACTACGGATGGAGCGGCGGCTACGGCAATGTGGTCGAGATCGACCACGGCAACCAGCTGGTGACGCTCTACGCCCACAACCGCGAGCTCTACGTGAAACCCGGTGACCATGTAAAGCGCGGCCAGACGATCGCGTGGATGGGGAACACGGGACGCGTCTACGGCGCAACGGGCATCCACGTGCACTTTGAAGTGCGGGTGAAGGGAGTGAAGAAGAATCCGATGTTGTATTTGCAGTAGAGGATCTCCGCATCCTTTCTTTGCAGAGGCAGTCGCCTCCTGTCCTTTCTTTCCGGCGAAAGAAAGGACAACAAAGAACGCCGTCGCGACCAATCACCCCTCCTCCCGCCCTGTGTGCTCGCCGACTCTCCTGCGCGGTAGCTCGGAGCGATCGGCTCGCAGGATGGGAAACAGGGCTTCCCCTTACACCCCCCGTGGTCGCGACCCTCCGGGCCTTTGTGAGTGTTCTTGTTTTGTTTGGGAGAACTGCGCGACGGCGGGGAAAGCTACGTGGAGAGGTCCGCTGCCACGGGGGGTGAAGGGGTAGCGCCGCCTAAAGCATGTCTTTCGAGGAGCCGGACGGGAAGCCTTGGACCGTCCGGCGACGAGACACGGCGCGGTATGGAGGAGGAATTGGCGGCGGTGCACTTTCTTTGCCACCTCCATGCCTCGCTCCTCTTCGCATTTGGATCCTGCCGTTTCCCACGAAATCAAGGTCGCCATCCTGTGTTGGGTGGTTGTCGCCGGCATGTGTGTGGCCATCGCGAACGCCCTCGCGGCGACGGTGATGTAAGGAATGCATTACAGATGTCGTGATTGGATGATGCGGAACGTCGGTGATTGATCGACGGACAGATCCGGCCGTGCGACGCGGGTGGGATCGATGCCGCGGTAGACATCTCTCTGGATTTGAACGGCGTGGTAGGTGTCGGCCAGGACGAGACCTGCAAACCCCGCCCAGCCGATGAGCACCGCGACGATGACGGCGCGCACGGGCAACCGGGCGAGGCTTCCGCGCGCGTGCCACAGGGCGCTGATGGCCTGCGAGACGATCACCACCCACACGACGGCAGACAGGGGGATGTGGCGCACATTCGCGTAGCGGTAGCTAACGAAAGCGTTGACGATGAGGATGACGACGAAGAGCGAAGAGACCGACACGCGTCTGCGTGCGATCGCAACGAAGAGCAGCAGAGACGAGGCCGTCTGCAGGACGGTCAGCGCGATGAGCCGCGGCGGCATCCAGCGGATGACTCCCTCGACCGGTTGCCAGAAGAACACGGTCACGATCTGTGCGAGAACGTTGTACACATAGTATGGCGCGGGGAAATCGCCGAACATCGCGCGCGTCTCTGCGGGCGTTAGGAAAAGCAGACCCGAGTCGTACGCCCAGGCAGTTGTGTCGTGCGGCAAAGCCGAACCCAGCGCGATGTACCGCAGGGCGAAGTATCCTGCGAGCAGCGCGATCATGGCTGCGATAGAGACGAGTTGCCTGCGCTGCAGGTAACGCCAGCAGAACATCGTCACGACAACGACGCCGAGTTCCTTGCAGAGCAGGGCGACGGCCGCGACGGCAATGGCAGTGAGCAGACGGGCGCGTCCCTCCCCATGCAGGACGTGGAGCGCCGCTGCAAACGCGACCAGGCTGGTGAGCGTCGTGATGTCGCCCAGCCATGTGAATGCCGCGCGGAGGAACGGCGACGTCACCAGCAGGAGGAGACATGCACCCATGCCTAGAGACGAGACCCCGCTCCTGCGCAGGTACGCGAGGAGCATCGCGGCGAAGATGGCGCCCAGGCCCAGCTGCATCAGACGGTAGGGCGCCAGGAGCAGACCGTCCGTCAGCAAGGCTTTGACGAGCAACGTCGGCAGCGGACGGTAGAAGAACACGTGCCCGTCCGACAAGTAGCTCGACGTGAAGATTTGCAGGACGGATTGCCGGCTCGCGCGATGGAGCAGGAGGATGTCGTCGGACGGATCGAACTCCGCGAAGAAATGCGCGGCGAAGAGGCCCAAAAACAGCGTCGTGCCGACGATCAATACGCCTCTTGCCATCCATTGTTGCCCGCCTGCGGCGGCGTCCTTGGCCATGATTCCCGCACTCTACCAGCGTCACGCCGGCCGTTGAAGGCTGGGCAAGGGCTGTGTAAGGCGGTATCGTCGGGGCCCATGCGTCTCGTCGTCACCGGATCGTCGGGCACCATCGGCACGCGACTCTGCGAAACGCTCCTGGCGCAGAAGCACGATGTGGTTGGCGTGGACCGCCGTCCGAATGCGTGGAATGCGGAGATCCAAAAACTCACCGTGGTGCGCGACCTGCGCGATCCGCATGCGCTCGACGATGTCCCGCCGGACGGCGTCGATGCCATCGTGCATCTCGCGGCCGAGGCGCGCGTCCATGACCTCGTCATCGATCCATCGCGCGCGCTCGACAACATGCAAACGGTGTTCAATGCCCTGGAGTGGTCGCGCAAGCACAGCATCCCGTTCCTGTTCGCCTCGTCGCGGGAATGCTACGGAAACATCGATGCGGATCGTTACACCGAAGACAGGGTGCGCATCGAGAACTGCGAGAGTCCGTACGCCGCGAGCAAGCTGACCGGCGAGGCCCTCGTGCACGCCTACCGGCGCTGCTACGACCTGCCGAGCGTCATCCTGCGTTTCTCCAACGTCTATGGGGCCTACGACACGTCGAACCGCGTCATTCCCCTCTTCTTCCGGCAGGCGTCACGCAGTGAGCCGCTGGTCATTTTCGGCGAGGAGAAGTGCCTGGACTTCACGTACATCGACGACGCCGTGCGTGGGATTCTGCTCGCCGTCGGAAAGATCCGCGACGTGTCGGGCGGCACGTTCAACATCGCCTGCGGACAGGGGACGACGCTGCAGAAGCTGGCGCAGGTCATGTGCGAGCTCCTTCACAGCGGCAGTTCCATGTCGGTGAAACCGTCGAGGGTGGGCGAGGTTTTCCACTACGTCGCGGACATTACCGCCGCGCGCGAGCGTCTGGGGTACGAGCCGACGGTACCGTTCGACGAGGGCATCGTTCGGACCGTGGAGTGGTACAAGGCGCACGCCTCGGTGACTACGGCAGCGTGAACATGGACGACGTCGATCTGCTCATCGCCGGCGCGGGCCCCGTCGGTTGCGTCATCGCAGAGCGTGCGGCGACGGTGTGCGGATGGTCTTCACTTATCGTGGAGAAGCGCGACCATGTGGCGGGAAACTGTCACGACGAGATGCACGAGAGCGGCGTGATGATTCATCGCTACGGCCCGCACTATTTCCGCACGAATGAAAAGCCGCTCCTCGATTACCTCTCCGCGTTCACGGGATGGATCGAAGGCAACTATCGCGTGAAGGCCAGTGTGAATGGCGCGCTCTATCCGTTCCCGATCAACCTGGACACGCTGGAGCAGTTCTTCGGCAAGAAACTCGATGCGGAGAGTGCACAAACGCTGCTGACATCGCTCGCCAGCGACATCCCGCAGCCGGCCAACTCGGAGGAATTCGTCCTCTCCCGCGTCGGGCGCCAGCTCTACGAGGCGTTCTATCTGGGCTACACGCTCAAGCAGTGGGGCAGACACCCGCGCGATCTGGAGCCATCCGTCTGCGGCCGCATCCCCGTGCGCTTCACGCGGGACGACCGCTACGTCGATGCCGCCTACCAGGTGATGCCGGACAAGGGGTACACCGCGATGTTCTCGGCGATGATCATCAGCCCCCGCATCCGCACCATGCTGAAGACGTCGTTCGAGGACGTGCGCGGCAAGGTGCACCCCCGGATCGCGACGGTGTACTGCGGGCCGCTCGACGCGTATTTCGACGGCGCTCTGGGCAACCTGCCGTGGCGGTCGCTGGCGTTCGATTTCCGTACGCTGGAGCAGGAATTCGCGCAGCCCTGCGTGCAGATCAACTATCCAAACGAGCACGACTACACGCGCACGGTGGAGATCAAACACGTGACGCGCCAGACGTGTCCGCGAACGGTGGTGTCCTACGAGTACCCGCGGGCGGAAGGGGACCCGTACTACCCCGTTCCCGCGCCCGCGCACCGCGCGCTCTACGAGCGGTACCGCGCCATGGCCGACGAGGAAACGCGGACGAAGCGCGTCTACTTCGCCGGGCGGCTGGCGACTTATCGGTACATCAACACCGACCAGGCGATCGAGGAGGCCCTTCACACCTTCGAGCGCATCAGGGAAGATGCCGCGCATGGAGACGCTGTGGGTCGTCATGCCCGCGTTCAATGAGAGCGAGGCCCTGCCATGCGTATTGCGGGAATGGTCGGCGTGCCTCCGGCATGTCGTGCCGGCGCATGTGCTCTGCGTGCTCGACGACGGATCGACGGACCCGACGCCTGCGGTTTTGGAGGCGTGCAGGCGCGACATGCCGGAGCTGATGATCGTCCGAAAGACGAACAGCGGGCACGGCCAGACATGCATCGAGGGCTACCGGCGGGCGATTGAAGGGGGTGCGCGCTGGATTTTGCAGATCGATGCCGATGGGCAGTGCGATCCGCGCTTCTTCGCGGAGTTCTGGGAACACCGCAATGAGAATCCGGTGCAGTACGGATTTCGCTTTCGTCGCGAGGACGGATACACGCGGCTCGTCATCTCGCGCATCGTCAGTCTCGTCGCCTTCCTTGCCACGGGCACATGGGTGCGCGACCCGAATGTCCCCTACCGCCTAATGCGCGCCGACGCGCTCGCGCCGCTCCTGCCGCGCATTCCCGCCGACGTCTACCTCGCCAACATCCTACTGGCAGTCCTGCAGCAGCGGGAGACGGGCATCCGGTGGCGGCCCATCGTCTTCCGCAAGCGCATCGGCGGCGTGCCGAGCGCGAAGATCCGCGGGTTCGCCAAGCGCGGCTGGCAGTTGTACCGGCAGCTGCGCAGAAGCGCGTGAAACATCCACGCAGGCGTTGTCATAGCCCCTAAACGCTGGTACCGTGCGTCCGCTTCGCCAGCGACCAGGCGTCATTTGGCAGCATCGTGTGGATCCGTAGCTTCCGTCTTCGCCCTTCGGGCTACGCCGGACAGGCAGCTGGTCCATCTCGTGATCATTGCACGCAGAGGTAAGTGTGGATCCGTAGCTCAGCTGGCCAAGCCCCGCTTGCGGGGCGTCTAGAAAATAACCGCCGCCAGCGGCGCTCGGCATCCGTTCTCGGGTAGTATTGGCATCACTGTGTGGATCCGTAGCTCAGCTGGTTAGAGCGCCGCCCTGTCACGGCGGAGGTCGCGGGTTCGAGTCCCGTCGGATCCGCCATCAACGCAATCCTGCTCCGTAGCTCAACGGTGTTTCGCTGTCCTGCGCAGCAAATCCATCAAAAACACATGCATGGTTAAGGAAGCGAGCCGTCCGTGAGATCAGTCAATCGCCGCTCTTCGCAACTCTCGGAGGAACGCACTTCCACATCGCCTCGAGAAATTTGTCCGTTGCTTTGCTCCGCCACGCCTTCCACATGAGCGCGATCATGTCAACGCTCCCAAATGTTCGCGCCTCCCGTTGTGCGTACCCTATATCGGCGGTAATTTCATCGCATGCCGACAAGAGAAGCTCGTAGGTTTTTCGTTGCCCCGGTGTCATCTCCTTTTTGTATTGCGACACGACACCCATCCATACGCCCAGGCTGCTGCTGATGGCGTCAAGGACCTGATCCGGCGTTGCATTCGTCTCATTGTACGCATAGGATTGCCGCCTTAACTCTTCCGATGCACGAAAAGAACTCCACCTGTTCACTTTTTCGCGTAACTCCTGTTCAAACAGCGTATTACGCTCTTCAGCAGCCGATTCCGCCGCGCGCGGCGCGGCCGTACTGTCGGGAGGGGTAACGGCGCTCTCCACTTGTTCGTCAGTAGATTCTGGATGATTCATATGAATATTATAGCATTTTTATCACTTTTTGACAATTACTGCATAGTGGGTATGAAAGGACCGCGTACCCCCCCCTTCTCATTCTCCATCGTGCGCGATAACTTGCGACGATGGTTCGGACTAGGTGCAGGCGCACACGATGCCGTTCATTCCCGATATTGGCGAATTTCCAT
Organism: Candidatus Peregrinibacteria bacterium Gr01-1014_25; assembly: GCA_007376205.1. Taxonomy (GTDB): domain Bacteria; phylum Patescibacteriota; class Gracilibacteria; order Peribacterales; family Peribacteraceae; genus VMFU01. The sequence continues at coordinate 301,848 of VMFU01000001.1, forward strand.
GGTCATAGATCAACGCTACACGCACAGACGGCCTAACGACCTATGCGGCGGCAGGCTCTAGGCGCCTCATGACCTGCTTCAAATCGACTTTCGTCAATTCTAAGATCATCGATAGTACAAAGCCCTACGCTGGAATCTCTTTCCACACGCGGCGCATGAGGACGAAGACAACGAAGAGCAACGCGCCGCTGCCGATGCCCGTCCAGAGCATTGCCTGCGCCAGTGACAGGACGCCTATGAGATAGCCGAGGATTGGCGACAGGAGCGTGAAGACGACGCGGAACGAGAAATTTTGCAAAGAGATCACCGTCGCGCGGATGTCCGAGGTTGTCATCCGGTTCACGAGATCGCCGCAGAGCGCGTTAAAGGCCCCATAGGCGCTCCGGCCGATGGCGAGCAAGGCGATGCCCCATAGGGAGAATACGAACCCGAGGGCGATGTAGCTTGCCACGACGACGCTCGCAATGACGATCAAAAACCATCGGTCGTCCACAAGGCGCTCGGCGCTGTGGGTGAGCGCGGATGCGGCTGCCCCGCCGACCATCATGACGGCATGCGCCAGTCCGAAGAGCGCGAGCGGCAGCCCCACGGCCGTCTGGTATGGCTGGGAGAACCACACGAGGCAGAGTGTCAGGCTTGCGAGGATGCTGAACACCCCGATGACGCTGCGTAGCGGTGCGCTCTCGACGAGCGTTGCTTTCGCGATGCGAAGAATCTCACGCACGTGCTGTTGGCTTTGGAGCTTATGGCGGTGCGGCTCGCGCAAAAGGAATGCGATGCCGAGGGCGACGGCGAACGAGCCGACGGTCAGCGATACGGGCGTTCGCAGCGAAACGGCGGCCAATAGACCTCCGGCGACGCTGGCGGTGGCCTGCACGAGCAGCGACCAAGAGAACTGGCGTCCGATGATCTTGCGGTATTCCTTCTGCCGTCCCAGTGCGAGCAACGTATCGTACGTCATCGCCTCCACGGTGCCGGAATGGAAACTAATGCTGACTGCAAGGAGGACTTCCGCAAGGAAAAATTCCCAGAAGCCGGTCGCCAATGCGTACACCAGCATGCCGACGACGCCGAAAACCGATCCGCAGACAATGGTGTTCTTCCGTCCCCAACGGTCCGAAAGGTAGCCGGACGGCACTTCACAGAGGACGATGGCCGCGGTGAAGATCGCCTGCAGATAGAACACCTGCGCGATGGACACATCGTTGGCCAGGAAAAATGGCACGATGATGCCGATGGCAAAGAAGGCATCACTCGATGCCCGGAGTGCGGTGAGCTTCCAGATATTCCCTCGCACGGCCGCAGCGGGTTGTGTGTGCATGGCGACGCCATGATAGCGCTTTTTTCCTACTCCCCATTGTTCGCCGACCGGTGCACGCGGATTTTGGCGCCCAGCTCGGGTTTGGCGAACTGGAAGAACGCCGAGCGGTACAGGCGCGTGTAGCTGTCTTCGCCCTCCATCCACTTGCGCAGAATCTCGATGTCCTTGTTCGGATAGATGACGAGGCCGCCCGGTTCCGCTTCGCGCAGCGAGGAGCCCAGCTGCACGCGCTGGCTGACGTTGGCGACGATGAGCTTCACGAAACCTCCCGTTTCCTTCGCAGCTTCCTGGACCTCGTCCCACTTCTTCCCGGGATTCTTGCAGTACGTGAGCATGTTGCCGAAGCGGTCGACGTACGAGAGTTCCCAGCGGTCCTCCGGGTAGTCGGGGATGAGTACTTTCGGGTCGTTCTCGATCAGCTTGAGACCGTGATCCGGGTGAAGCATGACCGCGGCGTAGCTGGAGCGGAACTGCTCGTTGGGGCCGTAGAGATTGTTGTCCAGGTTCGGCAGGTGGTGAATCGTTTCGACGTGCTCCTTGATCGATGCCAAGCCCGCGGGATCGGTCGTCACGATGCGGAGGTTGCCGATGGCCGCGACATGGAACAGGCTGCCGTTCCCCTCCTTGCTCACGCGCGGCGCGGCGTTGATGAACACCCCCGTGATCGTCTTGGCGAACGCCGCCTTCGTGGCGGCATCGAGCCAGGTGGCCTTGCGGGATTGCTCGTGCAATTCGACGATCAACCGGAGCACATGCGCCGTGATGTTCTCACGTCCATAGATGTCGAACTCGCGCTTGGTGAATTCCAGCGGAAACGAGCGGAAATCCGTGGAGATGATTGCGTCGGCATCGTCCTGTGTGAATGGGTTCTTGCTGCGTCCGTACGTATCGGAGAAGCAGTACACTCGGCGGAGGGCGGAGGTATCCATAGGGCGAAGGAAGGATACCGATGATCGAAGGGGAGACAACCCATTTTTCCGCCTTACAACGCCGGTTTTTTTTCGAAAAACCTCGTCGCCTGCTCGTACGCGTGGGCGCAGCGCAGGACCAGTTCCTCGCTCCATTGCGCTCCCATGAGTTGTAAGCCGAGAGGGAGGCCGGTCTTCGTGAAGCCGCATGGGACGGACATCGCCGGAATGCCGGCCATGACTTGCCCCACAAGGAAGATATCCTCCAGATACATGGCGATCGGATCATTGTCGTGAATGCCGATGGTGAATGCGGGGTTCGGCGTCACGGGAGCGGCAATGATGTCGACGTCGCGGAACGCCGTATTGAAGTCCTGTCTGATAAGCGTACGGACCTTCTGGGCCTGGCGGTAATACGCGTCGTAGTACCCCGATGACAGCGCGTACGTGCCGATCATAATGCGGCGCTTCACCTCCGATCCGAACCCCTCGCTGCGCACGCGCCCGTAGTAGTCGGTGAGCGACGCGGGCTTGTCGACGGTGTGCCCGAAACGGATGCCATCGTAGCGCGCCATGTTCGAGCTCACTTCGCACGGACAGAGAACGTAGTACGTTGCGGTGGCGTAGGCGCTATGCGGCAACGAAATCTCCGTGATGGTCGCGCCCAGATCTTTGAGGATCGCTACGGCCTCGTGCACGGATGTTTCGATCTCCGGGTTGAGGCCCTCGATAAAGTATTCCTTCGGCAGCCCGATCTTCATGCCTTTCACGTTTCCGGTGAGGACCTTCGTGTGGTCGGGCACGGGCTTGTCGACGGTCGTGCCGTCGAGGGGGTCTTTGCCAGCGATGACGTTCATGACGAGCGCGATGTCCTCAACGGTCTTGCAGATCGGCCCGATCGTATCGAGCGAGCTTGCCATGCTCATCACGCCGAAGCGGCTGGTCCGTCCATAGGTTGGACGCAGGCCCGTGCAGTTGCAGAATGCGGACGGTTCACGAATGGAACCTCCCGTGTCCGTCCCCAGGGCGAAAAGGCCCATATCTGCGGCGACGCCGGCTGCGGAGCCTCCCGATGACCCTCCTGCGACGCGCGTCACATCCCATGGGTTGCGCGTGACGCCGTAACAAGAAGTTTCCGTCGACGATCCCATTGTAAATTCATCCGTGTTCGCTTTCCCTAGGCTGATCGCTCCCGCCGCGGTGAGGCGCTTGGTCGTCGTCGAGTCGAACGGAGGTGTGTAGGTTTTATTGCGGAGGATATTCGAGCACGCCGTTGTCGGTACGCCCGCCTCGCAGAAGACATCTTTGGCCAGATACGGAATGCCGCCGAGCGGCAGCGATGTACCGCCGGAAGCATCGATGTTTTTGGCTTGCTCCAGGGCTCTCTCAAAATTGGTGTGCACGACGGCATTCAGTGTCGGGTTCATGGCCTCAATGCGATCGATGCATGCGAGCGCTAGCTCTTGCGCAGAACACTCCTTCATACGAAGTTTTCGGAGAGCCTGCGCGATGGTGATCGTGGCGAGGGGCATAAAGAAAATGGCTTACATTAGGGCTCCGTAATCAGTGGGCCGACGGGGTCTGGATCTGGTGTCCGACGATCGGCAGAGCGCTGCAGCCAAGCAGCGCGTCCGGCTGCGCGATGGCAGCTGCGGGAACGTCCTCTCGCAGCGCGTTTTCCAAACCCGTCACCTGACTCGTCGCTTCCACGGCCGACGTGTCGACTTCCTTGAGCATGTCGACGTACTGCAGGATGCTCGTGAGCTGCTGCGGGAACCGTCGCACCTCGTCCTCCGTGAGCTGGAGACGGGCGAGTTGCGCAATGTGCCGGACTTGCTGCTCGGTGAGCTGCGTCATGACGCGCGCAACCCTAGCACACGGCGCCCCCGCGGGCACCTACCCGCCGCGATACATGATGCCCGGCCTGAACAGGTCCTCCTGGCAGGCGCTGCAGACGCATTGCCCGCACCCGCGCTGACGCAGATGCAGCTCGATGGCGGATCGGACCGCCGCGGGGTCCATGGTGGCAGGATGATCAATGGTCAGAATCTCGGCGGTGATGAGATAGGCCAGTTTTCCCCGCGTGCCGCTGCAGACGCTACATACGGCGTCAGCCCGTTCCTCCAAGGCATAATCGACCTTTGCGGTGATTCCTTCGCCGCTATCGGCCTCCTGGAAGCCGATGGTGTAGGTTTTGCGGAAGATTGACATATCGTACATAAAATTTTATAATAGTAAATAGCTTTTTCCCAACACCATAGAGGCTTGGACCATGAGTACCACAATTGTGTCGACCAGTGAAAAGCTTGAAGCCCCCCGCTTCCTTGCAGAAATGCAGGGGGCGGCACTCCGCAGTCCCCGTCTTGCGACGGCATTGCGGCGAGCGGGCAACGACCCCGTCCCTGCTGTGATTTTTGATCTCTACGCCCAGTTTTTTCTGGGTGTGGGTCACAACTTGGGTGCCCCCCTCGTTGTGAACGGCGGACCCAAGGACGGGTCCAAGCGCCGCCGGTAGGCACCCTCTGGAACAGGGAAGAGGCGCAACCCCGCCTACGGCGGGGTTTTTTTTGACGTAAACGGTAAAAATGCGTATAATATCTACAACATCCACAACGGACTTCCGTGCCCACATTCTCTCCCCACGCCGAGGGCCTTCCCGATCATGATCTCCTCGGGGATATCGACGAACAACTGACGCAAACCCTGCTGCAGGAATCCCCTGCGGACTATGTGTTGCAGGCGTACGTGCTCATCGAGCAGGTGACGGGCAAATCCATCGGGACGCAGGGCGAGCTCTACGACCGCGGCGAGGGCATGATGCGCCACCCGGACGCGCCGGAAGCTCTGCGCACACTGCGGAATGGCTTGGCGCGCGTGTCATCGCATCTCCCGTTTCAGAAGGAGACGATCCAGTGGTACGTCCATCTGATCGATGAATCGCTGCAGACGCTACTGGGCAGCGAGGCCCAGCGTGCGCGGCGCGAGGGCAGTTACGAAATGGAACTGGGGTCCCTCTCAACGACCATGACCGGCGAGGGATTCGAGAATGCCCTCCTGTACCCGAATGGTGCGCCGCCCATCCGGCCGAAGTCCCCGACCGACGTCGAACACCTGCCCGAGCGGGAGGCCATCGATGACGCCATGGCGACGAGCCCCTACGCGGGCCGCCCGTGGGATCCCGATGCGGAGTGGCTCGCGGACGTGACGGACGTGACCTCCCGCCAGCTCAAGCTCGACGCCATTCCCGTGGAAGAGGCCCAGAGATGCATCGCCGCCGTGCCCTGCATCGGCCGCGCGCTCGATGTGCGGTACGGCGTGGACTGCTTCGTGCGCTACGTGCATCCGGAAACCGGCAGGGAAGCGATCGTGACACTCGACCTGACGACGGACGTCCAGCGCAAACTCACCGAGGGGTTCAAGGCGGACATCCTGATCACCCCCGAGGGGGCGTACCTCCATCCCGACCTGGTCGATGCCCCGCGACTGCGCGTCGTCGTGGACGACATCGAGCATGGTGCAGGTTTGATCGATGCGGCGCACGCCCGCGACCGCCGCGTGCGCATCGGAACCGCAATCGGGCAGATTCTCGAATGGAAGACGCACATGCCCGAAACGGAACGTTGCCGCTTACGCATGCCGAATGAGCGCAAGGCCGGAGGGACGACGCGTCAGCGCCTAGCGAGCGTTGACCGCACCATCCGTCGGCGCCTGCGGCGCGCTACAGGGATCGATCAGGGATCGTACGATGTCCCGGACGAAGGGTAAGACAGGATTGTTCTCGCCATGGAGATCCTCAAGGCGCTGTCCTTGCTCCAAGACGCCGCGGAGTACGATGCGTACGGCATCTCTGTCCATGCGGGCTTCCACTTGCGTCAATGTCAGTTTGCCGACATCCGGTGAGTCCTTCGCCGCATCCGCCAGGGCGCGCCTTGGCAGCACGCAGAGAAGCGTCTCGACGGCGTTCTCGAGAACAGAATCCATGGAGAGAAAATACAATGGTTGATGATATGTGTCCAGAATGCTGCAGACTGTGAGTATTCCTTCGAAAAGCCTCCTTGGTTTCTTCGGTTGCCTCGGTATCCTTCGTTCGTGCCCCTCCTCCGACTCTCCGGCCGCAAAACCTGCGAACGCGTTCTGCGGCAGGGGCGCGTATGGAAGGGGCCGCTGTTCTCCGCGCGCTGGATCGCCGGAGAACCTCGAAACACGCGTAACCCCCATCGGGGCCTCTTCATCGGCACCGTCGTTCCAGCGTCACTCGACAAGTCCGCCGTACGCCGCAACCGCATGCGCCGCCGCTGCCGCGAGGCGATGCGCACGATCATCCGCGACGGTGCGCCGGTTCCCACGGCCCAGTTGTTGCTCCTGCCGCGCTCCGCTAGTCTGAACGCTCCGTTTCCCGAGCTGCAGGCCCAGGCCCGCGCTCTTCTCACTGCCCTCTCCGTCGCATGCCCTCCGACAAGCGATCCCGCATCCTCGAATTCGCGCTGATCTTCGCGATTGCGTACCTGCTCTCGCAAGCGCTCACGACGTTCGTTTTCCCCAAGCGGGGCGAGCAGCCGCGCGGATTGACCGTGAGCATGCAGGATGCGACGGTGCGTCGCGGCCACGCGCCCGTCGTTGCCATACAGAATGATACGGCGCACGAATTGCTCGTCAGCAGCGACATCACGTGCCCCATGCCGCCCTTCAACGTGTTCCGCGTCGGTGGCGGCTCTGGAGAGCTTACGAAACTGACAACCGACGACGGCACGATCGTGTGTGACGAAACCGTGCATATCCTCGGCGGCGACAGCGGCACGTTCTCCCTTGCGCCGTGGAAGTACACGCTCTTCGCCGAAGCGGGCGAGTACGAAATCCGGCTGCCGATGTCGCCGGCGTCCACCGCCCTCTTCTCGTCGTCCGGCGGCACGTTGACGCTCTCCACGCGCTTCACGCTCAACGAGGCGAGCGCGCCGGTGCGGCTCTTCCGCGGACTCATCATCAAGCCGCTTCTGTTCGTACTTGTCGCCATCGCGGGCGCTCTCCCGGGCCATTCGCTGGGCTTGGCAATCATCCTCCTCACCGTGCTGGTCAAGCTCCTCCTCTTCATCCCCACGCAGCACGCGCTCGAGGGGCAGCGCAAGATGCAGGCGCTCCAGCCCAAGCTCGAGGCGCTCAAAAAGACGCACGGCGGCGATGGCAAGAAGCTGCACGAGGAGACGCTCAAACTCTGGCGCGAGCACAAGGTCAATCCGTTCCAGTCGTGCCTGCCGATGCTGCTCCAATTCCCCGTGCTGATCGGGCTCTTCTACGTCATCCGCGACGGCGGGGACCTGTCCATCGCCCGCGAATACCTCTATCCCACGCATGAGCATCTCTCATGGACGTTCGACCATCACTTCCTCGGTCTCGACCTCACCAAGCCCAGTTGGTACCTGTTCCCGCCGCTCCTCGTTGGGCTGCAATTCGTGCAAATGTGGCTCTCGTTCCACATCGCCAAGCGCAAGGGGCAGAAGGAGGGCAAGCCGCAGCCCGTGTCCGCGGCCACGGAGACGCAGCAGAAGGTGATGCTGTACGTCCTGCCGCTGATGATCGGTTTCTTCGCCTTCCAATTCCCCTCCGCGGTGTCGCTGTACTGGGCCGTGTCGACGCTCTTCGCCATCGGACAGCAGGTCGTGGTGAACCGGAAAGTGGTGGTATAGTTTTGCCATGCCGCTCTCCTCCGCCGACATCCGCTCGCTCCTCGGTCCGCACGCTTCGCTCCTGGATCACCAGTGCAGGACGATCCCCAAGGAGAAATTGCACCTGCCCGGGCCGCGGACGTGGAAGACCGTTTTCGAGCAATCGGACCGGTCCAAGGAGGTGCTCAAGAGCCTTGCCGCGCTCTACGAGCACGGTCGCCTTGGCAAGACGGGATACCTGTCGATCCTCCCCGTCGATCAGGGCATCGAGCACTCCGCGGGCGCATCCTTTGCCAAAAACCCCGACTACTTCGATCCGGAGAATCTCGTTCGCCTCGCCATGGACGGCGGCTGCAACGCGATCGCCTCGACGGTCGGCGCGCTGGGGATCGTGGCGAAGAAGTACGCGGGCGTCATCCCCTTCATCGTGAAGCTCAACCACAACGAACTGCTGACGTACCCGAACAAGTTCGACCAGATCATGTTCGCCGACGTGCGGCAGGCCAAGGACATGGGCGCGATGGGCGTGGGCGCGACGATCTACTTCGGCTCGCCGGAATCCGGCCGTCAGATCGTGGAAGTCGGGCAGGCCTTTGCCGAGGCGCACCGCCTCGGGATGTTCACGGTCCTGTGGTGTTACCTGCGCAACAGCGCGTTCAAGAAAGATCGCGATTACCACCTTGCGGCCGATCTCACGGGCCAGGCCAATCACCTCGGCGTCACGCTGGAGGCCGATATCATCAAGCAGAAGCTCCCCGAGTGTAACGGCGGATTCACCGCGCTCAACACGGGCGACAGCAGCTACGGCAAGCTCGACAAGCGCATGTACGAGCAACTGGCTTCGGATAACCCCATCGATCTGACACGCTACCAGGTGGCCAACTGCTACATGGGGCGCGTGGGCCTGATCAATTCCGGCGGCGCGTCCGGCGACAACGACTTGCAGCAGGCGGTCATGACCGCCGTCGTCAACAAACGCGCGGGCGGCACGGGGCTCATCTCCGGCCGCAAAGCTTTCCAGAAGCCATTGGAGCAGGGCGTGGAGATCCTGCATGCGATTCAGGACGTCTATCTCTGCAAAGAGGTGACGGTGGCGTAGCGTCACCCTTCTTCCTCTCCCCGCTCGTTGCGAGCACCCCTCCCCCCACGGGGGAGGGGTTGGAGGCGAGGGCACGATTAATTCCCCCTCCCCTCGGGGGAAAGGGGTTTGGGGATAGGGGGCGTCGAATCGTCTGTTCTGGCCAAAAGGCGGCCCCCGGTCGCGATGACCGGAGGCCATTTTCGTTATTCCTCGCGGGCGAGGACGGGAAGACCGTCCTCATCGGACATGTCCGGATCGGGAGCGAAGAGCGCATGCTCCGGGTGGCGATGGGTGTAGTGCTGGTCAAATTCCCAGCAGAACACCCGCGTGCCGCACAGTTTGCACTGCACTCTGCCGCTTGCGTCCGAGGTTCAATGTGCCGACGTGGAAGTGGAATGGAGACCGTTCATGTTTCCTCCTTGTGTACGTCTCCGACTGTTCTGTCTCGGCTGCTGGGGCAGCCGATACTGGCAGAACAGGCGATTCGTCGCGGTGGTGGGAAGAAGCAGCGGAAAGAGATCTGCATTCGAGGTGTGCCCAGCACCCTTTTTGCACGAGGCAAAAAGGGTGCTGGGTGAGGGGATCAGCTCCCATCCTGGGGGCTGGAAGCGGAGGGCCGTGGGACGTGAATCTTGCGATCTTCGAGGAGCAGGTGAGGCTCCTCTACGCCGACGAGGGTGAGCGTCGTAAGAAGACGCAGTTCTTCTGCGCCTTCCCGCCGGTCGTGACGGCGTTCGCGCGCGTGGATCTTGCTCTGTCGAACACGATGCGATTTCGCGATGCTCATATCCGTGCCTCCGTTCTGCATTCGGCTCCGTTTCCCCGTCCTTTAGGGGAAAATAACGAGTCAGAGCAATGAACGCAGATCTCTGTGCGCTGTCGGTGATGGAAAAGAACACGGATCTGCCATCGCGGGAGAAGTGTCCAACCCCGCCCGCCTCCGCAAGCGGGGTTGGACGACCCTCTAACACCGAAGCATCCTTCTTCGGATCCAGTACACCATCATCCGGTTTGGCCCTCGCTTCATCTTCGAAGTGCGGTGATGCGGCGGGGGCGCAAAACGTCTGGACATGCGGTTTCCTTCTCGGGCAATTGCCCGATGTTAGAGGTGGCTGCTTCCGGTCATCGAAAGCAGGTCTGTGTCCTTGCGGCGGTAATGGAAAGATCAAGAAACGATCTGCGTTCATACAAGGGGTGCGGCCCGAGGAAGAACTCCTCGGGCCGCAAAGCGCCCTATCGTCCTACGTACCACGAGGGACGACGGGCACGAGAGCATTTGCAGCGGGTAGACCTCCTGAAGGGAGGCGGCGTCCCAACGATGGCGATCACGAGGATCACCTTTGTTTGGCCATCAATCACCCGCTCTTCCAATCGACGTTCGGTCTTCATGGTGCAATGCCCCGACTGCGTTGCCTTGCGGCGAGTCCAACAGAACTCCTTTCAAATCCTTGGCAAACGCAGGTCGTTTCTGGTCATGCGGTGGTGGCAAGGAACGGGCGGTGTTTCGACGAAAGCCCCCTGCGGCCTTGAGGGGTGGGAGAGGTGCTCTACGTTCAGCACATCGCTCACGCCCTCGTCGTCTGGTCGAGGCGGTTAATAAACGCGAACGTGGAGCGGCGGTGCGTCATAATTGCGGGCATTCTAGGAGGTGAAAGGGCACTGTCAAGCAATCTCGGTTCACCTCCGCGTCGCATCGATCCTTGTCATGGAGCGGGCTGCTGATGTACCGTCTGCAACCGGTCTTTCACAGATGTGCATTGGGCGGCAAGGGCGTGCGACGCGCGCGCTTCCCGCCCGACGTGGCTGCCGTATCCGGGGATATGGCGAGCGATCGGGCACCCCCCCTCCGCTGGAAGGAGTCAGTCCATGCTCGTGTTGAGCCGTAAGCTCGGCGAAAAGATTTTCATCGGGGAAAACATCTGTATCACGGTCGTTGATATCGACCGTGGAAAGATTCGGCTGGGCATCGAGGCCCCCCGTGATGTTCCGATCTATCGCCAGGAATTGCTGCCGCTGGGGCATCAGCAGCAGCAGCAGCCGACGAAGCCGGATACGCCGGTTCCCCCGTCGTAGCAACGCCGCCCGTTTCAGGGCATGCCGGCAACCTCCTCGTGGGGTTGCCGGGTTTTTTTTGGTTCGTGGCTCGCGGCCTTTCCGCTCGCACCTCACCATGACATTGCGTGAGGAAAATCGGTATCCTCATTGTATGGCCCTCCGTTTGTACAACACCCTGACGAAGCGCGAGGAAGATTTCACGCCACGCGATGCCAAGCGCGTGACGATGTACACGTGCGGGCCGACGGTCTACAGCCGTCCGCACGTCGGCAACTATGCCAGCTTCCTCATGGCCGATCTTTTGCGGCGCTGGCTGGAGGCGGGACACGATTGCGACGTCGTACACGTGAAGAACATCACCGACGTCGGCCATCTCCTGCACGACAGCGATCACGGCGACGACAAAATTCAGAAGGAGGCCGAGCGTGAGAAGTTGCATCCGCTGGAGATCGCCAAGCGTTACACGGATCAATACAGAGACGACGAGTGTATCCTTGGCTTTCTGGAGCCAAAATTTCGGCCACGCGCATCGGAGTACGTCCCGCAGATGCTGGTGATGGTGAAGGAGCTCCTCACCAAAGGACATGCGTACGAGCTGCCCGACGCGATCTACTTTGACGTCACCTCGCGCATACCGACGCCGTACGGAACGCTCTCGGGAAACACGTTGGAGTCGGTGAAGGCCGGCGCACGTGTCGGTGTGAACAAGGGCAAGCGCCACCCCGCGGATTTTGCCCTCTGGAAAAAATGCATCGGCGACAACGCGCGGCATGTGCTGCGGTGGGACTTTGCAACGGGGAACGTCGTGCAGTCGTCCGGCGACGATGCGTCGGCGGGTTTCCCGGGTTGGCATATCGAATGCTCGGCGATGAGCCGTGCGTTGCTCGGCGATCAGATCGACATTCACACGGGCGGCGAGGACAACATCTTCCCGCATCACGAGTGCGAGATCGCGCAAAGCGAGGCTGTCAGCGGGAAAAAACCCTTCGTGCAGGTCTGGCTGCACCGCCGCAGGATCAACCTGGAAGGCGAAAAAATGTCAAAGAGCCTTGGCAATGTGCTCACTCTTCCGGACATCGTCGCCAAGGGGTACGACCCGATGGACCTGCGCTACTACCTCCTCTCCGTGCACTACCGGACGAATCTGAAGTTCAGTTGGAAGGGGATGGAGGATGCGAGGAAAGCGCGGAGGAAGGTTATGGAGTGGATGGAGAGGGAAGCGGGGAAGGAGGGTAAGGAGGGTAAAGGGGGCGAGGTGGTGAAGGATTTTTGTGCGGCGATGGACAGCGACCTCAATACTCCCGCCGCGCTCGCGGCGGTCTTCGATGCTATGAAAAATCTTCAAGCGCCACGTGAGCACACGGCGACGTTCATCGACGTCGTTCGCCATACCTTCGGTTGCTTCGACAAAATTGAAGAAGTAATTTCTTCGCATGTACAAGCCCTGATCCAGGAGCGTCAACAAGCGCGCGATGCCAAAAACTTCGCAGAGAGCGATCGGCTGCGAAAAGCGATTGAGGAGGCGGGGTATGAGGTGCGAGATGGGAAAGAGGGGCAGGTTGTGAAGAAAAAGTAGATGAACACAATTTGTATACAGAATAGTGAACTTTACCATACCAAATGTCTGTTTTTCTTACGATAGGCCGAAAATGAAAGGTGATTGCGTCAGGTTGAACACATTTGTTCAACAGGTTTTCGCATCCCACTTCCCCCGTATGCCAAGCCAAATTTGGCCAGGAATTCAAACGAGAATTGGCAAATAAACCCTCTAAACCCCTTTATTGCAGCGAATCTCCCCTGCCTCGTCCGTAACAGCCATGGCCTCTGCCCGTTTGAGTCTCTGCATGCGACTATGCGGAGAGGCTTGCGCGCGTAAAACCGCGCTCGCTACCATCTCCCGCAGGTCCCGCCCGGATCAAGGGGGGATCGTGTGCGAAGGATCTTTGACAATTCGGCATCCGCCCTCGTCATGTGCAGTAATGCGCCTGACCGGACGGCATCTCACACCCTCCCGCCGCGGGTCTTCCCGGGGTGGGGTCTCGTATTCCCTGCGCAGAGCAGGGCCCTTCCTTATATAGGGGCGAGCACAGGGTCGTGCATTCCCGCTCCACAGCGGTCGACATTGCGCGCTGCGTCCTACCTTTCTGTTTCCCTCTTTACTTGTAAGGAGAAGAGCGATCCTTCCGGACGCTCCTCTTAGCAGCAGACGTGGCGTCGTCGCTCCGCATGCGGAGCATCCTTCCCTCTGCCCATAACCCACACGCACACCGAATTGCACCGTCTTTATTTCCTCTCCTATTCCCCTTTCCTTTATGGACATTTCTCGTATGAAGAAATGGTCCGCAGGAGTCGCTGCAGTGGCGATCTCGTTGACGCAAGTCAGCGCGGTCTTCGCCGCCTACAGCGATGTTCCGTCGGGGGTCTGGTTCGAGAGCGCCGTTGAGTCCTTCATGGACGCCGGCTATCTCGATAAGACACAGACCCGCTTCCGACCGAACGATCCTGCGAACCGCGCCGAGTTCGCGAAACTCGTCGTTGAGCTCAACGGCGGCGTGCTTTCCACGCCTCCGGCTGTGGCCAGCTTCGATGACGCGAAGTCGGGTGCCTGGTACTACGCGTACTTCGAGGAGGCCGGCAAAGAAGGTTGGGTCCGCGGTGACGGCAACTGCTACGGGTCTCACCCGTGCTATGGCCGTCCGGCTGCGAACATCAACCGCGCAGAGGCCGCTGCCCTCATCGTTCGCGCCTTCGGGCTCGATGCGACGGGTGACGCTCCGCGCTTCGTCGACAACCCCTCCGGTCAGTGGTACACGGACGTCATTCAGACGGCCGCGGATCACTGCGTTCTCCAGGGTGACGGCGGCACGGGCCGCGTCCGCCCCGGCGACAACATGAACCGCGCGGAAATGGTGGTCATGCTCCACCGTGTTGATCAGGGCCTCGTCTTCGGCGAGGACTGCGGCACGGGTGAGACGCCCGCCGAAGCCGCAATCACGGATGTCGTTGCGACGTCCGCCACGACGGTCGAAATCGAATTCAACATGCCGGTTGACGAAGATGCGGTCGAGGATGTCAGTCACTACACGGTGACGGGCCCCTCCGGCGAGATCGACGTCGACAGCGCCAGCATGGTTGACGAGAACACGGTCGAGCTCACGCTCGGCAAGACTCTCACGGCCAGCGACGACTACACGGTCAACGTTGAAGACATGATGACCGGCGAAGGCGATCTGTTCTCCGACTCCATGAGCTTCCTGGGTTACAGCCCGATCCCGGTGGGTGAAGGTACGCTCGAGGTCTCCACGGCCGCGAGCAACCCCATGGGCGACACGGTTCCGAAGGGCGGCGTGGGCGTTGTGATGCTCTCGCTCGACCTGACGGCTTCCTGTGATGACGACGTGCAGCTGACGGACATCACGATCCTGCACGAAGGCTTCGGTGACGAGTCCGACATCGACGGCGTGTATGCGTCCGTCGACGGAGGTCGCGCCTCGCGCAAGCGCACGATCGATTCCGAGGACCAGACGGCGGATCTCCGCTTCTCGACGCCTCTGACGATCGCCAAGTGCCAGACCAAGACGGTCGACGTCGTCGCGGACTTCACGTCCACGGCTTCGACGGCTGCCGAGCACAACATCGCGGTCGAACTGCCCTCCGACTTCCGCGGCAACGCGAAGGCGGTTGACGGTAACTTCCCGATGCGTGGTAACACCTTCCGCGTCGCTTCGGTGACGAGCGGAAACATCACGGTTGCGTACCGCACGGTCTCCCCCGATCAGGTGGAGGTCGGCAACAACGCCGTCGTGATCGGCAAGTTCGAGCTCTCCACGGACTCGACGGAGGACCAGACCATCTACTCGATGACGTTCGAGCAGAACGGTTCCGCCTCTGATGCCGACATGACGAACCTGGCCGTCCGCCGCACGGATGGTACGGTTCTGACGAACAAGGCCGCCGGCACCGTCGGCGACTTCGTAACGCTCGTCTTCGACCCGCCGTTCACCATCCTCGAGGGTGACAAGATCACGCTCGAAGTGATCGGCGACATCGTCGGAGGCGCAGCCGACACGGTCATCATGCACTTCGAAGAGCGCTCCGACATCTTCGCCGTCGGTTCCCTGTATGGCTACGGCGTGAACGGACAGCTCTACGGTTCGCAGGTGACGCTCCCGACGGAGACGTCGTCCCTGCCGGACACGGTCACGATCGACGCTGGTGAGTTCACCATCGAGATCGACGGCCCGGTCCAGCAGAAGTTCACGCGCGACGACGATGACGCTGTTCTCGCCAAAATCCTTATGACCACGGGTGGCGAGACGGTCGACCTCAAGGACCTCTTCGTCGCGATCCAGGGCCAGACAAGCACGGGCGCTGGTCTCGTGACGAACAACAACGCCGCCACGACGACGGACAACGTCCACGAAGTGCTCGAGGACGTTGAAATCCGCAACACGAAGACCGGCCAGACCGTTTCCGCGGTGCGCCTGACGGGTACCTCGGACTTCGGTACGGGCACGGCTTCGACGGCGAGCTTCCAGATCTACCGCTTCGACGACTTCACGGTGAACGGTAAGGAGACGTGGGAATTCCGCGTCGACTTCATCGACAACGGCTCCTCCAACCACCCGAAGACCGGCGACAAGTTCCGCATCCACATCTGTGGCCAGCCCACGAGCTCCACGGTCGGATGTGACTTCGGCGGTTTGATCGCGACGGCAACGTCGTACAACATGAAGATCGAGGGTCTCACCACGGGCGACAACGTCTCTGACGTCCGTCCGGGAGGCACGATCACCGGTAACTTCCACCGCGTTGCGAACCCCGAGCTGACGGTCACCATGCGCGCCATCGGCGTGGATGACATCACGGTCAAGAATGCCAAGAACGTCCAGCTCCTCCGCTTCGAAGCGCGCGCGGGTGAGGCCGAAGATATCCTCTTCACCAAGGCGATCTTCCAGGCCAACTCCGGTTCGCTCTTGAACGGTCAGAACTACACGCTCTGGGTCGACACCGACGGCGACACCGTCGCGGACACGATCCTCGAGAGCGGCGTGGCTTCGCAGAGCAGCGCTGTCACATTCGATGAACTCGCTGGCGGCGGCTACGTCATTCCGGCCGAGGAAACGGTCATCTTCGAAGTTCGCGCGGACATCGCCGCGTCGACGACGAACGCCGACCTCCGCTTGAACTTCTCGACGGGCAGCACCACGACCTTCATCGAGGCCGAAGAGGCTGACGACGGTTCGAACCTGTCGGGCATCAAGCTCAACGGTTCGTTCCTCAACAGCGTCACAACGGCGGACATCATCGTGACCACGGTGACGTCCAAGAACTGGATCATCGCGAGCCAGGGTGACCTGTTCGTGATCAAGGACACCGAGCCGCAGCGCTCCCGCCAGCTCCTTGGCGGCGCACTCGGCGAGCCAATCCTGCGCCTGCAGCTGCGCGCGCAGAACGAGCCCATTGACGTGACGGACTTCCAATTCACGTCTTCGGGTGGCGTGGTGACCTCTCTCGATCGCCTGGATGTCTATAAGGATGGCGCAACGACGCCGTTTGTCTCCGCCACCGTTGGTGGCTGCGGCACGGACGACGTTCTCGCCAACAACGTCACGCCGAACAGCGAGGCGGTGAAGACGTTCTGTGCGAACATGGAGAGCCAGCAGCTCATTATCGGCAAAGGCCAGACGCAGGACATCGTTATCCGCCCGCGCATGAAGGCCGACGTCGACGGAGCAACGATCAACGATCTCATCCAGATCTGGCTCACGAAGCAGGCGGTAGCGGACAACAACACCGGTTCCGGTGCCGTCCGTGGCCGTGGCTTGGAGTCCAGCAACAACCTGACCGCGAACGACGCCGACACGACCGCCGAAGGCGAGGTGTTCATCGGTACCGACACGGCGACCACGAACGCCAACATCGTCGGCAACATCAGCCGCGTCGTCTTCGCGAAGATCACTTCGATCACGAACGCGAACCCCGATCCGGACAACACGAACGTCCCGACGGGCGTCTCGCCGTTCGCTCAATTCAAGTTCACCGCCGCTGCGAACAGCAACACGCTCAACGGTCTGAACAAGGCCGTTCTCTCCGGCGTGATCTTCAACATCAACGCGACGAACGTCACGTTGAACGCTGCGAACTTCAAGGTGTACAACAAGTCGGACTCGTCCACGAAGGCGACCTGCCGTGCCAGGAGCACGGGCAACGTCGTGATCAACGGCGCGCAGTCCGGTTCGTACCTCGTCGAATGTGGTCCGTTGCCGGCGACCTCGGTCAACACGGAGATGAACTCGGGCGAGAGCCTGACGATCGTCCTCGAAGGCGACATCATCTCGCCGAAGACCGGCTCGACCACGTCCACGCTCCAGGCGTCCCTCCAGGACTTCACGACCCTGACGACGACGACGTTCGTTGCCACGGCCAGCCACCTTGCATGGTTGGACAAGGACACCGCGACAACTGTGTTCTTCTGGGTTGAGTATCCGGACACGGTCGTCAAGTCGACGAGCTACAAGAGCTAAGCCTTTCTTCCATCAGGACACAGCCATCGTGTGACTGCGAACAAACCCCCCGGCCATTCCGGGGGGTTTTTCGTATACGGCGAAATTGAAGCCTCTTGATGCGCAAGCTCGTTCCCTGGCGCGTGCCCCGCGGCGCGATAGCATGGGCGTATGAGCGAAGCGCCGCAACTTGTGGATGAGCGCGATACGACGGCGAAGCCGCCAAGCGACCTCTTACCCCAGCATCGTCCCCGCCCGATCGGCGAGGAGGCAGGTCGGTCCGTTGCCCGCCCCCTCGATTCGGCATCCAGGACCGGCCAATCCATGCGGGAATTGTTGGAAGGGTATGTCGCCGATCTGTACCGCTAGTCCTTCACCCCAGGAGGCGCCGCTTCCACCGGAGCATGCGCCAGGCCCAGGGGCGAAGCACGATCATCTGTTCGGAGGGATAGGTCACCGTTTGCCCGCCGAATTTCGTCTTGAACGATGTGATGCCGGCCCAGGGGGAATGGATTAGGGATTCGGACGTAGGGATTAGGGGTGGAATGATCCCTTTCCCCAATCCCCCTGTCCGAATCCCTAATCCCGCGTTCGTCGGTGGCTCAATTCCCAGCAGGTCATAGCTATGGCACCCGCGCCGCTTGCACAGCCGCATCGCCTCCCATTGCAGCAAAGATGGGGCCATAAGCGCGCGGTGGGCGTAGCCGGAGGCTCCGTAGTAGTAGATGCCTGTTCCGTTCCATGCCACCCCAATGAGCCCGGCAACGGGCTTTTCGTCGTGCCAGGCCATCAGGAGGAAGCTGCCTCCCAGGAAGCGCAGAAATGCCTCGTAGCGCGCGCGGGACAGGTGGGTGAAGCCATCCCGGCCTGCCGTCTCCGAAACGAGCCTATAAAACGAATCCAAGGCCTCTGGATCATCCGCGGTATGCTCCCGGATCACGACGCCATGTTTCATGGCGACTTTGATGTTATAGCGAGCCTTTTGGTGCATGTTGGCAAGGATCTGCTCCTCGGATTGTGTGAGGTCGATGAGGATCGTCGCCTCGAGTTGCTCGCAGCGCGTATGCCCCGTGTGGGGCACCCCCCAGGTGCCGTATGGAACAACCTGCGGCGAAGAGATGTACATCGCCAGGCAGCGGTCCTTTTGAGCCTCCTCCAGAAGATGCCGGAGCAGCGAGAGGACGATTGCGTCCGCCTGCGTGTGCTCCTCGTTCCACAGCGGCCCGCGCACGACGTCCCACGTGGAGAGCCCCAGAACCGTTCTATCAATGACCACGATGGCGGTCGCCTGGAGCGTGTCGCCCTCCTCCGCGCCGTATAGCCGCACGGACCTTCCGAGAGATGCTTGATAGCGTTTCCACTCGATCGATTGCCATAGGTTGCCCTGCGGATGCGCATGGATCCATGTCTCGTAGCGGGCGAGGTCTTCGGCGGAGGTGAGGAGGCGGACGGACATGGGGAGAGTATACTCATCGCATGCACACCCTCCCGCCACTCCCCTACGCCTACGATGCCCTTGAGCCGCACATCGATGCGCGGACGATGGAGATTCACCATACCAAGCACCACCAGGCGTACGTCGACAAGCTCAACGCCGCGGTGAAAGGGTCGGAATGGGAAGCCATGCCGGTCGACGAACTCCTGCGTAATTTTGCGAAAATTCCCGTCGCGATGCAGACGGCCGTGCGGAATCACGGCGGCGGCCACAGCAACCACAGCCTCTTCTGGACGGTGATCGGGCCAAACGCCGGTGGCAAGCCGGGCGGAGCTCTGGCGAAGGCCATGGACGAGACCTTCGGCGATTTCGCATCGTTCCAGCAGACGTTTACCGCCACCGCCGCGGGCGTGTTCGGATCCGGCTGGGCGTGGATGGGTTTCAACGAAGAGGGAAAGCTCCACATCGGCGGGACCCCGAACCAGGACAGCCCCCTCGTGCACGGACACACGCCGATCCTCGGCCTCGATGTCTGGGAGCACGCCTACTACCTGAAGTACCAGAATAAGCGTCCCGACTACATCACGGCGTTCTGGAACGTGGTGAACTGGAAGGAAGTCGAGCGGCGGTTCGATGCGGGAAAGCGCTGATGAGCGCGGGGCGTTGAGGGTGGAATATGTTGGATAAAATTGACATCCCGCGAAGTTCCCCTGACTCCTTGCGCTGCCGCCGCCCTATCTCTACACTCTTCCCGTCTACAGCTGGCTTTCGATTGCGTCACGAGTAGCTGCCTGACCGCCCTGTCCCCGGATTTTCTGGAGACTGGCGGTCGCGCGCGGCTCTTTTGAGCCGCATTTCCCCCCCCTTACCCGTATGGCCAGCAAGAAGCCCGCAAAGAAGCCCGCAGCCAAGAAAACCGCGCCGAAGAAGCCTGCGCCGAAGAAGGTCCTGCCTAAAAAAGCGACGCCGAAGGCGGCGGCCAAGCCGGTCCGCAAGATGCCGCCCGCAGTCACGCCCAAGGCGGTGAAGGCGCCCGCGAAGAAAGGTAAGGACATCCTCGCCCGTCCGGGCAAGTACGCGCTGGATGTCGAGGAATTGATCCTGCCGCACGCCCTCCCTCTGCTCCTCCCCCCTGCGGGCCGCACGCCCGCGGGGTGCAAAAATCTGCCTGCCCATCTTCAGCCGAAGATGCTCTCGAACCAGCGCGTGTTCCTGGTCGAAGACGAGAACGTCGGCAGCACCCACTCGCTCATCGAAATGCAGCTGGAGAGCTACCGCTGGTTCCTTACCGAGGGGCTCAAAGAACTCCTGGAGGAAATCAGCCCGATCACGGACTTCTCGGGTCGCAAAATGGAGCTGCGCATCCTGGGCCATACGTTCGACGCTCCCAAGTACGACCCCGACACCTGCCGCCGCCGCAACCTGACGTACGAGGCGGCCATGAAGGGATACGTCCAGCTCATCAACAAGGAGACCGGTGAAATCAAAGAGCAGGACGTGTTCCTCGGCTCCATCCCGCTCATGACCGACAGCGGCACGTTCATCATCGGCGGCATCGAGCGCGTCGTCGTCCACCAGCTCGTCCGCAGTCCGGGCGTGTTCTTCTCGACGATGCCCGATTACCCCAAGTACCACGCGGCGAAGATCATCCCCAAGCGCGGCGTGTGGTTGGAGATCGAAACGGACCGCCGCGGCGTCATCACCTGCAAGATCGACCGCAAGCGCAAGATTCCGATCACGCAATTGCTGCGCATCTTCGGGTTCACCAGCGATCAGGAGATCCTCGACCTCTTCGGCGGCAAGATGGTGCAGGAGCACGACTTCATTCAGACCACCCTCGACAAGGACACGGCGCACTCGCTCGAGGACGCCTACCAGTCCATTTACCGGCGCATCCGCCCGGGCGACTACGCGACGCCGGAGAACGCCAAGCAACTCATCGACAGCCTCTTCTTCGATTTCAAGAAGTACGACATGGGCGCCATCGCCCGGTACAAACTCAACCGCCGCTTCGGTTTGGATGTGCCGAGCGATGAGGAGCACCGCACGTTCCAGGTGAGCGACTTCGTCGAGATCCTCAAGGAGCTCGTCCGCCTCAACAACGGCCAGGGCGTTCCCGACGACATCGACCACCTTAGTAACCGCCGCGTGCGGTCCGTCGGCGAGCTCGTCCAGAACAAGTACCGCGTCGGTCTGGTGCGCACCGAGCGCATCGTGAAGGACCGTATGACGGTCATGGACCTGGAGACGGTCACGCCGACCCAGCTGATCAACTGCCGGCCGGTGACCGCAGCCATGCGCGAATTCTACGCATCCTCCCAACTCTCGCAGTTCATGGACCAGACCAACCCGCTCTCGGAGCTCGCGCACAAGCGCAGGCTCTCCGCGATGGGCCCGGGAGGACTCTCCCGCGAGCGCGCGAGCTTTGACGTCCGCGACGTGCACCCGAGTCACTACGGCCGCATCTGTCCGATTGCCACGCCGGAAGGCCCGAACATCGGCCTCGTCGTCCACATCGCCGGCTATGCCCGCGTGAACGCGTATGGATTCCTGGAGACGCCGTACCATGAGGTGAAGCACGAGGTGCCGTTGGATCCGGACAAATTGCACGGCCGCATCCTGGACTGCGTCGCCAAAGACGGACGCAAAGTCTTGGCGAAGGAAGGGGATCTCATCGACAGCAAGGAACTGGCGCGCAAGATCGTCGCCGCGCTCAAGCGAGAGAAGCGCAACGCGGTGGCCGTGCGCCCGTACGTGACGAGCAAGGTGGTGTACATGGACGCGGAGCAGGAGCGCCGCCTCGTCATCGCCCAGGCCCAGAAGTTCGGCGAGCTCTCCGAACACGGCGAGTTCCTGACGACCCGCGCGTCCGCCCGCAAAGGCGGCGAGCCGGTCCTGGCGCACGTGCGCGACGTGACGCACATCGACTTGGCTCCAAAGCAGATCCTCTCCGTCTCCACCTCGCTCATCCCGTTCCTGGAGCATGACGACAACACCCGCGCGTCGATGGGAACGAACATGCAACGCCAATCCGTGCCGCTCGTGAAGCCGCACGCGCCGGTCGTGGGAACGGGCGTTGAGGGCATCGCTGCGCGCGCCTCCGGCCACGTGATCGTCGCCGAGGAGGATGGCGAAGTGACGTACGCGGACGCCCAGGAAATTTCCGTCGTCTACGCCTCCGGTCGCAAGAAGACCTACACGCTGCCCACGTTCGTACACAGCAACCAGGGCACGTGCTTCCACATGCGCCCGACCGTCGAGCGCGGGGACAAGATTCACAGGGGCGAATCGCTCGCCGACGGCGCGGCCGTCGAGAAGGGCGAACTGGCTCTGGGCCAGAACCTCCTCGTCGCCTATATGTCCTGGCAGGGGTACAACTTCGAGGACGCCATCATCATCAGCGACAAGATCGTGGAGCGCGGCGCCTACGATTCCATCCACATCGAGTCCTACATCACGGACGTGCGCGAGACCAAGCTGGGGCCGGAGACGGTCACCCGCGACATCCCGAATGTCGGTGAAGTGAAACTCAAGGACCTGGACACCGACGGCATCGTCCGCATCGGCGCGACGGTGCACGAAGGCGACATTCTCGTCGGCAAGATCACGCCGAAGGGCGAGACCGAGCTGACGCCGGAGGAGCGCCTGCTGCAGGCCATCTTCGGCGACAAGGCGAAGGACGTGAAGGACAGCTCGCTGCGCCTGCCGGGAGGCGCGGGCGGCAAGGTCGTCGATGTGCGCATCTTCGATCGCGCGCAGGGAGACGAACTCCCGACGGGCGTCATGAAGCAGATCGCCGTGTTCGTCGCGCAGACGCGCAAGGTGCAGGTCGGCGACAAGATGGCCGGCCGCCACGGCAACAAGGGCGTCATCGCCCGCATCGTTCCCCGCGAGGACATGCCGTTCCTCGAGGACGGCACGCCGGTCGACATCATCCTCAACCCCCTCGGCGTCACGTCCCGCATGAACATCGGCCAGGTGCTCGAAACGCACTTGGGATGGGCATGCTCGGTCCTGGGCCTCACTGTCGCCACGCCGGCGCTCAATGGCATCACGACCGACCAAATCGCGGACTTCCTCGTCGCGGCAGGCTTGCCGCGCGACGGCAAGGTGCAGCTCTTCGACGGCTCGACCGGCGAACGGTTCGCGCACAAGACGACGGTCGGCATCGTGTACATGCTCAAACTCCTCCACCTCGTCGAAGACAAAATCCACGCGCGCAGCGTCGGACCGTACTCGCTCGTCACGCAGCAGCCGCTCGGCGGCAAGGCGCAGCACGGCGGACAGCGCTTCGGAGAAATGGAGGTGTGGGCCCTGGAAGCGTACGGAGCCGCCTACACGCTGCAGGAAATGCTCACGATCAAGAGCGACGACGTGGTCGGCCGTTCCAAGGCCTACGAGGCGATCGTGAAGAACGACGTCATCCAGCGCCCGTCCATTCCCGAATCGTTCAACGTTCTCGTGAAGGAACTGCAGGCGCTCGGTCTCAAGGTCGAACTGCTGAAGTTCAAAGAAGAAGTCGTCCCCGAGGAGCGCGTGACGGTGGAGGAGGGTGAAGTGGAGACCGTCGAGCTCCAGAGCCGCGTCGAGGCCGAGGACGAGAGCGAGGAGTACGTGCCGCCATCCGACAAGATCGCCGAACTCACCGAGGAATCGACGGAGACATCCGATGTCGTGAAGGCCGGCATCGAGGAGGCCGCGGATGTCGAGGCGTCGGGTGCGACGCAGAAGGAAGAGATGGCGGAATCCGTGAGCGAGGAGGAAATGTACGACAAGTAAGGGATCAGGGATTCGGGTTAGGGATTAGGGGCGACAACCCCCCTTCCCTAATCCCCCTTGTCCCTGCCTGCCGGCAGGCAGGCGGATCCCCAACCCCCGTGGCGTTCCACGGGGCAATGGAACGCCCCGCGTGGCTTCGGGATGCTCACGAGCCGCACGGGCGCCAAAAAATCTGACAAGCCTGCTTCTCATTTCGTGTCCGGCGGCCTAGCATGAGACTCTTCCCTCCTCTATGAAATCCGTGAACAGGGTCACCCTCCTCGGCAACGTCACCCGCGATCCGGAAATCAAGGCGACGGTGGGCGGCCAATCCGTCTGCACGTTCGGCTTGGCCACCAACCGCGTCTGGAAGGACGCACAGGGTCAGAAGCAGAGTTTGCCCGAGTACCACAACCTCGTCGCCTGGGGCGGGCTTGCCGATTTCTGTCACCAGAACGTCCGCAAGGGAAAGCCGCTGTACATCGAGGGGTATCTGAAGACCCGCAGCTGGGAGAACGACAGCGGCACGAAGCAATTCCGTACGGAGATCGTCATGGACAACATCGTTCTGATAGGCCCGCGGCCGGAAGGGGCGACGAGCGATGCGCACGATCACGCCGATCAGTCCGTGGATGTGCCCGTCGAGGTTGCCGCTTGAATCGCATGTCGCCGCGCGTATGCTCCGCGCATGAGCGAGACGGAGCCCATGAGCATCGCAGAGCAGTTGGAAGCAATTGAGGTCCTCGTGCGATCGCACAAGATCGCGTTTGACGAGGGGCGCTGGAAGCCGGCGCACGACGAGGTGCTCTGCACCGTGATCCTGCGAGAGCAGTCCGATTTTCCGACGGATGACATTCCTCCCCAGGAGGAGTTCATCGTGGAATGCGCCAAGCATCAGGCGTGCGCGGTTCCGTCACTCGTCGCGCCCGATCTCTCCGCCTGTTCGCCCGAAGAAAAACTCGCGGCGTACCGCGCTGCCGCGAGGCGCCTGCAGGAACCCCGCGGGCACGATCGGTGCTGGGAGCACTACGCCGTGTTCTACGCGACGATCCTGCCGGAGCTCAACGGTAAGCCACCCGTGCCATCTTCGTGCCTGGAGCGCATGCAGCTCTGCCTGCTCTACCGTGCGGGGCTGGAAACGGCTCTGGGGAAAGGAGAATGAAACTCTACGAAGTCGCTTGACCGTGGCGTGGGCGTCCGTAGAATGCTTGCACCTATGTGTTTTCGCGGTCACCCGTAGGATGAGACGCCTCACCGAAGCGAGGCGTGTGCCTCATTCTGCGGGTGGACGTGAGCCACCCGCATTTTTGTATCGGCGGATGGTTTCCGGTCACCTTGCCCCTTCACAGCATCGGCAATGTGAAAACAAGGTGATCAACGTGACTGACATGTGTCCTGTCGTGAGCACATCCTGCTCGCTGACTGTGGCACGTGAACAGTACAAATTATGAAAACGTTACTCATGCGCATCACATGGATGCCTCGACTCTGCACTCCGATGAAGGACGTAGCCAGCTGCGATAAGCCTCGGCAAGCCGCTAGGCAGGCGCTATAAGCCGGGGATCTCCGAATGGGGAAACCCACGAGACGGAATGGTCTCGTATCCCGCTTTTTGCGGGGAGGATCACTCTGGGAACTGAAACATCTCAGTACCAGGGGAAAAGAAATCAACACCGAGATTCCCGTAGTAGTGGCGAGCGAACCGGGAAAAGCCCAAACCCCGCACACTTTTGGATTGAGGAATCCGCTTGGAAATGAAGGTATTTCCCAACGAGCGGCCACAATGCAAAAGTGTGCGGGGGGTTGTAGGGCTCCGACATGCGATTCCTTCGTGTATAGGCGAACGCCCTGGAACGGGCGGCCACAGAGGGTGACAGCCCCGTAGACGAAATGCACGAAGACGCTAGGAGTACCCTGAGTAGGGTCGGACACGTGTAATCCGGCCTGAAGCTGGGTGGACCACCATCCAAGGCTAAACAGGTGCAGAGATCAATAGCGGATAGTACCGTGAGGGAAAGGTGAAAAGCACCCCGGAAGGGGGATGAAATAGTCTCTGAAATGTGATGCGTACAAAGAAATGGGAGCCGCCACCTCTTTGCGGTGGGGTTTTGAGCTTTGAGCGTTGAGCTTTGAGCGAAAGGAATGTTCCTTTTGCTCACAGCTCACGACTCATGACTCACAGCTCCGCCACCGCAAGGCGGTGGCGGTGACCGTGTTCCTTTTGCATTATGAGCCAACGACTTCGATCTCAGTGGCGAGGCTAAGGCAGTTACAGCCGGAGCCGGAGCGAAAGCGAGTCCGAACAGGGCGCTTAGTCGCTGGGACGAGACCCGAAACCGGGTGAGCTATCCATGGGCAGGGTGAAAGCATCCGAAAGGATGCTGGAGGCCCGAACTGGTGGATGTCGCAAGATCTTCGGATGACCTGTGGATAGGAGTGAAAAGCTTACCGAACCCGGAGATAGCTGGTTCTCCTCGATATGCCTTTAGGGGCAGCCTCGTCGCGCACAGCGGGGGGTAGAGCTACTGTTTGGATGCGGGGGTCTTTGAGGCCTACCAAATCCTGACAAACTCCGAATACCCGCCTTTAGGCGACGGGAGTGAGACGGTGACAGCAAATTGCCATCGTCGTGAGGGAAAGAGCCCAGACCATTTGCTAAGGTCCCTAAGTTGCCGTTAAGTGGCAAAGGAAGTGCAGGTGCGTTAACAACCAGGAGGTTTGCTTAGAAGCAGCCATCCTTTAAAGATAGCGTAACAGCTCACTGGTCGATGCACCCGCGCGCCGAAAATTCCCGGGGCAAAACGGCATACCGAAGCAGTGGATGTCACGCCGCTTTCGAGCGGTGTGGCGTGGTAGAGGAGCGTTCCGTCCAGCAGTGAAGCTCGATCGTGAGGTCGGGTGGAGCGGGCGGAAGCGAGAATGTTGGCATGAGTAACTACTAGGCAGGTGAAAATCCTGCCCGCCGAATCCCCAAGGTTTCCCACGCAACGGTAATCGGCGTGGGGTTAGTCGGTCCTAAGGCCAGGCCGAAAGGCGTAACCGATGGGCAACAGGTCAATATTCCTGTACTCCGTGGAGATCGATCAGAGGGTGCGAGTTGAGAGTTCACCCGGCCTCTGTTCTCCACCATTCTGGATCTGAAGAAGCTATGGGCTACGAGCTTTGGGCTTTGAGCAAATGGAAATTCTTCTGCTCATAGCTCATGACGTACAGCGCACAGCTGCTCGGGTCTGGGATGGTGGAGAATATGTCAGGTGGAAAGGATACTTGCATTCTAGGAGCGTCGTGACGGAGCGGGAGGATCGGAGCGTGTGCACTGACTGCACGTGGAACGCGCAAGGCGTTGATCCCGGGAGGCAAATCCCCCGGGTGAGTCGAGCGCGGATCCCAAATGGCCCCGCAAGGGGTCGAGTCCGTCTCCTTCGGCTTCCAAGAAAACCGTCGCATCCGAGAGCTTCACGGAACCGTACCGCAAACCAACACCGGTGGGGTGGTCGAGTAGACCAAGGCGAACGGGTCATCTTGCGTTAAGGAACTCGGCAATAAAGCGTCCGTAACTTCGGGATAAGGACTACCGCACGTCGCAAGACGCGCGGTCGCAGCGAAAGAGCTCAGGCGACTGCTTACCAAAAGCACAGGTCCCTGCAAAGCCGCAAGGCCATGTATAGGGGCTGATGCCTGCCCAGTGTCAGAAGGTCACCGAAGGGGGTGTATGCCTCCGACGTAAGCCCTGATGAACGGCGGCCGTAACTATGACGGTCCTAAGGTAGCGAAATTCCTTGTCGGGTAGACGGGTCGACCCCAGTACCAGTCGCACGTTGTGCTCCGGTACGGGGCTACGCTTGCCCGAATCGCGAGCAATCGCGAGCACTGGAGAATTTCGATGACAGTCCCACCGCTTTGAGACGGTGGTTCCTCCGCATCGGAGGAGAGCTTTGAAACTGTGAAATGCCGAGTACCTGGTCCATCAACGTGATGGACTGCTCAGTTTGTTGTGATCCCGTACCCAACGTGGTACGGGGATACCACTGTCCGGCTTCATCCGCCTATGGCGGACGACGCCGGGATAACAGTGCAAAACGTCGCTATATGCTGGAACATCCCATGCATCCCCTACGCCGCAAGGTACGGGGTGGGGACAATCAGCAGGAAAGGCCCGAGCAATCGGGAATCCTCAGAGACTACACGCGACGCAACCGAGTAATCGGTTGATGATATAGTCCGATCCTCACGGCGACGTGAGGTGCGCAAAATCGCGCGCTGGAAAACACGCGTCACTCGCAAGAGTGGGTTTCCGTGCGCTCCGGCATCTGGCCGGAGTTCTGGTTTCACCAGCCAGAGGAATGCATGGATGACGGATGCGCTTTCGGAATAGTTCCTATTCCCGAAGTCCGAATCCCGATTCCCCAATGAAGTTCCGACCCGCACGAATGGTATAACGATCTGAGCACTGTCTCGACGCAAGGCCCGGTGAAATTTCAGTCACGGTGCAAATGCCGTGTTGATCACGGAAGGACGAAAAGACCCTATGAAGCTTTACTGTAAGCTGGCATTGTGTCGTTGTTCTGCGTGCGCAGGATAGGCGGGAGACTTCGAAGTTCCGGCTTTGGCCGGGATGGAGTCGTCGTTGAGATACCGCCCTCGTGGTACGACGTCACTCACTCTGGTCTGTGAAACGCAGCAGGGGACAGTGCTTGCCGGGCAGTTTAACTGGGGCGGTTGCCTCCTAAAGCGTAACGGAGGCGCGTAACGGTCGACTAGCGCCGGATGGAAATCGGCGCGGTAGTGTAATCGCACACGTCGGCCTGACTGTGAGGCTTACAAGCCGAGCAGGGACGAAAGTCGGCGATAGTGATCCGGTAACCTGGGCAATTTATCTTGCCCTCACCACGTGGGTGGGTTATCGCTCAACGGATAAAAGTTACTCTAGGGATAACAGGCTGATCAGTTCCAAGCGCCCACAGCGACGAACTGGTTTGGCACCTCGATGTCGGCTCATCGCATCCTGGGGCTGGAGAAGGTCCCAAGGGTCGGGCTGTTCGCCCGTTAAAGCGGTACGCGAGCTGGGTTCAGAACGTCGTGAGACAGTTTGGCCTCTATCCTCCGTGATCTCCTGGAGACGTGAAGGGAGCTGTTCCTAGTACGAGAGGACCGGAATGGACGAACCTCTGGTGTACCTGTTGTCGCGTCAGCGGCATTGCAGGGTAGCTATGTTCGGACGGGATAACCGCTGAAGGCATCTAAGCGGGAAGCCCCCCCTAAGATGGCGTCTCCCAAATGAGCCCGCCGGAAGAACACCGGTTCGATCGGGCGCAGGTGTACATGCGGTAACGCATTGAGCCGAGCGTCACGAACGGGCGATTGAACGCTTTCATTTGACCGTGCATCCACATGCCGCAAGGCTCGAGGATGTACGGGTACTGTTCACGTGACACCTTATCAGCGAGCAGGCTGTGCTCATGACCCCGTACCGCGCAGAGTACGGGGCGGGCACGCCAGTTTCACGATGGAGCATAGAGTCCTGGTGCCTCGAGCGACGGGGTCACACCTGTTCCCATTCCGAACACAGCAGTTAAGCCCGTCAGCGCCGATGGTAGTTGCCCTTCAGGGCCGCAAGAGTAGGCCGGTGCCAGGACTTTGTGCTTCACATTGAACCAACCCTTTCCCTCAATGGTGCGCCTCCAGGCAAGCGAAGCTCGCCTTCGGCGCGGACTTTTTTTAGAGACATCAAGGCTGCACGAGCGACGATAGAACCACATCGGCGCTTTTTTGCGTGCCCGATTTGCCTTTACCCCGTGTCTGGGATAAGAATGTCCCATGGTGACGGACATTCCCCACCGGGCGAGCCGCAAAGAGCTCTGCGAGCTGCACTTCCACTTGGGGCAGTCGCTTGAGCCCCAGATTTTGTGGAGCATCGCGCATGAACAGGGGATCAAACTGCCCAGCAAGGACTACTGGGAATTTCACGATCTCATCACGCTGAACAAAGAGGACGTGACGTGGGACGACTACCACAAACTCTTCCACTGGACGGAGCTCATCCAGAGTTCGCCGGTGGCGATGGAGCGGACCGTCTACGAAGTCGTGAGCGGCGCGTACCGCGCGAACAACATCACCGTCCTCGAGCCGTCGTTCAACCCGATGTTCCGTAACCGCGGCGGCGAGCAGGACCTGGACCACATCATCCTGGCGGGACTGCGCGGCATGGAGCGCGCCCTCATCGAGTTTCCCACCGTGCGGGCGGGTCTCATCCTGCTCCTCGACCGACGCCTGCCCGTCGAGAAGAATGCCATCGTCGCACGCAAAGCAATCAAGTACCGCTCACGCGGCGTCGTTGGCATCGACATCGCCGGCCCCAAGAACGGAGATTTCCGCTACGAAGACTATCGCAAGCTCTACGATGAAGTTCGCGAGGCGGGGCTGAAGACGACGGTGCATACGGGCGAGGATGGGACGGTCGAGGAAATGGCCCATGTGCTCAAGGTGCTGGCCCTCGACCGCATCAACCACGGTTTCCGCTGCGCGGAGGACCCGGCGGTCATGAAGGAAGTGGCCAAGCGGAATTTGTGCCTGTGCCTGTGCCCGACATCCAGCCTGGTGCTCAAGTTCATCAAGGACACCGCGCATCTCAAGACCATCCTGCGGACGCTCATCGATAGCGGCGTGAAGTTCTGCGTGAACACGGACAATCCATCGATGCTCAAGACGAACCTTGCGAAGGAGATCGGCCTGGTGCGCGACGCCGGCATCCTTTCCGAGGATGAAATCGATCAGACTCTCGCCTGGGCGCGCGAGGCGAGTTTCATTCCGACGCAACCCGGGAAGAATTTGTACCTCTGATGCCTATGCCGAGCAATCGTTCAGCCCTTACCGGAGCCAAGAAAATCGCCGCCGAGGGCCTGACCTTCGACGACGTCCTGTTGCTGCCCGGGCACTCGTCCGTGCGGCGCAGCCAGGTCGACCTGACCACGCAATTGCACCCGTCGATCGTCCTGAAGCTTCCCATCCTGTCCTCGCCGATGGATACCGTTACCGAGGAGTCGATGCTCGTCGCGATGGCGCAGGCGGGGGGGCTGGGCATCGTTCACCGCAACATCGCCGTTGCCCAGCAAGCCGCCATCGTTGAGCGCGCCAAGAAGGCGAAGATCCTGGACAAGACAGTTGCGAGCCGCGACGCGCGCGGGCGCTTGCTCGTCGGCGCGGCCATCGGCGCCGGCGCGGACATGGAGGAACGTGTTCGAGCCCTGTTGGATGCGGAAACCGATGTCATCGTCGTCGATTCCGGCCACGGAGACAGCGTGTACATCACCGATGCGGTTCGCGCGATCAAGAAGCTGCGCCGCAGCCAGGTGGTCATGGCCGGAAACGTCGCCACGTCCGAGGGGGCTAGGAGCCTCATCGCCGCCGGTGCGGACATCCTGCGGGTGGGCGTCGGTCCCGGCAGCATCTGCACGACACGGATCGTCACGGGCGTCGGCGCGCCGCAACTCTTCGCCGTCATGGAGGCCGTGCGCGGGGCCAAGGGCAAGAAGGTGACACTTGTCGCGGACGGCGGCATCCGCCAGATGGGAGACATGGCCAAGGCCCTCGCAGCGGGCGCGCACGCGGTGATGCTGGGATCCATGCTCGCGGGGCATGACGAAGCGCCGGGCGAAGCGCTTACCGTCGAAGGCAAAGCCTACAAGCGGTACCGCGGGATGGGATCGATCGGTGCAATGAAAAAGGGCGGTGCCGAGCGGTACGGCCAGTCTCGTGAGACGCCGGAGAAGAAGCTCATTGCGGAGGGCGTGGAGGGCCTCGTGCCCAGCAAAGGTGCAGTGGGCGATTTCCTGTACCAGGCGGGCGGCGCGCTGCGCAGCGCGCTGTATTACGTCGGGGCGAAGAACCTGAAGGAATTCCATGCCAAGAGCCGCTTCGTCCGGATCACCAACGCCGGCCTGCGCGAGAGCCACCCGCACACGATCACCGTCACGAGCGCAGGGGCGAGTTATCTTTAAGGGGTGTTGTGCAGGCCCGTAGCGGTCAAAACTTATTGGGATCGCTGTTTCAGGAGAATCCCCACACGTTCCAAGGCAGGATCGCCTTGATGCCAGGGTTCTTCGATGAGGTACACGAGGTGGATGAGATCCAATCGCAACGCGGATGCAAGCTGGTTGAGCGTATGTAGCGGATAGGTGTGGTTCCCACTGCAGAGGTTGGAGGCCGACCCGATAGACATGCCTATGGCATTCGCTATGTCCTGCAGTGTCAGGCCGAGCGACTTGCGGCGCGCAACGATCACTTCTGCGATACGCTCCTGGAGTTCCTGCGCGGTTGGCCTACCCTCCACTCTCACTACGTCTTCTTTCTGCCTCTTGGATGTGCGGGCATTGGCCATGCCATCGTGCTGGGAAAGGTGATAGGACGCGCAGTCTACCATAGGTGTGGCTATTGGCTATTTGTTGACCAATATATGGCAATGAGTGCATAAAGACCAATTGTGCATCAATAAAATACACCGTATTAATACAGTGATACAGTGGGCAGGGTGCCGGATAGGTACGAGGGCAGCAGCCTCCTATACTCCATAGACATGCAGGAACGCCTTCAGAAAATTCTTTCGCAGCGGGGAATCGCATCCAGGCGCAAGGCCGAGGAGTATATCGTGCGCGGACTGGTGAAGGTGAATGGCGCCGTCGCCACGCTGGGGCAGAAGGCCGATCCCGAGCACGACAGCATCGAGGTCGATGGAACGGTGCTCAAGGAGCGTCAGGAGATGCTCTACTACCTCATGCATAAACCGGTGGGTGCGGTGACGGAGAACATTTCTGGGGGGAGAGAGAGGACAGCCCCACTTCGCCAAGGCTTCGAGGGGCAACCGGACAGCCCCACTTCGCCAAGGCTTCGAGGGGCAAGCGGACAGCGGATGAGCACGACCGTGAGGGATCTTCTGCCACCGGCACTCCGTGGAAAGGTGTTCCCCGTTGGACGGCTTGATAAAGACTCGTCGGGGCTGCTCCTCTTCACCAACGACGGCGCGCTTGCGTACCGTTTGACGCATCCCAAGTTCGATCACGAGAAGGAGTACGAAGTGACCGTCAATAAACCGATCACGCACGGAGCCCTAGAGAAACTGAAAAAAGGCATGTCGATTCTTGGCGAAGTGACGAAAACCGCCCACGTGGAAAGAATACATGACAAAATATTTCGGATAGCCCTAACAGAAGGGAAAAACAGGCAAATCCGCCGCATGTGTGAAAAAGTAGGCCTGGAGGTGGTGTCACTCAAGCGCATCCGCATTGTCAGCCTCATCGACACACGCCTGAAGCCTGGACAGATCCGCGAGCTCAAACCTCAAGAAATTGGCTTACTGAAGGGCTCCGTGAAATTGACGTGACGCCGGAGTCTGATCATTTCTACTGTGTGGCGAGGACCTTCTCCCACCCCCCGAACGTCTGCACCCAAATCGTGCCGGCCACCCCGAAGCCGACGTAGTGGAAGTTCTTTTCCAAAATGTTTTTCCGGTGCCCCTCCGACGCCATCCATGCCTGGAACGCCCGCTGGGGCGAGCGCTGGCCGGAAGCAAGATTTTCGCCGTACCACACTCGCAGCGAGCAACGGCATTCCTGACTCGTGATGCCCGGGAAGCCCGCGGCTTTTATTCGTTTATCGAAGAGCGTCCCCTCCGGGGATTCGTGGCTGAAGAACCCTCGCCGCTTCATATCCTCCGCGTATGCCTGTGCCGCGTTGTCCAACGCAGGATGGCGCTCGAGCGGTGGGATCTTCTCGCGTTCGCGCGCTTCATTGGTCAGCGTCGTGAGAATGCCGAGCTGCCGCGACGCTGTCCGCGGCGCCGAGGAAGCAGTCTTGCGTTTGCCCAGTCTGCGGGGCAGCACGACCCGCTTCGCGGATGCGGATGAGGACGATGATGATGCGCTGGCAGGGTTGACGAGCCGCGCGCGCGGGAGCTGCCAGATGTACGCGGCGTCAGCCCGCGGCGTCAGCGCGACGCCGGCGGCGAAGCCCGTAAGAACGACAAACGCCGCATATCCGGTACGCAGGGACATGGCCGTAGTATACGCTGTTCCCGGACGGATTTTTGGAGTACAATGGAGTGATTCCATGAAGTTCATTTCCCACGGAGCGGCGCGCGAAGTGACGGGCACGTGCCACGAGCTCGTTATTGGGGGCCGGCGGATTCTTCTGGATTGCGGGCTGTTTCAGGGGCATCGCCGGGAGGCGGCGGAAAAGAACGCGCGCGTGCCGCCGCATGTCGGCAAGATCGACGCGCTCCTCTTGAGCCATGCGCACATGGACCACGTCGGCAGGATCCCCGTTCTCTGGAAGCACGGATTCCGCGCGCCCGTCTTCTGCACGGATGCGACGAAAGACCTGGCCGAGGTGATGCTCGCCGATGGGGGATACATTCAGGAGAAGGACGAGGAGTACTTCCGCAAGCACTGCCGGGAATCCATGATCCCGTGCAAGGGTCCGCTCTACACGCAAGAAGACGCCGCCGCGTGCATGGCGCTGTTCCGCGGGGTGCAGATGCATGAGTGGGTCACGGTGTGTCCGGGGGTGCGCGCACAGTTCATCAACGCGGGGCACATTCTGGGATCCGCGATGCTTGTTCTGGAGTGCACGGAGAACGGCAAGACCGTCCGTATCGGTTTCAGCGGAGACATCGGCCGCAGCAACCTGCCGATCATCCCCGATCCCGCCCCCATGCCTCCCGTGGATGTTCTGATCTGCGAGAGCACGTACGGCGACCGCCGCCACGAAGACATCCGCAACGCGCCCGATCATGTGCGCGACATCATCGTTCGCACGGCCAAACGCGGCGGCAAGATCATCATCCCCGCCTTCTCCCTGGAACGGACGCAGGAAGTCGTCTACGACTTGCACCTGCTCTGGGATGCCAAGCAGATCCCCGAGATCCCCATCATCATCGACTCGCCGCTCGCATCGAAGGTGACGGACATTTTCCTTCGCCACCCCGAATCCTACGACCGCAAAACGTACGAGGATTTCCTCGCACGCTCGCACAATCCGTTCCGCTTCCATCTGGTGCGCTACACGGCGACCGTCGAGGAGAGCAAGGCGCTGAACGCGACACCCGGGCCGATGATCATCATGGCCGGATCGGGCATGTGCGAAGCGGGCCGCATCCGCCACCACCTGCGCAACGAACTCGGCAATCCGAAAAACACGGTGCTGGCCGTCGGGTACATGGGGCGCGACACGCTCGGGGCGAAGGTCGTCGACCCCATCGTCCGCGAGGTGAAGATCTTTGATGAGATGACTCCCAAGCGCGCGGAAGTGCAGCAGCTCGACGCCTATTCGGGACATGCCGATTGCGATGACCTGGACCGGTTCGTGACGGGCGTAAAGGGACTGCAGAAACTGATCCTCGTCCACGGCGACGTAGACCAAATGCGACCGTTCGCAAAGCGCATGGAGCGGGCGAAAGGCGTTGTTGCGTTGATGCCGGAGCGTGGTGAAGAGGTGAACATCGTCTGATCGTGAATGAGCCAATGGCTCTGGAATTGGGGTGCAAGAGCATGTTTAGAAAACAAATTTTTTTCTTGACAAGAACGGGAGGTTCCGTAGAATGCACCCGTTTATCTTTTTTCCAATTTTTCCTATGGCTCGCAGAGCCCGCAGCAGCACCCCCCGCGAGGAAGATGCCGGTCTTCCGAAGCAGGATGTTGCTCTCAACGCATGGCAGAAGGCACACGAGCAATACGAGCAGTGCGGAGGGCTGCTTCAGGCAACGAGAAGCGTTCTGCAACGGGTAGGCCTCGTCGACGAGGATGCCCCCCTCGACCAGCAGGCTGTTGCACGGCTCCGGACGCAAAAGCTCAATCCGCGTCAGGTGCGTGCACTCGATCAATGGGAAGAAGTATACGCCGCTTCGCAGACGGTAATACAGGATCTTCAGGAAGCCACGGACGCTCTGGAACGGACAATGGTGAGCGTTTTGACGGAGCACACCATGATCCAGCCGGAAGCTTTGCTCGACATCCAGGCGGGCAAGCTTTCCTTCGACGAAGCCTGCAAGCAGAGGAAGGCAAGTGTGCTCGATGGTTTTGATAACGAGAACCCCGCGCACCTGCGTGCCAGTGATTACTATGCAAGGTTGGGCGATATCGCCGAAGGGGATCCGGATTTCGAAGTGCGCGTCTACCGCGGCATCGCCACGGCGAAGATCGCCGCGATTTTGAATGAAGCGCCGACCCCGCCGGGAGGCTCCGAAACCGCCGAAGACGCGGTGTCGACCGCGCTGGCGCTCGTGCGACGAAATGATGATCAATCTCTCGCGCTGCTGCTGAACGACACCAAGCGAGTTCCGGATGCTCGCGTGGATGTGGTCTGGCTTGATGTCTGCGCGGAGAACAGGCCCCTCGGTCTCGCCATTCTCAACAGGCTCGATGCCAGGCGCGTCCACAGCATCGTGCAGGGGTCGCTCTCGAAGGGAAAAGACGAGCCGTTGGAAGTGATGACGTTCAAGCAAATCGTGCGGGTGGTCCTGAATCAAGCTTCCTTCGATCGTCATCCGAAAGACAAAGGACATCGCGCGTTCGTCTCGGCGCCATTCATCCTCAAGCAGTTGATCGGAATGTACGAGAGTGCCATGACGGGCATCAACTCCGTCAGCCCAGCCAATAAGAGGTCCCCGGACAGCGCTGGCGCAGATGCCTCTGTGGTGGGGGAGGATGCAATGAAAATGCAGAAAGAAAAGGCGCGCGCGTATGCCGATGCCCTGTGGAAGAAGGTGAGCCGCGTGTTCACGGTGATTGGTCGTGATCGCATCGATGCGATGATGAACATTAGTTACGAGTACAGCTGCGATCCGGAAGTCAGCGGGCAGGCCCAAGAGGACATCGCCCATTTTTGCGCCCAGCATCACGATCTTTTCGAGGCGAAACTGCCACGTCGGAGAGAGCAAAAAGAGGATTTGGTGACCGTCGGCGCGCCGCTCGATGCTGATATCGAAGCGCGGAATGTGGAGGAGCAGTTGAGACAGTTCGACGACGAATAGTCCGCCATAAACGATTTCCCGCATCGAGCCATGCCTCCCGCACGCTCCCCCGACGGCCCGGTGCACGCGCTCGCGCAGCCTCTGACGCTGGAGGCTGCGCTGCGCGACGTGGGCAGGACACTCTCATCCGCCGACGTCGACGTCGTGCGGACCGATATCCTGTGCATGGTCAATGCCGTGATACGGGAGCAGGAGAATCCAAAAAAAATCGACGGTGCGCTGGCGACGATGGCCAGCGATCTGCAGCTGGGTATACAGTGCCTTGACCTCGAACGCGGACGCGATGCGGTGTACAAGGCATTGCGTCCGACGCAGCGCCAAGGGGAAACGTCCACACGTCTGCATCAACTCCTCGCCCTGGGCCGCGCGCAGCGCATAGAGAAGGTCACCAAACCCTTGCAGGCGCTGATCGAGCGTAACACCGTCCGTGCTGCGGACGACAGCTCCAATGCGATATCGAAGGTCGTACACAATGAAATTTTCGACACGACGTTTCCTCCTCTCTTCCTGACATCCGCCCAGCGCAAGGCGCTTCGCCAAAAGACGTGCTCGACCTATGCCGATGTACACCGGGAAGCGACGGCGATCGCCGCGCTGCATCGCGTTCTGGACGTGGCGGATTACCTGGGCATCGATCAGTCTTCCATCCGCGGCGCCCTGGAGCCGGGCATCGAATCGGGGCTGAAGCATCAGATCTCCGAACTGCCGGGAGCCGTGTCGTACCTGGAGATCGGCGTGTTCTGCGCAGTCGCGACGCGGCAATGGAAGATCAAACGCCTCTCCCCGCTTACGTTGCCGCGCAAGGCCGCGGCTCTCTTCCTTCGGGACATGCGCAAGGGGAACTTCCTAGCATT
Source organism: Candidatus Peregrinibacteria bacterium Gr01-1014_25 (assembly GCA_007376205.1). Classification (GTDB taxonomy): domain Bacteria; phylum Patescibacteriota; class Gracilibacteria; order Peribacterales; family Peribacteraceae; genus VMFU01. The sequence goes on from VMFU01000001.1 coordinate 339,447, forward strand.
ACGACAATCGTACGAGAAGCATCTGGAGCATGTCTTCGGCAGGAAACATGCGCCGATCGCGCGCGTCCTCCTCGGAGAATGTCTGGAGGCGCTGCAAACACGCTTTGTGAGTGATCGAGAGCTTATCGTCCATGAGCGGGAGACGCATGCGGAATTCTACGTTCCCGTGCACCAATTCAGCGGCGACGCCATGCGGAGTCTTTACCATCGCGATCGAATCACGGCTGATCGCGTTTCCAATGACGACTGATACCTCCTCACGTATGCGCCTCACACCCGATGATTCGTTGCAGAACGCGGCCCCCGCACGCAATCCTTACACCGTCCTCGGTGCAGTTCCGGTGTATTCCCGGCACATGCAGAACGTTCTGCGAGGACGCGAAGGCCTTGTGCAGAAATGCGAGGGGTGTTTGAGGCACGTGGAGGAGCTCTTAGCAATCGATTGGAATGTACCGCTGCAGGTTCCGGTGATCCTGGGTCTGGAGCGGCAACTGCAACGCCTTTCGGGTGATTCCGATACCCCGAACCCGCCGGAGGATGTCGCCAGTCAGGTTTTGCAGAAGCAGAATGCGCACAGGGAAATACTGGCAGAACTCGCCAGTGCGTACCGGCACGCCGTCGTGGTGCGCATGGCGCGCGAAGAACGGGAGGCGGAATGGACGGGCATGATTCGGCAGTGGATTGTCGAGGGACGGGCATTGCCATTTCTAATGAAGGCGCCCGAAGTCTCCATCAAACCTCATCCACATCTCAAAGAGGAACATCTGCCCTACGACTTTCACACGCTGCTCACAGACCTGCGCACGATCGTCGCTCGCGTCGGCGCGTACTCGCGCACTCGACGAAAGCCCAACGCCGCACTCGCCGCGGCATCGACGCTGTTGGGACAACACGAACTGCAGGCGCTGCAATGGGCGCAGACGCTCTGCGTGCTTGTCGAGTACGAGAACACGCTGTGGGAATGCATCCCCCGACTGGAAGTCCTCCTTGCCGAAGACGATATCATCGAGGATGCGTATCGCAGAGGGATGAGGGATTACCATCCCGATCGCAATGTGGGAAAAGATACGTCGTACCAATCATCAGCGATGGCCGAGGCTCGCGAGCGGCTCATCCGCGCCGATGCCGAGGAGCGCGAACGGATCATCATCCAGCTGGTCTTCGGCCAGTCCGTGGAGTTCTGGGATGATGAGCACCGCAGCAGGGCGGCAACATTGGCCGAGACATTCCTTCCGGTGTTCATCACCGAAGTGGCGAGACCGCCCCAGCGCGGCGAGCGGTGCGATGCGTGCAAAGGCAAGGGGGTCGTGTCTGTGCAGCGTCCGAACGTCGACTATTTCCCCGTCACGCTGGGCTGCGAGGAGTGCCGCGGTACGGGGGTCATTCCGCAGGCCGTCGCGGACCTCCGCCGGGCCATTCGGGCCTGTACCACAGGGGAGGACGCGCCCGTGCGCAAGCGTTCCAAAAAGGCACACAAAAAGGCATGAACGCCGAGCGCTCCGGCGACGGCGTCGACGCGCACGCCTTGGTTCAGACGCTGCCACGCCACCTTGGCTGGGCGCTGCGGGCTGTCGGCGGCGAGGAGATGACATCGGATATGCAGGCGCTGCTGCGCCAGCAGATGGTGCAGACGTTCAATGCCGTGATCGCCAAGCGCGAGGAGTTTTCGCCGAAGCACGGGACGTATGTGCACGAAGTGGACCCCGGAGAACGTGCGGCATTCGCGATCAAGGCCGCCATCGAACAGACGCGACTTGGCCTGGAATACTTGGTACAGCAGCGTGGCATGGACACCGCCGCAAAGGTCGTTCGCAGAGCCGATATCGCCGCTCTCCTCCGCCTAGGACGCGGCCTGTGCATGGATCTGCAGATGCGTGCCGATGCCTTGGCCGATCGCAGCGTCGTGTTTCTGCCTCGCGGATTGCAGCGAAAAGACCGTGAGTTCTACGTCCGCAGTAGCGCCGCATGGCAATTGCTCACCCCTTTCCATCCGCGCCGGAATCCCGAGCGCGCCGATGCATTTCAGTCGCAGAACATTGCGACGATGTTCGATTATCATGCCGCCGAGGGGCGACTGCGGGATGCCGATGGGATACTGGCCCTCACGGACCGCATCGGTGTGACGCGACGCGCGTGTGCCGATCTGGCGGAGGATGAGCAATGGGAAGATCTCCTGCTGCGGTGCGTTCCACACGGAGCGACGGAGAATACCCTTCCTAAAGTGGAGGATTCTCTGCGGTACGGGTTTGTGGAGATGGCGGTGTTCGCGCAGTCCTTCGCGCATGCACACGGCACCGAGGCGGCAAACTGCATCGAACTTCCCCGGCGCCTTCTGCCGCGCTTCGAGCGCCTCTTCGACCAGTACCCCGAAGACATCGCCCGCCTTGAGCGTGCGTGCGATGCCGTGTTCGGTGCCGATGCGACCGCCGCACGCGCCTGCCTGGCCGCATACCTCGGCAATCTTGTGGAACACGTCGGAATCACTCGTGACAGTGCGGCGGATGTTCTTGAACGTGCCGGGCTCTTCCCCAACTGCGCCGTTCATGCCGATTACTGCGCGCGTCACCAGACGGATATGCGGGTGGCGACAAGCATACGCACAGCGGAGAGACCGGAGGCAATGTCCGCGCACCTTGCGCCATTTCTCCTGCGCATGCCTGAACTGCAGGCGCTGTCCGATGCGCAGCTGGCCGAGGTTGTCGCGGCCCATCCCCATGCAGTGGAATGGAACCCCATCCTCTTCGATCACCCAACCGTCGCGGACCTCTCCGGCCTCATCCGTCGCATTTTCGATGTCGGGACCGAGCGTGCGCGCATCTGGGTCGCGGACTTCCTGCTGCTCCTGTATGCGTTCGATTCTCGCGTTATGGCACCTGGGTCGCTCATGTCATCCGGTACAGAGTCTACACCGCTCTACGATCGCATGGTTGCCTGCATGCAAGGGTTCGTTCCGAAGCAGACGCCGGCGTTGCCCGAGCGCATCAGCCGCGCCATGACCGATGGCATCCACGCGTATGCCAGAGCGTACGTAGAGAGTATCGTACAAAATTGGGGCGATCGAGAGCATGGGGGGCATGACATTGTCCTGAATGCCGAGGAGGGGGCTCTTCCAGAAGTCTACCGCTTGAAATGGTGGCATCCGGCATTCATGGAGACGCGGCCGGAGTTGCGCGACATCTTCCAGGAGACCCGGTCGAGCGATTACGGGCATACCTTGGCGTACTCCATACGCCGCGGATGGCTCACGGGGTACGAATCTTGGTCCGAGTGCATCGACGGTCTTTCCGATAGGGCGCGCGCCGACGTTCTGGGGCAGATGGAGGCGGCAATGCCAGGTGACCATATGATTTGCGAGCTCGTCGGGCACCTGATCGAAATCGACCTTTCGTCGCAGCTGCTCCAAGAAGAGAATGATCCGGAAAGCGATGGGAAGCGTCAGACGAGGATACTGGATTTGCCCGTCAGCCTCTTCATCGATGCCGAGCGCCGCGCGTTGAGGTTCATGCCTGGGTGGGGGGCCATCGGCAAGTTCATGCAGGCGTTGACGGCGGCGGACCGACGGCGGGTCTTCGGGTGGATCCAGCGGCAGAGCGGGAAGTCTCTGACGGAGGTCATCCAAGAACTGCAGGACAGCGATGTGATGCTGGGGACGTTCAAGAACAGAGGCACGGGATTCTTGATGCGTGACGTGCCTGTCCTACGCGAAATCTGCGCGAGGCCGAATCATGGTTTGCGCCACATCCTCCTTCCCGTCGCGAAGATTACGTCCATTGCCGTGCGCAAGATCCTGCTCGAGGGTGCGCTGTGCAGCGAGGATACCCTTGCCCTTGCCATGTATCTTCTCCGCGAAGGCTGTAAGGAGATCATCGTGACGGCCGGTCAGGTGGCGCGGGGCCTCCGCGACGGAGAAATGCACCCCATCTTGCGTGGAGCGAAACCGCTTGGGGATGTCTTGGTACGCAATGCGGCTCTCCGCGACGCTCTGGCTGACGCCCTCGAGAAGCAGGGCGACACGCCAATTGGCAAGATCCTCGTGCCCGTCGAGGAGTTCACGCTGCTTCCCGTCGATGCCGACGATGCCCCGCCCCCGGAAGCGCCCACGCCACGGCGCCGACGCCGTGCGACGTCGTAGCGTTTCGCGTCACGTGTCGGTCAGTTCGCCCGTCTCGCTCGTGTTCACATTGATGGTTTGCCCGGGAAAGCAGAGGTGTCTGTTGAGTTTGAGGATCGTTTCCATCGCGACCCATTCGATGCGGCGATGCGACATCGGCAGTTTTTCGCCGTGGGCGTCGCGGTCCATGTAGACGCCGCAGGACGCGCGGTCTTCGGAGACGAGGGCGAGTTGTCCTTCGACGGTGAGCGATTCGATGACGCTTTCGGGTTCGGGAACGCGCACGGGAATACCGTCAGGAACGTTGAACATGCCGCCGCCGACCGGTTCCAAAGGCACCATCACGGTCATGTGGGAACAATCGTCGTGAACGGTGTCCGGCGCGCGTTTGGGGTCATTGCTCATAAATCTATTGTACAACAATTATATCTATGTGAGAATAGAGGAGTTCCTCGACCCCACAATGCTTCAAAACGCCCCATTGGCACAGGGAGAAGCGCGTTGCAACCACGTGCGCGATGTCCGCGCACCGGAGGCGGAAACGGCGGTGATCGGTGCGTCGAGCCTCATCGAGGGGCATCGGCGTAGGGCTGCAAAATTCTATAGGAATCTGCTCAAACATCAGGGATGGCATACGCAAGGACCCGACATCGTGCAGAGACTCACACATCAGGAGGCACGTGAGGTGGCGGCGGGTGTCATTCAGACGTTGATCTGGGAGCGCCGCAAGAAACAGCGCATGCTGACGGCAAAGGAAACGCATATGCGCGCGAACGGAGAGTGCGGCGAATGGGTGTTGCTCAACGCCATGCGCTCGCTTGGCAAACTCCTCGAGCGTGAGGGGAAAGACGCGCCGGAGATCCTCACGGATACCACGATCGATTTTCCCACGCACACGCTCGATGTCCGCGGCCGTCGCGCGTTTCTGTATGAGCACGGGACGGACGATGCCGAAGAGAACGACCTCGCTATTCTGCTTGGTGATTCCCTGATCCTCTTCGATACGACGACGTCCCTCTCGGCCTTGCATGACAAACTCAACGAAGACCGCGGCATCTTTTCCCGTTTCCATGCGGCGCTCGGCGCAGACACGGAGCATGCTACGTACGTGTCGAAGTGCCACGTGTTGCTTAGCAGGAATACCGAGGGGTACTGGGACATGGAGGGGCGCCACGGCAGCGAGAAAATGAGCAGGATTTTCGGTCACCTGCCTCCGATGCCCGGGTGCAGCATCCTCGGCGTGAGGGCGGGGGAGGCCGTCAGCACGCTCGGCGCGAGCATCGTGCAGAAGCTCATCAATAAGGGCGTGCTCATGCCGTTTTCCAGCGGCCTCGATCGCAACGACATCGTCGGCCTGGCCGTGGTACGCGGCCCGGAGCGAAAGAACTCATGACGACAACTCCGGCGCTTGCCGCATCGCCTCCAGCACGATGGCGACGAATTCGTCGAGGGGGATCGTGAGTAGCTCTTCGCAGCGCTTGATTTGCGCGCGGTCGACCTGCGCCGCGAAGCTCTTCTCCTTGAGTTTCTTGAGCACGCTCTTCACTTCAACGTCCGCGAGCTTTCCGCTGGGGCGCACGCGCGCGACCGCCAGGATGAAGCCCGTGAGCTCGTCGCAGCAGTAGAGGCACTTGCGCAGCCACGTGTCGAGCGGGTAGTCCGCGCCGTACTTCGCCGCGTAGTGCGAGCGGATGTCGGCGAGGAGTTCCTGCGGGGCTTTCACCGACGCGAGGAGTTCTTCCAGCGTCGCGCTGCAGTGTGCCTCGGCGTCCTTGTCGAGCTTGTCCCAGTCCAGGTCGTGCAGCATCCCCGCGACGCGCCACGTTGCGGCGTCGCCGCCGAAGCGACTCGCGAGCGCCGCCATCGCCGCGCCCGTCGCAAGCAGATGTGCGCGGGTCTTGTCTGTGTGTGCCTCGAGCAAACCGTGAGCCGCGGGGAGGAGATGGCCGTACGAAGCGTGCTCCAGCAGGTGTCCCCTGTCCCCAGACCCCTTTCCCACAGGGGGAGAAAGGGGATCAGTCGCGCCCTTCTCCCTTTGGGGGAGGGGTTGGGGTGGGGGAAACGGTTTCAGGAGCGGGAACAGCACGACGTCCTTCAAATTCTCCTGCTGCGTCAGGAGTGCAACGAAACGGTCGACGCCCATGCCCCAGCCCGAGCAGGGCGGGCAGCCGTACGAGAGCGCCTCGACGAATTCGTCGTCCTTGCGGTGCGCGTCGCTGTCGCCGCCGGCGCCCGCGGACGCCTGCTGCTCGAAGCGGCCGGCCTGGTCGACGGGGTCGACGAGTTCCGAGTAGGCGTTGACGATCTCCCATCCGCCGACGACCAGCTGGAAGCGGTCGACGATCGCGGGATTCGCGTCGTTCCGGCGCGCGAGCGGGGAGAGGTCGGTGGGGTGCGCGATGAGGAAGGTGGGTTGCACGATGCCCGGCCGACTCACTTTCTTGTAGAGCTGGTCGATGAGGTTGCCGCGGCCGAGGACGCTGATGTCCAGATCCAGCCGGATCTTCGCGGCGGCCATCGCCGCCCGCAGTCCGTCCGCCGTCGCATGGGCGTCGATGTCGATTCCCGAGCTCTCGCGGATCGCGTCCCGGACCGTCACGCGCGGCCAGGGCGGCGCGAAGTCGACGCTGACCAGCTCGCCGGCGCGGTTCGGGATCTGCACGCGCGTTCCGCCGGTTACGTCCTTGATCAGCGTGGCGACCATCTCCTCGGTGAAGCGGATGTTGTCGGCGTAGTCCCAGTAGGCCGCATAGTGCTCGCACATCGTGAACTCCTGCAGGTGGCTGGGGTCCATGCCTTCGTTGCGGAACACGGGGCCGATGCTGAACGTGCGGTCGAATCCGCCGATGAGACATTCCTTCTGGTGCGTCTCCAGGGCGATGCGCAGGTACACGTCCAGATCGAGCGCGTTGTGGTGCGTCGTGAACGGGGTGGCGAGCGCGCCGGACGCGGCGTTCACGAGGGCGGGGAGATCGACCTCGACGAAACCCTTCGACCAGTAGAACTCGCGCAGGGAGCGCACGAACTTACTGCGCAGGAGGAAACGGTCGAACGTGGAGCGATTGCTAAGGAGATCGAGGTAGCGCTGGCGCTCGGCGGTCTCGCGATCGTGCAGTCCGTGCCACTTCTCCGGCAGCGGCGAGAGCGCCTTGGAGAGCATCGTCCAATGCGCGGCGAGGGCGGTCTCCTCTCCCTTCTGCGTCGTGAAGCGCGTGCCTTTGATACCGATGATGTCGCCCAGATCGAGCACCTCAAGCGCGTCGCGGTACGAGCGCTCCCCGATGTCGTCTTCGCGCAACATCGCCTGCATTCGGCCGGTGTGGTCCTGCAGCGTGAGGAACGTGACTTTACCCATGTCGCGCAGGAGGACGATGCGGCCGGCCACCGCCAGCGTCTTGCCGTCCTTCAGCGCGCGCGCCTGCGCCAGCGTATGCGTCCGCTCGTAGCGCGACGCGTACGGCAGCATGCCCTTGGCTTTCAACCGTTCCAATTTCGTCAGTCGAGCCGCATCCATGGCGGGCACGATAGCAGACTTTCTTTTTCTTGACGCATCCTTCGCCCCTGCTACACTCCGCGCACCTTCCGTCCTCCTTATATGGGGAAGCGGATGGTTGCTTGCGTTCGAATCCGCCTCCGGCCGCGCCGTGACAAGCGGATCAGATGAACCTCCAAGCGCTCTTCAGGACACCGATGCACCGCCAGTCTCATTGGTCTCCTCGATCTCATTGGTCTCCTCGATCTCATTGGTCTCCTCTTCATATGACTCCTGGTCTCATCGCCAAGAAAGTCGGCATGTCACGCGTCTTCCTGGAAACGGGGGAGGCGGTGCCTGTGACGTACCTGAAGGTCGAACCCCACACGATCGTCCGCACGAAGACCGCCGAAAAAGACGGCTACAACGCGATCGTTCTGGGCGTCGCCCCCCGCCGATGGAAGACGCACGGCGGTAAGGATTTGACCCGCTATGCGTCACAGAAAGAATGGCGTGTGGAGAGTCTGGAGGGGATGGAAGCCGGTACGGCGCTTGCCGCCGATCTCTTTCCCGTGCAGAGCCTCGTCACCGTGACGGGGGTTGGCAAGGGAAAGGGATTCCAGGGCGTCGTCCGCCGCCACCACTTCCGCGGCGGCCCGCGGTCGCACGGATCGCACTTCAAGCGCGAGCCGGGATCCGTCGGTATGCGCGCCCACCCGGGCCGCATCTTCAAGGGGCACCGCATGGCCGGACGCATGGGCGGGGAAACGGTGACCATCCGCCATCGTCCGATCATGGCCACCGAACCCGCCGAGGGATTGATCGCCATCAAAGGATGCGTACCCGGGCCGAACGGCTGCCGCGTCTACCTGACTCTCGAACCTTCTCCGAAGGCATAACCCCATGCGTATCACCTTCTTCACCATCGACGGCAAGGAAGCGGGCGAGCGGGAGCTCCCCGAGAGCCTCGTCGGCGGCAAGGCGCGCATGGGTCTGATGCATCAGGCGGTCGTGCTCCAACAGAGCAATCGCCGGCAGTCCCCGGCGCACGTGAAGACGCGCGGCGAAGTCCGCGGCTCCACGCGCAAGCTCTATCCCCAGAAGCACACCGGCCGCGCCCGCCGCGGCGCCGTCCGCAGCCCGCTCCTGCGCGGCGGCGGCAAGACGTTCGGGCCGCGCAACGACAAGAATTACATCAAGCGCATGCCGAAGGCGATGCGCCACGCCGCGTTGCGGTCGTGTCTTGCGGCCCAGGCCGCCAAGGGCGCGTTCCTCGGCCTCGAGACGTATTCCGACGCCATCAAGACCAAGACCCTCCACACCTTCCTCACGAAGATCCCCGTCGAGCTCGGCCGCCGCATCCTGTTCGTGCTGCCGCAGGCGGATCGCCCGCTCCAGCTCTCCGCGCGCAACATCCCTCGCGTCGAGACGGTGACGGCGGCATACCTCAATCCCGAAGCCGTCCTCCTTGCGCGTCACATCATCTTCGTCGGCAACGCGATCGAAGAGGCGGAGAAGATGTTCGGTGCGAAGCAAAGAGAAGAGAAACAACCACGAGCATCGAAAAAATCGTCGGTTCCTTCGGTTTCTTGATCTTATGGACCTCACCCGCGTCATCACCGGCGTCGTCGCAACGGAGAAGGCCGAGCGTCTGAAGTCCGGCAAGACGTACACGCTCCGCGTGGATCAGAACGCGACGAAGATCGACGTGAAGAATGCCCTGCGCACCTACTTCAACGTCGACGCCTCCAGCGTCCGTATGCACCGCATCCGCCCGAAGACGCGGCTGGTCGGCCAGGGCCGCCTGCTCACCAAGCGCCACCGCGAGAAGCGATGCATCGTGACGCTCGCGGCGAGCAGCAAAGCCCTCGACATTTCCCAATTCCGCACCACTTCCCGCTGATCCCATGCCCAAGCAGATGAAGCCGACAACACCGGGACGACGCCAGATGACGATCGCGGACTTCAGCGACATCACGCGCACGCAGCCCGAGAAGGGACTGACCCGCGGCAAGCGCGGCATCCACGGCCGGTCCAGCGACGGACGCATCGCCATCCGCCACCGCGGCGGCGGGCACAAGCGCCTGTGGCGCTCCGTCGACCTCCGTCAGACGGACAAGCAGGGCGTGGCGGCAACGGTGGCGTCCATCGAGTACGATCCGAACCGCACGGCGCGCATCGCGCTGGTGCAGTACGCGGACGGCGAGAAGCGCTATATCCTGGCTCCGCAGGGGCTCAACGTCGGCGATCAGATTGTCTGCGCCGAGCGAACGAAGGTGAAGGTCGGCAACCGCATGCAGCTCAAGCACATCCCCGTCGGGTATCACGTTTTCAACATCGAGACCCAGCCCGGCAAAGGCGGAGCGATTGTCCGGTCGGCCGGCACGTCCGCGACGCTCGTCGGCTTCGACGGCGACCATGCCATCATCCAGCTGCCCTCCACGGAAATGCGCCGCATCCGCAACGTGTGCTGCGCGACGATCGGCGTCGTCAGCAATCCCGAGCACAACCTGATCACGATCGGCAAAGCCGGACGGGTGCGCTGGATGGGCAAGCGCCCGACGGTCCTCGGCAAATCCATGAACCCTGTCGATCACCCGCATGGAGGAGGCGAGGGACACTGTTCCATCGGCCTGAAGGCGCCGAAAACGCCGTGGGGCAAGAAGGCTCTCGGCGTGAAGACGCGCCGCCTGCACCGCTACTCCGATCAGTCGATCATCCGCCGACGCGTTCACAAGAAGAAACGCGACTAACCCAGCCCTAACCCTAGCCCCAACTTTTATGTCCCGCTCGCTCAAAAAAGGCCCCCACGTCGATCCGGTGCTCCTCAAGAAGGTCATGAAAATGATCGATTCTGGCGAGAAGAAGATCATGAAGACGTGGGCGCGCGATTGCGACATCTCGCCGGAGTTCGTCGGATTCACGTTCGCCGTCCACAACGGCCGCGAGTTCATTCCGGTCTACATCACGGAGCAAATGGTCGGCCACAAGCTTGGCGAATTCTCCTGGACCACCAAGTTCAAGAGCCACGGTGGCAAGGCCGTCGTGGAGCCGGGCAAGCCCGGCGGAGCGCCCACCGCAGCCCCCTCCCCGTCGGCGGCGCCCGCGAAACCCGCATAGTTCCTCCTGTTCGAATCCCGATTCCCTATTCCCTCAATGAAAGCTTCCCTCCACTCCGTTCGGATCGCACCCAAGAAGGCGAATGTCGTCGCCCGAATGGTACGCGGCATGCCCGTGCTGGACGCGATCGCGCTCCTCGAGCGCACGCACAAGAAAGCGGCGCGGCTCGTGGAGGACCTCCTCCGCTCCGCCGTCGCGAACGCCGTACACAACGAGAAGCAGGACCCCGCGCAGCTCACGATCCGGACCATCATCGTCAATCAGGCGACGGGGTTGAGCCGCGGCGTTCCCATGGCACGTGGCCGCATGCGCCCGATGAAGAAATTCATGAGCCACATCGACGTCGTCCTCGGCGTGATGCAGGACGAAGAAGCATCCGGGCAGGTCAAGAACGCGAAAAAGACGACGAAAGCAGCTTCACAAGGCCCGAAGAAAACGGTACAAAAGAGGAAATCCAAGGATTCCCCGGGATCCTCGGTTTCTTCGCATTCTCCGGTTTCCCCCTCGTAATCCATGGGTCAGAAAGTCAACCCCAACGGCATGCGCATCGGCATCACGCGTTCGTGGCCGAGCACCTGGTTCGCGCGCCGACGCCGGTACCGCGAGCTTCTCCTGCAGGACGTGCAGATCACGCGGTACATCCGCGAGACGCTGAAGGATGCCGGCATCGACGAGATCCAGATCGACCGCGGCAAGAAAGTCACCGTCACGATCAACACGAGCAAGCCGGGCGTCGTCATCGGCAAGCAGGGCGCGGCGATCGAGGAACTCAAGAAGAAACTGGAGAAGCGTTTCGGGACGCCGTTCGACATTGACATCCACGAGATTCGGAACCCCGACGCCAACCCCTCGGTCATCGCCGAGACGATCCAGGGCCAGATCGAACGGAGGATGCCCTACCGCCGCGCCGTGAAAATGGCGCTCGAGAAGGCGATCCAGTCCGGCGCGCTGGGCGTGAAGGTGAGCATCAGCGGCCGCTTGAACGGTGCGGAAATCTCCCGCAGCGAACTCTTCAAGGAGGGGAACATCCCACTGCAGACGCTGCGTGCCAACGTCCAGCTCTCCACGCGTCATGCCGTCACCAAGTACGGCACGATCGGCATTCAGGTGTGGGTCTACACGGGTATGGTCTTCAAGAACATCCAACAAATGCAATCCTCCGCACTCACTTCCCCCCAGCAGTAATCCCTTTTTCCCATGCTCGAACCCGCAAAACTCAAGCGCCGGAAGCAGCACCGATACCGTGGAGCGTTCCGCGGTGTCGCGACACGCGGTACCACGATCGCCTTCGGTTTCATCGGGCTCAAAGCGGTGGAAAACGGCGAACTGACGGCGCGGCAGATCGAGGCCGCACGCAAAGCCGTGACGCACTGCGTCCAGCGCGGCGGGAAAATCTGGATTCGTGTCTTCCCCCACACCCCCGTCACGCGCAAGGCCGCGGAGGTGCCGATGGGCGCCGGCAAGGGATCGCCCGAGTACTTCGCCACGATCATCCGGCGCGGCATGATTCTCTTTGAACTCGACGGCCTGCCCGAAGGCACGGCCCGCGAAGCGCTCCGCCTCGCCGGCCACAAGCTTCCGATGAAGACGAAAATCGTCAAACGCCTCTCCGCCCTCTGATCCATGACGCCCTCCTCCGCCATCGTCGAGCTTGCGAAGATGCCTGTCGCCGATCTGGCGCGCGACATCGCCGCGCAGCGCACGCGCGTTGCCAAGATTCGCATGGACATCCACGCCGGTAGTGAGAAGGACACGGCGCAGCTCCGCCGTGAGCGCCGCGTGCTGGCCCGCATGCTCACCGTCCTGCACAGGCATGGCCCCGCTCCCGCGTCTGAAGGGTTGAAGGAAGCGGCGAAAACGGCTACAATCGGCCGCCGCCCGGCGGCAACGGCGAAGCGGACAACCAAGAAAAAGGCACACTCTCCCTCTGCAGCATGATCACGAAACAGGGCATCATCACATCGGCGAAAATGCGCGGGACCGTCACGGTCACCACGCATCGCAACGTCTTCCATCCGCTCTATAAGAAGCGCTTCCGCGTGAGCAAGAAATTCCTGGCGGACGCGGCAGGCATGGATCTCCACGAAGGCGATGAAGTGGTCATCCAGGAGTGCCGTCCCTTGAGCAAGCGCAAGCGCTTCAAAGTCATTGAAATCCGCAAGGCCGCTCCCCGCACGAGCGAGCTGGCCGAGGACATGGCCGTCCACAAGGCCATCCATCGCGACAAGATCGCGCCGCAGGCGTCCAAGCCCTCGACTTCTCCGACCCCCTCCGCATGATCCAACTCCAGACCTACCTGACGGTTGCCGATAACACAGGAGCCAAACAGGCCATGTGCATCCACGTGCTCGGCGGCAGCGGTCGACGCTACGCGCGCATCGGCGACGTCATCATCGTTACGATCAAGGAAGCCGAGCCCCGCGGCACCGTCCGCAAGAAGACCGTCGAGCATGCCGTGGTCGTCCGCATGCGCGGGCTGACGCGACGCAAGGACGGGAGCGGCATCCGCTTCGACGACAACGCGTGCGTCATCATCCAGAAAGACGGCGTTCCGAAGGGCACGCGCGTCTTCGGTCCCGTGGCCCGCGAACTGAAAGCCAAGGGGTATCAGAAGATCATTTCCCAAGCGCCGGATGTTCTCTGAAACCTTCCTATGAAACTCCACACGGGCGACACCGTCCTCGTCATCACCGGCAAAGATCGCGGCAAGACCGGCACGGTCGTGCGCGTCCTCGCCGAGGAGAACCGCGTCGTCGTGGAGGGCGTGAACATGCGCACGCGCCACATCCGCAAGACGCCGCAGCAGGCCGGCCAGAAGGTCCGCTTCGAGGCGAGCATCCACGCCAGCAACGTTATGGTCCTCGACCCCAAAACCAAGAAGCCAACCCGTATCCACATGCGCGTCGATGCGAAGACGGGAAAGAAGGAGCGCGTTGCGGCGAAGAGTGGAGAGGTGATCGTCCGCGTCGCCCTGCCCAAGGCCAAGCCTGCCAAGGAGAAGCAGGCGGCCGAGGCCGAGCCGGCAGCGCCGAAGAAGAAGGAGGCGTTCTGGAAACGTTCCAAGAAAGCCGCGCTCGACGGCGCACCTTCCGACGAGGGTGACGTCCGCCCCGACGAGAAGGGCGGCGCCCACCCGACGACGGTGCACCGCCAGTACCAACGTGAATCCAGCTGATGCCCATGGCCTACGATTCCCTCCATAACCGGCTCCGCGGACCCATTGCCAAGGCGCTGATGAGCGACTTGGGGGTCAAGAACGTCCACGCGCTGCCGCGTTTGGAGAAGGTGATCGTGAACGTCGGTATCAACCGCTCCAACATGGAGGGCAAGGACGTGCTGGAGTACGTCGTCGATTCCCTCAAGCGCATCACCGGGCAGAAGCCCGTTCTACGGCCCGCGCGCAAGGCGATCTCGAACTTCAAGATCCGCCAGGGGCTCGTCGTCGGCGCAACGGTCACGCTCCGCGGCCGCCACATGGAGGAATTTCTCGACCGGCTCGTCAGCTACGTCCTGCCGCGCATCCGCGACTTCCGCGGCCTCCCGGGCAAGCTCGACGGCCACGGCAACTACGCCATCGGCCTGAAGGACCACACGGTCTTCCCAGAAATCGCCGCAGGAGACGTGACCAAGACGTTCGGCCTGCAGATCCAGATCACGACGACCGCCGGGACCGACGCACGTGGTCGCGCGCTCCTCAAGCACATCGGCGTGCCCATCAAGATGGGCAAGGGCGCGGTTGATTCCCCCGCTTCCGGCAGCAATACTTAAACCTCTATGGCCCGCATTTCCATTGTCACCAGCCAACGGCGCAGACTCGCATCCTTCCTCCGGGCCAAGGCGGAAGGCCGCAAGCCGAAGTTCCCGACGCGCGTCTATAACCGCTGCAACCTGTGCGGACGTCGCCACGGATTCATGCGATTCTTCGGCATCTGCCGCATCTGCTTCCGCGAACTGGCGGCCAACGGCGACATTCCCGGCGTTCGCAAATCCTCCTGGTAATCATGACCATGCTCAACGACCCCATCGGCGACCTTCTCACCCGCATGCGCAATGCACAGGCGGCGCGGCGCGGCGCCTGCAGCGCCCCGTGGTCGCGCATCAAGACGGAGCTCTGCGAGGTGCTCAAGCGCGAGGGATGGATCCGTGACGTGAGCGTGAGCGGCGAGGGCATCGAGCGCGCGATCGACGTGACGTTCATTCCCGGGAAGCGGCTGACCATCAAGCGCATCAGCACGCCGGGCAGGCGCGTGTACGCATCCTCGAAGGAGCTCAAGCCCGTTCTCCGCGGTTTCGGCATGGCGGTCCTGACGACCAGCCAGGGGCTGCTCACCGACGCCGAAGCGCGCGCCAAGAAAGTCGGCGGCGAAGTCCTCTGCACAATTTCGTAACCCGCACTCACCCTACGTACCCTACCTCATTCCATGTCCCGTATCGGACGTAAAATCGTGGCGATTCCCTCCGGTGTGACCGTTACGGTCCACGGGGCCACTGTGCAGGTGAAAGGCCCGAAGGGAGAGATGAACATCACACACCTGCCGATGGTCGCCGTTGCGCAGGAGGGCGAGGCATTGCGCGTCAGCCGCATCGAGGACACGAAGCAGGCGCGCGCCGCACACGGCCTGACCCGCGCGCTCATCGCCAACATGATCAAGGGCGTCACGGACGGCTACGAGAAGCGCCTGGAGATCATCGGTGTCGGCTTCAAAGCCCAGCTCAAGGGCAAGAATCTCCAGCTGCTTCTCGGCTTCTCACACCCCATCGACTTCGCGATTCCCGCCGGCATCGAGATCACGCAGGACGAGAAGAACAAGAACCTCCTCACCATCCGCGGCTGCGACAAGCAGCTGGTCGGCCAGACGGCCTCCGTCATCCGAGGCCTTCGGCCGCCCGAGCCGTACAAAGGCAAGGGCATCCGCTATATCGATGAATCCGTGCGGCGCAAGGTCGGCAAGGCCGCCGCTGGCGCCGCCGCAGGCAAAGCCGCATAATCTCCCGCCTCCATGCGTTCCACCAAGCATCACCGTCGGCTCCAGCGCAAGCGACGCATCCGCGCCAGCCTCGCCGGCACGGCAGCGCGCCCGCGTCTGACGATCTACCGCTCGCTGACGCAGATCACGGCGCAGATCATTGACGACGGCGCGAAGAAGACGCTCGTCATGGCGTCGACCCGCGAAGCCAAAGCCAAGCCGAACGTCGAAGGCGCAAAGAAGGCCGGAACGCTCCTCGCCAGGAAGGCGAAGGACGCCGGCATCGCAACGATTGTCTTCGACCGCAACGCCTACAAGTACCACGGGCGCGTGAAAGCGCTCGCCGACGCCGCCCGCGAAGGAGGCTTACAGTTCTAGTTTTTTCCTTTTCTCCCATGACGCCACCTGATGTTACAACATTGGACCAAGAAGAAGTCCTCGTTCCTGATGTAGGCGTGTATGGGGATGGGTACCCTGCCCTGCGAACGGATTTTGCCGCGCAGCTGGCACAACTCCAAAGAAATTACGAACCCATTGCACAGAAGATGAGGGACGATCATGCTGAATTCGAACGGAATGTTCAGGCGGAAAAGAAAGTCGGCCCTGTCATTCGCAATGCATTGGACGGATATCTGCGTGATCCCGAAGATTTTCCCACAGATGCACAAGTACGAGAGTATGTGACGCTGCTTCTCGGTCGTGCACGTGATGATATGGAATCAGAGTCGCTGAATGTATCACACCCCTATTAGCCCCATCCTATGGCCAAATCCTCCAACCCCGACCGGCATCAGCGACGTGATCGTCGTCAGCGCGAGCCCTCCGAGTTCGCCGAAGCGACGCTCTCCGTCGACCGCGTCACGCGCGTCGTGAAGGGCGGCCGTCGCATGCGCTTCCGCGCCATCGTCGTCGTGGGAAACAAGAAGGGGAAGGTCGGACTGGGTACAGGCAAGGCCAACGAAGTGCAGGCTGCGGTCGGCAAGGCGACGAAGGACGCGCGCCGGAACATGATCCGCGTGCCGCTCGTAAAAGGGACGATTCCGCACGAGGTGGAAGTGAAATTCAAGGCCGCAAAATTGCGCCTGATCCCCGCGTCCGAGGGTACCGGCGTCATCGCCGGCGGCGCCCTGCGCATCGTGCTCGAGCACGCAGGCGTGAAGAATGTCTTGAGCAAGCGGTATGGCACGGGAAACAAGCTGGTGAATGCCCAGGCATCCATCATCGCGCTCCAGCGCCTCCACAGCGTTGATCGTCAGGGGCGGACGGTGGAGACCCCGGAACCCGCTCCGGCGAAGCCCACCGCGGAGCAAGGGGAAATGCCCGCCGTGCGCGTGGTGTCGTCGAAGGATGTGACGCAGGAGGGAACGCTGAAGGGATAGGGATGTAAAACTGCGAAGCACCCAAATCCGAAATCCGAAAAAAATCTTCAAATCCGAATCACGAAAACACCGTCTGGTTGTTTGGGATTTTTAATCATTCGGATTTTTTTCGGATTTCGGATTTCATTGTTTCTCCGTTGGCACTTGTATACTCCTCCCATGCAGCCAGCGTTGATCATCCTCGCCCAGAATGGCTATCAGGATAAAGAATACGCCGGGACGCGAAAAGGGCTGGAGGAAGGCGGATTTTCCATTGTCGTGGGGAGCACGGCCGCCGGCGCATGTCGCGGCAAACTCGGCGGCTCGGAGCAGGCGACCGTCGCGCTGAAGGATGTCCGTGTCGGCGACTACGATCGCATCGCGTACATCGGCGGCCCTGGTGCGGCCGCGTACGCCAAGGACCCAGAAGCCCTGCGCATCGCCCGCGAGACGGTGGCCGCGGGCAAGGTGCTCGGAGCGATCTGTATCGCGCCGACGATCCTGGCGGCCGCAGGCGTCCTCAAAGGCAAGAAAGCGACAGTGTGGAACGAGGATGGCCAGCAGTCGCAGGTGTTGCGTGATGCCGGTGCGACGTACACCGGCGAGCCGGTGACGGTCGACGGGCGCATGGTCACCGCAGACGGGCCGGCATCCGCAGAGGTCTTCGGCAAAACGCTGGCAGCCTTGTAATGCTCATGGTGACTTTTCGCATCCCGCACATCACTGCTCCGCACGGTCGTTTTTTTGCTGATCGATGATCTCCACCGTATCGGGGGCCCCCCGGAAATCGCAACCGATCGATGCTCCCCCTGCATGCAGCATGAGCAGCGCGGAGGTATCCGCCGCGATGTCGAAACGTTTATGCATGCCGATACTCTCCGTCGTGCCGCCGGTGCAGCGATGTTCCGTGGGCGTGACCAGCTCGAGGGCACCGAGGCGCACACGCACGTCGCCGATCCACCCCAGGACGCATTCCCACGGCTTCTTCTTCCCCGGATAGAGCGTAGCGTGGAGCATGGAACAGGCGGGGAGAGCATCCCTGGTCTTCCGGTCGCATGCGGTCACCAGCTCCACCGGCCATGCGCTTGCGGGGGTGATGGCCGGCATTGACGACGCGTCGAGTCCCAGCTTCTGCCGGAGGACCTCCTGTAATTCCTCCGTCGTGATGAGACCGCGTTCGACATAGAGGGTGCGAAGAGCCACACCGAGCCCCGCAACCATGACGCTGCCGGTGAGCTGCGTGCCGCTGCACACCCGTGCAAATGCTTCTCGGGCGAGCGAAGAGAGGGGATGCGCAGGGACGGAGAAAACCGCCGCCCGCACCACGGTCGGACTCTGCTCGGCCCATGCAATGCTCTGCGCCTGTTCTGGAGCGGGTTCCTGTTGCCCATGGAGCAGCGTCATGCGCATAAGGGGGGGTATCATTTCCCCTTCCGCGGCTCTATGCAAGAAAGGGGCGGATATCCCTGCATTTGCCCTTGAGGAAGCTTGCGCCGGCCTTTACTATGCTCTCCCGCATGCTCCATACCCTCCGTCCATCACCGGGATCCACCCAGAGGCGCAGGCGCGTTGCCCGCGGCAACAGCGCCGGAGGCGGCACGACGGCGGGACGCGGCACGAAAGGCCAGCAGTCGCGCACGGGGCGCAAGCACGCGAAGGTGGGATTCGAGGGCGGGCAGACTCCGCTCCTGCGTCGCCTCCCCAAGCTCGGAGGATTCACGAACAAGCGGCGCATCGACTATGAGGCGTTGAACATCGGCACACTGGAACGCCTCCTCCCCGCGGGGACGTACACCGTGGCGGATCTCCACAGCCGCCGGCTCTTGACCACGAACAACCCGGTCAAACTCCTCGGCGACGGCACCGTCACCAAGGCGTTCACCATCGAAGCGCATGCCGCCTCGAAGGCCGCGAAAGAAGCCATCCACAAGGCGGGGGGTTCGATTTCGATCGTGAAAGAGTAATGTGTACCCCGCGCTGACAGTTCACAGCTGATAGCTCACCGCTTCTGCATGCTCACCTATCTCCACCAAATCTGGCACTCGCCTGACCTCCGCCGGAAGATCCTCGTCACGCTCACGCTCCTGGCTATCTACCGCCTGGTCGCGCACATTCCCGTGCCCGGAACCAGCCCCGACGGATTCGCGCAATTCCTCGACACGCGCTCCGGCGCGGGCGTCATCGGCATCTTCTCCGCGCTCACGGGCGGCAACCTCGACAACTTCTCCGTGGTGATGCTCGGCCTCGCACCGTACATCAACGCGTCCATCATCATCCAGCTCTGCACGGTCATCTTCCCCAAACTCGAAGCCTTGAGCAAAGAGGGGGCCCAGGGCCAGCAGCAATTGAGCCGCTACACGCGGTGGCTTTCCCTGCCGATGGGATTCCTTCAGAGCTACGGGTTCCTCATCCTCCTGCGGCAGGCGGGCGTCGATCTGGTGGACCTCTCATTTCCCGCCGTCCTGCTGCCGATGCTCTACGTGACGGCCGGCTGCATGTTCCTGATGTGGATCGGTGAGCTCATCACCGAGAAGGGGATCGGTAACGGCATCTCCCTGATCATCTTCACCGGCATCGTCGCGGAAGTGCCGATGCGCATCAGCGCGATCCTTCTGGGAGGGCAGACGAAGGCGGCGCCGTTCATGCTGTTCGCCATCGTCTCGCTGGCGCTCCTCGTCATCGTGGTTCTGTTCACGGACGCGCATCGCTTCATCCCGGTGACGTACGCCAATCAGGGCGCGGGCCGCGGCGTGCAGGGGGGCATCCCCCTCCGCCTCAATCAAGCGGGCATGATCCCGATCATCTTCGCCATCTCCCTCATCACGTTGCCGACGATCATCGCGCAGTTCCTCTCCACCGCGCCGCGCTTCCAGGCGTTCGTGCGATTTCTCAATACGCATCTCAACTCCCAGAATCCCGGTTGGGGGTACATCATCGTGTACTTCGCCCTCGTCCTCGCGTTCACGTTCTTCTACGTCTCGGTGACGTTCAAACCCAAGGACGTCGCGGAGAGCATCCAGAAGCGCGGCGGATTCATCCCCGGCACGCGTCCCGGGCCGCAGACGGCCGCCGTGCTGGAGCGCGTCAGCATGCACCTCAACGTGTGGGGCGGCATCTTCCTGGGCATCATCGCGATCATTCCGCTCATCTTCACGAAGTACACAACGTTGAGCAGCGCGGACCTCATCATCTCGGGATCCGGGCTGATCATCGTCGTCGGCACGGTGATGGAGTTGATCCGCCAGCTCAATGCGCAAATGCTCGCGCACGATTACGAAAAACTTGTGTAGCGGACAGCGTACAGCGAGCAGCATTCCTCATCGCTGGCCGCCGTCTTTCGTCCCGCATCCATGGACATTCTCCTCTTCGGAATTCAGGGCAGCGGTAAGGGAACGCAGGCGCGCAAGCTGGCTGCGGAGCGTGGGTATCGCATCTTCGAGGCAGGCGCGGAGCTGCGGCGGATCGCCGCGTCGGACACCGACCTTGGCCGGTCGGTGAAGGCGACTATCGACGCGGGCCACCATGTGTCCCAGGAGATCATCATGGAGGTCGTTGAGCGGTTCCTCTCGGCGCTACCGCCGGATGCGGCCGTTCTGTTCGACGGTATTCCCCGCAATCTCGGCCAGCAGGAGGCGTTCGATGCGCTCATGGCGCGGCTCAGCAGGACGTTCCGGTGCCTGGAATTGCGCGTCGACGAAGAAGCGGCGATCAAGCGCATCCTCGGCCGCGCCGCACTCGAGGGCAGAAACGACGACGCCAATGAGGAGTCCATCCGACGGCGTATCGGACTCTTTCACGAGAAGACGCAGCCAGTCATCGATATCTACCGCGCGCGCGACATGGTCGTCGACATCGATGGCGACGGAACGGTGGGGGACGTGTATGGGCGCCTCCAGCAAGCCTTGGACGCATAGACGCTGTATCCTCTTCCCATGCCTCACGTTCTGACCCTCACCGCGGACGAAGCCGACGTCCTTCGCAAAGGCGGGGTGATCCTGCGTCAGTGCCTGGCGCACTTGGCGACGCTCGTGGCCCCGGGCATGCAGACGGCCGATTTGGACGAGGAGGCCGAGACGTTCATCCGCGATCACGGCGCGGCGCCGGCGTTCAAGGGGTACCGCGACTACCCGGCGACGCTCTGCACGTCGGTCAATGAGCAATGCGTGCACGGCATCCCCGGTGCGTACGCGCTGGCGGAAGGCGACATCATCTCCATCGATTGCGGCGTGCTCTTCGAGGGTCTCTACACCGATTCTTGCATCACCGTGGGCGTGGGACGCATCGATGATCTGTCGCGCCGCCTGATCGACGCGGCGACACGCGCGCTGGAGCGTGCGCTCGACGTCGTGCGCGCCGGCGTGCACGTGGGCGACATCTCCTCCACGATTCAGCAAGAAGTCGAATCGCGCGGCTTCTCTCCTGTGCCCGCGCTGACGGGCCATGGCATCGGGCGTTCCCTGCACCAATTCCCCGATATCCCCAACGTCGGCAAAGCCGGGACGGGAGCGGTCATTCCGGCGGGAGCGGCCATCGCCATCGAGCCGATCATTGCCGCGGGGAAGGGGGAGGTCTACGAAGCCGGCGACGGCTGGACGCTTATCGCCACGGATGGCTCGCGTTGCGCACACATGGAGCACACCGTCCTCGTAACGGAGGACGGATGCGACGTGATTGCATGAGGGGTCAATGGCGCCGGTGAGGCTTGAACCACCGCCCGGGAACACGGTCTTTCCAGAGCAGATCCCGTAGGGAGAGCGCTCCCCAGATTGTGTTGAGAATGGCGAAGGGCCAGGCATACGTTGCAACAGCCGATGCTACGAGGAGAGCCGAACCCACGAAGTTCACTGCGTCGTAGGCAAAGTCATCCTGCGTCCACTGGTGACGCTGGACAGCGATATACGCCCAGAGGATGCAGACCATCCCGATGAGTCCAAGCATAAGAAACGGATCAATCGTCATAATTGGTAGAGTGTACCCCACTCTACGACGTAGGAAATGTATTTCTATAAAATAAAAACTATATTTTGCAATACATTTTCACAATTTCCCGGGTTTTTGGGGGTGAAAGCCTTGAAGGAGGGCTGTGGAAGCCTGTAGGATGCCGCGGCTCTCGCAGGGCGCTTGTGCTTCTGTGAGCATTCCGACTGTTGCCTTTGTGGCGAAAGATGTCATAGAGCTCATCGGCATCGTGGTGGAAACCTACCCGAATGCCACCTTCCGTGTCCGGATCGACAGTCCGCAAGCGAAAGATCATGAGCTCCTTTGTCACCTGGCCGGTCGGATGCGTGTCAACAGAGTGCACATTCTCCCGGGCGACCGCGTGCGCGTGGAGATGACCCCTTATGACCTGGAGAAGGGGCGCATCACCTACCGCTTCCGCAGCGATCAATTCCCCCTGCAGCCGGGAGGCGCACCACAAGCCCCCGCAAGTGACGTTCCCCCTGCCGCATGAAAGTCCGCCCCTCCGTGAAGCCGATGTGCAAAGACTGCCGCCTGATCATCCGCGGCAACCGCCGCGGCAAGAAGATCCGCCGCATCGTCTGCAAGAATCCCAAGCACAAGCAGCGCCAAGGTTAGCAATCAGCGGACAGCGGTCAGTGACCAGCGTCCGTTTCCCCCCCCTCCCATCGTCCACCATGGTCCGCATCTCTGGAATCGTTCTCCCCGGCAAGAAGCGCATCGTCATCGCCCTGACATCGATCAAGGGCATCGGCCAGACGCTGTCCCAGCGCATCCTGCGTGACGTCGGCATCAATCCCGATGTGAAGGCCGAGACATTGACGGAGGAGCAAGAGGCGCGTCTGCGTGCCCGCATGGAACGTGAGACGACCGAAGGGGAGCTCGTCCGTAAGGTCGCCATGGACATCAAGCGCCTGCAGGACATCGGCACGTGGAGGGGATATCGGCACAAGCGCAAGCTCCCCGTTCGCGGCCAGACATCGCGCCGCAACGCCCGAACGAAGCGCGGCAAGCGCAAGACGGGACTCTCCGGCCGCGTCACGCTCACAAAAACGTAGTCGGACCCCTCTGTTCGAATCCCCATTCCCGATTCCCTCCACAATGCCCGAGACCCCCGTCACCACCGCGCCGCCGGCCAAGACCGGTCCCAAGGTTCGCAAGAAGAAAATCAAGCGCACCCTCACCAAGGCACGCGTGTGCATCCATGCCTACGAGAACAACACGATCGTGACGATCACAGATTTCGAGGGGAACGTCCTGGGGTGGGCGAGCGCCGGATCGGTGGGGTTCGAGGGGACGCGCAAGTCCACGCCCTACGCCGCCAAAGTCGCCGCCGAGACCGCGGCCCAGAAAGTCGCCCCGTACGGCATAGAGTCCGTCCAGGTGGAGATCAAGGGCATCGGTCCCGGCCGCGAGCAGTCGCTCCGCGGATTACAGGGTGCGGGACTGAACATCGACGCCATCATCGATACCACGCCCATCCCCCATGGCGGCTGCCGCCCCCCGCGCAAGCGCCGCGTCTAGCCCGTCCTACCTCTAACCCTTCATCTAACCCCTATCCATGCGTTATACCGGTCCCAAAGCACGGCGTTGTCGCAGGCAGGAGATGAACCTGTACGGCAGCGATAAGTACGACAAGATTCTGGCGCGCAAGCCGCACCCTCCGGGCAAGAGCCCGCGCGGACGTCTGGGTCGCAAGTCCGAGTACGCGCGACAGCTCATGGAGAAGCAGCGCGTGCGCGACATGTACGGCCTGTCCGAGCGTCAGTTTCGTCGTCTGTACGCCGAGGCCATGCGGACCAAGGCCGATACGGGCGACCGGATGAAGCAGCTCCTCGAACAGCGCCTCGACAACGTCATCTACCGTGCGGGGTTCGCCATCACGCGCGTCCAGGCGCGCCAGCTTGCGGGCCACGGCCACTTCCTGATCGACGGCGTGCGCGTGACGTGCCCATCCTTCCGCGTCCGCGCCGGACAGAACATCGCCGCGCGCCCGCGCAGCCAGCAGTCCACGGCCTTCGTTGAGATCCTGCGTCGGCACGAGAAATACATGCCTCCCGCCTGGCTCAAAGTCGACGCCGGCAAGCTCGCCGTCGAGGTCGTCGGCCTCCCGCGTCCCGAGGACGCGGAACAGGCGGCCGACATGCGTCAGGTCGTTGAGTTCTACTCCCGCTGATCCCGAATCCGGTCACTTCCTAGCCCTCTTCCCAGCCCTCGTATGCACATCATTCAGGAGGAAATCGGTCTCCCCGTCTTCGCAGCCGCGAAGGGCGCCAAGGGCGACGACACGCACAAGGTGTACACGATTGCGCCTCTCCCCCCGGGCTACGGCATGACGCTGGGCAACGCGTTGCGCCGCGCGCTCTTGAGCAGCCTCCCGGGCGCTGCCGTCTCGATGATCCGCATCCAGGGCGTGCAGCACGAGTACACGACGCTCAAGGGCGTTCGCGAATCCGTGGTGGATATCATGCTCAACCTCAAGGATCTCAAGCTCCGCAAGCACAGCAAGGAGCCGGAAGTCATCACGCTCGAGGTCAAGGGCCCCAAAGTCGTCACGGCCAAGGACATCCAGTCCACCGCCGACGTTGAGGTGCTCAACCCCGATCTCGTCCTCTTCACTCTGGAGAAGGGTGGCTCGGTCTCGATGCAGCTGACGGTCGAGAAGGGCGTCGGCTACGAGCCCGCCGTCGAGCGCAACAAGAGGCAGCATGAGCCAGGCCTCATCCACATCGACGCGGTCTACAGTCCCGTCGAGAAGGTGCGGTTCGATGTCCAGGCGGCACGCGTCGGGCAGCGCACGAACCTCGACAAGCTCGTCCTCGAAGTGCAGACCAACGGCTCGCTCACAGCCGACGAAGCCGTCCAGTTCGCCAGCCAGCTGCTGCAGAGTTACTTCGTCTACTTCGGCAGCGATCAGAAAGTCGTCGAGCAGGAATTCATGGCGGACTTCTCGCGCGCCAGCGCGCAGACGACTACCGAAGAGGTGACGACCGTCGCCCCGTCCAAGGAGACGTACACGCCGATCGAGATCCTCAACCTCTCCCCGCGCACCCTCAACGCGCTCATCAACGCCGGCGTCGGCTCCATCGAGCAGCTGACGAAGTGCACCGAGTCCATGCTTAGCAACTTCCGCGGTTTCGGCGCGAAGGCGCTGGACGAGGTGAAGGGCACCCTGCAGAGCCGCGGCTTGTCTCTTTCCGACGATTTGCAGGAGTGATCTTGCCCGATAAGGGCCGTGGCCCTTATCCTCCCCGCCCCCCATGCGTCACCGACGTTCCCGCATCGGCATCCCCGGAAAGCCCGACAGGGCCCGCATGATGGCGCGAAATCTTGTGACGTCCATTCTTCTCTACGAATCCATCCGCACCACCCGCAAGCGTGCCAAGGCCGTCCAGCCGATGGTGGACCGCCTCATCGCCCTCGCGAAGCGCTCGTCGAAGCGCGAGGCCATCCGCTCACTCATGCAGGTCGTGACCGATGATAACGCCTGTCGCAAGACGCTGGAGGTCTTCGTCCCCCGCTATGCCCATCGCCCCTCGGGGTTCACCCGCATCGTCCCCGTGGGCCTGCGCAAGGGTGACGGCGCGCAACTCGTCGATCTGGTGATGATGGATCAGGTGAGCGGACAGCAGGCAGCGAGCAGCGGAAAGCGTGCCAAGAAAGTTTCCACCCCCGCGAGCACATGAAAACCACGACCGTCAAAACGTCGGCTCCCGCGTGGCATCTGATCGATGCCGAGAAGCAGGTCCTCGGCAAGGTCGCCGTCGCTGCGGCCCAGCTCCTGCGCGGCAAGCACAAGTCGAGCTTCAGCCCGCACCAGCTCTGCGGCGATCACGTCGTCGTGGTGAACATCGCCAAGCTCTCGTTCCAGGGCACCAAGCCCATGAAGAAGACCTACTACAAGCACACGGGATACGCGGGCCACCTCAAGAGTACGACGCTGGAGAACATGATGCGGTCGCACCCCGAGCGCGTCATCGAGATCGCCGTGAAGGGCATGCTGCCTCGCAACAAACTCCGCGCCCAGCTCCTCAAACGCCTCCACGTCTTCGCCGACGCCGCGCACCCCTACGCACCCCAGAAGCCCGCTTCCTATTCCCTCGCAAAACGATGAGTGCCTCCGCAGCCAAACGGCCGTACTTCTACTCCTGCGGCAAGCGCAAGACCGCGATCGCCCGCGTGCGCCTGTTCCAGGACGGCAACGGCGCCGTGCAGGTCAACGGCATGCCTCTCGCGCAGTACTTCGCGGGCGTGCAGATCGAGAACGTCCTGGCCCCCCTCGCCATCGCCGGCCTCAAGAGCCAGGTCGATGTTGAAGCGCAGATCATCGGCGGCGGGAAAATGTCCCAATCCGACGCCCTGCGCCACGGCATCAGCCGCGCGCTCCTGCTCCTGAACCCCGAATACCGCCCCGAACTGAAGCGTGCGGGGTTCCTGCGCCGCGACGCCCGCGTCAAAGAGCGCAAGAAGCCGGGTCTCAAGCGAGCCCGCCGAGCCCCGCAATTCAGCAAGCGCTAAGGCGCAAGGAGACCACGAAGACGTTTCGTCCTCACCCCACCGCCATTTTCACGTAATACAGACTCGTTCCCTGGCTCTCCAACACGAGCTCGGCGTCCAGGGTGGTGAGCTGGATGATTGTCTGGCACATCTTGAGCAGCACCGACGGCGGCAGGTTCACGCCTGCTTCCAGACATGTCGCGCACAGGCCGGCTGCGTCTTTACCCTTGAGGAACTTCTCCCCGCGTTCCTGAATGACCCGCGCCAGCGCCCGCTGAATGTTCAACACGTACCGCTCGATGTACATCTCCAAATCCTCGACGGGGATTTCCTGTACTTCGGGCAGGGCCTCGAGAATGTCCAGGTCCGTCTGGATGGCATGGGCGATGCAGGCGTCGATCGTCATGGGAGTGGGTGTGGATGTTTGGTGAACCCACCAGTATAGCACGACCGGCCTTCTCCGCCAAGACGTTTGTCTACAGATCGAACAACTTCTTGATTTTCGTCTCCACTTCATCGCCCCACGCGCCGGGCTTGAACCCCCATTGGAGCCAGTGGCGCTGCATATCCTTGCCGATGGCTTCGACGCTGGATTTGCAGATGCCGCCGTCGGCGAGTTTGCGTTCGATCAACGTATCGAGCAGTTTGTTGAAAAACACCGTTTCGTCATCCATATGGCTGTACAGCTTCTTGATGGCGTCGAGGAGCTTGTGTTTCATGTTGTAGCCGGTCTTGCTCCCGGGATCGCGAATTTCGTAGGGGAAGAGGTTGAGCAGACGCGTGAGGCGATCTTCAAAGCCTGTCTGGCCGTTGAGCAGTGGCTGGGTGATGAGCGTCCGCACGAAGCGCTTATGCCCTTCGGCCGTATTCCCGTCATGCTGGAGGTCATTGATGATCGTCCAGTGTCCCACGCCAGGGGCTTTAGAAACGTCGCGCAGATCAAGTGTTGCGAGGTCGGTTGTCGCGCTGAACCTGTAGTAGGTCGATGCGTGGCCGCGTGCGGATTCAGGCTGATAGATGCGGGACTCCCAGCGATCCTTCTCCGCACCGTCCCACCCTCGCTCGTACGCGTAGGGGTATGTGACGATGACTTCGTCGATGCCCGCTGCCGGATCCCGATAGCGGCCGACGTAGACCATTTCCCGGGCTCCCGGCGCGACCGGAACGAGCGAGAGGAATTTCTGCCGGCACGCGGCGGTGCGCACCCGCAGCCGCCAGCGGGCGACGGTCTCGGCGTGGTCCTCCGCTTCCTTATTAAGGGCTAGTTCGTTGCCCCGTCCCGCCTCCTTGTCGATGTGCTCGCGGGCTTTCTGCAGCAGATCCAGGGTGAAGACTTCCGGGTAATGCGAGAGATTTTCGCGCATCCTCCACGCAAACATCGCGGGCCGGAGCATGAATTCCGGATATTTCTTCGATAGTGCCTGCGTCATGGCGTCCCGCGTCTTCGATTCCTTTTCAGACGTACAGGCGAAGAGGATCAAATCTTTGAACTGCAGTCGGATGCCCTCTTTCTGTTCCAGGTAATCGAGCCACTGCGCAAATTGCTCGGGCGTGTACTGCTGATCGAAGACGCGCCAACCGGGCTTTTCCTGTTTTTTCTCCTTTTCGTCCGTGATGATCGCATCCTGATATTTCCGCAGCATCCGGAAAACGTTCATCATTTCCTGAACGATCAGTTCGCGATGTTGATACATGTCGAGGTGGCTCTCCAGCATTTTGCGCTCCTCGAGAACTTTGCTTTCGTCGCGCTTCTTGAGGGTGTCCCTCTCCCATCCGTACGGCGCATCGGCGAATGATTTCATCGTGAAGTTCCAGTCATCCCTGACGCGCCCGACGTTGACGTTTCTCTCCCTAATGATCCGCTGTATCTCGGCAGTTTCCTTCGTGCATTTTTCCAGAAGTTCTCCGGCCGTTCCCATGTACACGGGAAATTCGATGAACTTTCCCGGATTCTTCTGATCGGGAATCCTGTGTACCTTGTACATTTTCATATCTCCTTTTTTCGTTTTCCATTCGGCCTCGTATTTTGTGATGTACTCCTTTTTCAATTGCGCTTTCTCCTCCTCATATTTCACGCCGAGGGACTTCTCTTCGCCTTCCTCCTTCGATCGCCTCGCCTCGATGAGGCGGAATTGCTCGTCGAGCCCGGCAACGAGTTGGGGATAGGTTTTTGCGAAATCCTCATACGAGAGAACAGCGACGGACGAGGGCTTGGTGGAAATGACGGTGCGCGTCGTGTTCCCTTTTTCGTAGAGGATGTTCGTGGTGGATGCCGTCGTCCGCACGGACCACTGCTTGCGATCGGACGAAGGACAACGGAAGGAAAATAGCCGCACGCTGTGCGAGTCCACGTCGGATTGGAGCAAAACGAGATCTTCAAACCGCATATCGTACCCGTCTTTCCGCACTTTGTTCCAGTTGTATCCCAGACCTGCCAGGTAATCGACCTCGAAATTCCCTTTCTGGACCCAGATCGGCCCGCTGATGCTTCCCTGGCTGAAAAACGGCGCATCCTTAATGCCCAGGCGTTGGCGCAAGTCGCTGTCCGCCGGATACATTTTCCTCCCCGATAATCTATTGAGCCGAGCCGTGCTGATGCGTTCCCGAATGTCACGAATCTGCTGCGACGTGATGATTTCGCGTGAAACAACAAGCGCCTGCACCTCGCGCAAGAATTCCTGCATTTGTTCCTTCGTCAGCTCGCGAGAGGCCGAATGCAAATCTTGCATCAGCATGAAGAGGTCCATCCGGACGGTGTGCGTGGGGGCATTCATCGTCTGCGCACCCTTGAAAATGTTGATGCCCGGACCTCTGTACTCTTTCGCAAGAGCGTCAAAGTCCTGCAGGATGCCGCCGACGATGCCGACTTTCTCATGGGTTTTTATGGCCTTGGCCAGTTCCGCGGCGAACTGCTCCGCGCTCATGCCGGGATACTGGTCCCGTGACGTGGCGCGGTTGCTCCGGATCTGGCGGCCGATCTGCGCGACGAGGCCACGTTGCACCGTATCGGTCATCGGGGCATTCTCCTGCCCCTCGTAGCGCCCGAGATCGCCGAGCCACGCCTCGCGCTTGTAGACGCCGAGGTAGTTGTAGAGGCCGACGTCCCGCGCGATGTCACCCAGGAGCGTTCGATAGCTGGTCCACGCGCGGTAATCGGGATCGGTCGGGACCGGATCCTTCGGGTCGGCGCTTTCCATCTTCTGAAAGTATTCTCGCGCCTTCTTCAGCGCCGCGCTCCCCTGACCCTCCCCCATGGCATACCGCACCGTACGATCGTTGCGGTGCTTGCGGTCGCCATCATGCGTGGCCAATGCGACCCCGCCGAGCGTTTCATCCTGCGCAAGAACGCCCTTTGCGCGAAGCCGCTTCTCCATATCGCGTTCCTGGGCGATGAGCGCCGGCACCTGGATGTGGAGGTAGACGGATTGCGCCTCGCCCCATTCCTGCAGTTTCTCCGGGGAAATTTTCTGCTGCTCCCAGAGGGCGATGAGCATGGGGCTTTCCTTCGCTTCTTTTGCATCGGCGATAGCCTGGTCGACGCGTTTGTTCCATTCGTCGATCGAATGGAAATAGTCGCCGGAGAGCGTCTTGCCGACGCCCTGTGTCAGATTCGCCTCGCGCGTCATATAGGACTTAAAGTCACGGTCGGGATCCACGCGGGAAATGCCGACCTGCTCCGAAATTTCCTCCAATGCGCCGATGGCGCTGTCGCCGGAGATGAGCGAGAGGATTCGCCCGGCGGCGTCCTTGCTTGCGGATTCGGGGATCTCCTTGTCGATCCACGTGCAAAACTGGTCGATTTTGTCCGCGGCGATGAACGCGACGGCCATCGCTGCGGCGAAGACCGCGACGTTATTCTTCGGAACGATCTTGAGGAATCGTGCGCTCTGCCCGAGCCGCATCAATTTGCTCGTCGCGTTGCCGACCGCGATGAACGATGCAAACTGCATCGTGGCCTTCACCTTATTCGGGGATTCGTGCAGGTACATTCCCCAGAGGAGAACCGTGACGGGGCTTTCAACCTTGAAGAGTTCGGCGAGGAACGTCCCTCCGACGCCTACTTTGTTCGTCATGAAATTCAGCATGCGGCCGAGCATCGTGACGCTCGCGGCCTTGCCGAGCATCTCGCTGGCCTTCGACCATCCTCCGATAATCGCTTTGCGCGTGGCGGCATCGACCTGACGAAGGAGGGGTACCTGTTGGATCGTTTTTTTGTTGAGCGCTTCCCAACTCAACCATCCTTCGGCTAATTCCTCGGCGGCCTCGTTGATGACGACACCGGCGTACAGGAGCCATTTGTCGTTGTCCTGCTCCGGTTTCTGCAGCACTTTGCGCTCATAGAGATCGCGGTTCGCGAGGAATTCGAAGATCGTCGTCGCGACGTCCTTGCCGATGTCGCCCTCCAAATTGCGGCGCGTCGCTTCCTGCAGCGAACGGGAAATGGTGCCGCGTTGCTCCTCCAGCTTCTTGTAGAGCGCGAGCACTTTGGGATTCTTCGCATGTACCGGATCACGCGCCTGGTCGGGGGGCAGGATGCGCCGGCCGAGCGATTGGATGAATTCTTGAAATTCTTCCTGCGTGACGTCGGTCGGGAAATTCATCGTTTTCAGGAACATCTCGCGGCCGGCGGCGCGACACTTCGCTTCGTACGTCTCCACGCGCTGCATATGCGCCTGCCAGCGTTTCCCCAGTTCCGCATTGTGAGCGGGGCGATCTTCCTCGACGGCTGTGGCGAAATCCGTGAAGAGGAACCGCCGGCGCTCTTCCTTGATCGCATCGAATTCCTTCTGAAGATCGGCATGCGTTCCCGCAGGGGGTTTGCGTGGCGGTCTGGTGATCGCCGTCGCGATCGCCTCGCGTCCGGTGTCGGGTACGCCGGTGGCTGATTGTATGCGTTGCACCGAGGCATTCGTCGCCGCTTCGTAGGCACGTTCATGCGCGATGGCGGCTTGCATTGCCGGATGCGCGAGGAGAACACCCAGACGTTCCTTGGCCGCATCCAGACGCTGCGCATCTCGGTGATCGAGCACCACTTCGAAGCCGTGCACGATCAAACGCTCCTCTTCGGAGCCCTCGGGGCAAACGGCCCGGTAGGCTTGCCACGTCTTCTCGAGCGTCGCTTTGTGCTCCCGGGGATACACGTACGGCGCCTGATGGGCGGCGATGCGTCCGATGAATCGCTGGAGCAGATTGATCTGTTCCCGATGCTCGCCTTCCGCGATGTTCTTCAAGCGCTCCGCGACCGCCTGACGGCGTTCGACGGACTGCTGATGCTCGGGAGATGGAGGTGTTTCGCCCATGCCATGCGGAGTGGGTGTTTATTTCTTGATGCCTTTGAGACGCGCCCGCAGATTCGCATCGGTTTCCGCTCTCGCTTCCAGCGCGGAGCGAACGTCCGCTTCGGATGCCCTCGGATCCAGTTTGATGTCCAAGTCCGCGGCGACCTTCTGCAGGTCCGCGAGGGGCGCTTTGGTGATGTTGAGCTTCGCCTGGGTAATTTCCAGTTCCGCGGAAAGGCGCCCAACGTCCGTATCGAATCCCTGGGGGTTTGTTGCCGCCGTCGAATCCGATGCCGCGACTTCCTTCTCCAGTGCGGCTATTTTCTCATTCGCCTCTAGGAGCTCCGCGTCGCGCTGGGCGATTTCCGTTCGCAGGCGCGCGGCTTCCTCCTGGTTGCCTTCCAATGCGCTCAAACGCTTCTCAAGCGCCTGCTTTTCTCGCAAGGCGGCACGACGGCGCATCTGCCAGCGTGCAAGCTTGATCGCCGCATACCCCGCGCCGATGCCCAGGGCGACGTACAACCAGTACATGCCCTGACGGTCGCCCCACTCATGCATCTCCTTCTGCCAGTCGAGGTGCACGCCGACAACCTTGTGAATGTCCTGGAGCAGAATGGCGTATTCCTTGCTGTAGCTGCCCCAGTCTTCCTCGAGTTGCGCGAACGCCGCGACGAGGATCTGCTGCGGCGTGGCGTTCTTGGCGAGAAGTTGGTCGATGTTCTGCGTCGTCACCCGCTCCGGCAGGTTGTTGATCGTAACGTTGCCGACGGCCAGCGTACGCTGCGGTGAGAAGAGCTCGCGGTATCGGGGCGTTTGCGTCAGCGTCTTGATGAGCTGCAGCGAACCGCGCAGGCGGCCGACAGCTCCCGTCTTCTGGAACCGCTCGATGGCTCCCTGCACGTGATCCTGCTTCTGGTTCATCCGGTCCTTTTCCTCGGGGGTGAGTTCGTCCCAATCCTTGTATCGGCCCTTCTCGTCCTTCGGCCAGCCGATCAGCTCGGGGATGTCCCCCATGAGGCGTTCCTTCGCGTTCTTCGACGGCGCGTTGACCAAATCGCGAAGCGGCTCGAGCGATGGATGCCACTTCTCCTTGAACTCGGGGATGATCGCCGTCTGCGCGTTCGTGATGAGATCCGTGATCCTGGTGACAACCATACGTCCGCGTTGGTTCCAGGTCTTCTCCGTCCGTTCCAGGATGCCCACCTTCAGCACGTCCTTCTCGACGATGTCCAAGTGCTTCTCCATCGTTCCCATCGCGTGCTCCTGCTGCTCACGCACGAACTTGTCGAGGTCGAGGTCGCTCTCCTTGGAGAATTCCTTCGGCCCCTTGTCCGTGTCCAGCGCGTACTCCTGGTCGCAAGCGTGGCGAATGGTGGCCAGGCGCATGCGTGCGATCTGGTAGTCGTAGGCAGTCTTGTTGAGCGATGCGAGGCGGGCGATGCTCTCTCCACCCTTCTGTTTGAAGATGTCGCGGACGGAGTCCAGTTTGTTCTGTTTCTGAAGTTCGCCAACCATCTTCGCGTCGGCGATGTACTGATCAAAATTGACGCCAGCCTTCCCAAACACGGCGCGCGCGGCGTCATCTTTGCCGTCGAGCAGTCCCACAGGAATGATCACCTTCTGCTGCTGCGGATTCCAGTACTGCGTTCCCTTCAATTTTTCGTTCGCATCCGCGAGACGCTTGTTGATCTCGTTGATGGGACTCTTATCGCTCTTGGCCCGTTCGTAGTAGTGGTGATACTCGGCCTTCAGCAGCGTGAGCGTGCCCAGGTACGCGGGAACGATGCCCTCGGGATTCTTGCCCGTGGGGTCCTTGCCTTGCAGGAAACGGCCCAGGAAATTCCGTCCGTCGCGCGAACGCAGGACATCGAGCAGGTGCCCCGGGCGCTCCATGCCGGGCTGGCCCGTGCGGTTCACATTCTTCTGGAATGCGATCATCTCCTTTGCCGCGACGATCATCTCCTCCTGATTCGCCGCGATGGCGACATCCATTTTCGGGTCGATGGGGATGCCCAACTGCTGGCAGATACTCTTCTGTGCTTCGTACTGCCGTTGCATGTCCATGTACCGGCTGACGGCAGTCTCGATCAGCTCCAGCGCCGTGACGTTGACGTGCGCCACGAGGACCTCTCGACGTTCGGCGGGTTGCAGCTTATCCGCTTCCCAGTTGCGTGACCGCAGGACGCGGGCCGCCTGCACGCGGTGCGCGAGGGTGCGGTACTGCAGGATGTCCCGGAGTGTCAGCGTGCCCTTCTCATCGTGTTTCGCGATCTCCACCTTGCGGGCGTTCAGTTCCTTCTCATCCCACTTACGCGGGTCGAGCGGCTTGCGCTCACCGATGATCTGCGCGACGCGGTCGAGAGGCGAAGCGGCAGGGGCCTCTTCGCGGCGCTCGGGGGGTTTTTCCGGCGACATATGTATGTTTGGAAAAGGGATGCTTAGAGCGGGGCCTTATCGATCGGGGGGACGAGGAATTCGGGATTCGTTGTTCCGCCCATGATCGCGCCTCCGGGCGCCGCCGCTTTACTCGCGGCATCGAGGTGGGCAACGCCGATGCGGGAGAGGAGCGCTTCGAGATTGCCGGTCATGTACGCGCCGCCGACGATTGCCAGGATCGTCAGACCCAACGTCGTCAGGATCGGATGCTTGCGAAAGGCCCAGCCCACCGCGCGGAACGGCGCCTTCACTGTTTCCTTCACGCCGCCCCAGAGCTTCTGGTACCACTTCTTGTGCACCTCGCCCTTGCGGTCAAGCTCCTGCAGGTGCGTTGTGTAGAAGCGCACCGCTTCGGGGTTGAGTTTCGAATTTTGCATCGCGGTTTTCTGATTTTTTACAGATTCCTTAATGAGGGCAAATTTTTCCTCGCCATACTTTTCCAGCATGTAATGATCCAGCTCCGCGTGCGACTTGATCGGAGGAACGTTTTCTTGCGGCGCGGTAGAGGTCATGGTCAGGCGTAGGAAATGGAAGCATTTGTTTCGAGAATGTCGTGGCGCAAATGGCCGAAGGCAGCGATGGCCTGGATGTCCTCGTCGGTCTTCGCCTGGGACAGCAGCGCCACCATCAGCATCGCGATGCCGCGCGCGCCGATCGTGAACAGAAGCTCGGGGAGCGCCTCTTCGGGCACATCCTTCACCTGGTCCGCCGTCAGCTCCTTGCCTTGCACGATCTGTTCCATGAGCGGCTTGAGCGCGGGCCACCGGTGCAGTTCCGCCATGCCCGCGCGGATATGCAGCTGCTCGTCGGTCTCGAACGCATCGGTGGATTCTTCACGAACCGTCCACCCTTCGCGCAGGTTCTCCGGTAGCGCCGAAAACAGCTTCTGTTCCGGGGTAGTGAGGAGGAGTGTTGCGTCCATGGATTGTGGATCAGGGAGAGGAAAATTCTTCCTCTAAATAATAGCGTAAATCGCGGAAAATCGCAATATCATGCCTTCGCACAAAAAGAAGAGCCCCTGGTGCAGGGGCTCTTCCAGTTCTTGACGTTGGACGGCAGGAAATCTTACAGCGATTCGCCCTCGGATTCCTCGGAAGGGTTCTGGCCGCAGGCCTTTGCCGCTAGCTTGAAGGTTTTCCATGCCGCGTGCTTCGCATCTTTGAATGCCATCCATGCATTGTGGATCGCCTTCTTGCGTTCGGCTTTGTCCGTCATCGCCCATGCGGCGATAAGAGCGGTCTTGCGTGCCTGGACTGCGGCGATCAAAGCATCCTCGCGTGCCGTTACGGCAGCGGACATGCAGGCCGCATCGACGGTCTTGCCCTGCTTCTTGTCTTTTTTCAGTCCCTTCATTTTCCCGTGCTCCATCCCCTTCGGCTTCGAGGAAGAGCTGCTGGTCGACGAGGTCGAGACGGACGACGTCGATGACGTGGAAGACACCGACGAGGTTGACGACGTCGACGACACGCTGGACGTCGAAGACGATGAACTCGTTGAGGAAGAGGATTCGTCGGCGAAGGCGGGGAGGGCGATGCTGACGGACAGGAGTGCGGCGATCGCCGCGATCAGAGCTTTGCGCATAGCGAAGAGAGGAAAAAGGATAACCCATACATGCTACGCAGTCCGGGGAAGGAGGCAACTGACGACGCCTGCGATTCGTGGCCCGCTATCACAGCAGCACGCTGCCGAGGCCCAGGAAGGCGAGAAAGCCGAAGACGTCCGTCGCCGTGGTTACGAAGATGCTGCTGGCGACCGCGGGATCAATCCCCGACCATTTGAGGATGAGGGGGACGAGGGCCCCGAAGAAACCCGCGACGAGGAGGTTGATGATCATCGCGCTGCCCAGCACGACGCCCAGGAGCGGCGGACCGCCGACCGCGACGGCGACGGAGCCCGCGACGAATCCCGTGAGGATGCCGTTGAGCATCCCGGCGAGCGATTCGCGGGCGATAATGTGACGCGCTTGCTGCCAGCGCAGATCGCCGACAGCCAGACCGCGAACCACCACCGCGAGCGCCTGCGTCGCAGCATTTCCTCCTTGCCCCGCGACGATCGGCATGTACACCGCGAGAATCGCCAGCCGCGTGATCGTGTTCTG
The DNA here is from genome assembly GCA_007376205.1 of Candidatus Peregrinibacteria bacterium Gr01-1014_25. Lineage (GTDB taxonomy): Bacteria > Patescibacteriota > Gracilibacteria > Peribacterales > Peribacteraceae > VMFU01. Next base: position 375,744 of record VMFU01000001.1, read on the forward strand.
GAAGAGAGCGACGACGGAGGCGGCGAGGAACGCCGTGCCGAGGTTCACGAGAAGCCACGCGTAGCGATGCTGCACCTTCATCCAAACTGAATCGAGAGGCTGCTCCTCCGCGTCGACGCCCGCGAAACGGAAGACGTCCTCGGTCGCCTCGGCGCTGGCGACGCCGAGCAGGTCGGCCAGTTGGATGACGCCGATGGGGCGCTGCCGATCGTCGACCACGCAGACGATATTGCTCTTGCTCCGGCTGATCTGCGCGAGCACGTGCTCGCGGTCGAGCGCGTGATGCACGATGGGGACCGTTTGCAACAGGTCGCGGACGCGGCGTTTGGGATGGGCGAAGAGGAGCGTGCGGTGCGGGAGATAACCGGCGACGTGGCCGTGGCTGTCCGCGGCGATAAGCATCGGCGACTGGCCGTGGCCGCTGGTGTGCGCGTGGAGCGAACGCAGCGCGTGATGCACGGTCGTGTCCGCGTCGACGGTCAGGAAGTGCAGGTCCATGAGTCCGCCGGCCGTTTCCGCGCCGAACGTCAGGAGCTTGTCGATCTTCTTGCGCTTCTCGGGCCGCATGCCTGCGAGCACCTTGCCGCGGAGCCGCTCGGGCAGGGCTTGGAGCAGGTCGGTCGCGTCGTCCTCGGAGGAGAAATGCAGGAAACGCGAGAGCACGTCGTCGGGCAATGTGGGGAGGATTGTCGCGCGGGCATGCGGCGAGAGATGCAAGGCGATGTCGGACTGCACCTCGGGCGGCAACAGCAGAAAACACCACCGCGCGGTGGGGAGCGAGAGGCGCTCGAGGAGCTGGGCGATGGGGTGCTCGTCGAGTTGCAGCAGGAGCATCTGCACTTCACGGCGCTGCTTGCGCCGCGCGAGAGTCGATATGCGCGACAGGAGTTTGTGCTCCATCGCCCCAAGTCTACCTCACGACCCGCGTCATGGCTGCACCACATCCATCATCACCGCCCCGGATGCGATGTCCGGTTCCGAAGCGCCGCCGGAGAATTGCATCGTCCGCAGCGCTTTCTCCGCCGCGGGCCAGAGCGTCTGCATCGCGCCTTCCTCCGTCACGAAGGAAGCGGTGAACAGGAGGTTGTGGCGCAGGAAATACGTGTCGCGCACGAAAGTTCCGTCTTTCTGCCGTATGGTCGTGCGGATGGCGGGGCGGTCGAAGAGCTGCACTTCCTCGTCCCCCAGCCACTCGTACTCCGCCGGCGCCTTGGCCTTGAGCGAGTCGCGGATGACGCGCAGAGCGCCGCGCTGCCACGTACCGTCGATGGGGACGGTGGGTTGCGATGGAATCGAGGGGACGTACGCGGCGATGCCGAAAGCGGCTTTCGGCGCGAGCATGACGATCATGGCGTCGCCCGTTTCGACGGACATGGGCTGCCACCCCTTGGGGAACGCGATGCGCATCTGGATATCCCTGTTGCGCAATGTGAACACCGCGCCCGTCGCGGTCGCATCGGCCGATGCGAGCGTCGTATACACCGGCGTCCGGCTCGTCTGGCAAGCGGAGAAGAGGAGCGTGGAGATGCCGATGGCAACGAGGGAAGAGCGCAGCATGGGGGGCCATACTACGTGCTCGTTCCGCTCGGTGCCAGCGAGTTTTTGTCAGGTGGCGATATCGCACTGGACGCTGTGACGGCGCAGAATCGCCTCGATGTCCTCGTGCATGCCGCGCTGCTGGAGCGCAACGAGTTGCCGCCGGACGTTCCACGGCAGAGAGGGTTCCGGCCCCCACAGGTCATGCTCCTGCTCGGCGGGGGCGGATGCCGCGGCGGAAGTGAAGGAAGGTGTTGGCATAGCCGCGTCAGTGTCATGGAGGGGCAGACGATGGGAAAGCGCCAGGGAATGCGAAATACCTGGAGACGATGTTGATGCGAATGGCAAGAGGCGAATGCCGTCCAGGCGAACCCGCCTCATCGCCGCACCCACTGCCCTTCGCCAACGTTGCGCGCGGCGCCCGCGAGTTCCATGAGCGTCAGCGCGGCGTTTGCGCGGGGGGCGGGAACGTTGCTGGCCGCCACCACGTCGTCGAAACGTTGCGGCATGGTGGTGAGGGTATGCCAGATCGCCGCCTGGTCCGGGTCCGCGGGCGCTGCGGCAGTTGCGGGATGTGACGCGGGCGTGACGATGCGCAGTTCGGTCAGGACGTCGTCGGGCGCGGTGACGAGGCGCGCTTGCCCCTTGGCGAGGACGCCGTGGCTGCCCGCGTAGTTCTCATCGAAAATCTGCCCGGGGACCACGAAGACGTCGCGGCCGTCCTCGAGCGCGAATTCCGCGGTTTGCAGGGCGCCGCTGCCCGCGGGCGCCTCGAGCACGACAGTGCCCGCGCTGACGCCGGCAATGATGCGGTTGCGTGCGGGGAACGTATACGTGTCAGGCGACGCGTCCGGCGGCAGTTCACTCAAGAGCAATCCGCCACCCTTCACGATGTCCCTCGAGAGCGGTCTATGTGACGGCGGAAAAATGTCGAGCAGGCCGTTGCCCAGCACGGCGACGGTTTTGCCGCCGCTACAGAGGGTTTCCCGGGCCACTTCTCCGTCGATGCCCAGCGCCAGGCCGCTCACGGTGACCGCGCCGGCGGCGACGAGCCGCGGTACGAACGTCTGCGTCACCCGCTTGCCGTACGGGCTCATGCTCCGGGTGCCGACGAGCGCAATGCACGGTTGTCGCAGAAGATGGATGTCGCCGATGAAACAGAGAAAGACGGGCGGATCGGGAATGCGCCGCAGCTGCTCGGGATAGGCATCGTCATGGATCGTCAGCATCTGCATCCCGACGGTCGCGCAGCGTCTGATCAGGAGCGCCGCGTTGAATCCCTCGGCGATAACGAGCGCGCGCTCGATGGTGTCCTGGCGGCATCCCATTCCCCGCAGCATCTCCTCGCCGATGTGACGGCGGGCTTCCTTCAACGAGCCGAAAACTTCCATGAGCGCTTCGTGTCGTTCCCTGTTGAGGACGCGGAGCGAGAGCCAGAAAAGCGCGTCGGCATCGAGCATGGCGCCAGCCTAGCAAGAGACGCCTGCGCAGCGAATTGCGAAACGCACCGAATTGACAAAAAATGGCGAACCGTAGACACTCCCGCCGTTCCATGGCGACACGGAACGCACGGACTACGCCGCCTTAGCTCAGTGGTAGAGCATCGGTATCGTAAACCGAGGGTCCGGGGTTCAAATCCCCGAGGCGGCTCCACCGTCACTTTCTTCTCCTGCTCATCTCCAACACTTTCAGCGTGTATCCTCCCGATCGCACATCCCATTCATGGGTGGAGGGGTAGATTTTCCGGAGCGCCGCGATGCCCCCCGCGTTGTTGACGTACGGATATTCAATGAAGAAAATGGTCTCCGGTAGCACCCGCAGTGCGAGGAAGGTTGGGGTGTTCATATAGAGCGGTTTTATCCACGGGGAGGCGAAGACGCGCCGGAAAGACACAGGATCGACGGCGCCGCCAAATCCCAAGCCTGCGTTGGGATGTATTACGATGATCGAATTTCCCGTCGGCTGTATGCGTCTGTGCGCGTAGTCTTGCAGCACCGCGAGACGCATGTACTCGAGGTTGTAGACGATCTGGTCGCGGCCGTATCCGCAGCAGTGATCGCGGGTAGCCGGAGCCAGGGCATACAGCGCGTGGGAACCGAAGGGAAACATCCCGAAGAGCGCGCGAGAGACGGGGTCGACACTTCGGAAGATTGCGAGGACGGAGAAAGCGACGACGCCGGATGCAACGGCGATCCGCACGGTTTCGCGCGGGACGAGGTAGTGGAGCGCGGCGGCGAAGAGGAGCGCGTTGAGGCTGAAGACGGGCATCCAGTAACGCGGGTTGTGGTAGAGGTTGAACGTCGTCAGGAGGTGTAGTCCGAAAACGGCGAGGACGATGACCAGCAGCATGCCCTTGCCGTGGACGAGTGTGGTCAGCGGCGGATGAGACAGGCGGAAAGCGAAGCGCAGCAGATACACGCTGGCCGCGGTGAGGACGATTGCGCTCGGAATCCACGCGAAATTCATGAGGAAAATCTCCGCGAGCGTCATGAGCCATCGCGCGTCGGCAACGTTGATGTCCAGCAGACCCGCAACGATCTCCCGTGTGGATGTCGCCCCGATCCACATCGGCGATGTGTTCTGCACGCCGGCGCGAAAGAAGAAGTAGAGGAAGAATTCCAGGGCGGGGAAGACGAGGAAAATCAGAATGCGGAGGCGGTTAAGACGCTGGCGGAGCGTCCCTTCGCCGCGCGTGATGAACAAGAGCACGTACGCCACGACGGTCATGACGTAGAGCGCGACGCCCGTTTCCTTCGTGAAACACAGGAAAAATCCGGAGAGCACGGCGGCCCACGTGACGTCGTAGAGCAGGGCCCACAGCAGGAAAATGAAGAAGATGACGATGCCCATGTCGGCGTTGAAATTAACGACATTTCCGACGAACACGGGATGGAGTGCGTACAGGGCGGTGATCAGCGCCGCGAGCGCGCGGCTGCGCGGAAACAGAAAAAGAGTGCAGGCGTAGAAGGCGAGGATCGATCCGGCGCCAAGCGCGATGCTCAAGACATTGACGGCAGCAACGGAGCCATATGCGAGGTACTGCGTCGTGCCGAACAGCATCATATACAGAAGCGACGGGTGGCCGTAGCACAGGAATTTCTCCATAACGAACCGTCCGCCTGTCGCGTTGAGCAGGCAGGAGAAGTATTGGTAACCGTCCCAGATTGGCGGCGTGGTCATGAAGGGCGCCGTCACGGCGACGAACGTGGCTACAGGCAAGAGCGCCAGCCAATGCTTTCGCAGCAGAGCCATCATGCGTTCCGCGCGTCGGCGATGCGGACCATGTCTGCGAATTCCGCGGGTTTCAGCGACGTTCCGCCGACAAGGAAGCCGTCGATGTCGGGCTCGGCAAGCAGCGCGCGCGCATTCATCGCGTTCGTCGAACCTCCGTAGAGAATGCGTACCGCGCCGCGCGCGTCGGTCGGCAGGAGCGAGCGAATGTAGGCATGCATCTCCTGCGCCTGCCTCGGCGTCGCCGTCTTCCCGGTGCCGATCGCCCAGACGGGTTCGTAGGCGAGGATAGGCGGACAGCGGTCGGCGGTCAGTGACGAGAAGAGTCCTTCGGGAATGGCACGGAGCTGTTTCTTCAGGACATCTTTCTCTTTCCCCGCCTCGCGCTGCTCGGCGGTCTCGCCCACGCAGAGGACCGGCGTCAGTCCCGCCTCGAGAGCGGCAACGACCTGCTCCGCGACGAACGCGTCGGACTCGCCGTGATCCCTCCGGCGCTCCGAGTGTCCGCAGAGCACGAAGCTGCATCCGGCCTCCTTGAGCATCGCCATGCTTACGTCGCCCGTGTGCGCTCCATGCGGCTGGGGATGCCCGTACTGTCCGCCGGTCACCATCTTCGCTCTGACGCACGCGGGGATGTCGACCGGCGAGGGGAACACCACGACCTCGATGGCCGCATGGGGACGGTAGGGGGAGTCGGCGGCATCCCACCCTGCGGGCGGGGGGTTCATTTTCCAGTTTGCGGCGACAAGCGGCTTTTTCATCAGGGAAAGCCTAGCAGGATGGGTATGTCCAACAAGCCCGCGTGTGCATGAGCCCAGGCTCATGCGGCAAAATCTTGCGCTTATGGCGTCAATAGGTACGCTTTCCGCAATGGACACCCGCCGCGTCGTTTTGGCAGCCGACCACGCCGGCTACCCCCTCAAAGAGGAGGTCAAAGAGCACCTGGCGGCGGCGGGAATCGACGTCATTGATGTCGGAACATTCTCGGAGGAGCCGGTGGATTACCCGGCGGTCGTTCGCAAGGGGTGCGCTGCGGTGCTCGAACAGCAGTGCCCGGGAATCGTCTTCGGCGGGAGCGGCAACGGCGAGGCCATGGCGGCGAACAAGGTGCAGGGGATTCGCGCAGCGCTTTGCTATTCCGCGGAAATCGCCCGTCTTGCCCGTGCGCACAATGACGCGAACGTGATGAGCATCGGCGGGCGTTTTACGGCTCCGGAACTGGCGAAGGAGATGGTCGACGTTTTTCTCAAAACGCCGTTTGAAGGCGGCCGGCACGCCGATCGCATCCGCGATATCGAATCCTGATTCCCACGCATGACTCCTCGTCCCGTCCTCATCGCGCCTTCGATTCTCTCCGCGGATCTGGCCCGCCTGCAGGACGAAATCGACACGATTGAACAGCACGCCGACTGGCTGCAAATCGACGTCATGGACGGGCATTTCGTGCCCAATTTGAGTTTCGGTGCACCGGTCATACGGTGCCTGAAAACGAAGCTATTGCTGGATGTACACCTGATGGTCACCAACCCCGCGGACCGCATCGACGAGTGCCTCGCCGCCGGTGCCAAGCACATCACGTTCCACGCCGAAGCCGTGGGCTCGGAGCGAGACCGCAACGTCTTGATCGCTCGCATCCGCGAGGGGGGGGCGACGGCGGGAATCGCGGTCAATCCCAAAACCGGCATCGATGCGATTGATGACGTTGTGGGAGCTCTCGATCTGGTGCTGGTCATGTCCGTAGAGCCGGGATTCGGCGGGCAGGAATTTTTGCCCGAGGTTCTGGAGAAGGTCCGCCTGCTCCGCAAGCGCTCGCCCGGACTTATGATTCAGATGGATGGCGGCATCAACGAGAAAAACGCCCGCCTGTGTGTCGAGGCCGGCGCGAATAATCTCGTCGCCGGCCATTGCATTTTTTCGGCTAAAGATAGGGCTAGAGCCATTACAACGCTTCGCAATGTATGCGCATGAAAGTGCTCAACGTTGGCCTATGGATCTGCTGTGTGGCCATGGGGATCGTGATTGTCGTTGCACTGGCCAATCCGAATTTTCGCATGGGTAAGGGCTCGACGATTATCCTGGCTGGCCCCGGTGAGACGGTAGAGATTGGCATCGAAATCGCCAGAACACCGCGGGAGCGGGAGCGGGGTCTGATGGAACGGGCGGCGCTGCCGGAGGATCACGGCATGCTCTTCGTGTTTTCCGAAGGAGCATCCATCCAGCAATTCTGGATGAAGAACACACTGATTCCCCTCGATATCCTGTTCTTCACAGCCGATGGATCGCTGGTTTCAACCACAACGATGACCCCCTGCAAGGCCGATCCCTGCCCGCTCTACCCGTCGCGCGCCCCCGCAGCCTACGCTTTGGAGGTGCCCGCAGGCTTTGTTGCGCGTCATGGCATCGACCGGGGATGGAGATTGACTATCCCGGAAGGCGGGTTTTAATCATTTTAACCAGCACCACGAAAGCAGCGGTTTCAGTGACAGACCGAGTCCCCAGACCTAGCCCGACGGTTTCGCTTCACTTTGGGGTTTCTCTGTGGTAGAATAAATAGATTTCCTGCGATGAGCCTGGGCTCACGCCGGGAAAAACACTCACATGCACATCCATCTCACAACCTCCGCCGACGTTCGTCGTCTCCTCGCCGAGGCAGGGATTGCGACGGAGTGTCGGCTAGGGACGAAAGACGAACGGGCAGCTTGGATTTTTCATGTGCTTGATTCTCTCGCGTACGCGCGCCGCGCGCGCGAAGAGAAAGGCGTCATCCGCGAATGCCTGCAGGAGGCGACCGGCTACTCCCGTGCACAGGTCGCCCGGTACATCTCGAGTCATCAGGCCAGAGCTCTGCTGCAGCAGGCGACGACAGCCGCTGCAGCCGCGACGATTCCCGCAGCGGCCAACGCGACGGGGTTGCCCCTCTGGGCATTCGCTGCAACGGCGTCGATACTCCTCGCGGTGTCGCTGCGCGGCAGCGCCGCATTGCGCGGCAGCTTGGTCGACGAGCCTCTGCCCGTGCGCGTGCTCACTACCGAGGCGATCGCGAGCACGACAACTGCGGGTGTTGTGCAAACAGCGACCGCGCCCGCCTCTGGTAACCGGCCGTCGTTCCTGGATGCCGTCATGTTCGTCGCCGATGATGCCGCGGCATTCACGCCCGCGCCGCTCATCCCCGAACCGAGCTGGATCCTGTCGCAACCCATCGACCCCGCCGCGGCCGCACTGCGTGATCGCGTCGCCCTGCGTCGCACGGAGCGTCTGGTGCAGCCGGCGCCCGGCAGCCCGGCAGACATTGATGCTCTGCAGCGCGACTTGGTTGCGATCGGACCCGGAGCGGACGGGTACATTTTGACGAGCGAGAACGGCAAGCTCGTCTGGCGCGATCTGCTGTCTCCCCTGCGCGACCTGTTGCACGGCGCAGCACCGAGTGCGCCGAAGAACGCCGCCTACAATCCGCCCTACAGCGGCGTCGGCCGGTTGCCGTACGCATCGAGCGAACAGGAGGGCGAACCAATCATTCGGCGACGCGGAGGCGGGGGAGGTGGAGGAGGTAGCACCACCACCTCAACGACGATCATCAATCAGACCACGGGTCTGTCGGAAACCGACGGTGACAGCCGCTACGTCAATGTCACCGGTGACGATATGACCGGTGCGTTGAGTATCGTCGCAGCAGGTACGGCTCTCACCGTGCGAGGATCAACGTCGGGGGCCATCATCCATGCAGGGCAAACACTCACGACATCCGGTGCGCTCATCTGGGAAGGCGCCGCCTCCGGCGCCTCTCTCTACGTCGCCACTTCCCTCAACGGCGCAGGGCTTACGGACTGTGACGTCGCCGGAACATCCAAGCTCCTCTGGGACGCTACCTTGGGAAGATTCTCCTGCGGCACCGACCAGAACAGTGCGGGATCACCCGAAGTCGGCACCATCACCTTCTCCGGTGGCGTCCTGCGTCTCGGCGACTCCCGCTACGTGAACGTCGCCGGTGACACCATGACCGGCGCCCTCACCATCACGGTCACGGGCGGCACCAACCGCACCCTCGGCCTCGAAGTCCTTGGCACCATTTCCGGTTCGTACCTCCGTGCTCAAGATGTCCTCACATCATCCGGGACGCTTGTCTGGGAGGGTGCTGCTTCCGGTGCTTCTCTCTACGTTGCCACCTCCCTCAACGGTGCCGGCCTCACCGATTGCGATGTCGCCGGAACCAGTAAGCTCCTCTGGGACGCGACCACGGGACGATTCTCCTGCGGTACGGATCAGAACTCCGGTGGCACTCCCGAAGTGGGAACATCGTCATTCTCCGGTGGCGTGCTCGTGCTCGCTGATCCCCGTTACGTGAATACATCGGGTGACACCATGACCGGGGCCCTGACGATCACGGTCACGGGCGGTACCAACCGTACCCTCGGCCTTGAAGTCCTTGGCACCGTCTCCGGCTCCCACCTGCGCGCACAAGATGTCCTGACGTCTTCGGGAACGCTCGTGTGGGAAGGCGCCGCCTCCGGCGCCAGCCTGTACATCGGCACTTCCCTCAACGGTGCCGGTCTCGTGGATTGCGACGCCGCAACTCAAACCCTCGCTTGGGACGCCACGACTGGTCGTTTCAGCTGCGGCAGTGACAGCGACACCACCTACACCGCCGCCCAAGGTCTCACCCTCACCGCAACCGCCTTCTCGCTCTCCTCCACCATCAGCGGAACACTCCTCGAATTCCAGACCGTCTCCGGTGCTCTCGTCCAATCCCGCACCACCCTCGCCTCCTCCGGCACCCTCGTCTTCGAGGGCGCAGGAAGCGGCGCAAGTTTGTACGTTGCAACATCTCTCAACGGTGCCGGCCTCACCGACTGCGATACTTCGACGCAAGTGCTCAAGTGGGATTCAACCACTGGTCGCTTCTCTTGTGGCACGTCATCGGGAACGTTCGGCTCAGGCAACGTGCTCGCTCTCGGCGACTCCCGCTACGTGAACGTCGCCGGTGACACCATGACTGGCGCACTCACCATCACGGTCACAGGCGGCACCAACCGCACCCTTGGTCTCGAAGTCTTCGGAACGGTCTCCGGCTCCCACCTGCGTGCGCAAGATGTCCTCACATCGTCAGGAACGCTCGTCTGGGAGGGTGCTGCCTCCGGTGCTTCTCTCTACGTTGCCACCTCCCTCAACGGCGCCGGACTCACGGACTGTGACGTCGCCGGAACATCCAAGCTCCTCTGGGACGCCACCACCGGTCGATTCTCCTGTGGTACTGATACCGATACCACAAACGCCCCCGAAGTCGGCACCATCACCTTCTCCGGTGGCGTGCTGCGGCTCGGCGACTCCCGCTACGTCAACACCGCCGGCGACACGATGACCGGAGCGCTGACGATCAACGTCACGGGCGGCAATCCCAACACCCTCGGTCTCAACGTCCTCAACGCCATCTCCGGCGCCGTTATCAGGGCGCAGAAAACATTGGCCTCCTCGGGAACCCTCGTCGTCGAAGGTGCCATGTCCGGCGCCTCCCTCTACGTCGCTACTTCAGTCCAAGGTGCCGGTCTCGTGGATTGCGACGCCGCCACCTCGACCCTTGCCTGGGACGCTACAACAGGTCGTTTCTCCTGCGGCAGTGACAGTGACACCACCTACACCGCCGCCCAAGGTCTCACCCTCACCGCAACCGCCTTCTCCCTCTCCTCGACAATCTCCGGCACCCTCCTCGAATTCCAGACCGTCTCCGGCGCTCTCGTCCAAGCCCGCACCACCCTCGCCTCCTCCGGCACTCTCGTGTTCGAGGGCGCAGGAAGCGGTGCAAGCTTGTATGTTGCGACGTCATTGAATGGTGCGGGGCTGACAGACTGTGACGTCGCCGGTACCAGCAAGCTCCTCTGGGATTCTACGACGGGTCGTTTCTCTTGCGGTACGGACCAAAACAGCGCGGGTTCGCCCGAAGTCGGCACATCATCCTTCTCCGGTGGTGTGCTGCGCCTCGGCGACAGTCGTTACGTGAACACCGCGGGTGACACCATGACCGGTGCCCTCACCATCACGGTCACTGGTGGAGGCAACCGCACCCTCGGCCTCGAAGTCCTTGGCACCATCTCCGGTTCACACCTTCGTGCCCAAGATGTCCTCACGTCCTCCGGCACTCTCGTCGTCGAAGGTGCCATGTCCGGCGCCTCCCTCTACGTCGCCACCTCCCTCAACGGAGCCGGTCTCACGGACTGTGATGTCGCTGGCACATCCAAGCTCCTCTGGGACGCCACTGCGGGAAGATTCTCCTGTGGTACCGACCAGAACAGCGCGGGTTCGCCCGAGGTTGGAACATCATCCTTCTCCGGTGGCGTGCTGCGGCTCGGCGATTCCCGCTACGTGAATGTCGCAGGGGATACGATGACGGGAGCGCTTACAATTCTTGTGACGGGTGGAACCAATCGCACGGTAAGCCTCGAGGCCTTTGGTACCGTCTCCGGTTCGCATCTTCGCGCGCAAGATGTCCTGACGTCTTCGGGAACGCTCGTCTGGGAGGGCGCAGCCTCTGGCGCAAGTTTGTATGTTGCAACCTCTCTCAACGGCGCCGGCCTCACCGATTGCGATGTCGCCGGTACCAGTAAGCTCCTCTGGGACGCCACTACGGGACGATTCTCCTGTGGCACTGATACCGATACGACAAACGCTCCCGAAGTCGGTACCTCCTCCTTCTCCGGAGGTGTTCTCCGGCTTGGTGACTCGCGTTACGTCAATACCTCCGGTGACTCCATGACCGGAGCGCTGACGATCAACCTTACTTCAGGATACCTTGGGTTGAATGTCCTCCAGACGATGTCAGGGAATATTATTCACGCCGAGAAAAATCTCACATCGTCCGGCACCCTCATGGTGAATGGCGACGTCACACTGCGAGGGAGCACCATCACGTTGGGCCAATTGGTGACAGACAGGTTGTTCTTCAATGCCGGCATCGCGAGTTCGGCGATCCCTTGGCAGACCAACACATACGATCTTGGCTCCAGCACACTTCGTTGGCGGGATCTCTATCTCTCCGGTGGAACGATTCGCATCGGGGCTGCGAACAATGATGCGACGATCGGCTATCACTCCGGAAACAAATACCTCTCATTCAGCACGAATGGGGGCATGCCAGAAATGGTGCTGCTTACAGGCGGAAAGTTGGGTATCGGCACGGTCAATCCTGGTTCGCAACTCAGTGTTTCAGGAGCGGTTGTTATCAACCCCAATGGGAATATCGGTTCAGTTGCCGCAGACGCCGGTCTGGCCGCCGAAATCATCGGCACCGCCTCCGGCCGCGTGCTGTATGCCCAAACTGCGCTGCGCTCCTCCGGCTCTCTTGTGTTCGAAGGCGCGGCAAGTGGCGCATCTCTCTACGTCGGTACATCTCTCAACGGCGTCGGTCTCACGGACTGTGATGTCGCTGGCACATCCAAGCTTCTCTGGGACGCTACCTTGGGAAGATTCTCCTGCGGCACCGATACCGATACGACAAACGCTCCCGAAGTCGGCACCTCCTCGTTCTCCGGTGGTGTTCTCCGCCTCGGCGACAGTCGTTACGTGAACACCTCCGGCGACACCATGACCGGCGCCCTCACCATCCTCGTGACCGGAGGTACAAACCGTACAGTCAGCCTCGAGGCTTTCGGCACCGTCTCCGGTTCCCACCTGCGTGCGCAAGATGTCCTCACGTCCTCCGGTACCCTCGTCGTCGAGGGTGCCATGAGTGGCGCATCTCTCTACGTCGGTACGAGCATTAACGGTGCAGGTCTTACCGATTGTGATGCCGCAAACCAGACGCTCAACTGGGACGCCACGACCGGCCGCTTCAGCTGCGGCACAGATGCGAACGATGGCAGCTGGTCAAACACAGGTTCCCTTCTGACAGCTTTCGATGCGCGGTACGTCAACCAATCAGGCGACACCATGACCGGCGCCCTCACCATCACTGTCACAGGCGGCACCAACCGCACCCTCGGCCTCGAAGTCCTTGGCACCGTCTCCGGCTCCCACCTTCGTGCCCAAGATGTTCTCACATCGTCCGGAACGCTCGTCTGGGAGGGCGCCGCAAGTGGCGCATCTCTCTACGTCGGTACGAGCATTAACGGTGCAGGTCTTACCGATTGTGATGCCGCCACCTCG